>DPJD01000001.1 GCA_003543215.1 Erysipelotrichaceae bacterium | reverse complement strand
GGACGTCTACCTGGTTTAGTTGCTCCTTGGACAATGCCTGCGATCCTATCCGGTTTCTACATCGGTGGTGGTGACGTGCGTGTTGTATTGCTTCAAGTCGTTAACTTCGTCGTTACTGGTTTAATCTATTACCCATTCATCATGACTTGGGATAAGAAGAAGTACGAAGAAGAACAAGGCGAAGCTTAAACAATTTAAAATCATTGCCCAACTAGAGTCGAGAAATCGGCTCTTTTTATTTGTTTAATCTTCAATCAAATATGATAGGATAAACTCATCACGGAGTGTAACTATGAGTAAATCGTTGTTTAAAATGTTATTGGCGTTGATTGTGTTTACTTTAGTTTTATATCAAGCTTTGGTTAATTTTGATATCGTGCTATCTACTTTAGCGTTTATTTGGCGATTAGTTTCACCCTTTATCTTTGGGGCTGCGCTTGCATATCTTCTATACCCGGCCTATCAATGGTTTTATCGACACCTTAAAATGGCCATCAAAACAAACAATAAGAAATTTGATGCGATCAATTCGACATTGGCCTTATTGCTTATGTTAATGAGTGTGGGTGTATTGATTACAGGTTTAGCATTCTTTGTTGTGCCTGAGCTCGTCCACAGTGCTGAAGTGATTGGGATAAGATTGCCTGGATTTATTGATCAAGTCGAACAGACATTTGAATCTTTATCAAAATCCTATACTTGGGCTGAAATGCTCAAATCGTTTAGTTGGGCAGATATCTTAAATGAAGTTACGGGTTTTATACAAAATTTGGTGATGGCGTTCTTTGCGAATCTATCCGGAATCACGTCCGGTATCTATCGTTTTACGATCACTTTGATTTTTGCACTCTACCTGATCATTGATCCAAAAGATGTGATCAAACCCTTTCAGTGGACGCTTGATCATGCGTTGCCGTTAGAGGCTAAAGAACAAATCACTTCGACATTCACGATTGCGAAAGATGTGATGTCGCGATACATCAGAGGGACATTGTTGGATGCGTTGCTTGTTGGGGCTCTGTTTTTTGTCAGTTTATCCGTAATGGGAATTCCAAGTGCGATGTTGGTTGCTTTTCTACAAATGGTTACCAATTTGATTCCGGTATTTGGGGCGTGGATTGGGGCAATCTTGAGTGCGATCTTAATCGCGGTTGTGGAACCCAATGCCTTATTACCGTTTATCATTCTCGTCATGGTCATTCAACAGATCGATGCGAATCTCTTACAACCTAAGATTGTGGGTCAATCCGTCGGTTTACCCGGTGTTTATGTGTTCATTGCGGTAACGGTAGGCAGTCAATTGTTTGGTTTCTGGGGATTGTTATTGAGTGTGCCCGTGTCTGCGATTGTGTTTGCTTTAATCCATAAACGCTTCGCTCCAAAAGACTCGGATATAGTAGTTTAATCTATTTTAAATAGTGAAGTTTAAGTGATTTACATTAAAGTTGATTTACATTAATTTACAGAAAACACTTTACAAATTTACATTCTTGATTTATGATGTAAAAAACTTTGATAAGGATAGGTGCATTGAAGTCATCCGTTGAGCGAGTCGGTGAAGGTGAAAGTCCGATCGGAACCTTGAATGTGTAACACCTTTGAGTTGCAGTCTGAACCAAGTAGGATGTGCCGGATTTCACCGTTAACGGAATAGGGTTTGTTAGAACCTGAAAAAGTGACCTTATTGGTAAAAAGGGTGGTACCGCGGAGCAAACAGTCTTCGTCCCTAGTGGATGGAGACTGTTTTTATATGGAGGCCCCCTATGTGCGGATTAATGTTTTGCGATCGTCGATTGGATGAATTGAAGTTTATGGAAGGGTTTGAACGTTTGGGTCATCGTGGTCCCGATCAAGCCATCGTGCATAAGACTGCCGAGGCTTGGTTTGGGTTTCATCGTTTAGCCATCATGGATCTAAGTGAAAAGGGCATGCAACCGTTTGAAACGGATGAACTTGTCTTGATGTGCAATGGTGAGATTTATAACGAAACCAAGCTTAAAGATGTGTATGTTGATTATAACTATGTTTCACATTCAGATTGTGAAGTCTTATTACCACTCTACTTAGACAAAGGACGTGGAATGGGTCCGTATTTAGATGCGGAGTTTGCTTTTGTTTTATTGGATAAGGTAAAGAATATTATTGTTGCTGGTCGTGATCCCATTGGAATACGTCCCTTGTTTTATGGTTATCTTAAATTAAATGGAACGATTGCGTTCGCTTCAGAAGCAAAGGCATTGAAAGATATTTGTGATCACATTGAACCCTTCCCCATTGGTACACTTTACTATGATGGTGAATGGATTACGTATACAGATGTGAGCTATACAAGTTATACGATAACGGACATGAGCTTGGCCTTAGCTAAGATTAAACATAAATTGATAGAAGGCGTCAAGAAACGGATGATGAGTGATGTGCCGATCGGTTATCTTTTGAGTGGAGGATTGGATTCATCCTTAGTTGCGGCAATCGGTGCGAAATATTCTAAAGAACCCATTGTAACGTTTGCGATTGGGATGGAATATGATGCGATTGATTTGAAGTATGCGCGTCAAGTTGCGGATCACATTGGAAGTATCCATCATGAAGTCAAAATGACATTCAAAGACGTTTTAGAAGCACTCCCGTATGTTATCTACCATTTAGAGAGTTATGACATCACCACGGTACGCGCATCTTTAGGCATGTATCTACTTGCGAAGTATATTAAAGAAAAAACAGATATCAAAGTGATTTTGACAGGCGAAATAAGTGATGAGCTCTTTGGCTACAAATATACGGATTTTGCCCCAGATGCGATGGCTTTCCAGGAAGAAAGCAAAAAACGGATGCGCGAGCTCTATCAATACGATGTGTTACGTGCGGATCGTTGCATTGCAGCTTGGTCTTTAGAAGCACGTGTCCCTTTTGGTGATCTGGCATTTGTACGCGCTGTGATGTCCATTGAGCCTACAATGAAAATGAACACAACAGGTAAGGGTAAATATCTGTTACGAAAAGCCTTTGAAATGGATCAACTCATACCCGATGCGATTTTGTGGCGTGAGAAGGCTGCGTTTTCAGATGCGGTTGGACACTCGATGGTGGATCAATTGAAAGAATACGCTTCACAAACCATAAGTGATGAAGAGCTTAAACTTGCGTCATTGTCATATCCGTTCAACACACCTCAAACAAAGGAAGCCTATCTCTATCGATCCATCTTTGAGAATTTCTATCCAGGCCAAAGTCATTGGATAACGAGCTACTGGATGCCGAACTTGGATTGGGTCGGGAAACAGGTCTCCGATCCATCCGCACGTGTCTTAAGCAACTATGGAGCAAGTGGAAGCTAAGCTTCGCTCCTTAGTTTTTTTTGTTATAATGAAAGTAGGTAAATTATGTTTTTCCGCAAGAGCCCCATTCTCGATGATGGCGAGATCCACTTAAAATATGTGAGTAAATACAAGGACCATGAACCACAAGGCTGGGGAATGTCCTATATTTATGATGTGATTGTCAATGATACGAATCGTATCGTTGGTCGCTGTGATTTGCGCATTGGAGAGACAGTGACTTTGGATCTTGCTGGTCATATTGGGTATACCATTTATGTGCCTTATCGTGGGCATCACTATGCGGCTAAAGCAACGAAATTGCTTTTCAAGCAAGCTAAATTTTTCAAGATGAAACGAGTGATTGTCACATGCAACACCGATAATATCGCTTCGTATCGAAGCTGTGAGTTGGCGGGTTGTAAATTTGAGAAGATCGTCACCGTTCCAAGGGACCATGTGCTTTATTGGCAAGGCGATCGTGAGAAGGCGATTTTTACGAAGGAATTGGATTAGAAAGAGGAACGTATGATTAAATTATTTGTCAGTGATATGGATGGGACGCTTTTATACAATGAAGCTGAGCCGCATGGACGAGGCATCACATTGGAGAATCGTGAAGCGGTCTTGAAGCTTCATGCGTCTGGTGTTCGTTTTATGATGGCCAGTGGTCGCGATCATTTCTACCGTTTACATCTTGAAGAAGAGTTTGGTTTTCAAGTGGATGCGATTGGAATGAATGGTTGTAACGTGGTGATCGATGATGAAGTTTTGTGTGATCATGGCTTGACCTTGCAAGATACCATTGATGTATTAAAGGCACTGGAAGATGCGCCGGTTGAGGTCAATTTTTTGGGAATCAATTCCAACGGTGATCATGTGTTCCAATATGTGGATCGTGAACCGTATGATCGTTTTTATCAATTGCATTTGGAAGGTGTGTTCAAATACATGAGCGATCAACCTCTTTCGGAGTGGGTCAAAGACACGACAAAACGTCCTTTTAATAAATTGGTGGGCTTAGTGAAATCGATTGAGTCCCGTGATATCTTATTGAATTTCTTTGAAGAACGTTTCGGGGATCGTTTTGATGTCATCTATTCAGGTCCTGAAAACATCGAGCTGATGCCTAAGAACATCTCCAAGGGTCAAGCTTTATTGGAGTTGATGGATCTCAAGGGGTATAAGCCCACCGAAGTCGCATGCATCGGGGATTCCATGAACGATATCACGATGTTGCAGGCGACACCTTTCAGTTTCGCCATGCGTCATTCGGATGACATTGTCAAAGAAAGCAGTCATTATGTCGTGAAAACAGTCGCAGAGGCCATTGATATGGTCTTGAAATACAATCGAGGTGAAACAAGTGGACTATAACTATCACACCCATACCGATCGTTGTGGGCATGCCTTAGGTGAAGATGAACAATACGTCAAAGCCGCCATTGAAGCGGGATTCAAGGTATTAGGTTTCAGTGATCATGTACCTTTTAAAGAAGTTCATCATCCCAGTGAGCGGATGGACTATGCACAGATGGAAGGTTATTTAGAAAGCATCAATGCTCTAAAAGCAAAGTATGCGGATAAGATCGAAATCAAAGTAGGGTTTGAATTGGAATATTTTCCAGAATATAAGGATTATTATCAATCCTTATTGAAGCGTTGTGACTACTTGATCTGTGGTCAACACAATAAAACGCTGGATGCCTATTCATATGATCTTTATGCGGATGATGAGGACGTGATCATCTATGCCAATCAAGTCAAAGCAGCGATGGAGAGTGGTTTGGTGTCGTTCATCGCACATCCCGATTACTTTATGCTTGGTCGCAATCGCTGGTCTGATGCATGTGCTCAAGCCGCACGCATCATTGCGGAAGCAGCTGAAAAGAACCACATTCCTTTGGAAATCAATCTGAATGGATTGCGTTATGGCAAAAAGCTTTATGGTGATTTAGAAGTTTATCCGTATCCATTTCCTTCTTTCTGGCAAGAGGTTGCCAAATATAATGTAAAATGTATTTATAGTTTTGATGCTCATCGACCAACAACCTTGTTGGAGAAAGAGCGGATCGCTCTCGTTTTAGACCAATTGAATGGTATCCATCTACACATAGAAGAACAATTTAGGATCTAAACATGAAGAAAATCATTGAATTCTTAATCAAAAAACCAATCAGTGTAAGTGCCTTGATTCTATTACAACTTGGCATTATTTATGCGCTGATTTTTCGAATGAGTGTTCAATGGACAGAATTCTATTTCATTTTACAAGCTTTGAATGTTCTGCTTGTCATCTACATCATCAATAAAAATGATAATCCATCATACAAAATCGCTTGGATCGTTTTCATTTTAGGTGTGCCTGCTGTAGGGGGTGTGACCTATTTGATGTTTGGGGGTCGAAAGGTTCCTAAAGATATTCGAACAAGTGTCAAGGAATTGAATCATGGTTATGCCGTTCTTGAACAAGATCCATTGGTCATGGCTCAGATTCGTGATAAGGATTATCTACGTCAAGCGCGTTATCTCTTTGATAATACAGGTTTCCCAGTTTATAACGATACCAAGGTAACGTATCTCTCCAGTGGTGAAGAGAAATTTGAGGCTTTGGTAGAAGCGCTCAAATCGGCCAGTAAGTTTATTTTTCTTGAGTATTTCATCATCAAGGAAGGTTATGTTTGGAACACCATCAAGGCAATCCTTATTGAAAAGGTGAAGCAGGGTGTGGATGTTCGTTTGATTTATGATGATGCTGGCTGTAAGAGTCTACCCTTTGATTTCTTAGAGAAATGTCGTGGATTAGGCATTGATTGTCATGCCTTCAATCCGATGCGTCCAATTTTAGCCATCTATATGAACAATCGTGATCACCGTAAGATTGCGGTCATTGATGGTAAGATCGGTTTCATGGGTGGTATCAATCTCGCGGATGAATACATCAATCGTGTGAGTCCCTTTGGACATTGGAAAGATGTCGCGATTAAAATCGAAGGCAGTGCGGTCTTTAGTTTGACGATCATGTTTTTACAGTTCTACGATCATTTAACCAAAGGTCAGTCGAAATATATGGATTATCAAGTCGTGCATGATGCGTTTCCCAATCAAGGTTTCACACAAGCCTTTTCGGACAGTCCAACCGATGATGAACCGGTCAGTCAATTCACACATCTAAGCCTTATCAACAGTGCTACAGAGTACATCACCATCATGACGCCGTATTTGGTCATTGGTTATGAAATGATGATCGCATTGATCAACGCGGCAAAAGGGGGTGTGGATGTGCGCATCATCGTGCCCCATATTCCAGATAAGAAATATGTCTTTTCGGTCACACGAAGTAATTACGAGTATCTGACGCAGAACGGTGTACGCATCTATGAATATCTACCGGGTTTCATGCATGCGAAAGTCATTGTGGCGGATGATGACATAGCGATGATTGGAACGACGAATCTGGATTTTAGAAGTTATTTCTTGCACTTTGAATGTGGAACGATCTTGATTGATAATCCTTGTATTCAAGACATCATACGTGACTGTCGGGATACCTTGGCAAGGTCTATTGAAATCACGTATGAAGAAGCTAAAAATGTTAATTTTGTGGTAAAATGTGCGAGAGCAATTTTGAATTTGTTCTCAACTTTGTTATAGGGGTGAGTATGAAAACAGCAATCGTATTGGAAGGTGGCGGACTCAGGGGAGCTTATACAGCCGGTGTCTGTGCCTGGTTTATTCAAAACAACATTGAATTTGATGTGCATATTGGGATCTCTTCAGGAGCGATGCATGCGTGTAGTTTAGCCATGAAAGACATCAAGCTATTACATGATTCGGCCGTCAATCATTCCGTTGACCCAAAGAATGTGGGCATCAAAGCTTTTTTACGTGAAGGAACACCTGTCGGATACAACTACATGTTCGAAGTGATCATGAAAGATAAGCTGAATATGACGGTGGAGCGACTCCATAAGATTCCATCGCTTGTGGAATTCGGCGTCTATCAACTCAGCAAACAGAAAACCGTTTGGAAGAATCAAATGGATATCGACGTAGATATCAAATTACTTCAAGCCGCATGTACCTTACCCATTGCAGGACGTAATGTCAAAGTCAACGGTGAGTGGTGGATGGATGGTGGCGTCACCACGATGATTCCCATTGATCGTGCTTTGCATCATAATGTCGATAAGATGATTGTCGTCACGACCAAACCATCAAACTTTATACGTAAAGATAATGGACCATTCACACAGTTACTACTTGATGTTTTGTATGGTAAATACAAAACGCTCTTACAGGATTTCCGTAAACGCAAGGATGTTTATAATCGTGAAATGGCTCAAGTGCACAAGCTTGAGAAAGAAGGATCAGTCGTTCATCTTCAACCTTCTAAGGATTTTGGGGCAAAACGTTTCAGTGCGACTTTTGAGCAAGTTCAAGGGATGTATGAGTTGGGAATTTCGGATTGTGAAGCAAAGCGGGAACAGATCTATGCGTTTCTCGAATTGACATGAGTTCACTTCATCATCTTGAAATCTATGTATCGAATCTAAAACAAAGCCATGCCTTTTGGTCATGGTTTTTAAATGAATTAGGCTATGAACCTTATCAAAGGTGGAATGAGGGCTTCAGTTATAAGCTGAATGATTTCTATTTGGTTTTCGTTCAAACTGAAGCGGAATATTTGGATAAAGGTTACCATCGTAAACGGATTGGTTTGAATCATCTTGCTTTTCATGCACGATCACGTTCTGAAGTCGATCGGATGGCACAAATGATCCAAATAAAAGGGATGACGATTCTGTATCCAGAACGACATCCCGATAAAAATGATTCAGATTACTATGCACTTTTCTTTGAAGATCCGGATCGCATCAAAGTTGAACTTGTCTCAAAATAAGGTCCAAGGCTTTGTGTTTGGTATAGGACTTTCAAAAGTTAAGACTTCTTTCGTAATCGGATGCGGAAAACTTAATGATGTAGACCAAAGTGCGATTTGTTGACCAACGATCGCATTTTTATTATAGCGTTGATCCCCCCAGAGTGGGCAATTACGCGAAGCGAATTGAACACGAATCTGATGGGAACGACCTGTCTTGAGTTGGACTTCAAGAAGACTTAAATCATTGATTTGTTGGATGACTTTGAAGCTCAATTGAGCCAATTTTCCTTGACTCGCATTCGTCACACGACTTCGATTGGTCTTTTCGTCTTTGATGAGATAATCCTCAAGGACTTTTTGTTTGGGCAATGGTCCTACCACAACCGCTAAATAGGTCTTTTGTAGTTCATGTTTACGCACGGAGTCCGAGAGTCGCGCAGCAGCCTTGCTTGTTTTCGCAAGGACGACAACACCACCTACGGGTCGATCTAAACGATGAACCAAGCCACAGTACACATTGCCGGGTTTATCATATTTTTCTTTGAGATAGTTTTTTGCCAATGTAACGACATCCATGTCTTCGGAATCATCCGCCTGCATGGGTACGTTGATTGGTTTCTCAATCACTAGACAGTGATTGTCTTCAAAGAGGACTTTCATTTGAAACGAACACGCCCATAAATGCCACATGGCAAATACATATCTCTACGTTTGATCGGAAGTGCGATCTCACCGGTTTGGATCTCAGCTTTCGGTAATGAAATTCTTAGGATGTTTTGAAGAACAGTGTAGGAGAAACCGGTCGTATAGGCATTGATCAATAGGAAGACAGGTTTTGGATCCAAGATCTGCTTACACGCTTCAATCAATTCATTGAGTTGTTCTTCCAATTTCCACATCTCACCACTTGGACCACGACCATAACTTGGTGGATCCATGATGATGCCATGATAGGTACGACCACGTCGATGTTCACGTTCGACAAACTTCAATACATCATCAACGATATAGCGAATTGTCTTATCTTCCAGTCCTGATAGTTTTTGGTTTTCTTTAGCCCATTGAATCATGCCTTTGGACGCATCCACATGTACGACTTCGGCAGCACCGGCTTGTGCACAAGCCATGGTTGCGCCACCGGTGTAAGCAAATAGATTCAAGATTCTGAGTTCACGAGGATCGTTTTTGATCTGTTCCTGCATCCAATCCCAATTGGTGGCTTGTTCAGGGAAGATACCGGTATGTTTGAAACCGGTTGGGGCAACTTTGAAACGTAATGCGCCATATTGAATGACCCAAGTTTCAGGAAGCTTACGTCTGAATTCCCATTCGCCGCCTCCTTTAGGCGAACGATGGTAATGGGCATGGACTTGGTGCCAAGCCACTTGTTCCTTGTCTTTTGGCCAAACAGCTTGAGGGTCTGGACGACGCAGTAAAATATCTTTCCAACGTTCCAGTTTCTCGCCATCACCAGCATCAATCAATTCATAATCTATCCAATTCTTCGCAATTTCTTGCATCATTGAACCTCATTTTCTAGTTTCTGTGGGGTATCCAAAGCATAACGATCGCATAAGTCCACAATGTGATACAAAATATGAACCACATCATCGCCAAAATCACTTAAGGTATAACTGACCGCACTGGGCGTCTCATGACGCTCGATGATGGCTTTGGCTTGGAGGAGTTTGAGTTTGCGTCTTAATTCAGTCGCACTCAAGTATGGAACGTTATTTAAGATTTCACTGTAACGTTGTTGGCCTTGATCAATGGAGGTCAATATTTCGAACACCCATTTTGAACCAATCAACTCGTGTAACATCTTGTATCCGAAATCAATCTTCTTCATAGGAACAAATTTAGCCCTTTCTGTTAAAACAAATATCCTTTATAATAGTACTATAGTCGAAAGACTTCAAGAGGAGAATTACAAATATGAACAAATTAAACACTTATTTAGCAAATTTAGCGGTTTTGAACGTAAAATTCCACAATATTCACTGGAATGTCGTGGGTAAACAATTCGTACAGGTCCATGAATTTACAGAATCCTTATACGATGCATTCTTTGAACAATACGATGCGGTAGCGGAAGCCTTGAAGATGCGTAACTTGTATCCTGTCGCAAGTCTCAAAGAATACCTTGAATTGGCAACAGTCAAGGAAATCGAATCCAAGGATTATTCCATTGAAGAAGTCATTGATTTGGTTGAGTCTGAATTGAAAGCTCTCTGTGAACTCGCCACAAGCATTCGCAATGAAGCAGATGAGGCCAATGACTTCGTCTTGGTTGCACAGTTTGAAGAATACGTCGCAGCTTTCCAAAAGAATCTGTGGTTCATCAAAGCCATGAAGGCATAAGGAGCATTGCTCCTTTTTTGTTATAATGATACAAAGAGGTCAACGATGAAAAAAATAGCTACATTCTCAATTATTGCACGGGATCCTGATACAGATGAATTAGGGATTGCCGTTCAATCCAAGTTCTTAGCGGTCGGAAGTGCTGTTCCATGGGCTAAAGCTGGTGTCGGAGCCATTGCGACGCAAGCTTTAGCAAATCTGTCCTTTGGTGAAATCGGTTTGAATAAACTTTCTGAAGGCTGGAGTGTTCAAGAAGTTCATGATCATTTGCTTAAACATGATCCAGAAATTGAACATCGTCAGTTTGGCATCGTGGATGCGAAGGGAAATGCGATCAGCTTCACAGGTAAACAATGCTTTGATCATGCTTCGCATCATGCGGAAGACAATCTAGCGGTTCAAGGCAATATTCTTGTGAGTCGTGCTACGATCGATGCCTTGGTCGATGGTTTCAAATCAGCGGAAGGAACTTTAGCTCGACGTTTACTTATTGCGTTGGATAAAGGCCAAAATGCAGGTGGAGATAAACGTGGACGCCAGTCCGCATCATTGCTCGTCGTAAAAGAAAAGGGCAGTTATGGGGGCTACAATGATCGTTACATCGATCTAAGAGTGGATGATGATCCTGAACCCATTCATAAATTGAGCCATCTTTTAGACTTATTTGAAATGACCTTTGATAAAACCAAAGAAGAAGACAAAGTCAGACTGAATGAAGAACTTATTAAAAGAATGCAAACTCAACTTCAAAAGCTCGGTTTCTATACAGGCTTAATCGATGGAGTCTATGATCCTCACACACGCAAGGCCTATGAAGCCTGGGCTGGTTTCGAGAACTATGAGGAACGTATGCATCATGATGACATTGTGGATCAGAAGGTCATCGACGTCCTCTTTAGTAAATAAAAACATCTCGAAAGATGTGAATAAGCAATGGCTGGGGTAAAAGGATTCGAACCTTTGGAATGTCAGAGTCAGAGTCTGATGCCTTACCGCTTGGCGATACCCCAATCTATTTGGAATCTCAGCGTACTTATTATATAATAATTGACGCACAGGAGTGAATAAAAAATGAAAAAAGTTAGAACACGTTTCGCCCCCAGTCCAACCGGATACATGCACATCGGTAATTTAAGAACCGCTTTGTATGAATATTTGGTTGCGAAGAAGGATGGTGGGGATTTTATCTTACGCATCGAGGATACCGATCAGAATCGTTTGGTTGAGGGTTCCGTTGAAATCATCTATGATACTTTGAATCAAGTTGGTCTTCATTATGATGAAGGACCCGACAGACCCGGTGAAGTGGGACCCTATGTCCAATCCGAACGTCTACCCATGTATAAGGGCTATGCGGAAGAATTGGTTCAAAAAGGTGGCGCTCATGTTTGTTTTTGTGATGAGACCATCATACAAGCACAACGTGATGCGGCTGAAAAAGCGGGCGTTCCGTTCAAGTTCCAAGATCCTTGTCATCATCTGAGTCAAAGTGAAATTGAAACACGTAAAGCGAATGAACCTTATGTCATTCGTCAAACGATTCAAGCAGGTGCTTCAACGGTTTTCCATGATGAAGTCTATGGGGACATCGAAGTCGATCGTGAAATTTTGGATGAACAAGTCCTCTTGAAGAGCGATGGGTTTCCAACGTATAATTTTGCGAACGTCATTGATGATCACACCATGAACATCACCCATGTGGTTCGTGGGAATGAATATCTATCCTCAACCCCAAAGTACAATCTGATTTACGATAGTTTTGGTTGGGAAAAGCCAAGCTACATCCATTTGCCACCGGTCATGAAGGATGAACAACACAAACTCTCCAAACGGAATGGCGATGCGTCGTTCCAAGATTTGGTTAAGAAGGGCTATCTACCTGAAGCGATCCTTAACTACATTGCTTTGTTGGGCTGGAGTCCGGAAACCAATCAAGAAATCTATACCTTAGAAGAATTGACGCAAGTCTTTAATGTGAAACGGATCTCAAAAGCACCTGCCATCTTTGATATTGAAAAATTGACATGGATGAATGGCATGTATCTAAGAGCCATGGATCTTGAGACCTTCCATGCTTTATGTCTACCGTATTACAAAGACGCGATCAAACGCGATTGTGATCTAAAAGAAGTCAGTAAGATTCTCCAACAACGGCTATCTGTTTTGGCAGAGATTTCGGAAATGGTGGATTTCATCGATACCTATCCAGAATACGATGTGGAAATGTTCTATCATAAGAAGATGAAGACCGATAATGCGATGTCCATCCTAGCTTTAGAAGAGTCCTTGAAAGTCTATGAAACGATCGAGAACTGGAATAGTGTGGATGAACTTCATGCGAAGTTATCCGCAACGCCTGAACGCCTCGGCATCAAGAATGGTCAGTTCTACTGGCCGATTCGTACCGCTGTTACAGGTAAGCAGTACACACCAGGGGGTGCTTTGGAAATACCATACATCTTAGGCAAAGAAGAAACCCTCCGTCGTACACATCTTTCGTTAGAGAAGTTAAGACAGGATACCAAGTAAAGCTCCGAGCTTTACTTTTTTTACGGGGTCACAACTGTTATACTAGAGTGGCTTTTGGTATAATAAGCGCAGAGGAAAACGATGTCATTCTTAAACAACTTAAACGAAAATCAAATGAAGGCGGTCATGAGCACCGCCCGTTATCTGCGCATCATCGCAGGAGCAGGCAGTGGTAAGACACGTGTTCTCATCGCTCGGATCGCTCATCTTATTTTTGACTTGGGCATCCATCCTGGCAGTATTTTAGCCATCACCTTCACCAATAAGGCAGCAAATGAGATGAAGGAACGTCTGAATCACATGTTGGCCAGCAATGCCTCCGGTGTGCACATCAGTACGATCCACTCCTTGTGTGTCATGATTCTTAGACAAGATGCGACGGCCATCGATCTCCCACGTAACTTTACGGTCTTAGACCAAGATGATCAAAAGAGCATCATCAAAGAAGCGTATAAAGAAATCGGCTTGGATCGTCAGAAATACAGCATTCCTTCGATGTTGGATTACATCGGTAACAACAAGGGTGCTGAGATCACTGTGGAACGTGCGTTCATATTAGCAGGTTCACATTATGGTGAACAAGAGAAAGCCAAGGTCTACGCGTATTATGTGAGTCGTCAAAAGGCGCTTTTTGCCTTGGATTTTGATGATCTCCTATTAGAAACCGTACGGATGTTCGGTTTGAATCCCGATATCTTACGTAAATGGCAACGTCGTTTCAACTTCATTCATGTGGATGAGTTCCAAGACATCGACCGTGTGCAATATAAACTCATCAAGCAATTGGCGGGTAAAGAAAATCAAGTCTATGTCGTGGGGGATCCCGATCAGACCATCTATACCTGGCGGGGTGCGGATGTGAACATCATCCTGGATTTTGAAAAGGATTATACCCCGAGTGAGACCATCGTCTTGAATCAAAACTATCGATCGACCCAACATATTTTAAATGGGGCGAATTCATTGATCCAAAACAATCAGTATCGCGTTAAAAAAGATTTATTTACGGAAATACGCAGTGATGAGAAGGTCACGCATTGTGCATTCACCTCTGAAGATCATGAGGCGAATTGGATCGCGGCGAAACTCAATGAATACAAGCAACAAGGCAAGAATTTCAAAGATATGGCGATTTTGTATCGCTCCAACTATCTTTCACGTTCATTGGAAAAAGCCTTTTTAGATCATCAGATTCCCTATGTCATCTATGGGGGTACTCGATTCTACGACCGTGCGGAAATCAAGGATATGTTGAGTTATTTGCGTATGCTTACCCATGGGGATGATTTGGCTTTCATGCGGGTCATCAATCAACCGAAACGTGGGATTGGATCCAAGACCTTGGATAAATTACGTGACGATGCGAAGGCAAATAAACGGACGATGTATGAAGAAATGAAAGAAAGTACGGCGTTCTCAGGTAAGGTTTTAAACACTTTTGAACGATTTGCGCAATTGATCGAAGGCTGTAAGGCGAGTTTAAAAGAAAAGCCTTTATTGGAAATATTGGAACGTATGGCTAACGACAGTGGTCTACGTAAGATGTATGAAGAAGCGCATGAAATGGATCGCATGGAAAATATCAAGGAATTGATCAACGATGTGATCACCTTTCAGAACCAATATCCGGAAGCGACCTTGGATGAATACCTTCAAATGGTATCGCTCTATGGGGACAAGACCGATCTTACAACAGGGGATTATGTGCAATTGATGACCATCCATGCGGCGAAGGGTTTGGAGTTTGATACGGTGTATGTCATTGGTTTGAGTGATGGCATTTTCCCAAATGAACGTGCCATGAGTGAAGGTAGACGTGGACTTGAGGAAGAACGCCGTTTGGCCTATGTGGCGTACACGCGGGCAAAACGCAAACTGTATCTCACTGAAGTCTCGGGTTACAGTTTCGTCTTGATGAAGAATCGCACACGTTCACGCTTCATTGATGAAATCGATCATAAACATTTGGATCATGTGGGTGTGAACTATAATTTCGATCAACCAAAAGAATTGAACTTGAAAGTTAAAACGAAAGAACCGAGTCCGTTTGCGGATGCGATGGATAAACGTAAGGCTTTACCCTATAAGAAGGGTGAGATCGTTTATCATAATGTGTTTGGGGAAGGTTTGATCATCAAGATCGATGGCGGTTTGGCTGAAATCGCCTTTGAGTTCCCCCATGGTTTGAAAAAGATCATGTTGGCGACGCCTGCTATTTCTAAAACAAAGCGAGAAGTTTCATGATGAAGGAACGTATTGAACAGTTACGAAGTGAAATCCGTAAACACAATCATAGTTACCATGTCTTAGATAAACCTACGATCAGCGATCAAGAATACGATCGTTTGATGCAGGAACTTTTAAGTCTGGAAAATGAATACCCTGAATATAAAGATGCCTTGTCTCCAACCCAACAGGTGGGTGGACAAGTTTTGGATAAGTTCCAGAAGGTTAAACATGACGTGATGATGTTATCTTTGGGAAATGTATACAATCAAGCAGAACTTGATGAGTTCATTGATCGTGTTGAGAGAGAAACGGGTTTGAATGAATTCGTTTTGGAATTGAAGATCGATGGTTTGGCCATGAGTCTTCGTTATCAAAATGGACGTTTTGATAAAGCCATTACCCGTGGTGATGGGGATACCGGAGAAGATGTCAGTCTCAATGTGAAGACGATCAAATCGATTCCTTTAACCGTATCAGAATTAAGTGCATTTGAAGTACGTGGTGAAGTCTATTTACCCAAGTTACAGTTTGAGCGCATCAACCTTGAACGTGAAGCGAAGGGTGAAGAACTCTTTGCCAATCCACGGAATGCGGCTGCGGGCAGTATCCGTCAATTGGACTCAAATGTTGCGGCATCCCGCAATCTGGATGCCTATTTGTATTATTTGATTCAAGGTCAACGCTTTGGATGCAAGAGTCATCTTGAAGCTTTGGATTGGATGCGTACTCAAGGTTTCAAAGTCAATCCACATACGCGTCTTGCCAAAGGCAAAGAAGCTGTATGGCAAGCCATCCTTGAATTGGGTGAACTTCGTCGTACGCTCGGATATGAGATTGATGGCATCGTCATCAAACTCAATCGATTCAGTGGTCAAGACCAGATGGGCTTCACCGCAAAAACTCCACGTTGGGCAGTTGCGTACAAGTTCCCAGCGGAAGAAGTCTTAACAACGCTAAAAAATATCTTCATCACCATTGGACGTACTGGAAAGGTGACACCGAATGCGGAACTCGCACCGGTTCGTATCGCAGGAACGACCGTTGGATTTGCACAGCTTCATAATGAAGACTTCATACAGTCAAAAGATATCCGGATTGGTGATATCGTCAAGGTCCGTAAAGCCGGTGAAATCATTCCTGAAGTGGTCGAATCACTCATTGAAAGAAGAGATGGTACACAAGTTCCCTATGTCTTTCCTTCAGAGTGCCCGCATTGTCATGGACCTTTGGTTCGTGATGAGAAGGAAGCAGCCCATTATTGCATAAACACCGATTGTGAAGCACGGATTGTAGAAAGTTTGGCGCATTTCGCTTCACGTGATGCGATGAACATTGATGGCTTGGGTGTGAAGACGGTTGAGACTTTGGTTCAAGCTAAAATGATCAAAACGATCGCGGATATTTATACCTTAAAAGAAAAAAGAAATGAACTCTTGGCTTTACAAGGGTTCAAGGAAAAATCAGTTGATGGTTTGATTCAAGCCATCGAAACAAGTAAATCTAATTCCATGGAGCGATTGATTACAGGCTTAGGCATCCGACAAGTGGGTGAGAAAGCAGCACGTTCACTAGCGTCAAGCTATGCGAACATCGATGCATTGAGTCAAAGCAGTGAAGAAGAACTCAGTTCGATTCGTGACATTGGAAAGATCACCGCAAGCTTCATCACGGGATACTTCAATGAAGAACACAATCAACACTTGATTCAGCGTCTCAAAGATGCGGGTGTTCAAATGGAAAGTCGTTTACCGCAAATTGAAAGTTCTGCATTCAGTGATTTAACAGTTGTGGTGACGGGAAGCATTCCCAATCATACACGTGAACAAGTTGAGGAATGGTTTAGAATCAAAGGAGCGAAAGTAAGCTCCAGTGTATCCAAGAAAACCGATCTTGTGGTTTACGGGGATGCAGCGGGTTCGAAGCTTAAGAAAGCGCAAGAACTGGGTTTAAGAACGATGACCGCAGAAGAATGGTTAAAGGAGCTTGAGACATGAAAAAGCTCATTATAATCTTAAGTTTATTATTTCTAGTGGCTTGTCAGAGTGAATCGACAGGTCCGGATGTCCAAGTTATTGATCGAATTGATAAAGATGACTACATGATCCTGCTTCCCTTTAGTGCGTCTCCAATCCGGAATTATCATGGGACCTATCTCGGTCGAACGGATTTCATGGAGATTGGTTCACGTTTGGAAGCGAAAAGTAAGGATCATTTCAAGCCTGAAGAATACTATTTAGCAGAAGGCCAAGTTTTGACCAATAGCTTATTAGGCCAATTGGTTAAACGTGAGAGTACGGATAATCCTTATGGTTTGAATCCACCGAGCGACAGTGATTTCTTGATAGGGACTTCAAACATTAGTGTTAAAGATGCTGTGGTTGTGGCGGATGTGATGGAAATCGACTTCCATATCCAAGAAAACAGTGAGTATCCACTTGCTGGGATATCTTTGGCGATCGTATTGAATCAGAATTTACGAACCGATGATGGCTTTGTGACGATCACCGATCAAGTTCTCTATGATTATGGAACCAACATGGGACGTAAATTGGACCGATTCATTCGCAGTTTGACGGATTTAGAAGATATTCCTCTTTTCATTGCCTTGTATGTGACCAATCCAACAGATGCGGTCCTACCGGGACGTTTCATTGGAAGTGGTTATTTCACCGCCCGTGGGGGTCAATTCGCTAAAGATGATGAAGTCTGGGCACTTTTACCATCTACTCAAGCCACAAGTTTGAATACCAATCTGGTTGAACAGTTCAATCAAATCAAGTCGGCATTGACTGTTTTCACACCTGAAGCAGTTGGCGTGATTGGTGAGGTTCGATTCGTCAACCAACAAGCGGATTTCATGCGTTTGACATTGACTCTACAAGCGAAGACTTATGCGGAGATTCAGGGTTTGGCTCAATATACAGCACAATTGATTCAAGAGATTGACAATCGGGACTATCCGATTGTGGTCCGGATCAATTCAATATCGGAGACTTTGGTTTTGATGGAATTATCGGAAGATGATGAGTTGAACATCATCTATACCTACTAGGAGGACGTATGAAGCGATTGGATGTACAAGGATTTAAGGATTTGGCGAATCAGTTGCGCTTTTCGCTCAGTGATGAGGAAGCCAATGACATTAAGAATGAGTTTGATGTCTTGATTGATCAAATGGATCTGCTCAATAAGATTGATACAGAAGGGGTAGAACCGATGGTTTATCCTTTTGATGAAGAGACAAGCTTTTTACGTGAAGATGTGGCAATTCAAGTTCTACCTGTTCAAGAAGTCTTGAAAAATGCACCTAAGGAAAAAAATGGTTTCTTCGTGACACAAAAGGTGGTGGGCTAATGGACATCACGAAATTGAAAGAAATGAAGAGCGTTCAAGAACGCGTCGATGAAGCGGTTAATAAGTCGCATGCTTATCAAGCCGATCTCAATGCGATGGTTAGTTTTATCGATCCCAGTGAACAAATTGAAAATTTAAAGCATATTGATCCACAGGCACCATTTTATGGTGTGCCCGTCGTTTTAAAAGATCTTGTGAATATGAAGGGTACCGTCACAACAGGCAGCAGTGGGATTCTTGAAAACTATGTATCGCCATACGATGCGACCATTACAGAGAAATTGAGAGCTGCAGGAGCCATCATCATCGGTAAATCATCCTGTGACACTTTTGGCATGGGTGGAACCAATATGACGGCTTGGACAGGACCTGTCATGAATCCCTATGATTTGACGCGTATGTCCGGTGGTTCTTCAGGTGGGAGTGCTGTTTTGGTTGCCAGTGGGGTCGTACCCATGGCGATTGGAACAGATACCGGAGATTCGATCCGTAAACCTGCTTCATATAATAATATCGTTGGTTTGAAACCGACATATGGGCGCATTTCACGTTACGGTGTGATCCCCTATGCCTCATCGCTCGATCATGTGGGTGTCTTTACTCGCAATGTGAAAGATGCGGCTTTATCCTTGGAAGTCTTGGCGGGACGTGATGATAAAGACATGACCAGTTCACAGCTTCCTGTTGAAGCGTATGCAAAACTCTTGAATAGTGACCTTGAAGGAAAACGTATCGGCATCATTCAGAATGTCATCGATGCGATTCAAAATCGTGAAACCTTAAACTTATTTAAAGATCTATGTGATCAATTAACAGCCAAGGGTGCCCTTGTTCAATCCATTCACTTGGATGAGAAGTTGATGCACGCTTTTTTACCGACCTATTACATCATCGCAAATGCAGAGGCTACAGCCAATCATGCTAATTTAGATGGTTTACGTTTCGGTGTCTTGCATGAAGGGAATTCGATGGAAGAATCCATGATTCGCTCACGTACAGCGGGTTTTGGCAAACTCTTAAAGAAGCGTTTTGTCATTGGTAGTTATGCTTTATTTACAGAGAATCAAGAAGAAGTCTTCCGAAAGGCTCAAAAAGTAAGACGTTTGATTGTCGAAGATTTGAAACGTGTTCTATGTGAAGTGGATGTGGTGATCGCACCGGCCAGTGCGCAAGGTGCACCAAAGTTTGATGATGTGTCCATTGATCAGCTTTCGAGTGAATACTTGATTGCGGAGAATTATATGGCTTTAGCGAATTTCTCAGGTTATCCAAGCATTACCGTTCCAATGGGATATGTGGATGGTTTACCAGTGGGGGTGAATCTTACGTCCGCTGCGTTTACGGAACAACTCCTATTGAATGTGGCATTAGCTGTTGAAGAGTCTACTGGTATCAAAGATATGATCAAGGAGCCCAAACGATGAATTACGAAACTGTGATCGGGATTGAGATCCATTGTGAATTAAAGACGAAGTCCAAGATGTTTTCAGGTGCACCGGTTGCGGTCAATATGCAGCCGAATACCTGTGTGAATGAAATTGATTTAGGGCACCCAGGTGTTTTACCTTCATTGAATAAAGAAGCGGTTCGTCTTTCTGTTTTGGCATGTAGCGCTTTAAATTTGAAAATCAATCCTGTTGTTCGTTTTGATCGAAAAAACTATTATTACTCTGATTTACCAAAGGGATTTCAAATCACTCAACAATTTCATCCGATTGGTGAACATGGTTATATCGATTTGGAGTTAGAAGAAGGTACCAAACGGATACGCATCAATCGTCTCCATATGGAAGAAGATACTGCAAAGCAATATCATGCGGATGATGAGACTTGGATCGACTTCAATCGGGCGGGGACACCTTTGATTGAAATCGTTAGTGAAGCAGATATCCGTAGTGCTAAAGAAGCCATGGCATATGTCGAGAAACTACGTAACATTCTTGTTTATCTGGATGTGACGGATGGCAAAATGGAAGAAGGTTCCTTACGTTGTGACATCAATATCTCATTACGTGAAGTCGGTACGGAAGCTTTTGGTGTCAAAACCGAAGTCAAAAACTTAAATTCCATCTCCAACATTGAACGTGCGATTCAAGCTGAAGTCGAACGACAAAGTGCACTCCTCAACGCAGGTGACGTTGTGGAACAAGCGACACGTCGCTATGACGATGGGACGAAAACAACCATTTTGATGCGCAAGAAAGAGGGAACAGTAGACTATAAGTATTTCCCTGAACCCAATATTCCGCCAATTCGTTTGGATCAAAAATGGATTGAAAGCATTCAAACTTCGATGCCTGAGTTACCCGATGTTCGTCATGCACGCTATATTGGACTGGGTTTAAGTGACTATGATGCGCAAGTCTTGATCTCGAATAAAGCTTTGTCGGATTTCTTTGATAAGCTTTTAAAACATACGAGCTATGTCAAACTTGCGGCAAATTATTGCATCTCAGACTTACTCGCAAACATCAGTCAAAAAGAATTACACGATGAATCCTACGCTTTGAAGATTGAAGAAATGGGTCAGCTCATCACTGGTTTGGGCAAACAGGACATCTCTTCGAAACAAGCCAAGGATATCTTTGTGGAACTTTTAAAGGGCAAGGATTATCAAGCGACCATCAAAGAATTGAACATCGAACAGGTATCTGATACTTCCGTCTTATCTGCTTTGATTGAATCGGTACTTGCGGAGAATGAACAATCGATCATCGATTATCACAATGGCAAAGATCGTGCACTTGGTTTCTTAATGGGTCAAATCATGAAGAAGTCCAAGGGACAGGCGAATCCTGCTTTAACCAATAAGCTATTGCTTGAAGAACTCATGAAGCGTAAAGCTTGATTTGCACTTCAAACGAATTACGCTATAATAGAATCACGGAGAAATTATGACGAAGAAAATTAAGGGAATAAAACTAAATTTCAGCAATATCGTGTTTGCCTTGGGAATCTTGTTCATCTTGATTCCGACGACCGTTATTGGTGTGATTCTAATACAATCGAGTATGCAGACAGGGAATGTCATTGCGGGCAATCGTTTCGCGAATGACTTGAATCCTGCGATAACCGAAGACTTGCAGAATCTTGGCAAAGAAGCGATGCAAAGTGTAAGTGGTGTGGAAGTGGTTGAGTTGAATCTCAAAGCTGCTACATTGCGTTTGACTGTGACATTGCCAGCAGGCAAAGATGAAGCGAATTATTTAAGTTTGATAGAAAACTCGCTGAGTAAATTGAATGAAGCCATTCCATTTGACACCTACTTCAATGATACGGATTCTATGAAGATGTATGATTTGGAAGTGAATTATGTGGATGCTTTGGACAATACCAAATCAATTTATTATCAAGTGATCAAGAATGCGAACATGGATACATGGCGTGTTCAAAATCTCTTAGTGCCTGTGAATCCTGAGCTCGCAGCTGAATTATTGGCTAAATTGGCTCAAACAGATGAGAATAGCGTCATACCGAATGCGAATGGCAGTGAAGAATCAGAAACAACTGAAGAAAGTGGAGACGAATAAGAGGTTGATCCTCTTATTTTAAATTTTATGCAAAAGAACGAACGATTGATTTTAACAGCAGTGGATTACAGTGAACAAGGCGTAGCGGTGTGCAAACACGAAGGCTTTGTGGTTTTTGTCAAAGGGATGTTGGTGGGTGAAGTTGCGGATGTATTGATCATGCGTGTGAACACCCGTCAGGCTTTTGGCCGTTTAATGGAAGTCATCGAACCCAGCAAGGATCGTGTTGAACCACGTTGTCCAATCGCATATCAATGTGGTGGATGTCAGCTCCAACACATGAGTGCAGAACACCAAGCTGAATTCAAACAGAAACATGTGACGCATCTTTTTGATCGTCAATTCGCAACGCATCCAGAAGTCATGCCAATCATTTCAATGGAAGATCCTTGGTTCTACCGAAACAAGTCACAGGTTCCGTTTGAAGTGAAAGAAGAACTTGAATATGGATATTATCGTGCGCACAGTCATACGATTCTTCCTTATGAGACTTGCTATATTCAAAATGATGAAAGCAATCAAATCTTAAAGTTCATCAAAGATTTCTATTTTGAGCAGAGCGTGAAGCCTGTGGATCTTCGTCATGTGTTGATCAAGAAAGCATTTGCGACAGAACAATTGATGGTCATCTTGGTTCACAAGACAAAGACTCTACCATTGATGAATGAACTCACGAGTGCACTTTTAACTCAATTTCCAAAGATTAAGGCAATTGTCCTTAATGTGAATAAAAAGGAAGACAATGTCATCCTTGGCGATAAATTCATACCTCTAACCTTGGAAAGTACGATCGAAGATCGCTTGGGTGATTTCACATTCAAGATCTCACCAAGTTCTTTCTATCAAGTCAATCCAGTTCAAGCGAAAGTCCTTTATGACCATGCGGTTAAGTTTGCACAGTTGAAGGGAACCGAAACCGTATTGGATCTATATTCAGGCATCGGAACTATTTCATTATTCTTAGCTCAGAAGGCAAAGAAGGTTTATGGCATTGAAATCAATCCTCAAGCCATTGAAGATGCGAAAGCCAATGCGGAATTGAACAATGTATCCAATGTGGAATTCTTGGTTGGAGATGCGAAAGAAGCCGTCCGCTTTTTCATCGAAGAGAAGATCCAATTGGATGTGATTCTTGTCGATCCACCTCGTAAAGGTTTGGATAAAGATACCTTAGATGCGATCATGACCTTAAGTCCTGACCGATTAGTCTATGTATCCTGTGATCCTTCGACTTTGGTTCGGGATTGTAAGCTCTTAGAAGAAACATACACGGTTGAAATGATCCAACCAGTAGACATGTTTGCGCAGACATATCATGTGGAAACCGTCGTCTTATTGACAAAAAACTTAAATAATTTGCGGAAAGCTTAGCATTGCTAGGCTTTTTTCGTATATTAAAGTTAGAAGAAAAACTTGAATTTCACTAGAAATTTTAGCTGCGATAGAAATGTAAGAACTAGGTTTGTTAATTTTGAAGATTATTTAGGTAGGTTTAATAGACGAATTAAAAACATTTAATGAATGTTTTTTCATTTCAATAATTTAAAACTTAATATGGGTTTTGAAGTTTACTTACAGAATCATATTGGAGATTAAACGATGACGGAATTAACACTGGACATGGTTCAAAATCACTTTTTTGATGTCATCTATTTGAGTACATCGATTTCCTTTGTTGAAAAAGCAAAAGGTAAATGAAACATATTGAGTCTCCTATGATAGAATGCAGATAAGAAAATTCAAGATTATTAAAACTTACGTAATCGTAAGTATGGATTGGAGAAATTATGTTTGATGTTTTTCAAGTCGCTGAGTTACTGGTCGATAATGTCAAAGAGAAATATGAAAATGAAGTGTGCATTGTGGCGTATTATGGATCTTGTGCTACAGGTGAAGCGACGGATACATCCGATTTAGATATGTTTTACATCCCTGATGATGGGAAGTCAGTTCCACTCTATGCCTCCTTCACATTTAAAGAACTTCCATTCGAATTTTGGCCAGTCACCTGGAAGTTTGCCGAAAGTATTGCCTTAGGAAAACAAAGTTATGCGGTTGCTCCAGCACTTATTGCAAATGCGAAGATTCTCTATTCAAGATCTGAAACTGATTTGAAGAGGTTCACTTCGCTTCAGGAAGACATCATTGATATGCAAAAACCTGAGCACAAATCAATCTTGTTAAAAGAAGCATTGGAAATTTATAAGACTGTACCTTTCCACTTTGAGAAACTGGTACGTTCAATACGAATCAGTGATGTTTCATCCATTAGGGTATCTGCTTTGGAGTTTTTGAATGTATCGATTGATTGTCTTTCATTAATTAATCAGACATATTTCGATCGAGCTTGGTGGGTGAACTCTGAAAAGCTTCTTCGTCTAGAGAAAAGACCATTAAACCTACTGGAACTCGTCAGGACAATTTCAGTTTCAAATGATTTTGAGATGATTGAAAATGCTGCTCAAAGTTTAAAGGATAACATTCGCGAACTATTGGTTACTGAACAGAAGCATATTGATGATGATCATACGTTTCAGGATGTCTTTAGCGGCTATTACCCCGGTGTTGTCGAATATGTTAACAAAATTCTTTCTGCATGCAAAAAAATGGACGATATTGCTGTTTTTGCAGCAGCAACAACGTTGCAAAAAGAGATATCCTTAATGCTTTCAAAATCATTTGATAAAGGTGATTTCTCAAGTTTTAATATCTACAACGAATATCGGAATTCTTTTGATGAACATGACTTGCCAGATATTTCTTCAAACATACTTAGAGGTGATTTTGGTTCTATGTTAGATCAAATAAAAAGATTAGAAGTTCAAATGCGAATGTTGTTTGAGGGAAATCAGGTGAGTCTAAATCGTTTTGATGAAATAAGTGAACTGAGTAGGTTCATAAAAGAGAACACGGAAGCTTGATGCTAAACCAATCGATTACACTCACAATAACGACGAACCTGTCCGGAGTATTAAATACCTTGTGATCGAAATATCGCTGTAAGAGAAAATGATGGTCGTATTGATAGGATATAATGAGTGTTAAGGAGTAATCATATGGATAATAAATTAAAGCGCTTAGAAGAAATAGCTCAGTCTTTAGAAAGAACAGAACATGCGATTGCCCTTTTGGCACTCGGCTCCATCGGTGTTGAACGTGAACGGATGGATGAATACTCAGATTTAGACTTTTTCGTTATTTGCGAAGCGGGACATAAAAAACGCTATATCGACAATCTCGACTGGCTATACACGCTTGCTCCCGTTGCA
The DNA here is from genome assembly GCA_003543215.1 of Erysipelotrichaceae bacterium. Classification (GTDB taxonomy): domain Bacteria; phylum Bacillota_I; class Bacilli_A; order Erysipelotrichales; family Erysipelotrichaceae; genus UBA2212. The sequence goes on along the minus strand of DPJD01000001.1, from coordinate 966,997 downwards.
TATTCGTTTCAGAACACCGTAGATGGACATAAGCTGCTCTACCAAGATGATGTGTTTTGTGAGTTTGCGGTATTTGAGCTCAAGGAGCTCAGCTCTATACCGTTCTCGAAAGGATCTGTAGTTTGGCATAAACAAGATTTCGACACAACCATATGTGAACCAACTGTAACGGAGTCAACAAAGAAATCAAGCGAAGAATATTTGATTGGCGAAGCGCTCACAAACCTTTATGTTGGAATTGGTCGATATCATCGTGGAGAAAAATTATCAGCATACAGTTTTATACAGGAAGCAGCTGTCCATCAAGTTATCGAATTAATGAGTTCAAACGAGGTAGCAAATGAAGAGTATGATTTGGACTTGTTCAATTTGACGAGACGTTTTGAAAAACGATATCCTGAATCATCAAAGCGATTACCAATGTTGCTAACGGGGTATGAAAATACATTAGCATCTGCTGAGGAAATCTTGGAATTCTTGGATATGAATTTTAAGATTAATCAAAACATGAAGATGAGAATATTGGATTTACTACATGAAAATGATTAAGTTAAAGCTTTGCTAGACTTATGTGTCATTATCTCGAGTTGAGACTTGTCGTAAACTTGTTTTGTAATGATGGTTAAGATTAAGTAGAAGTATCCTGATTATTTTGAGATAATGTTTAAAACCTTAAGATTTGTGTTTATGGATTTGAATTAATTATTGGAATAGGGGGTAGTGTTTATGAAGCTTGATACTCAGACACTTATTTTCATCTTGAGCCTTTCTCTTTTGGCTCAAGTCGTCGCTCTTTTTGTCCAGTATAGAATTGTGAATAAGAGCTATAAAGGTATTGAATTTTGGTTATTGGGATCTACTTTTATGGTGTTTGGTTTTGTATTTATGCCATTGGTTAACGTTGAGTCACTACAGTTTCTTGCGATGATCTCGAACCCGTTGATGGTTTTGGGACAAGTTATTATTTATTTTGGGATTGTACGCTTTCTTGAAGAGAAGGAACATCGAGGGATGCTCAGTTTGATTTATATAGTGTTCATCTTTTTTTATTACTACTTTATGTTTTTCAATAATGATATATCGAGTCGTTCAATTGTGATCAATATTGCTTTGTCGATAATTTCTATTCTAACAGCGTATAAACTTTTCATTGAAAAAAATAAATTCATATCAACGGCAACGAGATTTTCCGCACGCGTTTTTTTCATCTACGGAATTTTTCTAACGAGTCGAATTTTCTGGACGATGAGCGTTCCACGTGTTCAAAATTATGTTGAGTACGCAGCTTTTTTGAATTCTGGGTTCATCGTATCGACTTTAGCCAGTACACTCTGGACGTTTGGTTTCATACTGATGGTGAATCAACGTTTGAATGAAGATAATCGAATCGAGAAAGAAAAACTGCAACTTGTTTTTAACACAGGTCCTGATGCGGCTATGATTACACGCTTGAGTGATGGATTGTTTATTGATGTCAATGTAGTCTTTACTGCTCTGACTGGGTATTCACGTGATGAGGTCATTGGGAACACGTTGATTAATATTAATTTCTGGCACAATACTAAGGATCGAGAAGAACTTAAAACAAAGCTTATTGAACAAGGTTTTTGTGAAAATATGGAGTTTATATCTCAGCGCAAGGATCACAGTCAATATGATGCGATGATTTCAGCAAGAATCATCAATATCCAAGATGTTGCACATGTCGTGAGTATCGTTCGTGACATTACAGAGCGTAAGCTTGCGGAACATCACATTCAAGAACTTGTTCAGCAATTAGAAAACGAAAAGAACACGGCTCAACTCAATTCAATTACGGATAGTATGACTGGATTGATGAATCGCCGATATTTTGATATTGCGCTTAATAAGGAATTTTATCGATTAAAACGTTCAGGTGCAATTTTATCGCTCATCATGATTGACGTTGATTATTTCAAGAAATTCAATGATTGTTATGGCCATTTAGCAGGTGATGATTGTTTGGTGCAAATCGGATCGATGCTTAAAAAGATTGTTGGTCGTGCAACGGATATTGTCGCAAGATATGGTGGAGAAGAATTTGTGGTGATCCTACCAGAAACAGATTTCAAGGGAGCTGAAATTTTGGCTGAGAAAATACGAGAAGCTGTTGAAAAACTCTATATCTCGCATGCGGATTCTGACATATCGGAATATGTGACAATAAGTTTAGGAGTGGTTAGTGTGTACCCATCTAAATTGTTCTCTCCCAAACAAGTTGTCGCCTTGGCAGATGAGGCACTGTATTCCGCGAAGAACAAAGGACGTAATCAAACCGTTTTATCAAAAGAACGATATTCAGATTTGAGTGGAGTTTAGAAATACGTCTACAAAAACATTGCGGATAGTGTTGATCAGAAGATAAATCGGATTCCGAGAATTGATGTCTGGATGTAAAGAAATCATATGAGCGCTAGACTATGATAGAAAGAACTTTAATGGGGATATGAAAAATATGGATAGAATCAAACATATGAAGATTGAAGCGCTTGATACAAAGCATAAGAATAAACACGAGGATTATGAATATGACAAGAAACCGTTCATTTCCTTTGGTGAAGCGAAGCAAACGCTTGTCTCTGTATATGAGATTCCGCCATTGAAATCTGCTTATCCTTATCATTACCATCATAAAAACGAAGAAACTTATTACATCATCAGTGGGAAAGGTCTCTTAAAAACTCCAGAGGGTGACAAAGTTGTAGAAGCAGGAGAGTTGATCTTTTTCCCTGCAAACAGTGTAGGAGCACATAAACTTACGAATACCTCGATGACTGAGAATTTCATCTATATTGATTTTGATGTCGTACATGAAGTTGATGTTACGATTTATCCCGATTCAAATAAGATCGGTATTTGGGGCAAAGGAATTAATAAAGTATTTAAAGAAGATTCTGCAGTTGATTACTACGAAGGTGAATAGAATCTCTTAGAAAATTAAATAATTTGAAATGGAACGGTGATTAAAATGATTAAATTGATAAAACCAACTTCAGAATATAGTGAGCAAATCATGAGCTATCGTAGTGAATTCATTGAGAACAATGATTCAATGGATGGCTGCGGTAACCTCAAAGATTGTGAAGATGCAGATAAATGGATTGAAACAAATAGAATGATGGAAACGGTAGAAACCTGTCCAGTGGATCGTGTTCCTTGTGATCGTTATATCGCTGTAAGAGAAAATGATGATCGTATTGTGGGCATCATTGATTTTAGACATCACATCGAACATCCAATCCTAAAAGTATGGGGTGGTCATATCGGATACTCTGTACGTCCGAGTGAACGGAGAAGAGGATATGCGAAGGAAATGCTTCGATTGATTCTAAAGCGATGTAAAGAGTTTGGATTGAAAGAAGTGCTTGTCACTTGTGATGCGACAAATGAAGGCAGTAGAAGAAGCATTATCGCCAATCGTGGTGTTTTTGAAAAAACCGTTCATGTGGATGGTAGTGATATTCATCGATATTGGATTCAATTGGAGATGTGAAGTAAGTAAAAGTAAAATGAGGTGGAACTTATATGATTACGATTTTCAATCGCAAAGAACTCTTTATTACATTGGATATGGCTAAACTAACAAGAGTAAAAGAAATACTCTCAAGCAATCAGATTGATTATAGAATCAAAACAACCAATTTGCAGAGCGCATCGTTTGTGGGCTCAAGTCGAAGTCGTACAGGTTCTTTCGGAGTCAATCAAACATATTCGTATGAGTATCGAGTCTTTACGCATAAAGCTGATCATGCTCGTGCAAGCCATCTTATCCGCTAATTAGCATACGCATCGCAGTGAAATGATAATTAAAGTTTTCGATAAGTGACCAATTATGATTGATCACTTTTTAACTATGGAAAAGTGGAATTACAAAAGCTATACTTGAAGGAAGTTAAAGGCTTTAAACAACATCGTCAATATCTAATCTTATATGATTCAACAGGAGCAAATATGCATTCAGATGACTTATCTATTCAACTCACTGATATTTACGAGCACTTTTATCAATTTCTTCCTTCCAACAAGAAAATCATTGAGTTTCAGAGAACAAATAGGATTGTTGACTTCTTGGTAGATGAAACTTACTTGCTAAGAGTCTCAAGTCGTAAACTCGATGAACTTGAACGACTTCAACGTGTTCAAAGCGTTAGGCGTGTACCTAAAATATATAATCATGGAGAGATTGTGATTGATGGTGAGAATTATCACTACCTTATCCTGGATTACATTCAAGGCGCTGAGCTGAATTCGTGTATCCAGAGCTTAACCAATGAGCAGAATTTCGATTTTGGTAAAGACATTGCCGATTTTCTCGTCAGTCTACATTCAATCAAAGATTCAAAATATGACATTGGTCATTATATTCCAACAATTCCTAGGTATGAGCATTCTTGGAGAGAAGGTCATCTTGAATATTTAGAATATCTTGAAGTAGAACTTAGTAAACTTGAACTTTCATTAGCCAGTAGAAACACCATTGATGTGGCAATCGACTACATAAAGAAACATATTTCATGTTTGGACCACATGAGAGGACCGATGCTCCTACACAATGATTTGCATCCAAAGAACATCATCATCCATAATGGGAAATTATCAGGTGTAATTGATTGGGAGTGTTCACAATTTGGTGAACCGGATTTTGAACTTACGCATCTTTTCCATTGGTCAATCTACCCTACAGTCGAAGGGAATAATCTTGATAACCTTCTTACATCTGTATTTGATCATTTCATAAAACGATTTAATGTGCCTGAGATTGGTAAGCGTTTGACAATCTACCAAATTGAACACGAAATGAATCAATTGATTTGGAATGGATCAAGACAGGAACAAGAACGTATAATGCGAATCAACAAGTGGTTATCTGGGCAAATTGAAGACATGATCATTCGCTGGTCTAATTTGCGTCAATAAAAGGAAATATATAATGAAACAACTCTTTATCTTAGATAAGCAAAATTACGATCCATCATTCAAGAAGTCACATCGACCCTCCGTTCGCGCCATCATCCACAACGATGGGAAATTGGCAATGGTGCATAGTAAATCACAGAACTATTTTAAGTTTCCTGGTGGTGGTGTTGAAGAACATGAAAATCATCCTAAAGCATTGATTCGTGAAGTAAGGGAAGAAGTAGGTCTATGTATCATTCCTGAAACCATCGTTGATTTTGGAGAGGTTGTTTTGTTGCAATTGAGCCACATACACAAAGATACGATCTTCGAGCAAGAATCCTTTTATTATATTTGTGATGTAGAGGATCGTATCGAAGCTCAGAACTTGGACACTTATGAATTGGATGCGAAATTTACACTCGAATATGTTTCAATCGAAGAAGCCATCCATGTGAATCTTCATGAACAGCACTTTGAAGCGGATTCTATGATGATTGAAAGAGAAACGCGTGTCTTAGGCATGTTAGAAACGATTTTTACGGAAGCTAAGTTATAGTTATTCTATGTAGATAAATATTTCATCTATTTTAATTCGATTCTAGTGTTAAAGTTTTATTATTTATGAAACGAATGGGAGGTTTTGATATGTTGTTTATGTTGATTGTTAAAGCATCTAAGAACTCAGAGGCTGGTAACTTACCACCTGTAGAGTTGATGCAAGCCATGACTCAATTTAATGAAAATCTCGTTCAAGCAGGTGTACGCATCATGGCGCGTGGTTTACATCCAAGTTCGAATGCACTTCGTATCTCTTATCCTATTGCTGGCGGTGAACCTGTCATAATGGAAGGCCCCTTTTCAGAACCCAAGGATTTGATTGCTGGCTTCATTTTAATCGACGTCCAATCTAAAGAAGAAGCAGTGTATTGGGCAAAAAGGATGCCAGATCCACAGGGCTACGGCGAAGGTGAAATTGAATTACGTCAAGTTTTTTAGTGTTCTACTAAAATCTGGAGGTTGAATGATGAAGAATGTCGTAATAACAGGAAGTACTCGTGGAATCGGTTTAGCGATGGCCATTGAATTTTTAAAAGCTGGGTGTCATGTGACACTTTCAAGCCGTGGTGATCAGCTGAACGATCGAACAATAAAAGACTTAATTTTGTTTAAAGATAAGTACATCTACATTCCATGCAATGTTCAATCCAAAGAAAGTATTCAGAGACTTTGGAATGAATCTGTAAAACAATGGGGATATGTGGATATTTGGATTAATAATGCTGGGCAGAATACACCGCATGTTAGAACATGGGAAACCGACGAAACAGAAACGACTACTGTCATCCAAACCAATTTGATTGGAATGATCTTTGGTTCTCAGATTGCTGCTAAAGAGATGATCAAACAAGGATTTGGGGCAATCTATAGTATGGAAGGATTAGGATCCAACAACATGATCCAAACTAAAACGATTCACTATGGAACCACGAAACATGCCCTAACGTACTACATGAAGGGTTTAGCGAAAGAACTCGAAGGTACCGCTGTTATCGCGGGTCGTTTGTCACCTGGAATGATGCTTACGGATTTCATTACCAAAGATTCAGACGGAAATCCATCAGAAGTAATCTTGGATAAAAGCTTTATCAGAATCTTCAATATCTTGGCAGACACACCAGAAACGGTTGCTAAATTCTTTATTCCGCGCATACTAAGTAATAAAAAGAACAATGTTCAGATTGCTTGGTTGACGAATGTGAAAGTTGCTTGGCGTTTTATGACGGCCAGTTCACGTAAGAATCGTTTGCTCAAATCTGCATAATTCATACACAATCTAAGTTCTCAAAAAAAGGAAATGAAATGAAGAAAAGAATGATTGAAGCACTGATCGGTGGTGCACTGTTGGGGGTAGTTTGTGTTGTAGGAGCATCGATTCGTTCTGGATTTACAGCAGACCCTGTATTTATATTTGCTCTTTGGTTCAATCGCGTTATCATTGGTCTTGTCATTGGAGCTCCATGGTCGAATTCAAATAAGACCAACGCATTGATTCGTGGGGGAGTTCTAGGACTTTTAGTTTCTTTTGCATTCTACAGTTCTACAGGCTTTGTGGACCCTGTAAGTTTTGGGGCGGGAATCGTCTATGGTGTGATTCTAGAAGCTTGGTTCAATCGTTAAATCAAGTTTAAAATCGTAAGGACATAAATAAAGTTAGTATCATTTATCGCGACAAAAGGTTAGAGATGGATAATAATCAAAGAAATCTGAATTTACATAGCCAAAACCTTATCGCTCCTTGTGGAATGAACTGTTCATTATGCGTTGCTTACCAATTTGGAGTCTTAGACATCAATAAACTGGGGTTTCATCGACGGTATTGTCCGGGTTGTATCCCACGAGGTGAGAACTGTAAACATATGGCGGATGCTTGTGAGAAGCTTGGGAGAGGTTCTGTACGATTTTGTATCGAATGTGAAGCTTATCCATGTAAGCGTCTCAAAAGTTTGGATAAGCGTTATCGAACAAAATACCATATGAGTATGATTGAAAACCTTGATTATATAAAAGCAAATGGTATGGAGCAGTTCCTAAATAAAGAAACTGAAAAGTGGAAATGTCCAAAATGTGGTGGAAGGATTTGTTGCCACAATGGATTGTGTTTAAGATGTGATCTCGATAAACTGGTCCAAAATAGGAAATATCGATGGGATGATGTATCGGAGGATACCAATGGACAAACTTGATTATAAAAAGGCATACAAAGATCTCTATCAACCCAAAACCGAACCCAATCTCATCAATGTACCCTCGATGACGTATATCATGATTGAAGGGAAGGGTGATCCCAACAAATCAGTTGAGTATAAGGAAGCCGTTGGTATGCTTTACTCACTTTCTTATTCGATTAAAATGGGCTTAAAGAAACAGGATAAACCATTAGGGTATACCGACTATATCGTCTTTCCATTAGAAGGCTTATGGTGGTTTGACGAGGAGATCTTTGATGGTAGAGTCAAAGAACGTAAAGCTGATTTCAATTGGATCATGATGATTCGTCAACCTGATTTCATCAGTGAAGAAATCTTCAATAAAGCACTTTTAACACTCATCCAGAAGAACCCTGAAATGGATGCGAATAAAGCACGATTCAAACGCTATGAAGAAGGCTTGTGCGTACAGTTGATGCATGTCGGCGCATATGATGATGAACCAGCTACCATCGCAAGACTTGATGCCTTTGTAGAAAAGAATGGTTATCAAACGGAGATGAAGGGCTTATGGCAACATCATGAAATCTATCTCAGTGATCCACGAAAAGTTCCAGCTGAGAAATTAAAAACGGTGATCCGTCATCCTATTATTGAAGTGATTTAACGATGTACTGACATCGTTTTTATTTAGCTATACATTAACAGGTACCTGTTATAAAGGAGATTAAAATGACAGAACTAAACCCAAACGAAACCATGTTGGCATCACTTGATCGTGTAATGCGTTTATTACGAAGAGGACATTCGACAAACAGCCGCGGAGGACGGAGTGTCTATCGCATCCTTGCGCTCATTCAGAAACATGAAGGCATATCAACACGAGAATTGGCTGAACTTTTGGATATGCGACCTTCATCCCTTAACGAAAAACTGGGTGATCTTGAACGTGATGAACTTATCATGAGAACTCGTTATGAGAATGATCAACGTATTTTTATGGTTCAGCTTCAGGCGAAGGGGATTGAACAACTAGAAGCCATTAAACAAGAACGTGCCGCATTCCACACGAGTGTCGCAGGCATTTTGAGTGAAGAAGAAGCGATTGAATTGTCAAAGCTCGCAACGAAATTATCTGATGGTCTTGAGGAATTGACACAGTTGGAACCTAAAGGACAACGTCACGGACATTGGAGATGAGTAGGGGTGGACGCAACCGTGGGTATCTCACGGATGAAGAGAAAGCGAATCGTGTAAAAGTCTCATGCGCTCTACTTCTACGTATTGGATCGTATTTGAAACCTTATTGGGTTCAAATGAGCTTTGTGCTCTTAACAATCATCATCACCTCAGTTTTAAGATTACTTCCCTCAATATTGACAGGTCGAATCATCGATGAAGGACTGATTGGAAGAGATTTGGATGCGCTCATCCGATTAATTATTTTTACACTTGTTGTAGGATTGGGGGCAAATCTAATCGATGTATTGGAAAGTTATATCAATACTTGGATCGCACAACACATAACGTTTGATATGCGTACACAGATGTTTAAACATCTTCAAGCAATGTCGCATCGTTTCTTCACAACCCATAAACAAGGGGATATCATAACACGCATGACCAGTGACATCTCCGGTGTCCAACAAATCATGTCAAACACATTGACAAGTATATTGTCCAATGTCATCACATTGGTTGTGGCCTTGATTGCGATGTTCTCTCGAAATTGGATTCTAGCGAGCTTAGGGGTTCTACTCATTCCTTTGTTCATTCTTCCAACCAAACAAGTTGGGAAGACACGATGGACACTGACGCGCGATGCTCAAGCTTACAATGACAAGATCAATGGTATCCTCAATGAAACACTCTCTGTCAGTGGTCAGATGTTGGTTAAACTTTATAACAAAGAAGATTATGAATATGAACGCTATGAAGACTTGAATAAAAAGATGATTCAATTCAATATTCGTGAACGTATGGCTGGTCGTTGGTTTAGAGTTTTCATCAATACATTCTCCAACTTCGGTCCCATGATGATCTATTTTGTCGGGGGTCTTCTGATGATGCGATACGATGCGGAATTATCCGTAGGTGATATTACCGTACTTGTGGCACTCTTAGGTCGCATGTATGCGCCAGTCAATGCTTTGTTGGGTATACAAGTTGAATGGATACGATCCATGGCTTTGTTTACCCGTATCTTTGAATATTTTGACATGCCGATTGAAATCAATAATGATTCGAATGCGATCTTACCAAAAGAGGCAAAAGGTAAGCTTGAATTCGAACATGTCTATTTTGCCTATGAACCAACACGAACCATTCTAAAAGACATCAGTTTCAAATTGGAAAGTGGAAAAAGCATCGCAATCGTTGGACCATCCGGTACAGGTAAAAGTACAATCATCAACTTGATTCCACGCTTGTACGATGTCAGTGAAGGAAGCATCAAGTTCGATGGGATCGATGTTCGCGTATTGGATTTAAACTTCTTGCATTAACAAATTGGAATCGTAACGCAAGATACCTATCTGTTCAATGGGACAATCCGTGAGAATCTTTTATATGCGAACGAAGATGCGCGTGAAGAGGAACTGATTGACGCATGTAAGAAAGCAAACATCCATGACTTCATCATCAGCCAAACAGATGCCTATGATGCGATGGCCGGAAATCGAGGTCTGAAGCTCTCTGGTGGAGAAAAACAACGTTTATCAATCGCACGCGTTTTATTAAAGGATCCCAAGATCTTGATCTTTGATGAGGCAACTTCTTCCTTAGATTCCATCACGGAACATGCCATCCAGACAGCCATCGAGCCTTTGATCGCATCTCGGACAAGCATCATCATTGCACATCGCTTATCAACGATTTTAAAAGCAGATGAGATTTTGGTCATGAAAGAAGGATCCATCATTGAGAGAGGTAGCCATACGGACTTGCTCAAATTGAATGGACTCTATACCGAACTCTATGAAACGCAATTCAAACGTGATGAAACGGAGTCGAATACTGTCGATAAGATTGACATTGGATATCAAGAGTGTACTATATAGTTAGTTAGACTAACTATATAGGAGAAGATATGCTTCCAGATATACTTCGCAGTGCAGAAATCATGAGTATTTTTTGTCGATTGAAAATGAAAATCAAAGCTGAACTTCCGATTCGTTCCAGTGAAATGGGCGTGCTGATTTATATTCAAAAACAGCCTGAACCCGTGACACCCCTTATGATCAGTCAATATTTTAGAATAAGCAAACCCAGTGTGACAGCCATGATCAATGCGCTGTTGATTCATGGTTATATAAGTAAGTCGGAAACACTGCATGATAAACGAAGCTATTACTTAATGATCACGGATTCTGGAAATGCCTTGGTCGAGACAACCATCAACGAACATTACAATGCCATTGAAATGGTTAAAAATGAAATGGGAACTGAACGATTCAATCAGTTTATCGACCTGATGGCATCGGCAAACCAAATACTTGAAAGTATTGAACAATGAGCGTACTAGTAACAGGCGCATCCGGTAATGTGGGAACCTATGTCGTACAGTCCTTATTGGAACTCAATGAGCATGTTGTCGTTGCAGGAACGGACATCCACAAACTTCAAAAACTGTTTGGTTTGGATGTCAAATCAGTGTGTTTGGATTTTACTAAGAGCGAAACGTTTGAAGCGGCAACAAAAGACGTGAATCGTGTCTTCTTAATGCGTCCACCTCATTTGGGTAAGCCTGAAGATCTTTATCTATTCATCGACCATCTAAAAACAAAACAGATTGAATTGATTTCGTTTCTATCGTTAATGGGAGTTGAAAAGAACACTATTCCACCTCATCATAAAATTGAAAAATACATCGAGCACTCAGGAATTCCTTATGCGCACATACGACCTGGCTTTTTCATGCAAAATATATCTGGTATTCATGCCAATGAAATTAAGGAAGACGACATGATCTTCATACCAGCGGGTAAAAGCAAAGCCAGTTTCATTGATGCCAAAGACATTGGTTTGGCAACGGCAACTGTTTTACATGATGTGAATCGATTTAAAAACACAGCCCATACGATAACGGGCTCCCAAGCTCTTGATTATGATGAAATAGCAGCGATTTTAAGTGATGTTACTGAACGAGAAATTACTTATGCAAAACCAGATTTCATAAGGTATTGGTTTCGCTATGTCTTTAAGCGGAAACTAGATATGAACTATGTCAATGTGACCGTTGCGCTTTATTTAATGACAAGAATGGGCAGTGCCCAAGCCATAACCAAAACATTTAATGAACTGACTGGTCGTGAACCGCGAACATTCAAATCCTTCGCCCTTGAAAACTTGAGTAGTTTCAGCTCAAGTAATTAGTCATTTCTTATTTATATTTGGGAATAACAACATAAGTGTGTATTTGACACGAATTCTTATTAATCCACTATAATGAAGTTACGAAAGATAATAGGTATCTGTATGCAAAATCAACAAATACAATTATTCTTAGACACTGTATCAGAGGATCGCAAAGAAATCGTCACGAAACTGCACTCGATCATCACAACCAATCTTCCAACAGGCTTTGAAGTCGATGTGTCGAATGGTATGCTCAACTATGTCGTGCCTTTGTCACGCTATCCTAAAGGGTATCACGCCACTAAAGGTGGACCTTTACCTTTTATCTCCATGGCAGCACAAAAGAACCATATTGCACTTTACCATATGGGCTTATATGGAAGTCCTGATTTAATGAAATGGTTTGAAAATGCCTATGCCCAACAAAGTGTAAGCAAGTTGGATATGGGTAAAAGTTGTATCCGGTTCAAAAATTTCGAACATATTCCATTTGACTTGTTAGCAGAACTTTGTCAGAAAATTACGGTGGACGAATACATTGCTCAATATGAAGCAATCTTGAAACGATAAACATGCAAGACATCTATGCTTTTGAAGCGGTGATCCAAAAGGTACATGATTTGGATGGGGCTTATGTGATTTTTCCCTACGATCTTAGAAAAGAGTTTGGCAAAGGACGCATCAAGGTACATGCGACCTTTGATGGATATCCTTATGACGGAAGCATCGTGAACATGGGCATCAAGAATTTGGATGGAAGTGTTTGTTATATCATTGGATTAACTAAAACAATACGCAAGTGTTTGAACAAACAAGCAGGTGATAACGTTATGGTCAACATACAAGCATTGATTTGAAGATAACCCAGTGTTATCGGAAAGGAATATCTATGAAGAATTTGAATCAGACTCAAATTGATGATCTCATCAATATCTTAAACGATCGTTTCACCAAAAACATGCAACGCCATTCAAATCTAGACTGGACAAAAGTCGAAGGGAAGCTCAGAGCAAATCCAACTGCACTCCTTAAACTCTTTGCCATGGAAGAAAGTGGAGGTGAGGTGGATGTCGTAGCTTACGATCCATCGAACGATACCTATACTTTCTTTGATTGTTCCAAGGAGACACCGAAAGGTAGATTGAGTTTATGTTATGATCCAGAAGCTTGGACATCTCGAAAAGCCAATAAACCAAGTGAAAGTGCTATGGGCATGGCCAAGGAGATGGGTGTTGAACTCTTAGATGAAGATCAATATCGTTATCTTCAGACCTTAGGTGAATTCGACTTAAAGACCTCAAGTTGGATCAAGACACCGGATACCATACGTAAGTTGGGGGGCGCCTTATTCTGTGATCGACGTTATGACACTGTTTTTGTGTATCACAATGGTGCGGAATCTTATTATGGTGTTCGAGGATTTAGAACATTCGTCGTAATCTAGGTTTATCGAGAGGTGAATAATGAAGGCGAGTTTTGTAAGAGAAAACACTCAAATCGCACTCTGTGGATTAAGCTGTGGGCTGTGTCCAATGCACGTGGACCACTATTGTCCAGGATGTGGCGGAGGACTGGGTAATCAAGTTTGTAAGATTGCACGGTGCAGTCAAACAAAGGCCAATGTGTCATATTGTTTTGAGTGTGAGCACTATCCATGTGATGAATATCTCGGTTTCAATCAAAGTGATTCATTTATATCTCATCTCAATCATCATGACAATTTGATGCGCATTAAGCATGAAGGGTTTGATGTCCTCAATGAAGAAATCAGAAAGAAACGATTTATTTTAGATGAACTACTTGCAGACTTCAATGATGGTCGACATAAACGCTTCTTTTGTTTAGTTGTAAATCTACTCAGCCTAAAAGATATTAGTGAAGTGATGAAAAGCTTGTCGGAATACAATGACGTAGATGTTAAAATTAAAGCGAAATTGGCAAAAGAGCGATTTATGGAAATTGCATATAAACAAGGGCTTGTCTTAAACTTAAGAAAATAAGGAGAAATGTATGGCATCACTATCAAAAGCTTTGCAGGTCTATCATGAAGCACTTGATAAGGGTGATATTCAAAGAGCGTATCGCTTCATCATAAAATTCATGTCAGAATTACGAACTGAGCTTGCACAGAAATATCCAGAATATAAAGTTACACAAGTTTATCAGGGTTATATGGACATGAGTTATTTTGCGATTTCAGCTCCAGAATTAAGAGCGAAAAAATTGAAAATAGCATTGGTATATCTTCATCAAGCCAATCGTTTTGAATTGTGGTTGTCCGCAAGCAATCGTAAAGTGCAAAAGGAATGGATTGATGTGTTCAATCAAAAAGAGAACTTCGAATATCGTATTTCCGAGTTAGGTGTGGGGATTGATTCAATTGTGGAATACATTGTCCATGTTTCCCCAAATTTTGAAGCGAAAGCAGCCTTGAAACAATCCTTAGCGATGAATATTGTACGATTCATCAAAGATATGGAAGGGCTCATAAATCATGAGCAAGGGAGCGAACATGCGTAAAGAGTTATCCTGTGGCATCATTGCCTATCATAAACATGCAGATGGACTTAAATTCTTAGTGCTAAAACATGGTGAAGGACACTGGGCTTTTGCGAAAGGACACGTTGAAGGGCAAGAAAGTGAAATGGAGACTGCGATGCGCGAGCTTCGTGAAGAAACTGGTTTGATTGTCAAGCCGGATCCCAACTTACGTTTGGTAACCAATTATGAGCCGAAACCTGGTATAAGCAAGGATGTTGTTTATTTTTGTGGAGAAGCAAAAAGCATGGACATTAAGCTTCAAGCAGAAGAAATACAAGAAGGACAATGGTTGTTATTTGATGAAGCTCACAGTCTGATCACATATCCATCGGATAAGGAATTGTTGGAAGAAGTCTATGCCTATGTGCTTAGTCTTTAAGCGTTATTGATTATGAATGAACCAAAATTACTGAAGCAATTGAATCAAGTCGAGTCTTTTTTTAAGCAAGCTCATCACTCAATCAAAGAAGATCAGCGTTTGATAGGAATCGAATGTCATGATGAGACAATAAAGGATGCATTATTCAAACATGTGGATATTCGACAAAGTCGATTAACAGCCATTCAATTCGATCATTGCGATTTTGAAAAGGCTAGTTTCGTGGATTGTGTTTTTGAACGTTGTGATTTTTCGAACTCCAAGTTTAAATCCGCATATTTTGAACGTTGTGTCTACATCGAATGTAAAGCGATTGGTTGTGATTTCTCGAGCACGAACATCAAACATGTGGCCTATCGTGAATCCAATCTAAAATATGCTTTCTTTGAACAGAGTCATATCGAATATACTTCATTTGATCATTGTGAATTAACCGAAGCATCCTTTGCCGGTGTGGTGTTCAAGCAAATAGAGATGTTGGAATCTCAGTTCATTCGCAACAACTTCTTTAAAACCTCGCTTAAGCAAATTGATTTCTCGAACTGTGTGTTTAGTGCACCTCTCGTGTCGGATCACCAAAGCGAATTGAAAGGAATCATCGTCAATCCCATGCAAGCACTGGATCTTGTGTCTTTATGGGGCATCGTAATCAAGGAATGAACTTAAGCTCGTAAGAGCTTTTTATTATTAAGAATAAATATATATTGTAAAACGATAAATATTATGCTAGTATCGATACATAAGAGAGGTTATCTATGAAAAAAGAAACATTTTTGCTTAAGTTGGCGATCGTTGCGCTGACTGTACCGATTCTTGCGATTTGCATCTACTTGGTTCCACGTTTGGCAACTGGGATTACGGAAGAATATTCCGCACTCGCACTGTTTAAGCTTCCATTTATTTTGGCTGTTTATGCGACAGCGATCGCATTCTTCAGTATCCTTTATCATGCATTTAAAATATTAGCCTTGATTGAAGCGAATCAAGCGTTTTCAATTCATTCCAGAGTAGCGATTCAACGCATCAAATATGGGGCATTGAGTATCGCTGTCATCTATGCCATGACGCTGCCGTTGTTTTATTATGTGGCGGATCATGAGGATGCCCCAGGCATCATGGTCATTGGATTGGTCTTGGTGTTTGCGGCACTTGTGGTGGCAGCATTTGCGGGTGTCCTGCAAAAACTTGTGAACAATGCCTTGGAAATCAAATCAGAAATGGATCTAACGGTGTGACCATGGGCATCATCATCAATATCGATGTCATGTTGGCGAAACGTAAGATGAGTGTGACGGAACTCTCTGAGCGGATCGGCATCACCATGGCCAATTTATCAATCTTAAAGAATGGCAAAGCAAAGGCAGTCCGCTTTGCGACCTTAGAAGCGATTTGTGAAGCATTGGATTGTCAACCTGGCGATCTCTTGGAGTATCGCAAAGGTGACTGATATGCAATCCGTAAATACGATTCTGAATCACATTGAAGATCCTAAAGCTTTGGAAACCTACTATCGTCATGATGAACAAGGCTTTCGTACTGCATTTACTGAAGCGTTTGAAATGTATCCAGATGCATTGATTCTAAAAGTATGGAATGAGCGATTGAGTGATAGTGAACCAGTGCGATTGAAGCTATTGGATCGATCTTTCATCCTTATGGCAGTCTTGGGCATCCTCTCGGCATTGACGATGCGACTGATGGTTTATTTGATTGATGATTTCACCATCGCGCCGATAAACGTTCTATTTGCGATTTTGCCCTTCATGAGTCTATACCTCATGTTTACACAGGCGATGGCGAAACGTTTGCGTCTGATCATCATTGGATTTCTGATCACGTTGATGATTTACTTCAATTTTCTTCCAAATGACAGCAGTGATGTGATCCTCCTGACTTACCTCCACTTACCGATTCTGCTGTGGTTGATGTGGGGCATGAGTCATGCGGGCGATCGATATAAAGAAGTGAATTCAAGAATAAGCTTTCTAAAATTCAATGGTGGCTTTCTTGTGTTGTATATTCTCTTTGCATTAGCTGGAATGGCATTGGCGGGGATCACCATGATGTTGTTTAGTTTGTTGGGAATGGACATCAGTGAGTTGTACTTTGAAAACATCGTTGTCATGGGGATTGCTGGTTTGGCGCTTGTAGCGAGTTATGCGGTACAACGTTATGGTCGCTTGGCACAGTCCATCGCACCTTTATTGGCCAAAGTCTTTAGTCCACTTGTCTTAATCACCTTGCTTATCTATTTGATTTCGATGTTGGTTCTTGGGAAGAATCCATTCATGGATCGTGACTTCTTGATCAGCTTCAACGTGATTCTTGTCTTGGTGCTTGCGATCACAATCTACTTGATTACGGAGCGAAATCCAAGTCAAAGTTCTCAATTCATGGATATTCTGAACTTCAGTCTGATCGTGTGTGCTTTGATTATAAATGGTGTTGCCCTGATTGCGATGGCTTTCCGTTTGACATCATTTGGCATCACACCCAACCGTTTGACCAGTCTTGTCCTCAATATCCTAATCATGATTCATATGATCAGAATCGGGGTTGCAAGTTTGCGTTTCTTACAGAAAAAGGGAAGTATGCTAAGTGTTCAAACCGCAGTCACAACGTGGTTCCCAGTCTATGGAATTTGGGCTTTGATTGTAATTGTCGTATTTCCACTTATCTTTTAGTCAAAGGATGTCATCGGACATCCTTTTCGATTAAAGCGGGGATATGATACAATATTTTGGTAATGCTTAAGCATTTTGGAGAACTCATGAAACATAACCTAAAGAAACCAAGTCCATCCATGGACCAATGGTTAAGTGAAGCAAAAACCGATCCACAATCCAGTCAAGCTGGCATGTATTTATTCCATAATGGTGTTGTAAGAGTGACCCCTAAGGCGCAAGTACGTCAGGGTTTGGATGATGGGACCAAAGTTATCAAGATGGAATTTGGATATGATGAAGTTAAAGTCGAAAGCGTCATCGAAGCAACAAAGAAACTTGACGGGATCGTGTATGTCCGCGTCTGGTTGAATGAAGGAATCTTAGAAGTTGGCGACGATATCATGTTTGTATTGATTGGTGGCGATATCCGTCCGCATGTGATCGATGCCTTACAGTACTGTGTCGGCCGAATCAAAAATGAATGTGTCACTGAGATCGAACAACGTGACTAACACACTTGAGTTGTTTGTTTTATGAAACCATGGCATTTTTGGTTGCTTGGATTGATTGTCTTGGTGCTCGTGTTTTTATACGAGCAAAATAATCGAATTGTTATCAGTAAACACATTGTTAAGGTCAAGAAGGTTCCAAGTTCATTCAATGGCTTCAAAATTCTTCACATTTCTGATTTGCACAATAAAACCTTTGGTAAGAACCAAGCGACTTTATTGAAAAAAATCATTAGACTTCAACCCGATATCATCGTTATCACAGGTGATCTGATGGATCGTAGACGAACGGACTTTGAACCTGTTCTGCATTTACTAAAGGGAATTACTCAGTATCCTGTGTATTATGTACCAGGCAATCATGAGGCTTGGTCAACGCATTATGCTCAACTAAAAGAACTATTGATTCATAATGGGATTGAAGTGTTGGAGAATGAGGATAGACGTATTGTCCGTGATGATCAAGCTGTTTTTCTCTATGGGCTTAAAGACCCTGGATTTTACTCGAAAGCTGATCACAAACTTAAGCATCGTGATATCCTAGCTTCCCACTTAGACAATTGGAATCCAGAAGGTTTCTCGATCTTGTTGAGTCATCGTCCAGAGTATTTTGATGTATACGCTTCACATGAAGTCGACATCAGTTTTAGTGGACATGCGCATGGAGGACAGATTCGTTTTCCTTTTATTGGCGCAATCATGGCACCTCACCAAGGCTTTTTTCCAAAGTACAGTGCTGGCATGTATCAAATAAACAATTCAAGACTATTCTTAAGTCGCGGCTTAGGCAATAGTCTATTTCCATTTCGGATCTTTAATCATCCTGAACTGATCTTGGTCACATTAGAAACGAATCATTCGCATGATGTTTAGATGAAATATAGAACATATTATTCTTTTTAGTGAATTTAATGGTAATATGTGATTACAATTATCATGGGAATAATCAATAATGAACAGTAATGGTTTTAAATCCAAATATTACCGATATATCTTTGAACACAGTCTGGATGCGATTCTTTTGACGCGTCCAAATGGAACCATCAGCAAAGCGAATCCGGCCGCATGTGAAATGCTGGGCAGAAGTGAGGAAGAACTTCGTAAAGCAGGTCGTGAGTTGATTGTGGATATGAATGATCCTCGTTTACGTCCGGCGATAGCGGAACGTGAACTCGAAGGTCAAGTCATGACCGAGTTGAACTTCATTCGTAAGGATGGAACCATCTTTCCAACCTTTTTGACCTCAGCTTTGTTTGAAGATGATGATGGGGAGATGATCTCAGTCATGATCATTCGCGATATCAGTCGTGATAAAGAGTACATTCAACTCATTGAAGAGTTGAAGTGTAAAGCAGAAGAAGATGCGATGCATGATTATCTCACCAATACCTTGAATCGAAGGGGTTTCGATCAATTATTCAGGGCTGAAATCACACGTAGTGTTCGTTTTGATTTAAGTTTTTGTTTAGCCATCATTGATGTGGACTTTTTCAAGATGACCAACGATCGCTATGGGCATCATGTAGGGGATATGGTATTGGTAGAGATTGCGCGTATTCTTATCGAATCAACTCGACCTTATGATATCTTAGGTCGTTATGGTGGGGATGAGTTCATCTTATGTCTACCCAATACCCATGAAAAAGATGGTTTGTTGATTCTAGAACGTTTGCGACACCAAGTTGAGAATAGTGTCATTTATACGGGTGATCAAACGATACGATCAAGTGTCAGTATTGGTTTCTGTCATTTTGAATCCGATATCGTCAAGCTTCGTCGTTATGATGATTTTATTCAATGTGCAGACCAGTATATGTATAAAGCTAAGCAAATTCGAAATACGGTTTATCACAGAGGATTTCGCAAGGATTGAGAAGTCCTTTTCATTTGGTTATACTAGAGTCATGAATGAACCGCTTCAAACCACATTGATCCATATTGCCAAGTGTTTTAATGATAAGAAAATTACGTGGGGCTTGGGTGGTTCCGCACTTTTGGATTTGTTAGGTTTGAATGTGATGGTCAATGATTTGGATATCATGATTGAAGCGAGTGATTTTGATTTAGCAACTGAAATACTGAATCAGGTCGGTGAAGAAAAATATAAAACATTTAATCCAAAGTTTAGAACAGCGCGATTTAAAACATTTCAGGTGGATGAATGTGATGTGGATGTGATGTCAGGCATCAGTGTCTTTAATGCATCCAAATGGTTTGATTATGATTTCTCAATTATGAAGATTGCGTCTAAGATCAAAATGGATATGATTGAGATTCCGCTCATGTCTCTGGAAGATTGGCTTCAAATTTATCAAGCTTTACAGCGAAATGAAAAAGTGGATTTGATTGAGCGATACATGAATGAAAGGGCAAGATTTACAACAGTCCCTTAGAAAGATAGGTCTTTATGCGTAATGTCTTAATTACCGGTGGAGCACAAGGGATTGGAAAAGCCCTTGTGGAACGTTTTCTCGTTTTAGGCGATCAGGTTATTTTTTGTGATCGCAATAATTCTAGTGCGACGGCTTTATTACAAACTTTGAATCATCCGAAACTAACGTACATCCAAGTCGATCTAAGTGATTACGAAGATGTTAAACGTATGTTCAAACAGATTCGTGATGATTATGGTGCTTTGGATATCTTGGTTAATAATGCGGCACTGCAAATTGAGTCGAGCTTTAGCGAAATTGATGTCCAGGACTGGCAAGCGGTCATTGATACAAATCTTAATGGGACGTTTTACTGTATCAAAGAAGCGGCCAAAATAATGCATGCTGGTTCGATCGTCAATATATCCAGTCTTTACAGTCATAAGGTTCGTTTGAACAAGTTCAGTTATGATGCGTCCAAGGCTGCCATTCAACGCATGAGTGAAGAGTTTGCCTTAGCCTTAGCACCTTCCATTCGTATCAATACCGTTGAACCGGGTGCGATTGATACTCCAATGAATCAAATCTTCACACAAGCTGAAGTCCGTGAAGCAGTCATTAAAAGAATACCTTTAGCACGCATCGGAACTGGAAATGATATCGCTAAGGCTGTTGTATTTTTATGCAGTGATGACGCAGACTATATTACCGGAAGCACCCTAAAGGTGGATGGAGGCAGAGCTTTGTTATGAAAATGGTATTACATGTATCCAATACTGAGCAATGGCCAACGGCTTTTGCGAATGTTCGAAATTTCATTCAAGGCATCCAAGGTGTGAAAGAGGTCATTGTATTGGTCAATGGGGCTGTGGTCAAGGATTTAGTGACACCTACTTTCTTAGCGCTCTTTCATGAGCAGGATGCGTTCGATTTCAAGCTGCAAGTGTGTTCAAACGCTTTGCGAGCAAATGAAATTGATCCAAATATATTGGATAAGACCATGGAAGTCGTCCCATCCGGTGTTGTTCAATTGACACTCCTTCAAAATCAAGGTTTCGCTTACATCAAACCATGATCAAGTTCAAAAAGCTTCTCTTATTGGTACTCGTACTCTTAACGGCATGTACTAAGGAAGATTTAAAATTAGAACCCAATAAGACTTATTCCACAAAAGAAGAAGTTGCCTTATACATCCATCTCTACGACGAGTTACCACCGAATTATCTAACTAAAGATGAAGCCAATGCTTTGGGTTGGGATGCGGAAAAAGGAAATCTGTGGGAAGTGACAGATGAGATGTCGATTGGAGGCGATCGTTTCTCGAATCGTGAAGGGTTACTACCAGAAGATCGAACATACTTTGAATGCGATATCGATTATCAAGGTGGTTATCGTGGTGCTAAACGACTTGTCTATTCGGACGATGGATGGATCTACTATACAGCGGATCATTACGATAGTTTTGAACTATTGTACGAAGGAGATTGATGAAACATAAGATACGTCTCAATGGCAAACTCATGCTCGATAAATACAGTGCAATGGAACATCTATCCAATCGATTTGGATTGATAAAGGGAGTTACAAATCTGGATGCATTGTGGGATGAACTGAGCAGTCTCAATCGTATTGAAAAGATATCGCTTATCCATTCAGGAGCGCTCATTGATTATGATTATGGTCAAAAGATCATGAAGTTATTGATTGACTATGTGCATCTCAAAGAAATCACTTTTCATGTGAAGTAGCCATCAAACATCAGAATATGTATTAGCTGCGAATTAAACTGAAAGCTTAATCCTGTTAAGCTTTTTTTGTGGATGACATCGTGTTAGAATTTAATAACGAAATAATAAAGAGACTCACTATTATGAAAAAGAGTGGAAGATTAAGTCTTAAAAAGCAACTAGAATTACAAGAAATCTTATCGAATGTGAGTTCGAGTTTTGTGGCTTTTGATGAGAAGAATGCAAAAGCGAACATTGAAGACGCATTGGGACGTCTTGGACAATTTGTGCATGCGGATCGAGTCTATGTTTTTGACTATGATTTTAAAGCCAACGTATGCAACAATTCTTATGAGTGGTGTCAAGCAGGGATCGAGCCAATGATCGATATGCTTCAAGGCGTACCGCTAAATGATATCCAAGACTGGGTCAATGCACATCTAAAAGGTGAAACTTTGTACTTTCCTGATGTAATGGTTCTGGATCCTCAGGATGCAGTTCGTCAGATACTTGAACCGCAAGGTGTTTTAAGTTTGATTGCTGTACCGATGATGATGGGTAAGCGTTGTTATGGTTTTGTTGGTTTGGATTCTGTACGCGAGAAGTATATCTATACACTTTTTGAGCAGAAGATCTTAAGTGACTTTTCGAAGAATTTACTAAACTTTATATTACGTATCGAAGCTGAGGATAAATTGATTGAGTCACAGATGCAGTTGAAATCCGTGTTAAATGTACAAGATGTCCTGATTTTTCGCTACACGCCAGATTTAAAGGTAAGCTACATCAATCAAAAGGCATTGCGCTATTTTGGCCGCCTTGAAAATACTGTTCTAGGACAATCACTTCTTCAATATTTGAATATCGATAAACAAGCATTGTTGCCGCATGAAACAAGTCGTTTTGAAATGAGTTCTTGGATTAATGATGTCAATTATTGGATACAGTGGGAAATCATACCCATATACAATAGTGTAAGAGAGTTAGTTGAATTTCAATGTATTGGACAAGATATTACGAAGTCAAAGCGCATGTCCGTAGAATTGGATAGCTTTCAAAAGCGCTATGAGTATATATTAAAAGCATCAGGCATCGGTGCTTGGGAATGGAATGTTCTTAACGGAAGTGTAACGATTGATCATCAATTCGCAAACATGTTTGGTTATACAATCGAGGAATTGTATCCTTTTACCAATGCTAAGTACATGGAAATGGTTCATCCAGACGATCAAAATCATATCAGTGACTATTTCAATACCTTAATTGAGGGTGAGATTAAAGACATACGTGTCGAGTATCGTCTCAAACACAAAGATGGGCATACGATTTGGATACGTGATCAAGGTAAAGTCATGGTTAAGGATCAAAATAAGAAGGCCCAGTTGATTTACGGTACAACTCAAGATGTTACTGAGGAACATACACGACAAGACCAGATTCGCGTCGTCAGCCAAGCCATTGATCAAAATGCAAATGCAATTATCGTAACGAATGCAGATTCGGAAATTCTTTATATCAATCAAGCATTCACAACGATGATGGGCTATACACAGGCTGATGTCATTGGTAAGAAGACTTCAATTTTAAATTCTGGATATCACGATCAGTCTTTTTATGATTATCTTTGGAAGACAATCCAAAGTGGACATACATGGAAAGGTCGCTTTAAGAATAGAAGAAAAGATGGAGAACTCTATTGGGAAGAAGCGGCCATCAGTCCCGTTATCGATGAAAAAGGTGTCACAACGCACTACATCGCAAACAAGATCGATATTTCCGAACGATTGGAGCTGGAACGACAAGTTCAAGAGTTTAATTCAAAAGTCAACAAGCTTTTTGACCATGTTCCGGGAATGGTATTTCAACTTCAAATGAACACCGAAGGAATAATCAGTTTTCCATTGGTGAGCAAAGGCATCACAGAGTATGAAATCACAGCTGAGGAAGTCAAGTATGATGGAAATCGATTGTATCGAAACATCGATCCCAGGGATTTTGAAGCATTCATAAAGAAACTCGAGAAATCAGCCAGTGAATTGTCATATTTTGAAATGAAATTTCGTATTCGTTTACCGAAAAAAGGGCTTCGTTGGGTCGACGCAAGTATGAATCCAGAAAAACAAGAAGATGCTTCAGTACTTTGGCATGGTTATCTTCAGGATATTACAGAGAAAGTCAATCTTGAAGAAACGCTTTCGATGAGTGAAAGGCGCTTTAATTTAGCAATTGAGGCAACTGAAGCAGGTGTTTGGGACTGGGATATGATTCATGATGTCGTTCAATTCAGCGATCAATGGAAAGCCATGCTCGGCTATCAAACCGATGAGATAGAAGGCTCCTTTGAAGCATGGAGGAAACTTTGGCATCCAGATGATGTCCATAGCATCGAAGCTGCGATTGATAGATACTTAAGACAAGAGTCTGAGAGTTATGAGGTTGTTCATCGTCTCAAACATAAATCAGGGTCTTATCGTTGGATTATGACGCGCGGACGAATCATATTCGATGAAAATGGATTGCCATTGCGTTGGATTGGAACCAATATTGATATCACTGAGCGCAAGGAAATCGAACGTGAACTGGAAGAGAATATTCAACTCTTGAAAATTGCGCAACTAGAAGCTGAGAGTGCGAATAAATTAAAGACATCCTTCTTAGCCAACATTTCGCATGAGATTCGAACACCGATGAACGCGATCTTAGCGTATGCTTATATGTTGAGCAAGGAACAGCTTACTTTTGATCAACTCATCAAGATTCAAAACATCACCCGTAGTGGAGAACACCTCTTACAGTTGATCAATGATATTTTGGATATGTCGGTCATTGAATCTGGGAAGCAAAAGTTAATGCTTTCAACATTCAAGCTCCAAGGTGTCATTGAGGATGTTCAAAGCATTCTAGAACATCAAGCGCTTAATAAAAAACTGAATCTTATTTTTAAACATAACGTATCAGAACATGTGTTGGTCAAGGGTGATGTCTCCAAGTTGCGTCAAATTTTAATCAATCTTGGAAACAATGCTATCAAGTTCACAGATCAGGGCAATGTACGTATTGAAATCGAAGTCAGTCCATTGAACACCAAATCGTTAAGCTTCAAAGCGTGCATTAGCGATAGCGGGACGGGAATTGATGAGGTTGATATCCATCGCATTTTTGAACCATTCGTTCGAAATGAGCGCCATGAGAAAACAGAAGGAACGGGTCTAGGCCTTGCAATCACGAAGAATTACGTGGATATGATGCATGGACATATTCGTGTTGAGAATAATTCTGAAGGTGGAGCCATCTTCTATGTTGATTTGATCTTAGAGCTTGATAAGCAAAGTAAACCCATTGAAAGTATACCTTCAAAACAATTTTACATTGTTCAGGATGATAGCGAAAGTCAGAATGCACTCCGTGCACTGCGTGAGGCTAGTGTAAATCTTTCTGAGTTTGAAACAGTTGTTATGAGTGGCGATGTGGTAGGGATGTTGAAATGGCTTGAACCTTATAAAGAAGAACATGAGTTTGCGATTAAACACTGTGAACAATGGATTCATGATTTTGAGTATGAGAAACTAATGAGGTGGATTTATGATGGTAAGTGAAAAAGCGACAATCATGATTGTCGATGATACGGCAGACAATTTACGCATCTTAAGTGAGATTCTCAATCAATCCGAGTATCGTGTGCTCGCATTTAAGAAAGAGAAGATGGCACTGGATGCGATTGCTCGTGATAAACCTGATCTTATTTTGCTGGACATCATGATGCCTGAGATCGATGGTTATGACTTCTGTCAACGTTTGAAAATCAGCTCAGTGACGAAGGATATCCCTGTCATCTTTATTAGTGCGTTAAGTGGTATCGATGATAAGGTTAAAGCCTTTGAGTTGGGAGGTATTGACTACATTACGAAACCATTTCAAGCAGAGGAGGTTTTGGCAAGGGTCAAGACACATGTTAAGCTCTATCGCTTGCAGGAACAACTTGAGGATTACAACCGACATCTGGAAGGGAAGATTGATGAAAGAGCTAAAGAGCTGCTCAATGCTCAGCGTGCTTTAGGATTGGCATTGGCGAAGTTGACTGAATTAAGAGATTATGAAACGGGTCAACATATTGAACGTGTCCAAAACCTATGTCAAGCATTAGCTTGTTATACCTATCAAGCAGGTTATTATCAATCGATCTTAACGGAAGACTTTATTCGAGACTTATTTTATGCCTCAGCCTTACATGATATTGGAAAGGTAGGCATTCCGGATGATATCCTCCTGAAACCTGGGAAATTGGATATTATGGAATTTGCCATCATAAAGAAACATGTCGATATTGGAGCGGATACCCTCGAAGATGTGATGAAGTACCATACCAATAACTCGATTTTGAACATGGGCGTAGATGTGATCAAGTATCACCATGAGAAATGGAATGGTAAAGGATATAATATAGGCTTAAGCGGAGAAAACATCCCTTTGTCTGCACGCATCATGACTTTGATTGATGTTTATGATGCGCTTCGCTCTAAACGACCTTATAAGGAAGCTTGGACGCATGATGAAACATGTCGATTGATTGAAAGTGAAAAGGGTCAACACTTTGACCCGAAGCTTGTTGAGGTGCTTCTAAATAATCATGTGGAATTCGATCATATCTTTACACAAATAAAATAGCTTCGCTCATTAGCGAAGCTTTTAATTGACTTGATTTTTACCACTTGCCTTGGATACATACATTCTTTGATCCGCAAGTTCATAGACATTTTTAGCACCCTTTATTTCATCACTGGATGCGACACCAAGACTGAATGTGATGTTCGCTGTATGACCATCTTCTTGGATGGTATTTTCACGTGCCATCGTACAGAGTTTGTTTGCGGCTAAGCGAGCATTTTCAAGATTTCCATCTTGGAGGATGATACCAAATTCATCACCACCAATGCGGTAACAAAGGTCCTCTAGACGTGTGGATCGATTGATGAGGTTTGAAACCCACTGGATAACAGAATCTCCAAAGAGATGTCCGTGCGTATCATTAACGATTTTAAAGTTATCCACATCAAGTAGGATGATGGCATAACTATGACCATAGCGTTCTAAACGATGATCGAGTTCTTCTAATGTATTGAAGAAATGACGATGATTATAGAGACCAGACAAACTATCACGTATGGAAAGGTTTTCCAAACGCTTGTTTGCTTCACGAAGTTGAATGTTTAAACGCTTCAATTCTTCTTCGGCTTCCATAAGCGGAGTGATGTTTCTTGAAGTACCCCAAGTCCCAATGATATTGCCTTGTTTGTCATACAGTGGATATTTATAGGCTTGGAACCAGATTGTCTCCCCATTTGGTTTATCCCAACGTTCGATACGTCCTAAAACCGGTTCACCCGATTCGATGATGCTACGCTCATCTTTAATGGCAACATCGACAAATTCAGCAGGGAAGTAATCATAGTCGGATTTCCCAAGCATATCGCGTGGATCTTTTTCATTGAATTGGTTGGCGTGCGCCTTGGAGTTAAGGATGAAAACGGATTCCAAATTTTTGAAATAGATGGTATCCTCTGAGTTATTCATAATTGTTTGGGTAACAAGTTCGTCTGCCAACATCAATGCTTCTTTTTGCGACATTATTATCCTCCGCGATGATTGCGCTTACATGCACCATTATACCGAAAATAAAACTAGATTGTAAATCATTTTATTGGATGGGATTCTATGATAAAATTGAAGCAATTATGGAACAACACATTGAAACATACATCAAAGAATGTCCACTCGAAGTTCAAGCTCGTTTGATTGAAGTCCATACCTTGATTGAAGCCATCGCAAAGGACGCAACACAATGCATCAGCTGGGGAATGCCGACTTTTAAAATGGGTGAGAATCTTGTCCACTATGCTCATAATAAGCATCATTTAGGTTTATATCCTGGTTCTGAAGCCATTGTTTTCTTCGAAGATCGTTTAAATGATTATAAGCATTCCAAGGGAGCGATTCAGTTTCCATATGCTAAAGAGCTTCCTGTTCAATTGATCCAGGATATCGTACATTATCGAGTTGAAAGTGTCACCGCGAATAAGAAAGCTCGCTAGAAACCTCCAGTATTTAACCCATGCCAAAATCACCAAGAACCTATATCAATAATTTTCTCCTAGGATTCATCATCCTGTTTTTTATTGGTAGTTTGGTTTTTTTGAATTATCGTTATGCTTATTACAAACAAGCAGAAATTGATTTGGTTCGAAATTTTGGTGTTTCTTCAGAAGTTTTCATCAATCCAGTGGATGTTCAAAGTTTAAGTGGATCTGAAGAAGACTTAAATAAAGTAAATTATCAATTTTTAAAGACTAATCTTCGAAAGCTTAAAGAAGCACATGATTCAATTGCATTTTCGTATATCATGCGTCAAGTTGATGATCAATATATTTTCTTGGTCGACTCTGAAGATCCGGATACAGAGGGTTATTCGCCACCCGGTCAAGTCTATGATGAAATCGATGAACAGACAGAGAATGCTTTTCGTTTAAAAACGATCACGGTTACTTCACCTGAAACGGATCGTTGGGGTACTTGGGTCAGTGTACTTGTCCCAATCATGAAGCAAAATGAACTTGTTGGTTTATTGGGCTTGGATTTTGATGCACAAGCATGGAATCGCACTATCCTCAATAAGACTTTGAATGATGCCTATGGTTTGTTAAGTATTTTATTGTTGCTGATCTTGGTTTTCTGGAACAATAAGAAAAGTCAGGATCTACACAGTGTCGCAATCCAACTTCGTGACAGTGAATCACTCTTTAAAGCTGTATTCAATCAAGCACCTATAGGTATCGCAACGATCAGTAAGGATTCTAGGGTTGCGATGGCCAATCCTGTCTATCAATCCATGATCGAGTTCACACATGTGAATGTCGTTAATAATAATTGGAAAAAAATGTCGCATCCCGATGACCTTGCCAAGGAAATGCCTTTGTTTGAAGCGTTTTTAAAAGGTGAAAATGATGGTTATGAGCTGATCAAACGACTCAAGAATGATCAAGAT
Source organism: Erysipelotrichaceae bacterium (assembly GCA_003543215.1). Classification (GTDB taxonomy): domain Bacteria; phylum Bacillota_I; class Bacilli_A; order Erysipelotrichales; family Erysipelotrichaceae; genus UBA2212. The sequence continues at coordinate 937,780 of DPJD01000001.1, read as the reverse complement.
GAGTATCGTTGGATCAATCTCATCATACGGCCACTTTTCTTGGATCGAGATTCAAGAGATAGCTATCTTTGCATCCTTCAAGATGTTCATGAGCAAGTCAAAACGATGGAAGCCCTCCGTGAGAGTGAACGATCCAAAGGCTTACTCTTATCGCATTTACCGGGTATGGCGTATCGTTGCCGTTATGATCGTGATTGGACAATGGAATATGTTTCGCCAGGTTGTAAAGAATTAACCGGTTATGATGCGGATGATTTCATAGAAAGCAAACGGATGCGATTCAATGACATCATCGATGATCAATATCGTGATACTTTGTTCAATCAATGGTCGCAAGTTGTCTTGAAACATGAAAACTTTAAGGCTGAGTATGAAATAACGACAGCAGATGGAAATCGTAAATGGGTATTGGAATTAGGTCAAGCTGTATATGACCCAGAAGGGAACGTGTTGGCGTTAGAAGGCATCATCATCGATATCACCGATGTCAAATTACGCGATGCGCAAATTCAATATTTGGACATGCATGATGTTTTGACAGGTACTTATAATCGTAAGTATCTAGAAATTGAAACAATTCGGACTAATCAAGCGCTGTATTGCCCACTTGTGGTCTTGATTGCGGATATCAATGGTGTGCGTTTGATCAATGATGCATTTGGTTATAAAGAAGGGGATCAATTGATCATTCAAGCCGCTTCAATCCTCAAACAGAGTTGTGGACGTGATGCCTTGGTGTTTAGAACGGGTGGCGATGAATTCACAGTTTTGATTCCTCATCATCATGAAAGCAACTTACATGAACTCATCAATCATATCAAATACCAAGTCGATCTCTATAATGAACAACTTGATAATACAGCACTCAATTTGAGTCTTTCCTTAGGAAGTGCGATTCGTACGGATATAAATGTAAGCATTGAGCAGGTCATGAAAGAAGCTGTTGAAAGCCTTCATAAAAATAAACTCTTGGATCGGAAAAGTCATTTCAGTTCAGTCCTATCATCCATGCAGGCTACCATGATTGCAAAGAGTGAGGAAACAGAAGAACATACTGGACGTTTGGCAGCATATGTTCGTAAAATGGGAGAATGGTTGAACCTGAATCAAAGTCAAATGGATAACTTGATATTGCTGTCCATGTTGCATGATATTGGTAAGATTGGTATTCCTGAACACATTTTACATAAACCAGGCAAGTTGACCGATGAAGAATGGATCATCATGCGCAAACATACGGAAATTGGACATCGCATCGCTTTGGCTTCACCAGAGCTTCATTCCATCGCACCCTATATCTTGACGCATCACGAACGTTGGGATGGGAAGGGTTATCCTAAAGGCATCAAAGCAGATGATATTCCACTTCTAGCCCGTATCTTGAGTATTGTGGATGCGTATGATGCGATGACACAAGATCGCGTCTATCGCAAAGGGATGCCGCGAGAAGATGCGATCAATGAATTGCGTCGTTGTGCTGGATCACAGTTCGATCCAAGTTTGGTCGATCTCTTTATCACACATGTTTTATATGAATAAGAAGTGGTTAATCAAGATCACTTCTTTTTTGTTATGATAGAGTTAAATATGGATAGATGATGATCAATTTAAAGGAGGATTGGATGGAAACGCTCGATTGTATACTAAAACGTCGTAGTATTCGCCGTTTTACGGATGAACTTATCCCACAAGCTGTTCTCGAACGCATATTGAAGGCAGGTTTCAATGCGCCATCTGCGCATCGCTTGCATCCGTTGGACTATATTATTGTGACGGAAAAAGAACGCCTCAATGGACTTGCGGATTTATTGACCTATGGTCGTCCTTTAAGAGAAGCACAATGTGCGATTTGTGTTGTTGGGGATCATGATAAACAGGAACACTTTGACTTCTTATGTCAGGATGCGGCCGCAAGCATGCAGAATATGGCTTTGATGGCAACAGACGCGGGCTGTGCTTCCGTTTGGATCGGTGTATCGCAATCGTATCCAAACATCGTAGATGTGGAGAATTATTTGGGACTTCCCAAGAACATTAAGTCTCTAGGTATTTTGGCATTGGGCTATCCCGCCGTTGATAAGGAAGCGAATGATCGCTATGACATCCATAAAATACATCATGAAAGCTGGTCAAAATGAAAATCCATGATTTCTTACCCATTCCCGACATACTAAAATACAAGACCATTCTCTGTGTCCAACCTCATCCAGATGATAATGAAATTGGCATGGGGGGTGCATTATTGAAATTCAAAGCTTTAGGCGCAAACATTGCATATTGCACTGTCAGCCAAGGCAAAGGTGGAAGCAACACCTTGCGTTCAGAAGAACTTGTGAAGATACGTCAAGAAGAGTTGCGCAATGCGGGTACTTTCGTAGGCGCAACGTCTTTTTATCAATTGAATCTATCGGATACTCATTACCCCGATGAAAAGGAAATCACGGAACAGCTTGTCGCAATCATTCGTGAAGTCAAACCAGACATTGTTTTTACAGTGAATCCTTATCTCATGTATGAAGCGCATCCAACCCATCGTAAAACAGGGATGGCAGTACTTGAAGCCTGTATGTTCTCTTCGATGAAACACTTCCCTAACCCCGATGCATCGACTGAGCCTAAAGTTCATCGTGTAGAAACGATTGGATTCTATGCTTCCGCGAAGCCAAATGTTTTGATCGATATCAGTGAAACATTTGAAGATAAATTAAATGCCATCTTCAAACATGAATCACAGTTTGATGCACAAGGACAAGCACAACTGAGCCAATACTTAAGCATGCAAGCCATGACTTTTGGGCAGAATTTGAAAGTATCCAAAGCAGAAGCTTTTAAGGTTTTACCGATGGTTCTTACCCATATGATGATTGAAAGTGAAACTTATTAATGTTTACGGAACTGCAAATCAAACAGCTGAAAGCTTTAGCTGAACCAACCCGTGCTCAAATCATTGAAGTGTTAAGAGGGAAAGAACTTTGTGCCTGTCATATTTTGGACCACTTTTCAATCTCGCAGCCAACCTTGAGTCATCATATGAAGATTCTTACGGATTGTGCTTTGATTAAAATCCGCAAAGAAGGCATTTGGAATCATTATGAACTTCAACTGGATCAGTTCCATGCTTTATCAGATAGTTTGAAATTTGAAATTGAAGCTTGTGATGTGTGTGAACTGGATGGATCGGAGGATATATGATCATTAAAATATTAGGCACGGGCTGTGCCAATTGTCTACGTTTAGAAGAAAATACACGAACCGCATGTAAAGCCTTAAAACTGAATGCGGAATTTATAAAAGTCAAAACCATCCCTGAAATCATGAACTATAACATCATGAGCCTTCCAGCTTTGGTTGTGGATGAAAAAGTATTATCGGCAGGTAAGGTATTGAAAGTGGATGCGATCAAAGAACTGTTATTGGCTCAATCCACTGTGTCCAATCCAACACTTTAAGTTATAATAAGACCATGCGAAACTCGACTCGAAACAAGATCTTTATATTATTGGGAGGTCTTGTTTTATTTACACTCTCAATTTTTGGTGGCTTGAGGATTTATGATTTAACGCATCCTTACCAAGCCAAATATTTTACTGCGCTTGGATATGATCAAAATGAAGTGGAGATCATCTTATCTCAAGAAGATTCTGTTAAGGCGGAAATCCTTGAACAAGCATACCTTCCAAACATCACTAAACATATGACGATTGAACATTATACAGATCTGATTCAACTGGGTTATACCGATGTAGAAACTGAAATATTATTGGGTTTAGAAAGTGATCGATTACGTTTTGTGCTGGAAAACAATTATGATGTGAATATTTTGAATTGGATACAAATGGAGACGTTTATTCCATCACGCTACCAACGCTATTTGAAGGCACAAGTTAATGAACCCAATCTGAATAATGTACAACTTTTTGAATGGGTGAATACCGATCGTGATCGAGCTTTTTATACAGAAATTCAAGCGAGTTTTCCTGAGCTGGGTAAGCTGATGCTTGTGAACAAGTATCATGCCTTAGCCGAAGATTTCGTCCCCCATGAATTGGTGACGATTTCACCCTATGGTCAAGTCAAATTAGAGAATACCGCAGCTGAAGCATTTAAACAACTCGCTTTTGATGCGAAAGATGATGGCTATATTATTGTTGGCATCTCCGGTTATCGCTCTTATCAAACACAAGCGAGTTTATATCAACGTTATGTGAATGAAGATGGGAAACAAGTAGCCGATACCTATTCAGCACGTGCGGGACACAGTGAGCATCAAACGGGTTTAGCAATAGATGTGGCGAGCAATGATCCCAACATTCTTACATTTGAACAATCTAAATCCTTTGATTGGATGATCGAGCATGCGCATGAATATGGTTTCATTCTTCGTTATCCTAAAGGCAAAGAGCAGATTACAGGCTACAAGTATGAACCTTGGCATTATCGTTATGTTGGAATTGACGTTGCGAGTGAACTAATAAAAAGCGGCATGACTTTTGATGAGTACGCCGCTGTGTCTATTTTAGATTAAGCCCAGATCAACCAGATGAAGACGTAGGCAGAAATGACTGCGATCAAGGTGAAGGGTACCCCAATCTGCATGAATTGTTTGGTTGTCGGTTGATAACCATTTTTTCTTAGGATACCTAAAGCTGTGATGTTTGCGGAAGCACCAATTGGGGAGAGGTTTCCACCCAAGGTTGCGCCACTTAGCAAACCAAAATACAAGAGAATGGGATCCGCACCTAAGCTTGCGGCAATTGAGGATACGACTGGCAACATCGTTGCGACATAAGGGATGTTATCGATGAAAGCTGAGAAGAGAACACTGCCCCATACCAATAGGGTATAGATGATGAATAGATTATCATTACCCAAAGTCACAAACAGCTTACTGATATCATCGACGATGCCGACATGTGTGATACCAGCGATGATGACGAAGAGACTGGCTAATAAAAGTAATGTTTGATAATCAATTTCCAACAAGGTATTTTTTATAACGGTATGATCTTTGTGGACAAGATAATCACGCGTCATTCCGATGACCAACAAGATAACACAGATTAGACCATTGGTGATGTCCCATTTATTTGGGAAGAATGATGCCCCAATCAATAGAAGTATCATGCCTACCAATAAGTACGAAGGAAATAAGTCTTCTACTTTTTGATATTCTTCTAAATGCACTTCGTGTTTTTCCTTGCGGAAAATCCATAATAGAATAAAAGTACTCATCACAGCACCCAATTCAACTGCCCAGAAGATACTCCATTTTCCTTGGAAGAAAAAGAAGTCCATGAAATCCATGCCAGCATAGCCACCCAACAAGATGGAAGTGGTATCCCCAACTAAAGTAGCGGCACCTTGAAGATTACTGGATACGGCAATCGCAATGATGCTTGGAATCGGATTGATTTTAAGTTTGACCGCAATGTTCAGTGCAACTGGAGCGACCATCAAGACGGTTGCGACATTGTCCACGAATGCGGAAACGACACCTGCAAACAAAGATAGAGCTACGATGGCCCATTTGACATTGGGCGTACGGTCTAAAATCATGTCCGCCAAAAGGACAGGCATTTTGGATTCAATGAAGAGAGCAACGATACCCATCGTACCACCGATCATCATCAAGACATTGAAATCGATGGATGTGAAGAACTGATTCATAGGGAGAATCCCTAAGGCAATGAAGGCAAAAGCTGATGCTAAAGCAATCAACCATCGCTTAAGGGGAAATGCCAATAATAAGGCATAGGTGACGACAAAGAGTATTAACGCAAGATTTTTCATATGGACCTCTAACAGCTTTACATTTTAACACATCTGATGGAATGGAACAATTTACGAATGCTCAAATGTGCTAAAATCGTTATAGGATGGAGTCAATCATGAAAAAATACACATTGATTACAGGAGCATCGAGTGGTTTAGGAGAAGTCTATGCTGAACAGTACGCTCAGAAACATCAGAATTTGATCTTAGTGGCACGACGTTTAGATCGTTTGGAACTTTTGAAGGCAAGATTGATCGCACAGTATCCAATCGATGTAAAGGTCATCCGTGCAGACTTAGGAAGTGAAAACACATTGAACAAATTCATTGAAGAAATCAGTGGTTATGCGATAGATCGTTTGGTTAATAATGCAGGCTTTGGTCATTCAGGTGCTTTTGCAGAACAGGAAATGACCAATATCCTTCAAATGAACCACGTGAATATCGATGCCTTGACACTGCTATGCCATGCCTTGATTCCCAATCTTAAACGAAACAAACCGTCTGAAATCATCAATGTGGCTTCAGTCGCCGCATTTGTATCTGGACCTTATATGGCTCAGTATTATGCGACTAAAGCCTACGTCTTAAGTTTTTCAGTCGCATTACGCGAAGAATTAAAAAAAGACGGTATCAGTGTCTCTGTTTTGTGTCCTGGTCCAACCAAGACGGAATTCTTTGATGTGGCTAATCGTAAAGAGCCCAATCCATCCGTCAATCTCGTAATGATGGACAGCAAGCCTGTTGTTCAAGCGAGCGTCGAAGGTGCGCAAGAAGCCATCATCGTACCAGGATTAAGTAATAAAATAATGGTTCTATTGTTAAAACTGGTTTCACGTGTCCACGCTGCGAAGATTGTAGCACGGATTCAAAAGGTCAAGACCAATTAATCGGACGTTTCTTTAGGGTCGCAAGCAAGGGTAGACCAATCACATAAACGGCTAAGGCTTGTCCTAAAGCAACTTCTAATGCAAAGATCATAAACAAGGTCCAAGTGAATTCTGGTGCGAAGACATAGGTCAATTCAGCCCCAATGATCACGGCATTTATTACGATGGGCATCAAACTTGCCCAAAAAGGGAACCCCTTTAATAAACGATTACGAAGGACATAAGTCAGATATGCCGCTAAGACAGTTGCGAAGGTTCCAATGAACACATCCATCATACCCAAGAGGTTGGCACCCATGATCACGCCAATGAAATTGGTGATGAAACAACCAATGCCCAAGCCAATAATCGCAATTGGCGACAACAAAGGCAATAAGGTTAATCCTTCCGCAATCCGTATTTGAATATTACCAAAGCTCAATGGAGCCAAGGCTAAACTGATGGCAGCGTAGATTGCCGCGATCATCGCGATTTTACTTAAACTCTGACTGGTTAATTTCATATCTTTTCCTCTAACGTTGATATTTTATAGAAAGTAGGAACATAATGCAAGGTAATCCTTATATCCGCATCGAATATCTGATCGGATCCGATAAAGTAGAAAAAATTAAACAAGCTCATGTGGCGATTTTCGGTTGTGGGGGTGTTGGTTCGTTTGCCATCGAAGGATTGATTCGAAGTGGTGTCAAAGAGGTGACCCTCATCGATTTTGATACCATCGATGTGTCCAATCTCAATCGTCAACTGATGAGCAACGCCACCAATATCGGACAAAGAAAAGTTGAAGTCATGCGTGATCGTATCTTAAGCATTCATCCTGATGTGATGGTTCATTTGAAGCCCATCTACTTCAATGAAGAAAGTGAACTCTCCTTTGAACCTTTTGATTATGTCATCGATGCGATCGATGCAGTGCCATCAAAGATTGAGATCATGCGACGTGCTGAGCAAGCGGATGTTCCACTCATCATGGCATTGGGCACAGCGCGTAAGCTGGATCCAACACAATTAAGGTTGAGTGATTTGTATCATACTAGTTATTGCCCCTTGGCAAAGAAGGTTCGCATTCTTGCGCGTAAGGAAGGTCTTCGCAACATCAAAGTTGTCACATCGCTTGAAGAATCCAAGGAAGCAACCTTTGTGCCTGAGTTGAACAAGGTGGTCGTGGGCTCCATGATCTTCGTTCCAGCCAGTGCTGGACTGCTCTTGGCATCGACAGTCATTCAAGATTTGTGTCAAGATGATGTTATAATAAAGAAAATGAAGTAAGGTGGATCATGGAACGAGAATTAAAAATAGCTGTTTTGATTGATGCGGAAAACGTATCCGATAAGTATGTGCAAGTCATCTTTGATGAAGTAAACAATCATGGGACTGCGACCTATAAACGAATTTATGGGGATTGGACAAAACCGAAGGGTTCACAATGGAAGAATGTGTTGTTAAACTACTCCATTTCACCCATCCAACAGTATTCCTATACTTCGGGTAAGAATGCATCCGATGCGGCCTTGATCATCGATGCGATGGATATCCTGTATTCAGGCCAAGTCGATGGTTTTTGCATCGTATCATCCGATAGTGATTTCACACGTTTGGCATCACGCTTACGTGAAGCGGGTAAATATGTTTTGGGCATGGGTGAGAAGAAGACGCCACCAGCCTTCATTTCGGCTTGTGAGAAATTCAAGTATCTCGAAGTTCTATTAGAAGCGACACAACCTGAAGTCGTTATCAATCGTCCTACGGCGGATAAAAAATCGGAACAATTGGTTGCGACGCTTAAAACCATCATCAATGAGAATTCAGATGACGATGGTTGGGCTTTCTTAGGTGAAGTTGGAAGTATCTTAAGTAAACGTAATCCTGATTTCGATACGCGAAACTACGGATTCCAAAAGCTGACACCTTTGGTATCCTCTTTGAAACAGTTTGAGATTCAATCACGTAAGACTTCGAATCCAAACATCACACATAAATACATACGGATCAAATAAAATGCAAAATTTCTTAGAATTAAAAGATGTCTCGCTTAAAAAATACAATACCTTGCGCTTAGAGGCCTATGCTAAGCGTCTTTACTTTCCCTTGAATCAAGAAGGACTTGTGGAAGTGCTTCGCTTTACGAAGGGCAATAAACGATATCTATTGGGTAAGGGAAGCAATGTCCTCCTTACGAAAGATGTCTATCCGGAGGATGTCGTTTTTATTGTGACGACACATATGGATGATATCCGGATCGAACAAGAAGAATTGGTGCTTGAGGCTGGAGTAAGTTTATCCCAATTGACTTGGTTTGCGATTGAACATGCGATCGATGGTTATGCCTTTGCGGAGGATATACCGGGGACGATCGGTGGTGCTTTGATCATGAATGCAGGGCAATTTGAATTCACCATTGGTCAATATGTCCATTGGGTGGATGTCTATGATGATGAATTGGATGAAGTGAAACGAATCATACCCGATGCGGATTTCTTTACCTATCGCAATTCGGGCTTTAAAGCGAGTGAAACGATTTTAGCTTGTGGACTTAGGAATGTGGGTGGGGATGAGCTAGAAAACATTGAGAAAGTCATCTCGTATAAAAAAGAACGTTATCGTAAACAACCCCGTAATTATCCCAATGCAGGGAGTGTTTTTAAACGTCCACAGAAGGACGGCAAAACTTTATTTGTCTGGAAGTTGTTTGAAGAGTGTGGTTTAAGAGGCAAACGGATTGGGAATGCGGAAATATCGTTCAAGCATCCTGGTTTCATCGTCAATCTTGGTCAAGCGACACAAAGTGATGTTTTGGCATTAATTGATTTGTGTAAACAAGAGGTTAAGAAGAGCTTTGATGTGGATCTGGAATTGGAGTGGCGCGTTCTTGATTAAGGCGATTTTATTGGGCTTGGACCAAGGGGATCTTGATTTTGAAGCGTCGATGGAAGAAACAAGAGCTTTGATGGAAGCAGCGGATTTGGAATGTCTTTACAGTTTGTTCCAGAAAGCTAAGAATAATGCGAGTCATTATGTAAAGAGTGGTAAGCTCTTGGAAGTTCAATTGGCTTTGCAAAGCATGGATGTGGATCTTTTGATTACCAACGACGCCTTGAGTCCTTCGCAGCACCGCAATCTAAGTGAAGCATTGAATGTAGAGGTTTGGGATCGTACCCAATTGATTCTTGCGATCTTTGGCAGTCGTGCACAAGACAGAGCTTCCAAGCTCCAAGTCGAAGTGGCACGTTTAAGCTATTTGCTCCCACGTATGAGTCTGACCCATCACTCCTCAGGACGTGAACAAGGGGGTGGGGCGCGTAATCGTGGTTCTGGTGAACAAGCCCTGGCTTTAGCAAAAAGGGTCACCCTACGTCAATTACATAAGGCTGAGAGTGAATTGAAGGAACTTGAAGCACAACGCGAAGTCCAAGCGCGCTTGAGACAACGCAATGCGATCTTCACGATTGCCTTGGTCGGATATACCAATGCAGGGAAGAGCACCTTGATGAATCGTTTGAATCAAAAGTTTGGCAAAGAAGTCAAACAGGTCAATGCCAACGATCGTCTCTTTGAGAGTCTATCGCCATCTGCACGCTATGGGGAGATCGATGGTCTACCGGTTCTATTCTTGGATACGGTTGGCTTTGTCAGTCGCTTGCCACATAGTTTGGTTAAAGCTTTTCATTCAACCCTGAAGGTTGTCCAAGAAGCCGATCTGATCATTCATGTGAATGATGCGTCGAGTGCGAATTGGTATCTTGAAAAAGAAGTGACGCTTCAGACCTTAAATGAACTTGAGGTTTTGGATAAACCACGTATTGAAGTGAATAATAAGATGGATCTGGGACCGTGCAGCGGTTTATGCATCAGTGCCAAAGAAGGAACGAATTGCGATCTTTTGTACGATAGAATCAAAAGCAAAATGCTAGAGATACGTCCATTGATGGAGTTATTCGTACCTTTTGAACAAAGCGAAGTGCTCGAATCCATCAAAGCACATTACACCATCCAAGCCATAGTCGAGGAAGATGAAGGCTATCGGATCCAATTGAAATATCATCCAACACTAAAAGCTGAACACAGAGCTTTTGAAAGGAGTTCTTATGATCATCACCACAACCCCAAGCATTGAAGGTAAGAAGATTGTTTCGTATAAAGGCATCGTCGTTGGCGAGGTCATCTCAGGCGTCGATTTCGTAAAAGACTTTGCGGCAGGACTGACCAATTTCTTTGGTGGACGTTCCAATTCCTATGAAGGGGAATTGATTGGAGCCCGTGAAACCGCCTTGCGTGAAATGGAATCAAGAGCCCTTGCGATGGGAGCGAATGCCATCGTAGGCGTTGACATCGATTATGAAGTCTTAGGTCAAGCCAACAACATGCTTATGGTTACCGTAAGTGGTACCGCGGTTGTTTGTGAATAGTAATTCACCACAACAAACATTTTTCGATTAAACTAAAACTATGATCTATCTTGACTATGCAGCGACGACACCCATCGATCCAAGTGTTTTGAATGTTTGGGTACGGACTGAACAAGAACAGTTTGCCAACGCCAACTCAAGCCACATCTTGGGTCAAAGGGCTTGGACATTCTTACAGACACAACTCAGTCAAATGGCTGAGCTTTTGCATGTCCAAAAAGATAACTTGATTCTTTGTTCATCCGCCACAGAGGCAAACAATACGATTCTCAAAGGTTTAGCTTTGAAGTATCCGCATAAGAAACACATCATCACATCCATGATCGAACATGCCTCTTTGATTGGGGCGGTATCAGCTCTGGAAGCACAAGGCTATGATGTGGATTTTGTGGAAACGACAAACGATGGTTTATTTGATTTGAACCATTTAAAAAGCTTATTACGTGAAGACACCTTGCTTGTATCCTTGATTGCGGTCAACAGTGAAACGGGTATCCTTCAACCTCTTGATGCCATTGCCTCACTTTGTCGTAATGCGAAGATTTTCTTTCACAGTGATGTGACACAAGCGATGGGGAAGGTACCCATCGATTTGAATACCTTGGATTTTGCCAGCTGCTCAGCGCATAAGATTTATGGACCAAAGGGCATTGGCTTGCTTTATCGAAGAGAAGATCTCAGCTTCATTCCACTCTTACATGGTGGACACAGTTTGAGTCCGTATCGTTCCTCAACGCCACAAACAGCGCTGATTGCGGCTTTTGTGAGAGCATTGGAGCTTAGTATGATTCATCAAAAAGAGCGTTTTGATAAGATTTCTAAACTGAAGACTTATCTTATTGATAAGTTGAATGCGATGCCGAGGGTTCGAATCAATTCCAATGCCTATTCTTTACCCCACATTGTAAATATCAGTATCTTAAAGACGCGTCCCGATAAGGGGATTGATTATTTTTCATCCTATGATATCTGTCTGAGTTCAAAAAGTGCCTGTTGCGGGCAAGATGAGTATTCCGCATCGGTCTATGCGATCACAAAAGATATGGAACGTGCACAAAGTTCCTATCGCATCAGTCTCTCGCATTTGACGACATTGGATGAACTGGATGCCTTGGTTGAAGCGATTGAGAGGATGCCTTATGAAGATTAAAGTTGTGACAGCGGTGTGGTGTCATGCCTGCTTATTGATGAAAAAACGCATCAAGGAATTGATGAAGAAAAATCCAAGTCTCAACTTTGAAATGATCGACTTGGATTTTGACGAAGACAAGCTTGTTGGTTTGGAAGTCGGGAAAATATTACCTGTTTATTTTGTTTATCACGACGATGTTTTGATCAAACGTTTTGTGGGTGAGAAAAGCATCGATGAGTTAGAAAGAGAAATCCTCCATGCGGATTAAACATACATTCATCTTAACAATCTTATTCTTAGTACTCTTTGCCTTACCTGTTAAAGCAGAAGAGCGCACCATACATTTATACTATTTTCATGCGGAAGGGTGTTCAACCTGTGCACTTGAAACAGCGTATCTCGATGAACTTGTAGAACGTGAGCCCAATCTTGAGCTTCATGCCTACGAGCTCGCCTTCAATGAAGAAAACCAGAAGTTGGCACGTGATATTGGAACACTCTTAGGTCAAGAGATTCAATTGACCCCAACTTTGATTGTTGGACGTGAAGTCATCGTTGGCTTTAGTGTCGGTTCTACTGAAACGCGCATTGAGGAAGCGATTGATTTCGTCAAAACAAACAATGTTCGTGATGTGGTCGGGGAAATGTTGGGTTTCGTAAAACCCAATGAAGGGGTCGATCTTGTCAATCAAGACAGCACGATCAAAATACCATTTCTCGGTGAAATCGACGCTAGGACCGTATCTTTACCCATTTTAGCAATTGTATTGGGCACCCTAGATGGGTTCAATCCTTGCGCAATGTGGGTGTTGTTATTGCTGATCAGCATGTTGTTTCATCTTGAGGAACAGTGGAAGAAGTGGTTCTTAGGGGGCTTGTTCCTTACAACGACGGCAGTCATGTATTTCCTCTTCATGTACTCTTGGTTGAGTATCACGCTCTTATTTGGGACACTGATCTATATTCGTTGGTTGATCGGAGGGATCTCTATTGGAGGTGGACTCTTCAACTTCAATCGTTATTTAAAAATGGAACCTGGATGTGAAGTCGTCGATGAATCGAAACGCTTGAAAATCCGTGATAAACTAGAATCAATCTACAGTCAACCGGTCTTTGCCGTTGCGGCAGTCGGGATCGTCATCTTAGCCATCTCCGTAAATCTTGTGGAACTGATTTGTTCAGCAGGACTTCCTGTACTCTTCACGCAGATTCTTAGTTTGAACAATCTGTCTGAAACACAGTATATTCTTTATATGTTGTTGTATCTCTTGATGTTTATGGTGGATGATGTCATCGTCTTCGTGATTGCGATGAAAACGGCCGAATTGACAGGAATATCGACCAAATATGCACGAAATGCACATTTGATTGGTGGCATCTTGATGGTTATCTTAGGCTTGTTGATGATTCTAAAACCAGCTTGGTTGATGTTGAATTTTGGATGATAAAAGCAAATTCTAAACTGAATTTGCTTTTTTTAATCTATTTAGTTTTCAACTGTTCTCGGATGTCTTTAAGCACGGACAGAGTATCCTCTACAGGTTCTGCTGGTGTGGCTTCAACTTCCACTTCTTTTTTCTTCATGTTATTCAAGAAACGAACAAGGATGAAGATACTGAAGGCAATGATTAAGAAATCAACAGCGCTTTGGATGAACTTACCGTAAGCAAACACTAAGTCAGCTTCTCCTTCAACAGTCGCTGCTCTTAAAACAACGCCCATATCTGCAAAACTCGTGCCTCCCATCACATAAGCAATCAAAGGCATGATCAGATCATTAACAACTGAGCTGACGATCTTACCAAATGCACCCCCGATAATGACCCCAACGGCAAGATCAATGACGTTACCTCGCATTGCAAAAGCTTTGAATTCATCTAACATTTTTTTCATGGTACGATTCCTCTCTAGCTTTATTATAGACTTGTGCTAAAATAAAAAACAATATGAACACTTACTTAATCGTTCTACCCTTGGTTTTCTTAGCAGGCTTTATCGATGCGATTGCAGGAGGTGGGGGCTTGATTGCTCTGCCTGCCTATCTTTTCGCTGGTATTCCTGTCCACATCGCGATGGGCACAAACAAATTGTCCAGTTCACTCGGTACACTGAGCGCAAGTTTGACATATTTCTTTCACAAGAAATTATGGTTGAAACTCGCTTTCTACGCATCCTTCTTCTCGTTAATCGGATCATTCCTTGGTGCGCAAATGGCCTTGCTGGTGTCGCCAGTGATGCTCAAATATTTGTTGGTGTTGACTCTTCCTTTGATGGCTATTTTTGTATTACGTAAGAAGAAGGTGATCGAATACACCGAAGCGATTAAAGTGCCATGGTTTCTCATCGCAACAATCAGTTTCTTTGTCGGTATGTACGATGGGTTTTTAGGACCAGGAACCGGTAGCATCCTCATCTTTGCCTTCGTGACCTTTGTCCGAATGGAACATACCCAAGCCAGTGCCAACGCTAAAATCGTCAACCTTGCCAGTGGTGTCGCAGCCTTCACCGCCTTTGCGATGAATGGTCAAGTCGATTTGAAACTTGGTTTATGGGCTGCACTCTTTAGCATACTCGGTAATTATTCTGGAAGTTTGTTAGCCATTCGATTTGGAAAACGTGTCATTCAACCCTTATTGATCGTGGTATTTGGCTTATTGATGATAAAATTGATCTATGATCTGGTGGTGTGAACATGCGACTTTGTACAATTGATTTTGAAACAGCGAATCAGAACATGGGATCTGCCTGTAGTATCGGTATGGTCGTTTCAGAGGGCAGTGAAATCATATTTGAAGCCAACCATCTTTTACGACCCCATCATTCCGTATTCTATTTCGATCCACGCAACATCTCCATTCATAACATCCTACCGAGTGATGTGGAATATGAAGCGGAATTTGATCAAGTCTTTGAAATCCTAAGACCTTGGTTTGAATCTTCGATCATCATGGCACACAACGCTAATTTCGATATGACGGTCCTCAGAAAACTATTCCAACTCTATAAGATCGATAATCCAAGGATCAAATACATTGATTCCTTAGAAATCGCACGTAAGATGTTGCCACGCCTTCAAAATCATCGCTTGAACACGGTATGCAACTATTTTGGGATTGAATTGAATCATCATGATGCCTTGAGTGACGCAAGAGGAGCTTGTTTAATCGCACTCAATGCGATGGCAGCGCTTGAAGATTTTGATCTTCAACTGCTGATTGATAAGCTGGATTTACGAATTGGATACATCATCTAGATTATTGTGAACAAATGCACGAATTGACTTGCAAGTTCGTCGAAGTTTAGTTAGAATAATAAAGCCTTACATTCTTGAAATATTTGCAGATGTAAAGTTTTTTTCTTTACATATATTTTTTCAAGACTTACAATAGGAATACGAGGTTAACATGAATCAATTAGAAAATAATGCTTTTTTCTGGCAGAAAATCGACAGCATCTTTCTTGCTTCAGCAATCGTCATCACACAACCAGCAGGATCGAATCATCCTGATTATCAAAACCTGATCTATCCTGTGGATTATGGTTATTTGAATGAAACGCTGAGTCAAGATAGTTTAGGGATTTCTGTCTATAAAGGCAGCATATCGACACACATCATCGATGCGATGTTGGTTTCAGCCGACATCTTGAAGAAAGATATTGAAGTGAAATTACTCTTAGGCTGCAACGCAGAAGAAGTCGATAAGATTCTTCGCTTTGTTAATCAAACTGAATTTCAGAAAACCATCTTGGTAAGACGTGGCAACACGATTCCTACCTGGAGCAATCCGGATCTCTAAATGAAAATCAAAATAGAAAAAACAGGCATCAATGGCGAAGGAATCGGTTATTTAAACAATAAACCGATTTTTATTCCGTCCACTTTACCCGGTGAAACCGTAGAAGTCGAGATTACCGAAAAGCGTGATCGTTTTTCCAATGGGGAACTCTTACGAATCGTCGAGGCAAGTCCAAAGCGAATCGATGCACAATGTGTTGACCAAGGTCGTTGCGGTGGCTGTGCTTTGATGATTACCGATGAAGCCAATCAACGTCATCTCAAATTAGAGAATTTGAAACAATCGCTTTTGAAATACATGGGTCGTTTTGATTTCCGTTTGATCAAACCGATCATTGCCAATCCACAACCTTTTGCTTATCGCAATCAGGCGAAGATGCCAATCATGCATCAAAAAGGGAAGTTGGTTGCTGGTTTTTATAAAGCAGGAACCAATCATTTCGTCCCAATCAAGTCTTGTATCGTCCATGATGAAAAATTGGAACAAGTCAAAAAAGCCATCCTTGATGTCATGAATCGTTATGATTTGGATTCATTTGAACCGCCGATGAAACAAGGCATTCGTACCTTGATTTGTCGTAGTTTGGAAGACAAGGTTCAAGTCACGATCGTTACCGGTAAGATGACACTCAGCAGAGAGTTCATTCAAGACTGCATGCAGATCGATGGTTTGGTTTCGTTGTATCATAGTGTCAATACCGATCGTCATGCGATGGATCCGTTTGGTAAAGCCGTCCGCTTAATCGCGGGAGAACCTACGCTCGATTTCACGTTCGAAGGTCTACGCTTCGCCTTGAATCCAAAAGCTTTCTTCCAATTGAATACCGCTCAAGCCTCTCAACTCTTCAACTATGTAAAGAGTCTTATTCCTGAAAACAAACGTGTCATCGATGCGTATTGCGGTGTCGGTGCATTAAGTTTGATGATGGGTCAGAAGAGTAAAGAAGTCTTTGGGATTGAATTCAGTGCTGAAGCAATCAAGAGTGCGGAGATCAATGCGACCATGAATGAAATGAAGAACTGTCATTTCAAAGCAGGGGATGCGGCTGTCGAATTAGCACAATTAAAAAAGGCATTTGATGTCTTGGTCATCGATCCTCCTCGCTCTGGCCTAAGTGATGCCATGCTAGAAGCGATGCTTAAACATCAAATCCCTGAAATCATCTATGTCTCCTGTAATCCTTCAACCTTAGCCAAGAATCTTGCGACACTCAAACAAAAGTATCGCATCATCAGTATTCAAGGTTTCGATCTATTCACGCATACACCACTTTTGGAAACCGTGGTCCAGCTTAAATTAATTCAAAGTGCTTAAGGGCTTGTGCGATGCCTCCGGCATCCACATCACCCGTCACATAATCGGAAACGGCTTTACAAGCCGCTGTTCCGTTGCCCATGGCAATGGCAAGAGCGGCTTTTTTCATCATCTCAATGTCATTATCCCCATCCCCAACCACCATCACATTATCCCAAGTCAAGCCAACCAAGTTGAGAACTTCTTCAATTCCTTTGGTCTTATTGATGTCGGATCTGAATACATCCATTCCATGGGAACCTGCCCCGATGAATTTAAATTCTGGGAAGTCATTGCGATAGGGGTCCATTTTTGCGACATTCGCAATCAAGAAGATGCCTAAAGCAGGAGTATCTTTAAGATAGTAATCCTTTTCTACCGTATTATCCAATAAGAGATGTCGAACATCAAAACCTTGGGAGTAATGATCATAGAAACCTTGATAATCATTTAAAACAACCATCTGATGCGCAGTCTTCAAGCCCATGGGAATATTCAACGTTTCACTCAGTCGTAAAAGACGTGTGACGCTTGATGTTTCTATGGGGTGTTGGATAATCACTTCTTTATGACGATCCAAGGTGCAATGACCATTGATGGTCACGTAATAATCACAATCCAAGACTTCTTTGACATGTGCTTTGATGAAGTCCATACTCCGACCCGTCGCCACACCAACCATGACGCCATTTGTTTTCAATTGATGGATCGCCTCTACTGCTGAGTCTTCAATGCGGTCTTTACCAGCATCCAATAATGTCCCATCAATATCAAATATGACTAATTTTATATCTTTCATTTTTATCACCATTTTTAGTTTAGCACACTTGAAACTTATGATAAACTAAACACATGACACAAGGCATCATCTTTGATCTGGACGGTACACTACTCAGTACTGAGGCCGATCTCACAAACGCAATCAATACCATGTTGGTCCAAATGGACTGTAAAGTTCTTTCTGAAGATATCATTAAAAGTTTTTTAGGCAATGGCATCCGAAAGCTTGTGGAACGCTCATTACCGATGGAAAGACACAATCAATTGGAAGAAGCGATAAGCATCTTTCATGCGGCATATGCGAAGTGTTATATGGATTTGACCGTTCCATATCCTGGCATCCTTGAAGTCTTGACGACAGTCCAAGATAAAGGGTATCGCTTGGCTGTTGTATCCAATAAACCACAACGTTATCTGGATGATCTTGTGAAGAAACACTTCCCCATGATTCATTTTGATTGTGTTTATGGTGAATCTTCAACACAAAAAACAAAACCCAATCCCCAAGGCATCAATTTAGCTTTAAGTGCGATGAACTGCAAAGCAGAAGATACCTTCATGGTCGGAGACAGTGTCGTGGATATTGAGTCCGCACAACGTTGTGGACTGAAATGTGTTCCCGTTGCTTGGGGTTTTCAAAGTGAAAACTTACTTATGGAAAAATCACAGAAAGAAGTTGTGAAAAAACCTTTGGACCTACTTCAAAGCTTTATTTAAAAGGTGTACAATGAAAGCATTCTGGGGGTATAGCTCAGCTGGTAGAGCACTTGGTTCGCAATCAAGGGGTCGAGGGTTCGAGTCCCTTTACCTCCACCATTTAATTAAATTGGAATCGTGATGAGATTGTCTCAATACGATTCTTTTTTCTTGTATGATATTAGTATGAAGATCCCAACAACGTATTGGACACCAATATGGTCCCAAGCCATGGCTAAGACATTAATCAATGGCATGTCTTATAAAAATAAGACAAGTATTTTTCAATTTCGAGCTTATATAAAAGGGACCTCAATTCGCCTGCGTTTTTCGAATGTGACGGGGAAGTCTAGTATTATTTTGGATTCGGTAAACCTATGGAAAAATAATACTTCATATAGGGTCACCTTAAATCAGAATGAGTCTATTGTGATCAATAAAGGGGATAGACTTTATTCAGATGTCATCAAGATGCCAATCGAAATCGAAGATGAGATTGAGGTACGGATTCACTTCAAAACAGCAGTACATGACCTCAATTACACTGAAGCGAATGCACAACTATATCATGGCGATCAAACTAAAAGGACAGATTCATTATCGAATCCGATTCATTCAATGATGAACGAAATGATGGGTATTTATACAGCTGTACCTGTCCTTGATTTGATTGAGATTGAGACGATACAAGAGCCAAAAGTACTTGTGGCATTTGGGGACTCCATCACTGCGATGAATCAGTGGGTAAAACCGCTACGGGAACGTATTCATCAGAAGTATCAGGGTGAATTCTGTTTGATGAATGCAGGCATTTCTGGGAATTGTTTTCTATATGAAATCATGCGTCCATTTGCGAATCTTTTTGGTCGCAAAGGTGTAGATCGCTTTGAAACGGATGTCTTGGATGTCGAACATCTCCATACGATTATTTTTGCCTTAGGCATCAATGACATGTCGTATTATCATAAGAAGACGAAAGACATCATCAATTTCGAGAACTACACTCAGGCATTGATGAAGATTGCGGACCAAGTCCATGCACATAAGGCTCGGATTGTCGTGTGTACACTGACACCGCGAATAGGCTTCAAATTACTAAAGTTCACAAATGAAATGGAAATGTTAAGAACTCAGATCAATGCATGGATTCGAAGCTGTGGTTATTTCGATGAAGTATTTGATATGGATGCGGTGATTCGAGATTCTAAGCATCCTGATGTCATCGATGCTCGTTACCATCAAGGGGATCATTTGCATCCTAACAAAGTAGGTGGACAAAAGATTGCGGATGCCTTTGATTTAGATCGACTCGTGGGTCGAGAGGTGTAATCATTATGAAAGTAATACGGAAACGATTAAAAGCGCAATTCTTGAAAGCATTCATGACGTATGTCGATACAAAACGTTTGAAGCAACAGAATTACCCAATGGATGATTTAGTCGTCATAAAGGACATTCCCTATGTTCAAGATGGACATCCGCTTCATCGACTCGACATCTTATCCTTAAAGGATGGTTTGATAAATGTACCAACCATCATCAATATTCATGGTGGAGGTTTGATTTATGGTGATAAAGAATTGAATCAAAACTTTAACGCGGAATTTGCGCGTAGAGGCTTTCGGGTTGTTTCACTGAGTTATCGCTTACTTCCAACCTTTACTTTTGACGAACAAGTCAAAGACATCCTCGATGCCTTATCCTTTATTCATGATCATTCTCAGACTTATTCTTTAAATCTCGATGAAGTGTTCATGACTGGTGACTCTGCTGGTGGCTTGCTTACACTCTTTGCGGTCGCACTGACTCGAAGTGCAAGATTACGAAGTTTATACAATGTGGAAGATCCAAACATTTATATCAAAGGAATGGGACTGATATCTTCGATGTTGGACATCGAGGAGCGTAATGACATCATTGACTATGCGCCAATCCTTGTGCTTCAAGCAAAGTCGCATCTCGCTTCTGACTTTATTTACGAACCAGCCAAATTGTTTGGTGAAGTTGAATTTCCACCGTGTTGGTTGAGTACGAGTTCTGAGGACTTCATCCGTACTGATACATTGAAATTGAAGCAACTGTTTGATCAAAACAAGATCAAACATGCGTTATTAGATTGGGGAAAAGGGGATGCTTATCGACTCGATCACGTGTTTCCGGTAACGTATCCAAAGTATCAAGAAAGTCAAAAGACAATCGATGCGATGATTGATTTCTTTAAAACACTTTAACAAGTTTTGTAGTTTATGATGTTTTTTGATAAAATAGCAAAGACGATGGAGGTTTGAAAGTGAAGCTAAAAGCAATTCATATCTTTTATGTACTTTATCTTTTAGGCCTTTTTTATATTTTGTTCTTATACAATCGTCAAATCGATCTATCATGGATGGTCAAAGGCGGTTGGAATGAACTCGTTGAACTTCAACGCTCACGTACCAATTGGGTTTTCTTTAGAACGATTCTACGATACCTACAGACCATGAATTATGCGACTGGTATGCGCAACATCATCGTGAACATCGGTGGGCACATGTTGTTGTTTACACCCTTTGGTTTCTTCTTGCCAAGGTTGAATCAACGCTGGCAAAAGCCATTGGCGTTCTTGTTGATGGCGACGGTCGTCATGTTCATCATAGAAGGTTTGCAGTTTGTGACATTGAGTGGCTCATTTGATGTGGATGATGCGATGTTGAATGTGATTGGGGCATGGTTGGGATTTATATTCTTACGTAAGCCAGAAGAAATTGAAAGGGATTTTTATGACAGAGAAATTAGTTGAGCTTGTGATTCATTATGCAGGCTGGTTGAATAAAGAAGTGATTGTGTTTGTGATATCAATGATGCCGATCTTGGAATTGAGAGGTGGGGTACTTGCAGGTTACTGGATGAATCTTCCTTTGTTAACCACTTCCATCATTGCTTTGATCGGAAATCTCTTACCGATACCGTTCATACTATTCTTTATCGAAGCGATCTTAAAGTTCTTGGAGAAACACAATATTTTGACCAAGTTCATCCATAAGATTCGTGATCGTGCTTTGCATAAGAGTAAAACGATTCAAAATGCGGAATTCATTGGTTTGATGTTGTTTGTTGGAATACCACTTCCAGGTACTGGGGCATGGACAGGTTCATTGGTAGCGGAAACCTTACAGATGGATCGTAAGAAAGCCTTTCTAGCGATTGTGTTGGGTGTGTTTATTGCACTTGTCATCATGTTGGTTTTCTCCTATGGCGTCTTGAATCAAGTGGGTCTATGACAAACATCTTTGTTTTGACCTTGGCCATCAGTTTCTTTGCTTTGATGTTTTTGATTGCGCCGATTCTGATTGGTGTCTTTGTTTATAAACATGCGTCTAAGCATCCCATTGGCAATCCCATGATGTGGGCATTGGTTGCTGCTTTAGTACCGTTCTATATTGGTTTGATGGTTTATGTGGTTAAGATCGATCAGATTGATACCGATCGCTACGACCGCGAGCATTCTTAATTTCGTTTTGGGGGAAACATGGCTTTTGAAAAGCGACTACAAAAAATCTATGCAGCATTGTGCTTAGTCTTACCCCTTTTTATATGGCCAAAAGGTGGCGATAGTGATCATTTCTATCTTCCAAAGGTCATAATGTTGGCGTTTTTTTGTTTGGTATTGTTGGTCTATATGATTTATCATCAACACGATATCAAAAAGTTCAAAGTCATGGATCCGATTATGGCGGTATCTTTGACTTTTTTATTGATGTTGACGATATCGTTGTTTTTTGCCTTAGATCTTAGAGAAAGTTTATTGGGACGTGTTTATCGCTATGAGGGCTATTTGACGATTGTCATGTATCTTTTTCTGTTTTGGGGTTCACGTTTTATTCGCGATGATCAATGGATTCTTAGGATGTTGCTTGCTGGTGTTGTGATTCAAGCGATCTATGGCATTGCGCAAAGCTTTGGTTTTGATCCTGTTCTACGAGACAATGTACGTTCTGGATGGGTAAGCACCTTTGGAACACTGGGTAACCCTAATTTCTATGGTTCTTTCATGGTCATGGCTTTACCGTTGAGTATTTGGTTCATGTTCAAGCAACAACTTCAGCTTGGAGCTGTGATCTATGCCTTTGTTTTCTATGCACTGCTTGCGAGTATGACGCGAGGGGCATGGTTGGGTGCGGTTGTGGGTTTGTTTGTCACCCTATGGTTAGCACGTAAATCCGCTAGCTATTTGTCAAAGATCAGTTTGATTTTTGTGATCAGCTTTGTCCTGTTGGTTCAATTCAATACAAGTCACCAAAACCAAGTGGTGACACAAGCTTTATCCATTCCCAAGGAAGCCGTGGATGTGCTTGTGCAAGCTGAAACAGCACCCCAGGCAGGTTCCTATCGTATCTTTATTTGGACGCATGTTCTTGAATTGATTGAAGCGAGACCTTTGACAGGCTATGGTTTTGATTATCTTCCTAAGCTGTTTTTCGAATACTATCAGAAAGACATGCAGTCGGTCATGGGACGTTTGATGACCATCGACAAAGCACACAATGAATACCTTAATATCGCAGTTTCAGCGGGAATTCCGAGTCTGCTTGCCTACCTGGCTTTATTGTTTATTGTACTAAAAACCAGCATTTCTAAAGGTAAAAATCTACTTTTTGCGGTGATCATCGCTTATTTGATTCAAGCTTTCTTTAACATCAGTGTCGTATCGGTCGCATATTTATTCTGGATCCTTTTGGGTCGATTGGTGCCATATGCAAGCAAATCCATTCCTGAAGCGTATTGAAATCATCATTTTAATGGTTCCAGTTCTGGTTCCTTTTGTCTATGTACCACTCTGGTCGGTGCTTGATTTTTTCTATTATCCAAAATATCTGACATTGCTTATTGTCGTTTCCATTTTATTGGTGATGGTGGCATTGAACGCTAAGCTGATTGGTTTGTTGTTTCGATGGGATTGGGTCAATGGCTTTGTTTTGATCTACGTTGCACTGCTAACACTCTCATTGTTTTTCTCGCATGATTTACAGTTGTCTTTAGGTGGTCAGTTCTTACGTTATGACGGTTATGTGACACAGCTGCTCTACTTGTTTTTATTTCTATTCGCTCGTCTGATAAAGAAGATTCCATCGTGGTTCATTGATGGTATCGTCATTGGATCTACGATATTGGCTTTTTATGCTTTTCTTCAAGCCAATGGCTTGGAGTTGTTCACACGTGATCTGACGCGTATGCATTGGATCGTGCCTTTCGCTACTTTTGGTAATCCTAATTTCTTTGGAGCGTATCTCGTCTTGGTCTTACCTTGGCATCTGTATCTCATTCTCTTCAAACATAAGCTCTATGCTTATTTCACCTATGCTTTCGTTTTCTATGTACTCTTGATAAACATGACGCGCAGTGCTTGGATCGGCTTTATCGCCACGTTGATTTTTGCTGGTTTCATGTGGATGTTCTTTAAACATCCCTTTAAAAAGAAAGCAATTTTAACTGTTATCCTTATCAGTGTTACCTTGGTTCTATTCTTTAACATAAGCAGTAATCAAGCTTTATTAGGACGCTTCTTAAGCATCTCAGCCGACTTCAATGCCTTGATTAGAAAGCAGGGGAATATCGATACTTTGGGATCCTTTCGATTGTTCATCTGGATACGTGTCATCGAACTTATCAAAGATTACCCACTCTTTGGAGTCGGTATTGAGAATCTTCATATCGTCTTTATGGAACGTTTCGATCAAGACAGTATCACCATGTTTGGTCGAGTCATGATTGCGGATAAAGCCCATAACGAATATCTGCATCTAGCCGTCACAAGTGGAATTCCAAGCTTGTTTGCGTATCTTGCGTTTTTAGTCAAAACTGCAATGGCTAACTTCAAGCATCTAAAGGATCCTATGACCTTTGTTTTGGCCAGTGCGATCTTTGGGTATTGTGTGCAAGCCTTTTTCAATATCAGTGTGGTCTCTGTCGCCTATATCTTTTGGGTATATTTAGGTTTGCTCAATCGCTATAAGCAGGACTTTATTCAGGAATAAAGTCTAAAAAAAATTCTTAAAAAAACGCTAGGCAAGTTATTAATCTTGTGCTAAACTACATCTAGCATAGGTCCTTTAAATGTGATCCAGAGAGGTCACCAAGGAAAGCAAAAACCTTCCGACCATTTAAGGGACTTTTACGTAAAGTCCTTTTTTATGACCTATGCAGGAGGAAAGAAACATGAAGAATGAATTGTTGTATGATGTCCACGAAAAGCCCCCGGTATTAAAATGGGCAGCCCTAAGTTTCCAGCATGTCTTTGCGATGTTTGGCGCAACCGTTTTGGTTCCGATTCTAACCGGTCTACCCATCTCGGTCGCATTGTTTGCTTCGGGTATTGGGACGCTGATCTACATTGCGGCGACCAAGGCTAAAGTACCTGTCTATTTAGGTTCATCATTTGCATATATCACAGCTGTCATCATTGCGAAAGAATCCTTGGGTGGCGATGTCAGTGCCGCTCAAACTGGTTTGATTTTGGTTGGTTTGGTTTACGTTGTTATTGCTTTGATTGTTAAGATGATCGGTAAAGGCTGGGTCGATAAGCTATTGCCTCCAATCGTCATTGGTCCGATGATCATCATCATTGGTTTAGGTTTAGCCGGTGTTGCCGTAGGTTCAGCTGGTTTCACCAGTGGTGGAGACTGGCGCATCATCGTTACGGCCATTGCGACATTCGCAATCACCGCAACCGTCATGTCCTTAGGTAAAGGCTTCATGCGCATCATCCCATTCATCATTGGGATCTTCGGAGGTTACTTGGTTGCCTTCTCGTTGGGCTTGGTTGATTTATCACCTGTAGCCGCTGCACCTTTATTCTCGATTCCTGACTTCATCTTGCCCTTCAAACTTGGCAATTTCCAAACATATCAGTTCTACTTTGGTGTTGAAACATGGGTTATCGTTCCAATTGCCATCGTAACGATCTCCGAACATATTGGTGATCATACCGTCTTGGGTAAGATTTGTAATAAGAATTTCTTGAAAGATCCTGGTTTGGATCGTACTTTGATGGGGGATGGCATCGCAACTGCGGTATCCGCGCTTATCGGGGGACCTGCAAATACGACTTATGGTGAAAACACGGGTGTCGTCGGATTGACTAAAGTCGCATCGGTTTGGGTAGTTGGTGGTGCAGCTGTCTTGGCGATCGTCATCAGTTTCGTAGGTAAAATCTCTGCTTTGATTTCAACCATTCCAAGCGGTGTCTTGGGTGGAATGAGCATCTTGTTGTATGGCTTCATCGCTTCCAATGGTCTACGCGTCTTGATTGATGAAAAAGTTGATTTTGGTAAACAACGTAATGTCATCATTGCCGCTTCGATGTTGGTTCTTGGCTTAGGGGGTGCGGCTTTCAAACTTGTCGGTTTGGCAACACTTTCTGGAACAGCTTTAGCAGCCATCGTC
This sequence comes from Erysipelotrichaceae bacterium, assembly GCA_003543215.1. Taxonomy (GTDB): domain Bacteria; phylum Bacillota_I; class Bacilli_A; order Erysipelotrichales; family Erysipelotrichaceae; genus UBA2212. The sequence continues at coordinate 911,592 of DPJD01000001.1, read as the reverse complement.
GGTGTCGCATTGAATCTAATTCTTCCAAACGACTAAAACCGGGAAACCGGTTTTTTTTTGAGATGATATCACACCACTTTTAGTGCATACTTTTGTATAATGGTTGGGTTAGGAGATTACATATGGTCGATACAAAAAACTTAGATCCAAAATTTAACCCTTTTAAGCCACGTCCTAAAAAGGAAACGCAAATCAAGAAAATGGTTGCGGTCGTGAGTGGTAAGGGGGGCGTTGGTAAATCAACCGTCTCAGCTTTATTGGCAACCCATGCCCAAAGAGCCGGTTATCAGACAGGCATCATTGATGGTGACATCATTGGTCCATCCATGGGACATTTATTCAATATACATCAACCCTTATTTGGGGATGATGCAGGGATTCAACCCGCAGTTACAGAGACAGGCATCAAATTGGTTACCTCCAACATGTTGGTTCCCAATGAGACGACACCGATCTTATGGCGCGGTGCTTTGATTACCAATGCCGTGAAGGATTTCTATACTGAAGTCATTTGGGAAGAGTTGGATTTGATGGTTCTGGATATGCCTCCAGGTACAGGCGACATCGCTTTAACCGTCTTTCAAAATCTACCCATCACAGGCATCGTCATCGTCACCAGCCCTCAGGATTTGGTCTCGATGATCGTATCCAAAGCCGTTGAGATGGCAAATAAGATGAATGTGCCGATTATTGGAATCATCGAAAATTTCAGTTACTTTATTTGTGATGATTGCGATAAGGTTCATTATCCCTTTGGCTCGAGCAAAGGTAAGATGCTCTCTGAGAAGTACAATATTCCACTCTTGGGTCAACTTCCAATCAATCCAATGATCAATGAATTAGCTGACCAAGGACGCATCGAAGAAGTTGAAAGTGAAGATTTTACATGGTTGATTGAAACGATTATGGAGGCATAATCGTTTTCCTTTTATTTTTAAATGAACTTTGGTATGATGGTAACCCTGAGAGGTCCTATGTTCGATACTGCTAAAGCCATTCAAAAACGTGATCCCGCTGCCAAATCTCTTATCGAGGTTATTTTATTGTATCCAGGTTATCATGCGATTCTATTTCATCGTGTCGCACACGTCTTATATAAAACACATCTGTACTTTCTAGCGCGTTTGATCAGTCAGATCTCACGCACCTTGACAGGTATTGAAATCCATCCTGGAGCACAGATCGGCAAACGTTTGTTTATTGATCATGGGATGGGCGTGGTCATCGGTGAAACCGCCATCATAGGCGATGATTGTTTGATCTACCATCAAGTCACCTTAGGTGGCATGAGTGCGAAAGATGAGAAACGTCATCCAACCCTTGGCAACAACGTCATGGTGGGAACAGGTGCGAAAGTATTGGGCAATATCCATATTGGAGACAACGTTAAAATCGGTGCGAACTGCATCGTCATCAAAAATGTGGAAGCGGGTAAGACCATTATTGGCGTGCCGGGCGAAATTCTAGCAAAGAAGCAATAGCTTCTTTTTTTGTGGCATTGACAAGTTAATGCATAAGCTTATAATTATAAGTGTTAGCACTCTTATTGTTTAAGTGCTAAAAGGAGGCGAAGATGATAAAACCATTAAGTGATCGCGTCGTACTGATCAAGATCGAACAGGAAAAGAAAACAGCGAGTGGCATCGTTCTGAGTGACGCATCCAAAGAGAAACCCCATTTGGCCAAAGTCGTTGCGGTGGGTCCAGGTAAAGTAGAAAATGGAACACTCATTCCTTTGGACATCAAGGTAGATGATCAAGTCATCTACAAACCGTATGCCCCAACTGAAGTCAAGCTTGATGGGCAAGAATACTTAATTGTGGAGGCTAAAGATATTTTAGCCATCATTGAATAGGAGGAACTATGGCAAAGATCATTCATTTTTCAAAGACAGCTCGTGATGAGATGAAAGCCGGCATCGACATATTGGCCGATACGGTAAAGATTACCTTAGGTCCCAAAGGACGTAATGTCATTTTAGAAAAGAGCTATGGATCACCCTTGATCACCAACGATGGTGTGACCATCGCACGTGAAATCGAACTCGAAGATAAATTCCAAGAAATGGGTGCCAAACTCGTTCTTGAGGTTGCGAATAAAACCAATGATGTGGCTGGGGATGGTACGACAACCGCTACCTTATTAGCCCAATCCATCATTCATAAAGGCTTGGAAGCCATTGATAAGGGGTCCAATCCTGTCATCATGCGAACAGGGATTGAGAAGGCATCCAATGCCATCGGTAAGCATCTCTTAAACCAATCCAAAAAGATTGAAAGCAGTGAAGATATTGCGGATGTGGCAGGTTTAAGTGCCGGCAGTCCAGAGATCGGACGCTTGATTGCCCAAGCCATGGATAAAGTGGGTAAGGAAGGCGTCATCACCGTCGACAAATCCAATGCGTTTGAAACGGAATTGGAAGTTGTGGAAGGTCTGCAATATGATAAGGGCTATGTATCTCCATATATGGTTACCAATCGTGAGAAGATGGAAATCATCATGGAAGATGCCTATCTCTTGGTTACGGATCAGAAGATCAATACGATCCAAGAGATTCTACCTTTATTGGAAAAGATCGTTCAAATGGGTAAAGCCTTATTGGTGATTGCGGATGACTTGGATAATGAGGTCGTCACAACCCTGGTTGTCAATAAACTTAGAGGAACCTTCAATGTGGCGGCGACCAAAGCGCCATCCTTTGGAGACAATCAAAAAGCCATCCTTGAAGACATTGCGATCGTCAGTGGTGCTAAGTTCATTTCAAAAGATCTGAACATGGATTTAAAAGAAGTAGGCATTGAAGAGTGTGGTCGTGTTCAACGCATCGTCATCACAAAGGACAATACGACATTGATCAATGGTCATGGCAATAAGGAATTGATTGATGCGCGTGCCAATGAAATCCGTAATCAACTATCCAACAGCACATCCGATTATGATAAGAAACGTTTGAATGAACGTTTGGCTAAACTCGCATCTGGCGTCGCCATCATCAAAGTTGGGGCCGCAACAGAGGCTGAAATGGAAGAGAAGAAATTGCGCATTGAAGACGCCTTGAACGCAACGAAAGCTGCCGTTGAAGAAGGGGTTGTCATGGGTGGTGGCGCAGCCTTCGCACTGGCGTATCGTGAACTCAAAGAAACATTGACTGCAGAATCCGTAGATGAACAAAAGGGCATGTCTGCTGTGTTTGAAGCCATCTTAAGTCCTTTATGGCAGATTGCGGAAAATGCAGGGTATGATGGGACGGAGATAGTAAATAAACAACTCAAACAAGCGGATGGCATCGGCTTTGATGCGAAACTGGGTGAATGGGTCAACCTTGTGGATCGAGGTATCGTCGACCCAACTAAAGTTACGCGAAGTGCTTTGAGCAATGCGGCAAGCATCGCTGCCTTGTTTTTAACCACAGAAGCTGCGGTTGCCTCTAAACCAGAGGCAAAAACGCCACAATTACCAGATCCTTCGATGTATTAAACAATGCGAAAGCATTGTTTTTTATGCTATGATGCAAAGGGGTGATTGCAATGTACTCGTTACCGTTAAATACTGCATTTTGGTTGAATTGGATTATCATAGTATTGGTTTTATTGGCATTATTACAAGGATATGCACGTGGCTTTGTTCGACAGCTCATCGACTTGGTCATTTTTATCGTCTCACTCGTAGGTGCGATTTTCTTAGCATTTCGTTTGGGAGATTTAATTCCAATTCTAAGCCGAAGTCTTGAAATCTTTGAGCATCCGCTTTGGGGCACATTTCTTCATAACATGCTCAATGTCGTCGTATGGTTCGTATTACTTCTCATTGCCTTAACGATTGGCTTGGAAATTCTGCTGAAGCCCATTGTACGCACAGTTCGTGAACGTAATGAACTGCGTATGATCGACCGTGTCTTAGGGTCGATATTCTCGTTCTTAAGAACACTGCTTTGGCTTTTGATCGGCATGGTATTCATCTTAAGTCCCTTAATCGTTAATGGACGTGAAGTCTTGGAACGCACATTGTTGGCACCCTTGGTTCCACTTGCAAATACGCTTCAAGTAGATGTCGTGAATTGGTTGGGACCTGTTCAAATCTTTGATGAAGAAGGCTTTGACCAAGAATTGATCGCTGAGCATTCGGAAGCAATCACGGATTGGTTGGTAGAGAATGGCATTGCGGAAGATTTTTCAGTTTTCATTGAAAAAGGTTTGAAGAACGAAGCTTTTACGGAAGCGGATCTTGAGCAAGCTCAACAGTTCATCGAAGAAAATAATGTTACACAAGACGAGTTGGTGGACTTTCTAAAAGGCATCGGAGTTGATCAAGATAATATCGACAAAGCACTTGAATACTTCAAATTTGAGCATTAAAAAAACGGCGAGTGCCGTTTTAAATTTTAGGTGTGCGTGTCAGAATCTGTTCACGTTTCGGTCCGTTGGAGACCAAACTGATGGGTACATTCAACATGCTTTCCAAGGCATCCACATAGGCTTTACAGAGTTCTGGCAATTCATCATAATTACGAATCTGTGAAATGTCGCTCTTCCAACCTGGGAAGACTTCAAGGATGGGTTTGCTGTTTTCCAAACGTGTGATGTTTGGAAAATGATCGCGACGTTTGCCATCGGTTTCATATGCGACACAGACAGGGATTTCATCCAAGTAACCTAAGACATCCAAATTGGTTAAAACCAAATGGGTCGCGCCTTGAACTTGGCAACCATAACGGGTTGCGACAACATCGAACCAACCCATACGACGTGGGCGACCGGTTGTGGCTCCAAATTCACCCGCATCACCACCACGAATACGGAGTGCTTGAGCTTCTTCTTCGAAGATTTCGGATACGAATGGCCCCGCCCCAACACTGCTTGAGTAAGCTTTGGTCACGGCATAGACTTCATCGATGTGTTGCGGTAAACCTGCACCGATTGGACCATAGAACGCCAAAGTCGAACTGGAAGTCGAATAAGGATAAATACCAAAGTCAGGATCACGAAGAGCACCCAATTGGCCTTCCAAGAGAATGACTTTTTTCTCATCCACAGCGGTTTGGAAATACTTAACCGTATCGTGAACGAAAGGTGAGATTAGATTGCGATACTCAATCAACTCCGCAAGAACATCTTCCTTACGTAAAGGCTCCGCATGATACAAATGCGTCAAGAGGACATTCTTGGCAGGTAAGATACGATCTAACTTAGCATCCAACCAAGCTTCATCGAACAATTCAGAGATTTGAAACCCAATCTTGGCATATTTGTCGGAATAAAAGGGTGCGATACCACTCTTGGTTGAACCAAATTGAGCCTTACCCAAACGTTCTTCTTCAAGTTTATCAAAGAGAACGTGATAGCTCATGACGATTTGGGCACGGTCCGAAACGATGATCTTTGGCATCGGAACACCTTTCTCGACAATCGCATTCAATTCCTTAATAAAAGCAGGAATATTCAAGGCAACACCATTACCAATCACGTTGGTCACATGGTTATAAAAGACACCTGAAGGCAACATATGCAAAGCGAATTTACCATAGTCATTGATGATCGTATGACCAGCATTGTTTCCACCTTGGAAACGGACGACGATATCAGATTCTTTAGCGAATACATCGGTAAGTTTACCCTTACCCTCATCGCCCCAATTTGCACCTACCACAGCTTTGATCATTTGTTTGCTCCTTTAAATAAAACAAGGACAGCGTGTGCTGTCCGTTAGACACTTATAAAACTATCAAGAATCCCATTCAATGTCAATCGCTCGCAAGCTTTTTTAGCAAGTGATCCGCTACATATAAACCATGTGCTGCAGCTTGTGACAGTGAACGCGTAAAGCCAGCCCCATCTCCAATCGCATAGAGATCTCTGTATTTCATCAATTCAAAATCTTTGGTATCTGGACGCGCGGAGTAATATTTACATTCAACCCCATAAAGTAAGGTATCCATGTTTGCGGTTCCAGGTGCGATCTTATCTAAAGCAAAGAGGGTCTCAATAATATTATCGAGTTGACGCTTTGGCATGCAGAGTGATAAATCGCCCGCAACCGCTCGTAAAGTTGGTTGAACCGTATTCTGAGCCAAACGTTTATCGTCTGTTCTGCGTCCTTGCAAGAGGTCACCCAAGCGCTGAACCAAGACAGAACCCCCACTGATGAGGTTTCCTAAATGCGCCACATGTCGCGCATAGTCAATTGGATCATTGAAGGGTGTCGTGAACTTTATCGTAGAAAGCAATGCAAAGTTTGAATTATCCGTTTTCTTGGCTTCTTCTTTGAAGGCATGACCATTGACCGTTAAGATGTCATTGGTGTTCTCCATGACCACATGGCCGCGTTCATTGAAACAAAACATACGGGTGATATCTCCATATTGCTTACTTCTGAACCAAATCTTAGGCTCATAAATCACAGAGGAGAAATGTTTCCACACCGCATAGGGAAGTTCGACACGAACCCCGATATCGACTTGATTGCTTAAGAGTGAAATGTTGTTTTTGTTGCACCAAGCACTGAAGAAATGACTGCCAGCACGACCTACTGCAAAAATGATCGCATCGGCCTGCAGTTCATGTTCAGCTTGTTTGTGTTTATAGTGGACGATCTTTTGTTCGCCATCCACGTCCAAGACTTCAGCTTGGGTGATGATTTGAACACGTTCCTTGATTGTTTCGATGAGTTTGACCATGGTCTTGAAATTCGCATCCGTTCCAAGATGCTTGACCTGTGCTTGTTGCATGTGAAGATCGTGTTGAAGACAAAGTGTCTTTAATTCATCCGAAGGTTGAAAACGTTCTGTTGTGGCTCCATGTTTGATCAAAATGGAATCCGCTTGTTCTATGTAATTGAATACCGTTGGTTTGGGTAAGAAATCGGTCAACCAGCCACCGTATTCTGTTGAGATGATGTATTTTCCATCTGAGAATGCACCGGCACCTGCTAAACCTTCCATGACGCCGCAGGTAGGGCAGTTGATGCAAGAAGGAACTTTACCTTCAATGATTGGGCAAAGGCGTCGTGAGATATCTTGACCTTTTTCCAATAAAACGATTTTTAATGTAGGCTTCTTTTCGCTTAAGCGATGGGCAGCCATCAAACCACTGATTCCACCACCAATAATAATGACATCTACTTTTTCCATCGTTACCTCCCGATTAACCATGCATAGTTTAGCTTAATTTAGAGTATGAATCAATGATGATTTGACAAGCCAAATTGAAAGCACCATAATATTCACATGGGACAACACGTTAGCGCTCATTTGAGCTTTAAGAAGAATTTTCAAGGGACTTTGCATTTAGCAGAAGGTGAGATTGCCATTGGTGTGAATCCAAATGAGGCAAAACCGTATGATTTATTACAAGGAGCTTTGGTTTCTTGTCTACATTCAACCTTGCTGGATATTTTGATCAAGAAACGGATTGAAATAGAAGGTGTCGAATATGAAGTTAAAGGTGAGAAGCGCGATGATGTGCCCACCATGCTTCAAGAAGTCGTTGTGACGGCTACTTTTGCGTCGCACCCCAAGGCTGATCAAATCATCAAGTCCATGGAACTTGCGTGTAAATACTGTTCGGTATACAATACCTTGGCACAAGTTGCCAATATGAAAACCGAGGTCATCTTTAAAGATCATGAGCTTTAAGAGAATTAAACGTAAAATTCGATATAAATTAAACCCAGCCCAACAAATAGCATTGAGCTTCGCACTTGTTATTCTCGTTGGGACTTTTTTGTTATCCTTACCAATAAGCAATAAAATTGCTGGAACACCCTTGATTGATCACTTGTTCACTGTTGTTTCTGCCGTTTGTGTGACGGGTTTGACCACAGTCATCATTGTGAATCAATATACTCAATTTGGTTTATGGGTCATCTTGATCATTATTCAGATTGGTGGTCTAGGACTTATGACTTTGATTGCTTTATTCGTTATTTTCTTATCCGGAAAGTTATCCATTTCGAATCGCTTAGCCTTGAATGAGGCTGTGAACTATTTCGATCTTCATGATTTCAATCATTTTATTCGATCGATCATGAAATATACCTTGTTCTTTGAAACCATTGGTTTCGTGCTTTTATCGTTTCGTTTCATACCGATCTTTGGCGTCAATCAAGGCTTATTTACCGCCTTGTTTACAGCTGTTTCCGCATTCTGTAATGCGGGCTTGGATACCTTGGGTGCCGTAAGCCTTCAAGCCTATGTCTCCGATCCTTTGGTCAATTTCACGGTTATGTTTCTAATCGTGGTAGGGGGCTTGGGTTTCGGTGTTTGGTTTGATATCTCACAAGGCTCTAAGTCGTTGTTGAAGGGTAAATATACCTTGAACTATATCATCAAACATTTCAAGGTTCACACTAAGATTGCAATCACCACATCCATTGTTTTGATTTTTGGAGGTGCTCTGATCATCTTTGTGGCTGAGTATGGCAATCCTACCACCATCGGACTCTTATCTTTACCGGATAAAATGATGTCTTCACTCTTTCAATCCGTGACGACCCGTACCGCAGGTTTCGCAACCCTAAACATGGCGTTGATGAAAAGTGCGAGTTTGTTTGTGATCATCATTCTGATGTTCATTGGGGGATCTCCCGGTGGTACAGCAGGGGGGATCAAGACGACTACTTTTGCAATCATGATTCTAATGATTACAGCCGAATTACGCGGGCATAAAGAATTGATCGTCTTTAATCGACGCATTCCACGTGAACACTTTCGAAAAGCTTTCGTTGTCGCATTCATGTTGTTGACGACGGTAACCATAGGCATCATCTTCTTGAATTTAACGGAATCATTTGATTTCTTATCCATCAGCTTTGAAGCAGTGTCTGCGATCGCAACGGTCGGTTTATCGATGGGCATCACTTCAGGCTTGAGTTCTGTAGGGAAAGTGATTATCATTCTATTGATGTATTTAGGACGTATTGGACCTTTGACCTTGATGTTGTCGGTCAATCGCAGTGGTCTAAGGAAAGGACATGAATTGAGTTATCCTGTTGGGGATATCTTGATTGGTTAAAAACATGAAACGTAAATCATTTGCTATTCTGGGATTAGGAATTTTCGGTTCCACCATGGCTAAAACATTAAGTGAGTATGGATATGATGTCATTGGCATCGATACGGACATTTCTTGTGTCGATCGCGTCAGTGATTTTGTCACACAAGCCGTACAAGCAGATTTTACCGATATCGATCAATTACGTTCCATTGGGGTTGAAGATGTGGATGTGGCGGTCATTGCGACGGGCAGTAAGCTTGAAGCATCGGTCATGGCGGTTTTGCATCTCAAAGAATTAGGTGTTCCTTTCATCATGGCAAAAGCGAAAAACAAAGTATACATGCAGATCCTATTAAAAGTAGGGGCGGACCGTGTCGTTCGACCTGAAAAGGAAATGGGCGAGCGTGTCGCGAAGTCTTTGATGAGTCAAAATATCATCGATATGGTCGATATAGATGAAGATTACTCCATGATGGAATTATCCGCACCCCATGATTGGGTTGGCAAATCATTGATCAAGCTTGATTTACGTGCTAAATTTGGTGTCAATGTGTTGGGTGTTCGTGAAACTCCAAACTCGAAATTGAATTTTGGCATCACGGCAGACTATGTGATTCACCAAGAAGATACTTTGTTGGTTATTGTGGATAATGACAAGTTTGAAGAACTTGAGTATCAAGGAAAGATTTAGAACAGATTTATCTGTTCTTTTTTATTGCATTGGTTGCTCATTTAGAGTAGCGGCTTTATAATAACTGTTATGAAAACAATACGCAAAATCGGGGTCGTCCTTAAAGAAGGTTGTGACATCGAAGGAGGTCAATTCGCCATTGATGCACTTCAGAAACACATACCGATGGATGACGTCGTCCGTTTAGACGAAAAACTCATTAAGAATCAAGATCCTCTTTATTTGGATGCGGTCGTTGATTTGAATGAACATCTTAAGAAAAGTGTGAAAGAAGCTTACGATCGCGGTGAATTTCCTTTGGTTTTTGGTGGCGATCATGCTTTAGCCATTGGTTCGATCACAGGTGTCGCACAAGCGGAACATGCTGTTTTGTGGATCGATGCACACGGCGATTGCAATACGGAGGAATCGAGTGATTCCAAACGGATCCATGGTATGCCTTTGGCGGTTGTCCAAGGTCATGGCCATCCTGCGCTTACCAAGTTAGTGGATCAAGCTGTTGATTCTAAAAACATCTTATTGATCGGCATCCGTTCCTTGGATGATGCGGAAGAAGCCCTCATGAAACAGTGGGGTGTTCGTTGGCTGACGATGGAAGAAATCCGTAAACAAGGTCTTGAATGGATGCAAAATGAAGTGATGCTTTTTGCAAGACAAGCGAAGCATCTTCATGTTTCATTTGACTGTGATAGTATGGATCCCATGCATTATCCAGGTGTCAACACTCCCGTACGAGGTGGTTTTGTCTCAGAGGAAATCCTGCCTCTACTTGAAGCTGTCTTAAGTCTCGATAACATCAGTTCAATGGACATCGTCGAATACAATCCGACGCGAGATCCTAATTTGGATACATTATATCTAATACAAGCAATTGCCAAGCTTTTGGAAACGCAACTCAGGAGGAACTAGTATGTCCTATATTTGTGCCATCGATCAGGGAACCAGCAGTTCCAGAGCCATGTTGTTTGATGCCGATTTGAATGTCATCGCTAGTCATCAAGTGCCCATCAAGGCCTATTATCCCAATCCTGGTTGGGTTGAACAAGATCCTCAAGAAATCATTGATTCTGTCATCACAGTGATTCGTGAAACCCTTCGTGATGCCAAGCTTGATGCGAAGGATGTTTTAGCCTTTGCCATCACCAATCAACGTGAGACGACCATTGTTTGGGATAAAGCAACAGGGAAGGCGGTTTATCCAGCCATTGTATGGCAATCGCGTCAATCGTCTTTTTATTGTGAAGATTTGAAAACAAAGGGTTTTGAACCTTTCATTAAAAAGAAAACAGGTTTAGTCATTGACTCCTATTTCTCCGCAAGTAAGATCCGTTTCATCTTGGATGAGATCGAGGATGGACAAAAACGTGCCGAAGCAGGGGAACTTGCATTTGGAACCGTGGATACCTGGTTGGTTCATCATTTGTCCATGGGAAAAGATTTTGTGACCGACGTGACGAATGCGTCGCGTACTTTGCTTATGAATATTGAAAAATGTGAGTGGGATCCAAAACTCCTAGATATTTGGAACATTCCTATTAATATGTTGCCGAAGATCGTAGATACCGCAGGTTCTTTGGCGGAATGTGATGCTTCATGGTTTGGTCACGCGATTCCCATCGCTTCTTTGGTTGGTGACCAACAAGCGGCCTTATTTGGTCAGCTGTGTTTAGAAGCAGGGGATGTAAAGAATACCTATGGAACGGGATGTTTTTTGTTGATGAACACCGGTGATAAGAAAATTGAGTCGAAGAATGGTTTATTGACGACCATCGCATGGCGTCGCAATGGGAAGATCAATTATGCTTTGGAGGGTTCTGTTTTCATCGCAGGTGCTGCCATTCAATGGTTACGCGATGGTTTGCATTTCATTGAGAGTTCTTTAGAATGTGAAAATAAGGCTTTATCTGTATCAACTTCAGATGGTGTTGTCGTAGTGCCTGCATTTGTCGGTTTAGGTGCGCCTTATTGGCAAAGTGATGCCAAGGGTGCGATCTTTGGTTTGACCCGTGGCACAACCGATGCTCACATCGTAAGGGCAACCTTGGAATCTTTAGCTTTGCAGACCTATGATGTTGTTCAAGCCATGCAGGAAGATTCTTACATCAAATTGACCAAGCTCCAAGTCGATGGTGGTGCCAGTAAAAATGACTATCTAATGCAGTACCAAGCAGGGATTCTCGGTGTGGATGTCATTCGTCCAGTGATTGCAGAAACCACAGCCTTAGGCGCATTCTTATTGGCAGGTTTGGCAATGGGCATGTTTAAGGATGAACAAGAACTTATGGCAAAGTGGCGTAGTGAAAAATTATTTAAACCGAATATGCTAAAAACGGAACAAAGTGATATCCTAGAACAGTGGAAACACGCAATCAAGGCGGTTTTGAAATTTAATGACCTTTAGTATGAATCGACAGGACAAAATCTTAATCATTATGATCTTGATTTCGTCCTTACTCTTATATGGCACGATGGAATGGTTTGTACGAAGCACGACTTCTGATCAAACCGTTGCGGTCGTGAGTTATAAGGATAAAGAAATCTTACGCATCGATATGAAGATCGATGATACTTATATCGTCCAAGGTACCTTGGGCGAAGTTTTCATCGAGGTCGAAAGTGGTCGTGTACGGGTTGAAAAAGAAACCTCCCCGTACCATCTCTGTTCAATCCAAGGCTGGGTCCAATACGCCAATGTGCCGATTGTGTGTCTACCCAATCACATCGTTGTGATGATTCAAAACAGTGAGGAAGATCCCAACGGAGAGGATAGTGTGATCCAATGAAGAAGCACAGTCCAACCCGACGTTTGACCTTGATCACGATGTTGTTGGCGATGAGCATTCTGATGCATATGATCGAACCTTCTTTACCCATTCCGATTCCTGGTGTGAAATTGGGTTTAGCCAACATTCTCGGTTTGATCACCATGTTTCTTTTCGACATCAAATCGATGATCATGCTTAATTTGATGCGTGTGATCATTGCATCCTTATTGCGCGGCATCATCTTTGGGACGGGCTTCTGGTTGTCCATGGGCGGGGTGATTCTAAGTACCTTCATCACCATTGTCTTGTATAAGAAATCAAAACTCAGTCCAGTAGGGTTGAGTGTCGCATCCAGTGCCTTTCATGGTTTGGGTCAGATCCTAGTCTTGATGTTCATCAATGATACGGTGATGATGATCTATTGGTTACCGCTCCTTTGGTTCAGTTCTGTTCCAACGGGAATGGTTACGGGTACCTTGAGTGCACAAGTCTTAAAACGTTTAAAAGTCTAAACAGTGTCCCACTGTTTTCTTTTTGAAGTATAATAGAGAAGGATTTTGAGGTGTTTATGACAATTAATCAATTATTCATGAAGTATTTAAAAGGATTGAGACTGCGGATGGCCTCACTTTTTGTTGTGGTCATCAGTTATGTTTCACTAACGCTGATTTCACCACTCTTGTTCGCTTTCCTGATTGACAATGTCATCAATGGTGCAAGCATTGATGCGTCTTGGCTAATTTGGTATAGCAATCTTTTTGGTGGTGTGGAGTCCATTCGTAATCATTTGTGGTTGGCTGCTTTGATGATCATCGGCGTCAATCTCATTATTTTTGTTTTGATGTATTTTAGAGGACATCTCAATGGTGTCATCAGTGAGCGTTTCGTTGAACGCTTAAGGAATGATCTATTTGATCATCTTCAATTGATGCCCTACCATTCGCATGTTAATGCGAAGTCAGGGGATCTGATTCAACGTTGTACTTCGGATGTGGATACGATTCGTCGTTTCTTAGCGGGTCAAGTTTCAGAATTGGTCTATGCCATTTCGATCGCAAGCATTGCGATGTTCATCTTGCTTCAAATCAATCTACGATTGGCTTTGATCGCAATGATCACTTTGCCGATCCTAGTGTTGTTCGCGTATTTCTTTTTCAAACGCATGCAAGCCATGTTTAAGGCAAGTGATGAAGCAGAAGGGGAACTTTCAACCGTCTTACAAGAAAATTTGTCAGGAACACGTGTGGTTAAAGCGTTCAATCGTGAAGTCCATGAACTTGCCAAGTTTGATGTGAAGAATCGCAACTACAAGAATCTTACTTACAAACTGATTGAACTCTTGGGGATGTATTGGGCAACCAGTGATTTGATCGTTTTAACTCAAATTTTCATTGTGGTCATCTTTGGTATCTTCGCCGCTCAAAATGGTGAGATCACCGTGGGTCAATTTTTTGTCTTCTTATCTTATGAATCCATGATCTTATGGCCAATCCGGAATGTGGGAAGAATCCTGTCGGATTTGGGTAAGATGTTGGTTTCACTGAAGCGTTTGAATGAGATTTTTGATGAATCGATTGAAGATCTAGCGAGTGGTGATGTGGTGGATGTGAAAGGGGACATCGTCTTTGATCATGTCCGTTTCCAATATCCTGATGGTCATGAGCCTGTATTGAGAGATGTCAGTTTCACCATTAAGAAAGGTGAGACCGTCGCTATCTTAGGTCCTACGGGAAGTGGCAAGTCATCTTTGGTGCATCTCTTGACGCGTCTTTATGAGTATACAGATGGATCGATTCAACTCAATGGACATGAACTTCGTACGATTCAAAAGGCTCATATTCGTCAAAACATTGGAATCGTCTTACAGGAACCTTTCTTGTTTTCAAAGACGATCTTAGAGAACATTCGGGTTGCGAAACCAAATGCGGATGAAAATGAAGTCAAACGTGCTGCTGAAATGGCTTCGGTCAATCGTGTCATCCATGAATTTGATTTAGGTTATCGCACTTTAGTGGGTGAAAAGGGTGTGACCTTGTCAGGTGGACAGAAACAGCGAATTGCGATCGCACGTACGATTTTAAGTGATACACCCATTTTGATTTTTGATGATTCCTTATCAGCAGTGGATGCGCATACGGATGAGCGCATTCGTACAGCTTTGAAAGATCGTGCCCAGGGTGTGACGACTTTGATCATCACCCATCGTATTTTATCTGCGATGCAAGCCGATAAGATCATCGTTCTTGAGAATGGTGTTATTTCACAATTGGGTACGCACCAAAGTCTACTAGAAGAAGAGGGCTTATATAAGCGTATCGCATGGATACAAAACCAAATGATTGAAGGAGGTGATTCGCTTGAGTGAGCATTTTGAGGAACAAGAATTTAATACCGATCATTTAGATACCCACTTATGGCGTCGCATCCTAAAGCATTTCTTTAGTTATAAGAAAGATCTAACGATTATCTTTGTTTCGATGATCTCGATGGCGATCATCGATATCATCTTTCCGTTCTTGAATAAAACAGCCATTGATTTTTTCGTCTTAGCCAATGGGGATTTGAAACAGCTTCAACCTTTTGGGATTGCGTATATTGTTTTGATCATCCTACAAGCCATGGTGGTCTATGTCTTTATCCGGTTTACGGGTAAGATCGAAATGCAATTTGCTTATGATATCCGTAATCAAGCTTTCCGTAAGCTTCAGGAACAATCCTTTGCTTACTTTGATAAGACACCACAGGGTTGGATCATGGCACGCTTGACCAGTGATATCGGTCGTTTGGCGGATATCGTATCCTGGTCGATCATCGACTTGGTATGGGGCTTGACCTTGATTCTTGGGGTCAGTACCGTGATGTTGGTGGTCAATTGGAAGTTGGCTTTGATGGTCTTGGTGGTTGTGCCATTCTTGGCCTACATCAGTATTATTTTCCAGAAGAAGATTCTCAATCGATATCGTTTGACACGTAAGATCAATTCAAAGATCACCGCTGCTTACAGTGAAGGTATCTTGGGTGCTAAGACGACGAAGACGATGGGTTTGGAATCAAAACAAAGTCATGATTTCAAGGCGTTGACACAGGATATGAAGAGCCAGTCCGTAAAGGCTGCGATTCTTTCAGCTGCCTTCATGCCCATGGTTATGGGCTTGGGAGCCTTCTCCAGTGCCATGCTTATTTGGTTGGGTGGCCAAGAAGTCTTGGTTGGAACCTTGGCTTTTGGGACTTTGGTACTGTTTACGCAATACGCAGCACAATTCTTTGAACCTTTACGTCAAATCGCTCGACTTTTGGCTGAGTTTCAAATGGCTCAGGCTTCAGCTGAACGTGTTTTGAGTCTACTCAATGCGGATATTGATTTAGTAGATCGTGCCGATGTCATTGCACGCTATGGAAGTATTCTGGATCCTAAAGAAGCGGAATATGAAGCGATACGGGGTGATGTGTCCTTTGAACATGTGGATTTCTACTATAAAAAAGAAGAGCCAGTTCTAACTGACTTCAGTTTAGATGTCTTTGCAGGTCAAACCATCGCCTTGGTGGGTGAAACGGGAAGTGGCAAGAGTACGATCGTGAATCTGATCTGTCGCTTCTATGAACCCAAAGCGGGACACATCAAAGTCGACGGCATTGATATTCAGGATCGTTCGCTGGGATGGCTACACAGCAATCTTGGTTATGTCTTACAAGCACCCCATTTGTTTTCAGGTTCGATCATGGAAAACATTCGTTATGGGAAGTTGAGTGCTACAGAAGAAGAAGTGATCGAGGCCGCAAAACGTGTCTCTGCGCATGACTTCATCATTCAAATGGAAGAAGGGTATCAGAGCGATGTGGGCGAAGGGGGAGGTAGACTCTCTACGGGTCAAAAACAGTTGATCTCATTCGCTCGCGCCATCTTGGCAAATCCAAGCATCTTTATCTTGGATGAGGCAAGTTCAAGTATCGATACGGAAACCGAACACATCATCCAAACAGCGATTGAATCGGTACTTAAAGATAAGACAACCTTCATCATCGCCCATCGTTTATCCACGATCGTCAATGCGGATCGGATCTTATTGATTGATAAAGGTCGTATCGCAGAGGATGGCACCCATTCCAGCCTAATGCGTCTAAAAGGACAATACTATCGTTTATACACCAATCAGTTCAATGAAGAGCGTCAGAATGAACTCTTGAACATCAAAGAATCTAATGAACAACGACAACTGTGATTTGATCCATCCTAATGGCGTCAAAGAAAAGCAAATTGAGATTATTGATGGCATGACCATCAAGTATCATGCGAATGGGAAAACAATGTGGTCCAAAGGTTTGATGGTCAATGATCAACCTGAAGGCTATTGGGAATGGTATCGTGTCGATGGGACGCTAAAGCGTTCGGGTCACTTTGAAAAAGGTGAGCCTGTTGGTGAATGGACGACTTATGATGAAAAGGGTGAAGTTCATAAAGTCACCCAACGTAAGAAATAAAGAGGGTTAGGGTATGCAACTAAATTTAAGTGAACTCATTGCGCTTCAAGCGCAATTAGATGAACGCATCATGACTTTACATCAAGAAGTACGACACAACACGCGTATCAAACGCGTGCTCGCTTTAATTGTGGAAATCAATGAATTAGCCAATGAGACACGTTGTTTCAAGTATTGGTCACTCAAAGGTCCAAGTCATAATGATGTTCTTTTGGAAGAGTTCAGTGACACCATGCACTTTGTGATTTCTTTGGGCATCGATTTAGGTTTGGATACGATGATTTTCCATTCCAAAGAAGATGATGTGAATCTGACTCAGTTGTTCATTGATTGGATCAATGCCAGTACTGCCTTGGTCGATCATTTTGATTTCGAGCATTTCAATCAAGTCGGTGTTTTGATGGCGACGATGGCCAAGGCTTTAAACTTTGATGAAAAAGCATGCATCGAAACCTATTATGCCAAGAATAAGACCAATCATATCCGTCAAAGTGAGGCGTATTAAGCTTGTTTGTAAGTTTGAGCTAGCGTATAATATTTTTCAAGTGAGGTTGAAACATGAGTGAAAAAGTAGTTGAAATTGAAAAGGCATATGGTGAGTTGAATCTTGAGTTAATGCAAGAATTCACCGATGCGAATGGTATTTCGGGGAATGAAAAAGCAGCGACCCGTGTCATGAAGAAATGGCTTGAAGGGGTTGCGGATGAATTCAGTTATGATAATTTAGGTTCCTTGATTGCGCTCAAAAAGGGCAGCGGTGATGGAGTCAAGTTGATGTTGGCGGGACACATTGATGAAATTGGTTTCGTCGTCCGTCATATCGATGACAAAGGTTTCTTGAAGATTGCGCCAGTCGGCGGTTGGTGGGGCCATGTGCTCTTATCACAAGCCTTGACGATCACAACCCGTGATGGTCGTGAATATATGGGGATTGTTGGATCGAAGCCTCCGCATGGCATGCCTGCTGATGTAAGAAACAAGGTCATTGATGTCAAAGACATGTTTGTGGATTTAGGGGTCAAGGATAAAGCTGAAATCGAATTGTTGGGCATTCGTCCAGGGGATATGGTTACGCCACGTTCCGATTTCAATGTCATGGCCAATCCGAACTATTTGGCGGCTAAGGCTTGGGATGATCGCATTGGTGCGATCATTGCGAGTGAAGTGCTCTTGCGTTTAAAGAATGAAACACACAGTGCCGATGTTTATGCCGTCGGTACGGTTCAAGAAGAAGTAGGCTTACGTGGTGCTAAGACAGCAACTTATGCGGTCAAACCGGATATCGGTATCGCGTTGGATGTGACCTTGGCAAATGATATTCCAGGGGCTGAACCGGGTAGTAAAATGGGTGTCGGAGTGACGATTGCGATTCAAGATGGTTCGCATTTGGGTCATCGCGGTTTCATCAACTATCTCAGTGATTTGTCTAAGGAACTGAATTTGGATGTTCAATATGACCTCTTGTTGGCAGGAGGAACCGACTCTGGTGAAATGCATAAGGCCTTTGATGGCATCATCAATGTGACCTTGTCCATTCCTTCCCGTTATATCCATTCGCATCGTGCTTTGATCCATCGTAAAGATGTGGTCGATACGATCACCTTGATTGTAGAATTTGCGAAACGTTTGGATCGCAATGTGTTGGAAAGTTTACGCGTCAGTAATCGATAAGAATCACCTTCCTTTCGGGGAAGGTTTTTTCTGTTATAATGGTGGATATGAAGATTAAGAAATATGAACTTTTGATCGTTGCGGCGATCGTAATGGCGGATGCTTTCAGTAAAGGCATCATCGTCCGTGTATTCGAATATGGAGAACGCCTCGAAGTAATCAAAGACTTCTTTTGGCTGACGTATCTTAAAAATACAGGCGCAGCTTGGAGTATTCTAGAGGGGCAATTGTGGTTTTTCATCTTGATCAGCTTGGTCGCGATGGCGGGCATGGTCTGGTATTTCCTCAAAACTGAACAACGTCAAGTCATTCTTAGAGTGAGCTTGATGTTTCTATTTGCTGGAGCTTTGGGTAATTTCATGGATCGTTTGCTTTTGGGTTATGTCCGAGATTTCCTATCGTTTAAGATTTTCGCTTACTATTTTCCTGTCTTTAACATTGCGGACATCAGTCTCAATGTCGGAGTTGGTTTATTGATATTGGATGCCTTGTTGGAAGGAAAGAGTGAACATGGAAAATCTTGAGTTTATTGTAAGTGAGGCGCAAAATGGTTTGCGTTTTGATAAGTTGTGTGTAGAAATCTTACCGGAATTGTCGCGGACACGGATTCAAGATTTGATTGTGAATGGTTTCATCACCATCAATGATCTTGAAGTCAAAGCGAATACCAAAGTTAAGACCAATGACATCATTTCAGCTGAATGGCCGGAAGATGAAGAATTGAAGGTTGAAGCCGAGGAGATGGATTTGGATGTACTCTATGAAGACAAAGATCTTATTGTCGTCAATAAGCCAAAGGGAATGGTCGTTCATCCAGGTGCAGGCAATCCGAATCATACTTTAGTCAACGGTTTGTTAGCACATTGTAAAGATCTCTCCGGTATCAATGGTGTCTTGCGTCCAGGGATTGTCCATCGTATCGACAAAGATACCAGTGGTTGCTTGGTGGTGGCTAAGAATGATCTTGCCCATCAAAATCTAAGTGAACAACTGGCCAAACGGACGCTGAAGCGGACCTACATCGCCTTGGTTCACGGTGTGATCCAACACAATGTAGGAACCATCGAAGCTCCGATCGGTCGTGATAAAAGCGATCGTCAAAAGATGACGGTCACCTCAATGAATGCACGTCCTGCCTTGACACATTTCAAAGTCATGAAACGTTATGAGGCGTATACCCTGGTGGAATGCCAATTGGATACCGGAAGAACACATCAAATCCGCGTTCATTTCCAATACATCAATTTTCCAATTGTTGGGGATCCAAAGTATTCCATCAAAAAGACACTCGAAACACAAGGTCAATGTCTTCATGCGCAACGCATTGAATTCATTCATCCGCGAACACAAGAAGTCATGCAGTTTGAGGCAGAAATGCCTGAAGTTTTTAAGCAGGTATTGGAGGAATTGGATAAGGCATGAATATCAAAGAATATTGGTTGTTTAAAGCAGCACACGTTCTGATTGAAAAATATGGGTATCAACTCATCGATGTCCGTCCGATTCAAGAAGAAATCTGGTTGAACAACCCTAAAAAAGAAGCCTATGGTTTAGTTCGACTCTCCTTAGCGAGTGGTTTTAACATTCAATCCATTGAAGAACGCACCCATAAGATTCGTGAAGCCATTGAGCAAGTCATGAGTACCCAACCTACGTTTTGGGATGTACAGATCGATGATGAAGGAACACTTGAGGAAATCAATCCCGACGGCATGCATTGTGTCATCAGTCCAGAGGCATTGGATAATGGCTTCGTCCAACAATTTCCTGAATTGAAGGATGCATTTGTCAAGGTTGAAGATCCCAACCAAGAACTGGAAGAAATCAAAGAAAAAATAAAAGCCATGCGTAAATCGAACAAACCCATGACCTTAATCGAACAGGTTAAAAGTTTACCCCGTGGAACGATGATCATCACAGCTGTGATCATAAGCATCACGCTTTTTCTGATGGGCATGCAGTTCATAGGCTATGATGTGTTCGCAGCTGCGATTTTTATTGGAGCTTATTATAAAACCTTTGTCTTGGCAAACAATGAATATTGGCGTTTGCTTACAACGGGTTTCATTCATATCGACATCTTTCATGTGTTGATGAACTCCATCGCACTGATCAATATTGGAAGTTTCATTGAACGCTTATATGGAACCAAACGCTTTTTGATTATTTTAATCAATGGGATTTTCTTTGGGACTTTCTTCGTCTTCGCGGCTGAAGGCAATAATCTTGTCGTCGGTATCAGTGGCGGCTTATATGCTTTACTGGGTGTGATGTTGGTGTATTTGTACGAAAGCGGCTTGATGCGTCAACCGATGATTCGCTCACAAATCATGCGCATGGTATTCATCAATGTCTTGATCAATTTCATCCCTCAAGTCAGTGTCTTGGGGCATATGGGAGGGCTGATCGTTGGGATCTTGTTGGGGTTCATGTTATCGAGAAAACCATCCTGGGCTCCTTTACGTAAACATGCTTATCTTGCCTTGATCGTCTTGAGTATGGCGGTCGTGACCTTGGCTGCACAGAATCAGAATTATCTCCCACTCTATGGTAAAACCGATCAATGGGTCTTGGATATTGCGGAGGATGTGGGTTTAAAAGGATACAGCGAGATGATGGAAGATAAGTTGTTTGATTATTATCAAGAGGTGGAATGATGAAAAGAGCCAATGCGATCAGCTGGGAAACCTACTTCATGGGCATTGCCCATTTATCTGCCTTGCGTTCAAAAGACCCCAACACACAAGTTGGAGCTGTTATCGTTGATCAAGAACATAAGGTCGTAAGCATTGGATACAATGGTTTCCCCAAGGGCTGTTCAGATGATGAATATCCATGGGAAAATGAAGGTTCCAGTTTAGAGACAAAGTATGTGTATGTCGTGCATGCGGAACTGAATGCGATTCTGAACAGTCCACGTTCGGTCAAAGGCTGTTCAATCTATGTATCCTTGTTTCCATGTCATGAATGCGCAAAAGCGATCATTCAATCCGGTATTCAAGAAATCGTCTATGAATCGGACAAATACGCATCCAGCGAAAGTGTGCTTGCCAGTAAGCGCATGTTGGAGAGTGCGGGTGTCAAGATGGTTCAACTCACGAAAAAAGTCAAAGTCGAAGTCATGGAGCACATTTAGCGCTCCATTTTTTGTGTGTTCTTGAAATGAAGTTTTGCGACTTCATGTAGTTTTTCAAATCCATATTGATTGACGAAGCGTTGTGCAGCTTGATCAACCAAAGCACCCGATCCTTTTGGGAAGGTGAAACTGTACTGCTCTTCCATTTGTTTCCAAACGGCTAGAAAGCGATCGCGTGCAATAATGGATGCACAGGCTACCGCGAGATACTTATTCTCTGCTTTGGTTTCAAAACGTAAATGTTTAAAAACATCCTGTTCATCATTTAAATATTTGAAATATTGTGCAGCAGGTGTGAATTGATCGATCACATTCAGATCTGGTGTGAACTTTAATTTTGCAATCAAATGTTTATACGCTTGATTGTGGAGCTTGGCTTTGATCGCATTGAGATTGTTTGCTTTTTGGATCTGATTGTATTTCACATTCTGTACAATCAAAACACTAAAAGGTAAAAGTTCCATCAATTTAGGGGCAATCTTCTGAATCATGGAATCATCAATGGCTTTTGAATCTTGGATACCCAAATCTTTGATTTGTGCATAATGTGTATCATCCACATAACAAGCAGCTACGACTACCGGTCCAAAGTAATCTCCCGTCCCCACTTCATCACTACCAGCATGTGCAGTAAAGCTTGGTTTAGTATTTGTGTCCATGAAGTCGATATCGGCACCCTGTATGACAACCTTTCCAGACGTGTAGATACTGATCGTACACTCTGGTAAACGATAAAAGGCATCAATGTAGGGATTATTGACGGTACTGAGATATTTTTTGTATTTCACCTTGAGTTTATTAATCTCAGTTGGTGTAAGTAAAGTGCTTTTCGTAGGCATCGATTCTAGTTTATCATAGGTTTGTATTTAAACCCATAATCCAGTAAACTATTTGTGAGGTCCGTATGACAATTCCAGAAACATTTTATCCTTATTTTGATATTTTAGTGCTTGTGCTCATGGCTTTTGTGCTATGGCGCAGTTACCATAAAGGTCTACTATTATTGGTGCTTGAGAGCATCAGTCTTTTTGTCGCTTTCTTTTTAGCTTGGCTCTTGGCGTCACCATTAGCTCAAGCCTTGCCGATCTATAAAGCAGATGAAGCATTATTGGCACTTCCGATTATTGGACCCTTTGTCAGTGTTCAAATCAATGGCTTGTTGTGGTTTGTGATTGTTTTCATTTTGGTGAGTTTAATACTATTGTTGATGAGGCCTGTCTTTGCGGGTATTGGCAAAGTCCCTCTTTTAAAAGGTGTGAATCACATCTTAGGTTTGGTCTTCGGTTTTCTTCAAGTCGCACTCTATAGCTTTTTGATCTACATCCTTCTTTTGACACCTCTCATTAAGAATGGTCAGGATGTCTTAGCAAACAGTCAACTCAGACATGTAGGTCCACTTTCAACGCAGTTGACACAAAGCTTGAACCTTGAAGAAGTGAGTCTCTTGAAGATTTTCAACCCCGATTCGATGACGTCTGAAGATGAAGTGAAAATTAAAGCATGGTTAAGCAATCGTGAAGTGGAGCCGATCCATCAAGACATCATTCTCAAGATCATCAAACACGATCCACTGAGTGAAGATGAGATTGCCGTTTTACGCGTTTGGCTCAGTGGTTTTTCATTGGGTGCGGATAAAATAAATGAACTGATTGAAGGATTGAAATAACATGACTTGGGACGTATTAGAGTATCCACTCATCTTAGATGAGATTGCACAGTATACACAATTTTCTTTATCTAGAAAGATGATTCTTGATTTGAAACCAAGTTTTAAACCACTTTGGGTCAATCGTGAGAACAATCGATCTTTTGAAGCGATGGAACTCTTACGACTTCATGGACCTTGTCCAATGGCAGGGATGAAGGACATTCGTTTGACGCTTGAAAAAGCATCCAAAGACATGGTACTTGGAATGGATGAGTTGATGGATGTGGCTGTCTTTGGCAGAGGTGTCCATTTAGCAAAACAATATCATCAGAAAGCAGAAATCAAACTTGAAGCCCTCAATGATCTTTTTGAATCGCTACAAGAAAATGTGAAGGTTTCACAAGCCATTGAAGCGTGCATCAGTCCGAACATTGAGATGATGGATCAAGCATCCACAACCCTAGCGCAGATCCGTCAGAAATTGCGCAGAGCCTTATCTGAACGAGATGGGGCAGTGCAACGCTTCATGCAGACGCATGCATCCAGTTTGGCTGACAACATCTCCACGATCCGTAATGATCGTGTCGTGGTGTTGATCAAAGCCAGTGATAAGAATAAAGTGGGTGGTTTGATCCATGGAGAATCCGCATCGGGTTTATCTGCTTATGTGGAACCACCGGTTCTTTTGGAACTGAACAATCGAATCCAAGAAGCACTCACTCAGGAACAAGAAGAGATTTTTGCAATCTGTAAAGGTTTAAGTGCTTTGATCAAGCCTATCAGTGATAATTATCTCCATGCCTTGGAAACCATGGCATATTTGGATACTTATTTTGCACGCGCCTACTATGGTGAGAAACACCAAGGTCGTACGGCAACAATCTCCGATGACAAACAAATTTTTCTTAAAGATGCACGCCATCCTTTGATCGATGCGGAACATGTCGTGGCGAATACCTATCGTATGGATGATAAACATCCAATTCTATTGATAACAGGACCGAACACCGGTGGTAAGACGGTTAGTTTAAAGATTGTTGGTTTATTCACTTTGATGGCCTACAGTGGGATTCCAGTTTTAGCCGATGAAGCCATTGTGCCGATGTTCGATCAGATCTTTGTGGATATTGGGGATGATCAATCCATTGTTCAAAGTCTATCCACTTTCTCAGCGCATTTATCCAAATTAGCGCAATTGACCGATAAGGCCACAGCCAATTCATTGGTTCTTTTG
Organism: Erysipelotrichaceae bacterium; assembly: GCA_003543215.1. GTDB lineage: Bacteria > Bacillota_I > Bacilli_A > Erysipelotrichales > Erysipelotrichaceae > UBA2212. Next base: position 886,978 of record DPJD01000001.1, on the reverse strand, counting down.
GATGAACTCGGTGGCGGTACGGATCCGCAAGAAGGGGAAAGCTTAGCCATCGCGGTTCTTGAGTTCTTAAGACAAAAAGGGGTGAAGGTTATTGCCACAACCCACTATTCCAAATTAAAGGAATATGCACTCATCCATCGAGATATTCTCCTTGCTTCGGTTCAATTTGACATGGAAGCCATGCGTCCAACTTTTAAGTACTTAGAGGGCATTGCAGGTCAATCCTTTGCCTTTGAAATCGCAGCACGCTTCAACCTCAATTCGACGATTTTGGAACACGCTAAAGAATTGAAACTAGCAGCTAAATCCGAATTGGCATTACTCCAAGAACGTTTGGATCAGAAGATGCTTGAGCTCAAGCAGTGGGAAGAAAAATTGGATTCAGCTCAATCGGAACTGGACCAAGAACGTAACACCCTCCAACAAAAGCTCTTGCAGTTTGAGACGCAAAAAGAAAAGAAACAAGCCGAACTTCAAGATGCTTTGGATGAACTTTACGAAGAAGCGCAAATTGAAGCAGAAGTTATTCTCAGTGAGATGCGTTCTCAAGACCAACCCCTTCATACCTTAATTGAAAAGAAGAAACAGCTTTCTCAGAAACGACCACAGGTCAAGACGGAGAAACCTTTAGAAAATATTGAACTTGGTCAATGGGTCAAACTCAAAGCGACGAACCAACAAGGTAAGGTCATTCAACTAAAGAAGAAGGTTGTGGTGGTCATGATCAATGGGATTCGAATGGAAGTCTCCCCAAGTCAATTGACGTTGGGCAATGCACCAAAGGCACAAAAGTCCATAACCATCACACAAGAAGCCGTCCCAACGGTACCACTTGAACTCAATGTGATTGGCTATCGGGTTGAGGAAGCACTTCCCATTGTCAGCCAATACATCGACCAATGTCTTCGTGCCAAGATGCCGTTCGCACGCATCATTCATGGTCATGGGACCGGAGCCCTTCGTCAAGCCGTACATGGCATGTTGGCGAAACAAGAACGTATTGAAAGCTATCGTCTCGGTGGCCAAGGTGAGGGTGGTGTCGGTGCCACCGTCGTTCAGTTCAAAGGTCAGACATGAGTATTCAAGATAAATTAGCCAGCTTACCGATGGAACCTGGCTGTTACATCATGAAAGACCAGCATGGACAGATCATCTATGTGGGTAAAGCCAAGAAACTTAAAAACCGGGTAAACAATTATTTTACCGGTGCCCATGATTATAAAACGACCAAGCTCGTCAGCTTGATTCATGATTTTGATATCATCGTTACAGATACAGAAAAAGAATCTTTGATTTTAGAAATCAATCTGATTAAGAAACATCGTCCACGCTTCAACATCATGTTCATGGACGATAAATCCTATCCCTATATCAAAATCACACAAGAAAAATATCCACGCTTGAGTGTCGTACGTGAACTAAAGAAAGATAAAAAGGCCAATTATTATGGTCCTTTTCCCGATGCCAGTGCGGCACACAACATGGCCACGCTTTTGAACTCCATCTATCCCTTACGTAAATGTCGAAGCTTACCTAAAAAAGTATGCCTCTATTATCACTTGGGACAATGTTTAGGTCCCTGTGAATTTCCTGTAGAAGAAAACATCTATCCGGACATGCTCAAAGAAATCATCCAAGTCCTTAAGGGGGATGACAAGGATTTACGCAAACGCTTGACTGCAGAGATGCAGAAGGCAACGGATGTGATGAATTATGAGAAAGCGATAGAATATCGCGATTATCTAAGATCCTTAGATCACATCAATGACAAGCAAAACGTCAATCAAGAGACACGCACGGATCGTGATGCTTTCAATTACTATGAAAAAGATGGTGTATTGACGATCGCGGCTTTGATTGTTCGGGGTGGACAGTTGATGGATCGTCATTTGGTCAGTGATATCTTGGTTGAAGATGCACAAGAGAGTTTTGAGCAGTTCATCTTGCAATATTACGATAAACAAGTGAAACCCAAAGAACTTTTACTGCCATTTGGCATGGATATCCAAAACCTTGAGGAAATCTTAGAGATTAAAATACACCAACCACAACGTGGAGAACTCCGTCAACTCATGGATCTCGTCTTGAAGAATGCGATGAATTATCATCGTCAATATGGCATGATGATCCAACGCAATCAAAGTAAACAAGACAAAGCCTTGGACGACTTAGCGATGCTGTTAAGTTTAGAAGATGTGAGCACCATTGAGCTGGTCGATAACTCGCATACTCAAGGGCAATTGGCGACTTCTGCAGTCGTGGTCTTCAAACAAGGGAAAGCCTTTAAACAAGACTATCGGATCTATCATTTGCATAACAATGCGGATGATGTGCGTAATATGGAAGAAGTCATCTACAGGCGTTATCTAAGGATGCTTAAAGAAGAGAAACGCTTTCCAAGTGTCTTATTAGTGGATGGTGGGTTTCTACAAATCCAAGGGACCTTACGCAGTCTCGAGCTTTTAGACGTGAATATTCCCGTCTTTGGTTTGGTAAAGGATGAAAGACATCAAACCTCCGCCTTGATGGATCGCAACGGTGAACGTATTGAATTGAAAGATTCCATTGAGACCTTCTACCTCTTGACGCGTATGCAAGATGAAGTACATCGTTTTGTCCTTTCCCAACACCAAAAACGTCGATCCAAAGCTCAAACTTATTCAGTATTGGATGACATTGAAGGGGTTGGACCTAAGCGTAAACAAGCTCTGCTCAAACGTTTCAAATCCGTCAAAGGCATTCTTGAAGCCAGTGAAGAGCAGCTCAGTGAAGTGCTTGGACCTGCTTTGGCAAAAACGATCCAGCAGCGTATTCAAGCAAAACAAGAAATGGTATAATATCCACTATGACAATCGGTATCATTGATTCTGGCCTCGGTGGCTACAGCATCTTTCATGCATTACATCAAGCGTATCCCAAAGCGGCTTTCCATTTTCTCGCGGACCAAAAAAATGCGCCGTATGGGAACAAGACGGCTTTGGAAATTCAAACCATCGCAAGCAAAAACATCCAGTGGTTTCTAAATCAGGGTATCCACGAAATCGTGATCGCATGCAACACGATGAATGCCGTGGCACTTCCCGTATTGAAGGAACGCTTCCCAACTGTGATCTTTCATGAGGTGGTTGAACCCACCATTGAACAGATTCCTACTGATACGAAATCAATCTTGGTTGTGGCGACTAAACTCACCATTCAAAGTGAGATCTACACAAAAGCCCTCAGACAACGTTTTCCCGCAATGAAGATTCATGGGACCATCTTACCGGAATTGGTCAGTATGGTCGAAGGCATGCGTTCTCAAGCGGATATGCAAGCCTACATCGAACAAGAACTCAATCATGAGAGCTTAAATGCCGATGCGATGATCTTAGGCTGCACACATTACCCCTTGGCTCGTCCTGCATTCAACCAAATCTTCAAGCAGAATATCTATGATTCCATTCAAGTGATGGTGAATCAATTTAAAGATAAACCTCTCTTAGAAGGTGAAGCCAAGTGTTTCACCACCAAAGATGCGATTTATGCACACATTCAAGTCAAAGAACTCTTTCAAAGTGAGGTTGAGTTTACTAAAATAGAGGTAGACCATGAAACAGATCCTCGTCCTTAGTGATACACACGGACGCAATAGCGTCCATCAAGAATTACGCAAGCTCTATCCCAATGCGGAAGCCTATCTTCACTGTGGAGACAGTGAAAGCCCAGCCAGTGAATTGGATGGTTTTGTGTCGGTCAAAGGCAACAATGACATGTATTATGATTATCCTGCTCAAATCATTCTTGATTTGGATGGGGTACGGATCCTACTCATTCATGGTCATCAGTATCCAATGTATCACATGGTCGAACGCTTGATTCAAAAAGCCAAAGAAGAGGAATGTCAGTTGGTTCTATATGGTCATAGCCACGTTTTCAAAGTGACACGTGAGGAAGGCATCACCTTGGTCAATCCAGGCTCCATCCATCACAATCGTGATGCAAGCCTACCCACTTATGCACTGATTACATTGAACAAGGGTGAAATCACGGTGGAACGCAAAGAATACCCATGGCCAGAGAAGAAACGAAAGTGGTTTTGATTCTTGAACTTAAGAATTAAATTTGGTAAGATGTAACAGCACATTGTCCTCGTAGCTCAGCTGGACAGAGCATGCGCCTTCTAAGCGCACGGTCGGGGGTTCGAGTCCCTCCGAGGACGCCATTTATTTACCCTTATAAAAAGGGTTTTTTTATGCCCAAAAGAAAAGCTCAACCAAGGTTGAACTCTAGAGTACGGAACCACAATGTTTACAAAAACGCGCATCTTCATCATTAAGCGCTTGGCATTGACGACAGCGGACTTTGACGACTTCTTTTGCTTGAAGCGGTAAGTCGACTTCATCCAAGACATCGCTCAGCATACCTCCGACTTGTGAAGAGTAGGGTTTGAGATCTTCACGTGCTTGTTTAGGATCTAAGACTAAGCCGGAGCCTGCTTTACCTAAGCGGGCAAAGGTCATGATGCCTTGACCAATGATGATCAAGGTGAAGCCAATGAAGCCGGGTGCCATGAAGTTGAAACCCATTTGGAAAGGATCCCCTAGAAATGCAAAGGCAAAGACGGATAAGAAGAATATAAAACCAATCCCTGTAATGATCAAACCGATTGTATAGAATGTTTTACGCTCTTGAGAGATTTCTGTCTTCATGTATTTTGTTTCTCCTCATCTTTGAAATGGAGTTGGACACTGAAACGGATGACTTTACGACCCTCGGTGACGATATCACCTGGCGTGACACGGATCAATTGATCCAAGCTTTTATTCAAATGATTCATTTCCAAGCGGGAGACATAACCAATGACTTTATCTTGATAACTTACTTGCGCAAGATTCAAGCCTTTTTTCTGTTTGTAGCTGAGTTTAAGTTCACTGTCGGGTTGAAGTTTCCTAAGGATACGTTGACTACCGAACGATTCGATTCCAATGACACGTAACTCATGCATGGTTTCAAAATCCAAAGTGTCATTGAATATCTTAGCGGTAAAGAGACGATCGTCGGTTTGGTTTGATTCTTCATTCAATGCTTCGTTGAATGTTGGCATGACGACCGTGTCGCCATCCACTTCATGTTCAATATTTTCTTTAAAGGTCGGCATGACGAGCGTCTGTTCGATATCGACATGTTTTGGTCGAATGTGGACATCTTCTTTAATGACATCAAAGGCTTTGGTTTCATTTTCTTGGTTGAACAAATCTTCAAGTTGTGTGGCATGCATTGCTTCTTCAACCATTTCGAGCGGTGTGTCGATGGTCTCTTCTATAGAGGTTTCGCGATCATCACTGTCTGTTTGGATAACATTTAAGGCCTCTATTTCACTGATATCTTCTTCATTGGTTTCAAGTTCTACGACAGTATCTTTTACCATCCGTTTATTTTTCTTTGCTTTTGGTTTCATGGCCAAGGGAAGTAAAAAGAGATAGAGACCTACGGTCATGGCAAGGAACGAAGCGCCTAACAATAATCCTAATTTAAGGGTTTCCAAATCATCAAACAACATAAACGTGTCATAAGCAAGGTAGACACCACCCGCAGTCAGGGCTAAACCGACGATCACACTTAGAATTTTCATAAGTTTATTCTAACACAAGCATCTAACGATGCAAGCATGGACAAACTGTGGCATAATATTAAAGATGGAAGAAAATAGCTATCAAAACCAGATTCAATTGATTGAACAAAAGATAAAAGATCACGCTTATGAAGAAGCTTTGGCTTTAGTTTTAGAAGAACTAAGCATGCCCTATATCCCTAAGCTCTATCACGAGCGTTTTTTAAGTCTGCATGAACAATTAAAGCAAGTCATGCAAAGCGCCAACAGTATGCAGACATTCTACGACGATGAAGCATTGTTAAGCTTATTGACGAAGGATGAACATGCTCAATTGAAGGCCTTGGACCAACTTAGTCGTATGAACCTAAGAAATAAAAGTGAATTGATTCAGTTGTTCATTGATCGTTTGAATGATCCCATCCTCTTGCGACTCTTGATTCGAATTCTTATCGAGCAACAACTCCATGATGAATTCACACTTAAGGATGAAGGTGTGGAATATCAAATCATTCCCGCATCCTTGGCTTTACCTGAAGATGGGGATGGCTATCAAGCAGCGGAACAACTCATCAAATTGTGGTGTGAGAAGAATCCATCGATGGAGCGTCTCTGTATGGACCGTTTGGTCTATATGGGCTTGGCTCAACTTCCACTGGTCTACACAGAAGATGAAGGCGATGATCTAGCGTATGCCATCTTGGAAGATGTGGCATCGAAATTGCTCAATCCTAAGGATTGGGAACAGCTGAAAAGCCAATTATTTACAGGCGACAACGCCCTTAGCACTCATTAGTTGACAGTGCTAATAACTGTGTTATAATATACAAGCAACAAGGAGGTCCTTATGAAAACTACATGGACAATGATTGAAAAAACCAAAGGTGAATTACACGTCGAAATCGATGGTGAGAAATGGGAAACCGCTCAGAAGAAAGCGCTCAATAAATTAGCGAAGAATGTTCAGGTTCCTGGTTTTCGCAAGGGCAAGGCTCCTGAAGATATGGTTCGCAAACAAATCACAGAACAAAACATCTTGATTGAAGCGGTTGAATCCATCGCACAAAGTGCTTTGGAAGCGGGTTTGGATGAACAAAAACTAACACCAATCTCACGCCCTGAATTAGGCATTGATGCGGTAAGTAAAGAATCCGTAAATATGAAATTTACATTTGAAGTCTTGGGCGAAGTCAAATTGGGTGAGTACAAGAACCTTGGCATCACCAAAGAAATTCCAACGGTTACACCAGAAGAAGTCGATGCTAAATTGGAAGAATTGCGTGCGCAGTTCGCTGAATTGGTATTGAAAGAAACCGGTTTGGTTGAGCTTAAAGATACGGCTGTCATTGACTTTGAAGGCTTTAAAGATGGTGTTGCGTTTGAAGGTGGCAAGGGTGAGAACTTCGCACTTGAAATTGGATCGGGATCGTTCATTCCTGGTTTTGAAGAAGCCATCATCGGTATGCAAAGTGGTGAAGAAAAGGATATCAATCTTACCTTCCCTGAAAACTATGGTGCAGAGCATTTGGCTGGACAAGACGTTGTCTTTAAGGTAAAAGTGAATGAAATCAAAGCGAAGCAATTGCCAGCTTTGAGTGATGAATTCGCAAAAGAAGTGAATCACCACGATGTGGATACGCTTGAAGGTTTGAAGGCGCATTTCGAAGAAGAATTGTTGGAAAACAAACAAACCAAGGCAAACCAAGATTTCGACAACGCGTTGTTGACGAAAGTTGTTGAAGGCAGTGAAATCGATGTGCCTCAAGTTTTGATCGATGATGAGACACAAACCATGTTGGAAGACTTCTCAAATCGTTTGTCCCAACAAGGCTTCTCATTGAAACAATACACTGAAATCACAGGTCAAAGCACCGATGATCTACGTACACAAATGCGCATTGATGCAGAAAGCAAGGTCAAAGTACGTTTGGTCTTGGATGCGGTCGCTCAAGCAGAAGACATCAAAGTTTTGGCGGATGAAATCGAAAAAGAATACGTACAAATTGCCGAAACATATCAAATGGATTTACCTAAGGTCAAGGAATTGGCTTCGGAGGCAACGATCGCTTATGATCTACGCTTACGCAAGGCTTATGACCTTATCCGCGAATCCAATCAATAGATAAGACGCTCAGCGTCTTATTCCTTCATAAGGAGGTTAAGATGGAGAAACTAGAATTAAATGTGCCTGTCATCGCAACGCGTGGCGTACTGATCTTCCCAGGTCAAGATGTCATGATCGAAGTCGGACGGGATAAAAGTATCAGTGCTGTTGAAGAAGCGATGGCTTACTTCGATGGTCAAGTATTTATCGTAAGTCAAAAGGATGTCTTAGTTGACGATCCTAAAATGAATGATCTCTTTGCCATGGGAACTTTGTGTAAGATCAAATCCATGAAGAAGAAAGAAGGTTTCCTTCGTGTCACCTTCAGTGGTGTGCAACGTGCCAGCGTGATTCGTCTCAGTGATGATGAACGTATGTTGTTCGCAACCATCAAACCTGAAGAAGACATCGTCGGCGACAGCTTGGAAGAAATGGCTTTGGTGCGTCAAATCGCCAAAGGTTTGGAACAAATCACCAACATCGGTCAATCGTTCCCACCTGAAGTGTTCAGTCAATTGACCAAGGGTGTCAGTGCTGTCACCTTAGCGGATCAAGTAGCGCAATACTTCCCCATGAATTTGGATGAACGCCAAGCATTACTCGAAGAATTGGTGCTCAACCAACGTTTATTGATGATCATTTCAAATCTCAAAAAAGAGAAGGAATTGACCAACATCGAACAAGGCATCAATGAGAAAGTTCGTGAACGCATCGAAGAAAATCAACGTGAGTACTACTTGCGTGAGAAGCTTCGTGCAATCAAAGAAGAATTGGGCGATGTGCCAAATTCAACCGATGATATGGAAAGCCTACGTCGATTGGTCGAAGACAATCCATATCCAGAAAACATTAAGAAAAAAGCATTGGAAGAAATACAGCGTTATGAAATGCTTCCAAGTTCATCCGGCGAGAGTGGTGTCATTCGCACCTATTTGGACTGGTTGCTCAATGTGCCTTGGTGGCAAGAGTCCCAAGACAATGAAGATTTGGTTGCCGTTCGTGCCGTATTGGATAAAGATCACTTTGGACTTGAAAAAGTCAAAGATCGCATCATGGAGTACTTGGCTGTTAAAACCATGACCAAGAGTTTGAATGCACCGATCCTCTGTTTAGTTGGCCCTCCGGGGGTCGGTAAGACCTCCTTGGCGAAATCCATTGCCAATGCCTTGAATCGTAACTTTGTTAAGGCCTCCTTAGGTGGTGTACGGGATGAAGCGGAAATCCGTGGTCACCGTCGTACCTACTTGGGTTCTTTACCAGGTCGTATCATTCAATCGATGAAAAAAGCTGCTGTGGTCAATCCTGTCTTCTTGATTGATGAAATCGATAAGATGGCGAGTGATTACAAGGGTGATCCAAGTTCTGCCATGCTGGAGGTATTGGATCCTGAGCAAAACGCAATGTTTTCCGATCACTATTTGGAAGAAGCGTATGACTTGAGTAAAGTCATGTTCATCGCAACGGCCAACTACTTGGAAGACATTCCAGCTGCTTTGCGTGACCGTTTGGAAATCATCAATTTGTCTTCTTACACTGAAGATGAAAAGGTGAACATCGCAACGGCGCACTTGATTCCTAAACAAGCCGCATTGAATGGTTTGAAACCAAAACAATTCAATATTGCCGATAAGGTCATCTTGCACATCATTCGTAACTATACGCGTGAAGCGGGTGTCCGTCAGCTGGAACGTCATATTGCGAACCTCTGCCGTAAATCGGTCTTAGCGATCCTAAAAGATGGCAAGAAATCCATCACAGTCACTGATAAGTTGATGATGGAGTGGATGGGCAAAGAAATCTTTGAATACGGTAAGAAAGAAAAAGACAACCAAGTCGGTGTCGTAACCGGTTTGGCCTATACCTCCTTTGGGGGCGATGTGCTTCCGGTTGAAGTCACCACCTTCGAAGGCAAGGGACGTTTGATCGTGACCGGTCAATTGGGCAGCGTCATGAAAGAATCCACTGAAATCGCTTTGGGTTATGTCAAATCCAATGCGAAGAAATACAACATCGATCCGAAGTTCTTTGAAGGCAATGACATCCATATCCACGTACCGGAAGGTGCCGTGCCTAAGGATGGTCCAAGTGCCGGGATCACTTTGACAACCGCTTTGGTTTCCGCATTGACGCATCGTGAAGTCTATTCTGACTTGGCGATGACCGGTGAAGTGACCTTGCGTGGGAATGTCTTGCCGATTGGTGGCTTGAAGGAGAAATCCTTAGCTGCGCATCGTGTGGGCATCACCAAGATTCTAATCCCTAAGCTGAATATGAAGGATATGGATGATCTACCAAAGATCGTCAAAGATGCGATTACCTTTGTGCCTGTTGAGTCCATGGAACAAGTTCTTAAGGAAGCTTTGGTGCACGAATGAATCTCTTTGTCACAGCCGAATTTCTGACGACAGCCGTTGAAAAGAAACAATTTCCCGAGACAAGCTTCCCAGAATTTGTAATGGCTGGACGAAGCAATGTGGGTAAGAGCTCTTTGATCAATGCCTTGACCCATCAGAAAGCCTTAGCTTACGTGGGTAAGCGTCCAGGGAAGACCCGATACATCAATTTCTATCAGATTCAAGAACGTTTGATGTTGGTGGATGTGCCAGGTTATGGTTATGCTCAACGTTCACGTTCTGAAATGATCCAATATGGAAAAATGATGGATGACTACTTTGAACTTCGTAAGGTCAATGGGGTCATGTTGGTCATCGATTGCCGCCATGGTTTGACGGAAGATGATGAGGATATGCGTGAATTTGTGGAGTCTAAAAAATTACCACTCTTGATCGTCGCAACCAAGTCGGATAAGTTGAACCATTCGAAGCGATTAGCCATCAAAAAAGAATTAAGTGAAACGTATAAACAGGATGTGATTCTCTTCTCATCCCTGAATAAATCTGGTCTTGAGGAAATCGAGAACTGGTGTAAGAAATACATTTAAGACAAGTTGCGACTTGTCTTTTATTTATGTTTGCATTTCCAGTTAAATTATGATAATGTGATGTATGTCACATTAATATGTGAGGAGGTAATTAATGAAGAAGATGATGAGTGCAGCACTTTTGCTTGTCTTAGTCCTAGCAGGATGTTCAAGCGCACCAAAAGTGTACAATAACGGAACCTATGAAGGAACCGGTGAAGGGAAGAAGGGACCTGTCGTTGTCGCTGTAACATTTGAAAACGATAAGATCACAACCGTCGAAGTCACAGCTCAAGAAGAAACGCCAGATATCGCGACAGTCGTATTTGAAAACTTACCAGCTCAGATTGTTGAGCTTCAAGGTGCTGAAGGTGTCGATACCTTCGCAGGCGCAACCTATACACGCGATGCGATCGTCACAGCTGTTGAACAAGCAATCGAACAAGCTAAAATTAAATAATTCAGTAAGGTAAGCCATCGCTTACCTTTTCTATGCACTTTTAATGCAAACATTGCCTAGCTGTGCTAACGTGAAATATATCACTCATAATGTGAGGAGGCTATCCATGAAGAAGATCATGAGTTTAATGCTTTTGATCGTATTCGTATTATCCGCATGTGCAAAAACGCCCCAAATCTATCATGATGGGACGTTTGAAGGCGTTGGTGAGGGCAAGAAGGGTCCAGTCGCTGTAACTGTGACGTTTGTAAACGACAAAATCACTGAAGTTGTGGTTACGGCTCAAGAAGAAACCCCGGATATCGCTCAAGCTGTTTTAGATGCGTTGCCTGAACAGATTGTAGAAAATCAAGGCACAGATGATGTGGATGTTTTTACAGGTTCGAGCTACACACGTGATGCGATCATCGCGGCAGTTGAACAAGCGACCGAGAACGCACGCATAAAATAAGCTCATTGCTGAGCTTAAATGTTAAGTTCGAATGGATTACCAGAAGGATCAAGTACGAAGAATGCTTGGTCCTTTTTTGTGTAGGAGTACTGATGTTTGATTAGTTTATCTTCGATTTCACGCAAGAATTCAAGTGATGGGACTTGAAGGCGAGCCAATGCAAGACCAGGAGCATTTACAGGGGTTTGTGGGACATTTCTACCATTCCATCAAGCTAAAATCAAGTAATTTAATATACGAACTAAATTCGCATTTTTTCTTTTTATATGACTTTGATTGACGTAAAGAAAAGAAACGGATAAAGTGTTGCATATGGATTCAATGCAATTGGTCGTACTGTATTTTATTTATGGTTTAGCATTTTTCTCGATGGGTTTGAGTTGTTTTTTTCTATTCCACAAACATATGGACTTTCCATTTAGAAGAAGTTTGTTGCATCTCGGTTTTTTTGGTTTGATTCATGGTTTTGCGGAATGGCTCATCATGTTCAACCGGATTCCAATGTTCAGAGAATATAATGCTCAACTATCGATCACAATCTTATTCTTATATGGAAGTTCTTTCTACTTCCTTTCGTTATTTGCCTTTTATCTCATCCCAACAATACGGAAATTTACACGCATATTTATTTCAATTTTGACGCTTTTTTATGGACTTTGGTGGATGGGCGTTTTGTTTGTGATGGCAGATTATGCATTTGATGTCCAATTGATACGAGAGGGTTTGATATTGTTTACACGCTATGTCACTGCCTTACCTGCTGGTATCTTTGCGACCTTTGCATTGTTGTTTTATCAACGTGAATTACGCATCGCAAAACTCAATACACTATCGCGTATCCTGCAGATTCTTGCGCTTGTGTTTTTTCTTTACACACTTTCGACCGGCTTGGTTGGAGAAGCATTTGATTTCTTTCCTGCACGTTTCATCAATCGTGATGCTTTCATTCATCAATTTGGTCTGCCAATAGAAATGTTTAGAATCTTATTTGCACTGGGGATTGCGTTGAGCTTATTTGTTTTTATGTTTACATATGAACGTCAACAGAGACTGCATGAGAAACGCCTATTTCAACAACAGGTCAGTCGTGTTGAAAGACGTAAATTAGGTAGCCAACTCCATGATGTGGTTTTGCAGCATCTCTTTGTGGCTAACTTATCCGTCACAAATCTTGAATCCAAGGGTGTCGATCCTGATATTCTGCACACACTTCATGCAAATATTCAACTTTCGATGGAGGACATACGGTCGTTTCTCAAATCACCCGTTATTCGAAGTGTCGATCTCAGTGAGTTCAAATCAGAACTTGAGCATATTTTCTCGACAGACATTGATTCTGCTTTGCGAGTAGATTTTAATTTTGATGTACCTATGATTTATACTCAACCCATTGATTCACAAGCGATGAATCATCTTCTGTATATCATTAAAGAATTCTTGATAAATACGAAAAAACATGCGAAAGCCACGCGTTTTGAATGTACGATCATTGGAGATCCTGAAGCAATGAATATTACACTGCTGGACAATGGTCATGGATTTAAATTAGATGAAGTTGATCAAAGTCAACATTTTGGACTTAACAGCATCAAAAATCGGATTGAAATGTGTCTAGGCACCTATCATTGGAATACAATAGGAAAAACGCGATTAGATTTGCGTGTTCCTTGGAAAGGACTAATCTATGATGAACATTTTAATCGTGGATGATCATTCGATCGTTCGTGAAGGTTTGCGCACGCGCATTCAATTAACTTTTCCAGAAGCGCAAATTCAGGAAGCAAGTAGCGTGAAAGATGCACTGAAAGCCATGGCTGTAACAAGATATAATGGTGTGCTCTTGGATTATCAACTACAAGACGGGAATGCAATGGATGTGATTCATGCTTTAGAATCATTCGAACATCGTCCAGCCATCTTGATTCTTACTGCATTTGAAGATGATCGTATTATCTATCAATGTGTGCAATCGGGGGTAGAAGGCATTTTATTGAAAACCTCTGATCCTCGGCGTATCTTAGATGCCATTCAAGCAGTGTTGGTAGGATCGACCTATTATGATGAAGCAATTTTGCATAAGATGGTTTGTTATGTTAAGCGAAAAGATGAGATACAGCGAGTTTTGAATGATAATGAGTGCAGGATTCTAAAGCACCTTTCCTCAGGGCTCTCTAATCAAGATATCGCCAATCAAATGTTCATGTCAGAAAAGACAATTCGGAACTATCTTAGCGTCATTTATGAAAAGATTGGTGTTAAAAATCGTACTGAAGCCGTTTTGTATTATCAACAACATGTTAAGTAAGGACAAATGTCCTTTTTTTTAAGGGCAAAACTCAATTGTAAAAAATATCACAAAGTTTAAAATCGATGTGTAAGGAGAATACACATGAAACGATTTGGATGGCTAGCAGTGTTATTGGCAGTGGTTTTAACAGGATGTTCCAGTGCATCAGTCTATAAAGATGGACAATATGAAGGCAGTGCAGAAGGTAAATATGGACCCGTCACGATTGAGCTGACGATCAGTAAAGATAAAATCAAAGCATTTGAAGTGGTGAGTCATACAGAAACACCGGGCATTTCGGACCCAGCGATTCAAGAGATTCCAGCCGCTATTTTGAAGAATCAAAGCATCGAAGGTGTTGATGTCATCGCAGGTGTTACTGTAACATCCGAAGCGATACTAAAAGCTGCTGAAGCAGCTTTGTCGAAAGCGAAATAAACCATGAAATCAATAAAGTTATTCTTAATTGCAGTCTTAGCAGTTTCGTTAGCCGCATGTTCGACAGGACCTAAGCTTACAAAAACGGATGTTCTTATCATTGGTGGTGGTGGTGCAGGTTTGGTAGCGGCTATTACAGCTGCTGAAGCAGGTAAAAACGTTATCCTCGTTGAAAAAATGAGTGCTGTAGGTGGTAATACCATCATTTCGGCAACAGGTATGACAGCTTCGGATACTTACTTACATCTAGAATCAGGTATAAGTTTTACAAAAGAAGATCATTTCAAGCGTACGATGGAAACAGGTAAGAATCTTGCCAATCCTGAATTGGTTCAAATCTTAGTTGATGAAAGTGCGAGTGCAGTTCAATGGTTAAGTGATTTAGGTTTGAAGTTGAAAGTTCGTTCGGAAAAGGATGCTTTCTGGTTGGTTCCTGTCGAAGGCCATTATGGGTCACAATTGGTAGGCGTCTTACTTAATAAGGCAAATCAACTTAAAAATCTCGAAATTCGTACAAAAACAAAAGCTCTGGAATTCGTATATGAAAATGGAGCAGTAACAGGTGCCAAAGTTGAAGGACCTGAAGGTGCATATGCTATTCAAGCAAAAGCACTTGTCTTGGCAACGGGTGGCATGAACAATAATCCTGAAATGATGGCTTTCTACAATGCAAAGTATAAAGACATCAATACGGAAATGACAACGCCAAGTGCAACCGGAGATGGTATCACAATGGCTTTGGCTGTTAACGCAAACTTAGTCGATATGGAATACATGCAAGTGCGACCATTATCATTGAATGGCGACTGGTATAACGAACGTATCGTGAACTCTGAAGATGTATCGGGTATTATCGTAAACCAACAAGCTCAACGTTTTGTGGATGAGACATTAGCGCCTAAAGCGTTGGCTTCGGAAATTCTAAAAACTGCTGAGCACAGTGCATATGTCATTTTTGATAACCGTGTCTTGAATACACCCGACGGTAAAAAGTACTTTGAAAAAGGTAAAGGTGTTCAAGCGGATACCATCGAAGGCTTGGCAGCTTTGATTGGTTTAGATCCAACTGTTTTAGCTAAGACCGTTGAAGAGTATAACAATGGCATCGATCCATTTGGACGCAAAGTTTTAGGAAGTTTGATTGAAGCACCATATCAGGCTGTTGTAACAAAACCTTCCAATCATTATTCGATGGGTGGTGTTGAAATTAATGCCAATGCACAAGTCATTGATCGTGATGGGAATGTAATCAAAGGCTTATTTGCAGCAGGTGAAGTCATCGGTGGATTATACGGTGATGGACGTGTTGCGGGAAATAACACATTAGATGATGTTGTCTACGGAAAGATTGCCGGAGCCAACGCAGCGAAATAACCTTGCAAGAAGAAGACGCTCAGTGCGTCTTTTTCATCGATTAAAAAACCTCATTGCTGAGGTCAGGATTCCAATTTAAATGGATTACCAGAAGGATCAAGTACGAAGAGTGCTTGGTCCTTTTTTGTGTAGGAGTACTGATGTTTGATTAGTTTATCTTCGATTTCACGCAAGAATTCAAGTGATGGGACTTGAAGGCGAGCCAATGCAAGACCAGGAGCATTTACAGGGGTTTGTGGGACGTTTCTACCATTCCAGAGGTTCAAGGCAATGTGATGGTGATAACCTGCATAGGACATGAATAAGGCGGAATTTGGAAGATCGATCACCACATCCATGCCTAAGATCTCCGTGTAGAATTGTTTTGACTTCTCAAGTTCTGAGGTATGAAGATGCAGATGACCAACAATGGTTTCTGCTTCCATTTTCTCGAAAACTTCATCTTTATTCTTACTGGCAAGCACTGCATCGATATCCATGGGTCCGTTTTTACCAAGAATATCCAGTTTGCCATTGATCCATGGCCATGTATCATCGGGTGTATCCGATGCGATCTCAATACCATTGCCATCGGGATCCGCAAGATAGATCGCTTCGGATATGCCATGATCACTTGCGCCTTGAACGGGGATTTTATGATCGATGAAATGTTGGACAAGTTTAGCTAAGGCACTTCGATTTGGGACCAAAAGAGCCACATGATACAAGCCTGCAAAGCGTTGGGGACGAGGACCTGCATCCTTGAGTTCAATCAAATCGATCAAACATTCACCCTTGGCATTACCGAGGCTGGCTTCAGTCGTGCTTTGGTTCAAGATACTTAAACCTAGGACTTTGGTATAGAAATCCAAAGATTGTTTTAAACTGGATACTTTGAGTTGTACATTTTTTATGTGAGGGATGTCATTTGAATGATAGTTTTTCATAATACTTTCCTTTAGTAAGTAAAATATAGCATAGCTGAATGAACATTGAAACGATTATGCCCAAGCTCTTGTTTAAGCAAGTGAGGCTTGCGTATAATGGAGGCAAAGGTGATTAACTATGAAACTCGATCATTATTTGAAGTCGAAATTGACAATGTCGCATTGTATACGTGTTGCGGTGGCATGTGCAGAAGATGAGGCTGTTTTAACTGCTCTTTCGCAAGCCGCAGAAGAAGGGTGGATTGAAGCATACCTATATGGGGATAAGGCTAAGATTGAAGTAATATTGAATGATTTGAAGCTTAGCTTCAAACTCCAGATCTTTCATTGTGAAACTGCAGAAGAAGCATGTTCATCCGCAGTTCAAGCAGTGCATGTGGGTGAAGCAGAACTCTTGATGAAGGGTTTGGTGGATACCAGTGTCTTCTTGAAAGCGGTCTTGAATAAAGAGTGGGGTATTCGTAAAGCAAGTGTGTTATCGCATGTGACGGTGGCGTATGTGCCTAAACGTGATCATATTTACCTTATATCCGATGCGGCCATGAATATTGCGCCAGATTTGATGGTCAAGAAGGCCATCATCGAGAACTGTGTTGAAGTTGCCCATGCCTTAGGCTTGGAGGATCCGAAAGTAGCCGTTTTGTCTGCGGTCGAAAAAGTGAATCCAAGAATGCAATCCAGTGTCGATGCGGCGGAGCTCTCTGCCATGGCAAAACGCGGTGAAATTGTTGGATGTCAGGTCGACGGACCTTTTGCTTTGGATAATGCGGTGGATGAAGAAGCAGCTCATCACAAGGGTGTCACGCATCCCAATGCGGGACAGGCAGATGTGTTGATTGTCCCTAACATCGAAGCTGGTAATGTGCTGTTTAAAGCCATCACATTCTTGGCGTATGGTGAGACAGCTGGCGTGGTCATGGGGGCAAGTGCACCGATCATTTTGACGTCACGGGCGGATAAAGCTGAAGATAAGTATCATTCCATTCTATTGGCGCATTTATTGAAAGGACAACACCATGGCTAGAATCATCATTCTAAATTTAGGTTCCACATCTTCCAAAGGCGCTGTTTATGAAAATCTTGCATGCTTGGATGAATTTACCTTACGTCATTCTGCAGAAGAACTGAAACCCTTTAAACGCATCATCGAACAGGTTGACTTCAGACAAGCTTGTGTTGAAACTTGGTTAGATGAACATCAATACCGATTGGATGAAATGGATGTCTTTTGTGTTCGTGGTGGTTTGGTCAAACCTTTACCGAGTGGCATCTATGAGGTTACGGATGAAATCGTGGAAGAGGTCATGGTGGATAAGTATGGTGCGCATTCATCGAGTATCGGAATGGTCATTGGACGTCGGTGGTCCAAGACTTATCATAAGCCAGCGATTTTTGCCAATGCGCCAATTACGGATGAATTGCAGGATGTGGCGCGCTTCACAGGTTTGAAGGGCGTTCATCGAAGATCCTTGTTTCATGCCTTGAATCAAAAACAGATTGCCTTGGAGTATGCCAAATCGATCAACAAAAATGTCAATGAACTTAACTTGATTGTTTGTCACTTGGGGGGTGGATTTTCAGTCGGTGCGCATCGTTTAGGAAAAGTAGTGGATGTCACCAACGCTTTGGATGGAGAGGGACCATTCTCACCAGAGCGCGCTGGGGCACTCAGTAATTTCATGGTTTTGGATTTGGTGGAACAGATGCAAGACATTCCTGCCATCAAACGGATGTTGGGTGGTAAATCAGGACTAATTTCGCACTTAGGAACCAACAGCATGATGGATGCTTTGAAAATGGCAGAAACAGATGCTTATGCGAAACAGGTGATTGAAGCCATGATCTATCAAATTACAAAAGAAGTCGGTATGATGGCTGCGGTCTTGGAGGGTAAAGTCGATCAGATCCTAATTACAGGTGGATTGGCGTATAATCAAGCGTTCGTTAAAAGAATCATCGATAAGTTGACATGGATTCAGAATGTAAGTGTGTATCCAGGTGAAGATGAACTCTTTGCTTTGGCCAGTGCTGCCGTGCGTTTCGTTACGGGTGAGGAAGAACTTGGATTTTACTAAAATTTCACGTGAAAACGCTTTCAATAATTGTGAGATTTGATATACTTTAAGTATCAGTAGAAAGGTCGTTGAATCGTTATGCTCATGATTGTCACACATCACAAGCAAAGCAATCTGTCTGACAGTCGTTTTTTAGGGTAACTAAGGGCGGCTTTTCTTTTGGAGGAAAAAACACAATGAATAAATTTGATTACATGCAGAAGTATGGGTATGAACAAGTCATTTACATGCATGACCGCTATTCTGGACTTAAAGGAATCATCTGTATCCACAACACAACTTTGGGACCTGCTTTAGGTGGAACCCGTGTTTGGGAATATGAAACAGAAGAAGATGCGGTTTATGATGTCATGCGTTTGGCGCGTGGAATGACGAAGAAAGCTGCATGTGCTGGTTTGAATCTTGGCGGTGGCAAAGCGGTCATCATTGGGAATTCGAAACAATTGCGTAAGGATACCGTTCGTCGTGAAGCATTCTGGAGAGCTTTCGGTCGTTATGTCGAGTCCTTGGGTGGACGTTACATCACAGCTGAAGATGTTGGGACGACACCGGATGATATGAGTTTGGTACGTATGGAAACAGATCATGTCTTGGGTTTACCAACAACATCGGGAGATCCATCACCTTTTACAGCGTATGGTGTTTATAAGGGAATCAAGGCGTGCTTAAAGGAAACCATGGGAACGTCTAAATTAGAAGGTGTTTGTGTTGCGGTTTCGGGTGTTGGGCATGTCGGGGCAGCGCTGTGTGATCTACTCCACGAAGAGGGTGCGATTTTGACCATTGCGGATATCGATGAAGAAAGTGTCAAACGTGTTCAGGAAAAAACCGGGGCGAAAGTTGTTTCACCACAAGAAATCTATGATGTGGATTGTGATGTCTTCTCACCATGTGCATTAGGCGCAGTCATCAATGATGATACTTTGAGTCGTTTGAAAGCAAAGATCATTGCGGGTGCTGCCAACAATGTTTTGAGTGATAGTCAAATCCATGGGACGAAGCTCCATGAAATGGGTTTGATCTATGCGCCGGATTATGTCATTAACGCAGGTGGTTTAATCAATGTTTATCAAGAGAAAATCGGGTATAACAAAGAGGCTTCCATGCGCGCCATCGATCAGATTTATGATCGCGTCCGTGAGATCATTGTGGAATCTCAAACAACGAATACACCGACCTATTTGGTCGCAGATCGGATGGCTGAGCGTCGTATTGAGATGATGCGCAACATCAACTCGATCCATATTCCGAATGACTGAGGTATTGATCATCAGTGGTGCTTATGGGGTGGGCAAAAGTGAGTTTGCCTGTCAATGGGCACTGCGCAATGCGCCCTGTGTCTTGGCGGATATCGATGTGATCAATCCCTACTTCAGACCGCGTGCATTGACGTCATGGTTTGAAGAAAGGGGCATTAAGATCATTGGTACCTCCATTAAAAACCATACCAATCAGGATTTTCCGGCATTGAGTGGTGATTTGGGTCCTGCGCTTCATGGGCAATTGCCCTTGATCATCGATTGTGCTGGCAGTGCACATGGTCTAAGACCCTTAGCTGGTTTTAAAGAGGATTTAAAAACGACGAAGCTTTACTTGGTCGTGAATAAATATCGCAGTGATGCATGGGGTGATGCGGTACTTGAGACGATGGATACATTCAGTCGTTTTCTCGGGATTCCGCTTGCGGGCATCATCAATAATTCGCATCTATTGGATGAGACGACCGAAGAACTATTATTAGAAGCACATCAAGAATGTTTAGCCTTATGTGAACTATGGAATGTTCCATTGATTGCGACGATTCTGACCAAACGCTTCGCCTACCTTCAAGAGAAGATAAGCAAGGCGATGGTTTATGAAGAATTGTTGTTAAGGCAGACATGGATGATAAAGGAGACCTTATGAGAGGTGAAGTACTGTTTAATACGGATCGTTGCAAGGGCTGCAGCCTATGTGTGCAAGCGTGTCCGGTGCATATCTTGGCTTTGGATACCACCCGTGTGAATGCGGTGGGTTATAATCCAGCGTATTGTTTTGATATGAGTAAATGCATCGCATGTACGAATTGTGCGACGATGTGTCCCGATACCGTGATTACGGTCAAGAGGTTGGATGTATGAGTAAAGTACTGATGAAGGGCAATGAAGCGATTGCTCAAGCAGCGATTGCGGCCGGATGTAACGCTTTCTTTGGTTATCCCATCACGCCGCAGAATGAATTGATTGAATACATGTCGAAATACATGCCGGATAAGGGTGCTTTTGTCCAAGCTGAAAGCGAGTTGGCTGCGATCAATATGGTCTATGGGGCTTCGGCTGCAGGTGCGCGTGCGATGACTTCATCGTCATCACCGGGTTTGGCACTTAAGCAAGAAGGTATATCCTATTGTGCAGGGGCAGAACTTCCTGCGGTCATTGTCAGTGTCAGTCGTGGGGGGCCAGGTTTGGGTGGTATTCTACCAGCTCAAGGGGACTATAATCAAGCCACACGGGGTGGAGGTAATGGGGACTATAAAGTCATTGTCTTAGCACCGAATGGGGTTCAAGAAGCCACGGAAATGGTTCGCAGAGCCTTCTATTTAGCGGATACCTATCGTAATCCTGTCATTGTCTTGGCAGATGGCGTCATCGGTCAAATGATGGAGCCGGTTGAAATCAATACGGAACCACTGCCTTTGATTGAGAAACCATGGGCAAGTGATGGCAATCTATCCAGAGGGCATCGCAATGTGGTGAATTCCTTGTTTCTGAATCCAGTGGAGTTGGAAAAACATAATCTGGATCTAAGAGCGAAATATGATTTGATTGAGCTAAAAGAAGTGGAATATGAACTCAGTCATGATGAGAATGCGGAAGTGATGTTTGTGGCTTATGGGACACCTTCACGCATCGTCAAGGCTGCGATTGAGAATCTAAAAGCTGAAGGCATTCATGCCTGTTTGTTCAGACCTAAGACACTGTATCCATTTCCTTATAAAGCTTTGAAAGAAGCGGCACAGGGTAAAAAATTTGTCTTATGTGCAGAGTTATCCATGGGTCAAATGATTCAAGATGTACGTTTGAGTTTGGAAGGTAGTGTGCCGGTACACTTTTATGGTCGTGCTGGAGGAATGGTCTTTGAACCGAAAGAGCTTGTCAATGCGGTTAAAGAACATTGTGGAGGACGCTAAGATGACCGTCGTATTTAAAAAAACCAAGGGTTTGACCGATGCGCCATTCAGTTATTGTCCTGGATGTACGCATGGGATCATTCATCGTTTGGTTGCGGAGTGTTTAGAAGAATTGGATCTCTTGGATCGTAGTGTTGCGATTGCATCTGTAGGGTGTTCCGTTATGAGCTATGAATACTTCAATTGTGATGCGATTCAGGCTGCTCATGGACGTGCTCCAGCGGTAGCGACAGGTGTCAAACGGGTTCATCCTGAGAANNGCGATTTATGGTATGACAGGCGGTCAAATGGCCCCAACGACTTTACCAAACCAAGTCACCACGACTTCACCACGAGGCCGTGATGTGGCAATGACGGGTGAACCCATCAAGATGTCTGAGTTGATGGCGACTATTCCTGGTGCGGCTTATATCGAACGTGTCATGACGGCAGATCCACTCAGTGTGCGCAAAGCGAAGAAGGCCATCAAGAAAGCTTTCCAATACCAAGTTGAAAATAAGGGTTTCAGTATGATTGAAGTATTGTCTTCCTGTAATATCGGTTGGGGTTTGAGTCCAAATGATGCTTTGCAATACATCAAGAATGAAATGGCAACGTATTTTCCTTTAGGTGTGTATAAGGATAAAGGAGTCTAAGATGAAAACAATCAAATGTGTATCAGCGGGTTTTGGGGGTCAAGGTGTCTTGACTGTCGGTCAACTGATTGCGATCTTAGCGATGGATAAAGATTTGGCTGTGAGTTGGATGCCATCGTATGGGCCTGAAATGCGGGGCGGGACAGCGAACTGTCATGTGGTGATTGATGAGAAAGAAGTAAGTTCACCTTTGATTGCCGAAGGCATCACCCATCTTTTGGCGATGAATCAACCAGCTTTGGATAAGTTCTTACCAAGATGCGCTGAGGATGCGGTGATCGTTAGCAACGCATCACTGGTTAAGCATGTGCCCAGTGATTTCAAAGGAACCTTGATTCCAATCGACTTCAATCAGATCGCTCAAGATTTGAATGAACTCAAGGTTGCGAACATGGCTGCTTTTGGGGCTATATTGAAAACCATGCCCATGTTTAGTCCTGAAGATGGCATTGAAGCCATCATTAAAAAACTCGGCAAGAAGAATGAATCCCTCACCGAGTTGAATATCAAAGCATTTGAAATCGGTTATGCATTAAAGGCTTAATTCAAAATATCATGAGGAGCTTAGGCTCCTTTTGTTTTGTCTTGCATGACCATGTAATAGAAGCTCGGGACGACAACCATGGTTAGAATGGTTGAGACCAATAGTCCAAAGAAGAGAACCAAAGCCATTGGAGCCGTCATGGGATCTTTTGAAATGATCAAAGGAATCAAACCAATACAAGTGGTGATGGTCGTAAGCATGATGGGTCGATATCGAGCATCCACGGCATTCTGACACGCTTCTAAAAGTGTTTGACCTTGTCTTAAGCCTTCGTCCATGACTTCCATGAGTAAAATGCCATTATTTACGACGATTCCAATCAAACTAACGGCACCCAACAATGCCATGGCTTGAATATCAGAGCCAAAGAGATACAAGCCAAGAAAGACGCCTGTCAATGAGAGTGGAATACTGGTCATGATGATTAAAGGTTTGATCATTTTTTCAAATTGAACCAATAGAATCATATAAATCACTAAGATGGCGATCAATGCGGAGTACCCAAGATTTTGAATCAAGAGGTAGATGTTTGTCAACTCGCCATCAAAGCGAACAGAAACACCTTCGGGCAAGATGAGTTCCTCAAGCTTGTTTCTAAACGTCAATTCAATCAGCGGTGCGGAATAACCTGGACGGATATCAGATAGGACAGTGATTGTCCGTTGCCCATTGTGTCGATAAATCGAAGGAATATTCGCTTCAAGATCCAAAGAAGCCAATTGATACAGCTGCATGGTTGTTTCCGTGGCGGAAGATTGGATCGGGAGTCGATAAAGATCATCCAAGGAAGCGATATCCCCTTTGACCAGAATGTCCATTTCTTGGCCACCCGCTTTAAAGCTAGAAGGGCGTGTCCCCATTAAAGCGGTGTTGATCTGTTTAACGATATCGTATTTTAAGATACCGCTGGTGGAGAGAATATCTTCATGGATGTTTACGACATATTCATATTCTTTCGGGACATTGTTATCACGAATGTTATAGGTACCATCGATTTCTTCGAGTAGCGTTTTAATTTGATTAGAAGCCATAAAGAGCGATTCGATGTCCTCACCACTTAAGGTGAAAACCAGTTTAGCGTCTGTCGGCATTGCGTATTCAAGGTATTTGACTTCCAGTTTTGCCCCAGCAATCGTCTGATCGAGACGTTGTTGGAGCTCAAATCCAAATTCTTCATTGGTTTTGAAAGGACTGTCGGATAAGTCGAGATTGAGTAAGAATTGTGCTTTGTCATCACCTGGATTTGAATTGGGAACCGTGATGAAAAACTTGGGTAGACTGGTCCCAACCGAAGAAACGATTTCTTTGATTTCATCGTATTCCTCGAGGATCGCATAAACTTGATCGTGAACGTTCTGTGTCTTTTGGATCGACAAAGTTTCAGCTTCGAGGTTGATGTATATGACAGGTTTATCGGAGTAAGGAAAAAAACTGATACCCAATTGCGTGAACAAGAGTGCGGATACACCAAGACTTAAAAAGGATACAAAGAGGGTTCTTTTAGGGTATTTGAGACCAAGCGCAAGCAGGTCATCAAAGAATTTACGGATGGGTGAATTGCTTGTTTTATTGATGCGCTTTTCATTTTCTTTGGTAAAGAAGTAATAGGCAAACACAGGCACAATCAACATCGCCACAAAGTAAGAAGCGATAAGTGTCGAAATGATGACGATTGGAATGGTCGCGACCGTTTTACCGATGACCCCAGGCACAAACAACAGAATCCCAAAGGTGACGATGGTGGTCAAGGTCGATGTGAAGACGGGAGCGGCGGTTTCTTTGATTGCAGCCATGATTGCTTCTTCAATCGGTTCATCTTGATTCACATGGACTTGTATCGCATCACTGACCACGATCGCATTATCCACAAGGATTCCCAATGAAATAATCAAAGCTGCGATGGATATGAAATGAAACTCAATTTTGAGTAGATACATGACGATGAAAGTGATCAAGATCGATATAGGCAGTGATAATGAGATAATCAATGCATTGCGTAAACGAACACCAATCATGACGACAAGGATGATCAATGCGATGCTTTCCGCAAGATTGAGGATGAAATCATTGATGGAGGCATCAATGTCTTCAGGTGAAAAAACCACTTCATTGAAGATAATGTCCGA
Organism: Erysipelotrichaceae bacterium; assembly: GCA_003543215.1. Lineage (GTDB taxonomy): Bacteria > Bacillota_I > Bacilli_A > Erysipelotrichales > Erysipelotrichaceae > UBA2212. The sequence goes on along the minus strand of DPJD01000001.1, from coordinate 861,876 downwards.
TGGAAGATCTTGTTTAAGTTCATCTAAGATGGTTCTTACTTTTTGACCAATCAAGACCGCATTTGTACCGGGTTCAAAATAACCCGTTAAGAGGACAGCGTTTTGACCATTGTGTTGGTAATTGATTTTATTCTCATTGATGATTGTGACACTCGCCACATCTTTCAAACGAACGAAACCGACTTGTTCCTGTGAACCACCGATGATGATGTTTTCGATATCCCTAAGGTTTTCAAAGGTTGCAGGGGTTTTAACATTGATGGTTTCATCCGCATAAGAGATGGAACCCGAAGGTATGGTTAGGTTTTGAGCTTGTAAGAGTTGTACGATCGTTTCAATCGAAACACGATATAAATAAAGGTCATCGATGTTCACATTGACCAAGACTTCTTTATTGGTCACACCATCGATATCGATCCGTACGACTTCTTCGACTTGTTCTAATGCGGTTTTGATTCGCTTGGCATAGTTGACCAAATCATCCGTTTGATAAGCATCGTTGGAGAGGGAAAGAATGAATTGTGGCACATCGGTTAAATCCGTTTTGACTTCACTTTCCATCGCGAGCGGAGGCAGGTCTTTTTGAACATTGGCAACCAAGTCACGGACTTGTTGGAGTGAGCGTTCCGCATCCACATCGATTTCAAATAAGACAACCACAACGGACGCACTGTTTACAGAATAAGAATTCAAGGTTTCGATGCCTTGAATGGACTGAAGACTATCCTCGATCTTCTGCGATATCATGGTCTCAACTTCACTGGATGTCGCACCGGGATATACCGTCGTGATCATCGCAGCGGGGAAGTTTGTATTGGGGTTTTCCTGTTTGGGAATTTGGATATAACTGAAGATTCCAAAGATGACAACGAAAATTAGAGAAAAAATGACGATTTGACGTTGTTTGAGAAAAATTTTAACGAGCTTACTCATACGGAAGAATCTCCGTAATATTCACTTCACTACCAACGCTTAGAAAACGTCCACCTTCAATGACCAGCTGATCATTGACATTTAAACCGGATACGAGAACTTGATTATTATTAACGGAAAGGATTGTGATTTTTCGTTTTGAGACACGATCGTTTTGAATGATATAGACATAGTCTTCCCCATCATTCAAAATCGTGGATAGATTCAACCAAACACCATCGCGTAGGCCGACATCAATCGCCACACTCGCAGTTTCACCAATGTTCAGTTGACTGCTGTTATTGAATTTAATGCGCGTCAGATAGGTACGACTGTTGGTATCAGGGAGTTTTGCCACATCCAAGACAGAACCATCATATTCATCCTCATCAATTGTGATAAAGGTTTTTTGATTCGCCTTGATATCATTGACACTGCCTTGGCTGACACCGATGTGTACGACCATTTCATGACTTGCGACGACAACGGTTGGGGCAAGGGGACTACCAATATCACCGACTTTGGATACGAGTTTAACGACGGTACCATTGATGGAGCTTCTTAAAATGTTTGATTCGATGTTTTCATTGGCCGCATCGACATTGTTTTGACTGATGGTGACCTGTGCCTTGGCAGCCTCTAGATTGGCGTTGGCGCCATCTTTACGTGCCTGAGCTATTTCGATTTCTGAGGAAAAATCCACATCGCGCTCTAAACGATAATCTGCTTCAGCCTGTGCTGCTTCGGTATTGGCTTGTGATAAACGGGTTAGAGCAGCAGCAGCTTCAGCACTGTTTTCACCATAGTCCAAAACTGCTTGATCGTATTCGATTTGAGCTTGGTCCGCTTCTGCACGTTCCGTCTCTGCGATCACACGTTTCTCTTCAATCACCACATCTTGAGCTGCACGTTCTTTGAGGACGGCATCATATTCGGCTTCCGCAACCCTGAGATCCGCTTCTGCCTCTGTTTGTTGAGCTTTGGCCAAACGTAAAGACTCATTCGCATTGTCACGACTGATCTCAGCTTGTTCGCTGTCCATCTTTGCCAAAGCCTGATCCTTTTTGACGGTATCGCCTTCTTTAACGTAGATTTCTTCAATGGTCCCAACACTTGTGAAAGTCGCCTGATTCAAGTCTTTCGGTTGAATGATGCCGATGAAATTCATGGTTTCTTGATTGGTACGGGTATTGATGGCCATTACCTTGACACTGATTTTCTTAGCTTCCACGACTTCAGTTTCTGCCTTCTGTGGGCGTAGAAACACAAAGTAAGCAGTCAAACCCAAGGCCAAGGCGATGATGATCCACTTATTTCGCTTCATAAATGGTGTCTCCCGCTTCTAACATCAAGGTGAAAAGGTTTAAATAAGTTTCTAACGTCCAATCGATATCGATTTCGAATTTACTTTGATAAGCATCCTCGAAAAGACGGGAAAGACCCGCAAAAATCGCATCTGCCAACATGGTACACAGTGTCTCGACTTGTTTGTTTTGAGCTTCGATTGCAGGGAACCACTGGAGGATGATGCCATCGATCACATGTTTGATGGACTGTGCGATTTGATCGTTGAGTTTAGAATAGCGTAAAAGGATCAGAGTCTCGGTTTGGTGTTTCGAATAAACCTCGACCAGACCTTGCGTCAATTGCTTGACTTGATCTTTGAACCAAGTATTACGATCCTTTTCATTAAGTTCAAATGTCGATTGTTTGAGAATGATCGTATTGAAAGCAACGATCGTATCTTGAACCAAGGCATTGAACAACTTTTCTTTATTGGGATAATAATGATATAGATTGCCTACCGACATCTTCGCATCAACTGCGATTCTACGCATCGACGCTTCTTCATAGCCATAATTAAAAAATTCCGCGAGTGAAGCGTTTAAGATACGTTCACGATATTCTTCTTTGAGTATTTGTGCCATGCCATTAGTATACAGCTGTTCATCAATGAATTCAATTCTTGCATCACCACTTTTATTCCGTTATGCTAAAAGAAAACAGCTTGATGTGTTCGTTGTCATTGCATCATAATTTCTTGTATCGCCGTAAAAAGGTGTACTCTTGATGAATAAGCAAAACAATTGCTTAAAGACGTGCTTTTGGCTAAGCTAAATACATTGAATGTTGATTACTTAAGTGGATTAATCAAAAAGGGGAAACACGATGAAATGGCTTGTTTATTTCGTTATCACGTTTATTGTATTCATGGGCATTGATTTGATTTGGTTGGGCTTTGTGGCTAAGAATATCTATTCTAAGTATCTTGGTTATTTGATGGCGCCAAAAGTCAATTGGTTGGCTGCTTTGGTGTTCTATGTGATTTTTATCATTGGTGTTCTGTATTTTGTCATTGCGCCAAGTTTAGTGGATCGTGATTTTTCACAGCTTCTCATTCGAGCCATGTTGTTTGGATTCATTACCTACGCGACCTATGATCTTACCAACTTGGCAACGGTTCGTGACTGGCCGATCACCATTACGATCATTGATTTGATTTGGGGTACGACTTTGTCGACCAGTGTCAGTGTCATTTCTTTTTTGATCATTACAAATTTCTTTTAGGAGCACACCATGAAACAAATCAATGGACAAGAACTGTATGCCTATATCGTATCGGGAGCGAAGAATGTCATCGTCAACGAACAGAACTTAAATCGCATCAATGTTTTTCCTGTTCCGGATGGGGACACGGGGACCAATCTAGCGTTGACGATGAATTCAATCGTTTCGCAGGCGCAACGTTTCGACCATGCGCATCAAACGATGGCTGAAATCGCACAATTGTCGATCGATAATGCCTATGGTAATTCAGGCATGATTTTTGCGCAGTATTTCAACGGCTTGGCGGATTCGATCCAAACGAAGAGTACATTATCCCCAATTGAGCTGGTTGAGAGCTTCAAGCAAGCGGCTCACCAAGCACTGAATTCTGTTGCACATCCGAAAGAAGGAACGATTCTAACCGTCATGCGGGAGTGGACTAAAGCTTTAGAAGGGGCATGGGATGTGGATTATGATGTGATTTTTGAGAAGTCACTTCATGCCTTGCAAGATGCGGTAAACAACACCAAAAATCAATTAAAAGTGTTAAGAGACAACAATGTGGTTGATGCAGGTGCACAGGCCTTTTATTTCTTTGTGGAGGGCATCGTTCGTTTCCTAAAATCAGGAACATTGGAAGATTTGGAATTTACAGCGGCACGTTTGGATTTGATCACCGAAATGACACCCAGTCTGGATATCGGAGATCATCGTTATTGTGCACAGTATCTGATCCAAACACAGTATTCACAGGATGATTTAATCAAGCGTTTGGATCATTATGGCGATTCCTTAGTGGTTAATCAAAATGGAGAACACATTAGTATCCATGTGCATACCAATGAACCGCATAAGATTATGAGCGAATTGGTTCATGATCATCGGGTCATTTCCCATAAGGTGGATGACATGTGGATGCAGGCTCATTTGATTCATGCCAAACAAGCAAGTATGGCGATCATCACAGACTCGATTGCGGATCTTCCGCAACAGTTTAAAGATGATCATCACTGTGTGGTCTTACCTTTGAACATCATCATTGATTCCAATGTATATATGGATAAACTAACAATGCGTTCAAGTGATTTCTACAAACACATGGACGATTATCGTTTGAACCCAAGTTCTTCGCAAGCCAGTCCTGTTGCGATTGAGCGAATTTTGAATCAGGTCTTACCGCATTACGATGAAGTCATCGGGATCTTTGTCTCACAGAAGATGAGTGGGACATATCAGAACATCTTAAAAGTTGTGAATAAGATGAATCTTACGAATAAGAAGATCGCGATGATCGACTCAAAGACCAATTCAATCACCGAGGGCTTATTGGTTTATGAAGCCTTGAAACTAAGAGCGGCGGGAGCGTCATTTGAAGATATCGTTTCCAAGGTAGAATCCATGATTCCGCGCTTGAACATCTTTGTCAGTGTCAAGGATTTGAAATACATGCTCAAAGGGGGTAGGGTATCGAAGGTTCAGGGTTTTGTTTTATCAAAACTTAAGCTTCAACCGGTTATCTCCATCGATGAAGAAGGCAAGGGAATCATTCCATTCAAGTCATTGACGCAAAAGAGTGCAGTCAAATCTATTTTGAAAGTTGTGAAGAAAGATATGGAGACAACTGGAATTGAAAGATATGCTTTGGTCTATGCGGATGATCCAAATGATTTGACTGAGTTCAAAGCATCATTGGTAAAAATCATTGGCAAAGAGCCTGAATACATTGAGACGATTTCACCGATTGTGGGTCTCAATGCTGGAAAAGGTGCCTTCGCTGTCGGATACATCAAGAAAGCATAATCAATAAATTAATTAAAAAATCACGTTTGACTTGAACATGTGGAATGTAAAGTCAAAGAGCGTGATTTTTTTAATGAAAGAAAAAGGTAAGGGTGCTATCATACTTAGTGGAAGGTAATCCTATGTTCAACGAAATTTTTGGCAATATCATCAATAACATCGCGATCCTCATGGTCATCGCTTATATCTTACCGCGCTTAAAGTTTTTTCGTAAAACCGTTTTTGAACATGAAAAAACGCTGAAAGAAAAAATCATTCTGGGTTTGATTTTTGGCTCGATTGGCATCTTGGCAACGCATACCGGTATCCGTATTCAAGGCGCCATCGCAAACACGCGTGTCATCGGTGTCATCGCAGGGGGCTTCTTGGGAGGACCCATGGTCGGTTTCATCGCCGGAGCGTTGGCGGGAAGTCATCGTTATCTCATAGATATCAATGGTTTCACAGGCTTGGCTTGTGCCATTTCGACCTTAGCGGAAGGGATCTTAGGCGGTATGATGTATAAACGTCTGCGTGCTGGGAAACATCGCTATCCAACGATTTTCTTGACGACAGTCGTAGCAGAGATGTTGCAGATGATTATCATCCTGATTGTCGCAAAGCCCTATGCGGACGCGTTGGCCTTGGTGGAGATCATTGCGGTACCGATGATCGTAATGAATTCGATTGGGGTCGTCGTGTTTATTGAAGGTTTATATACCGTGCAAAAGAATTTGGATCAAACCAGTGCTTATCATCTTAAACGTGCTTTTGATTTAGCGGAGATGTGTCTACCTTATTTACGCAAAGGTTTGGATGATGAAAAGAGTGTCCAAAAGACGGTGCGTTTGATCTTAGCGAACTCCGATGTGAATGCGGTCTTTATATCCAATACGGAAAGAGTTATTGCGGATGCAGGTGAACATCTGGATAAGATGAAGGGTTTCAAAGCCTTGTTTGATAAGTCATTAAAACATTGTATCGCAACGAAAGATATTTTGATCTTACATGAGAAAGAGCTACGGCCATATCGAATGGAGAGTCATTTTAAACGAATCATGATCGCACCTTTAGTTAAAAATGGGGTGACGATGGGTACGATTGGTTTATTGGATCGCAAGTTCAAAGAAAAATTAGAAACGGATATTGAGTTCATCCAAGGTTTAGCGAGTCTTTTCTCGACGCAATTGGCTTTGGCTGAAATCGATTATCAACGTAAACTACTGGAACAAGCTGAACTTAAAGCTTTGCAGTACCAAATCAATCCGCATTTCTTATTTAATGCATTGAATACCATCAGTGCTTATTGTCGTGAGAATCCCGAACGTGCACGCAGTTTGTTGCTGGCGATGTCCTCGTATTTTAGAAATACCTTATCCACACATAAAGATAAAGTGGACATCCATGAAGAAATTGAACATGTTTTATCTTATCTTGAGATTGAAAAAGCGCGTTTTGAAGATCGTTTGGGTGTTGTGATCGATGTGAGTCCAAATCTCCATTTCCAAGTACCGAACTTCATCATTCAGCCTTTGGTTGAGAATGCGATCAAACATGGGATGAAGAATCGATTGAACATTGCCATTCGTGTCGTTGAACTTAAAAAGACCTATCAAGTGATCGTCGAGGACGATGGGAATGGGATTGATGCGGAGATCATTGCCAAGCTCTATGAAAACCGACATGATCAAGACAAGATTGGTTTAGCCAACACGCACCATCGGCTTCAACGCTTGTATCCCAATAATAAAGGTTTATTGATTGAGAGTGTTCCATTTGAGCATACACGCATCCTAATGGAAATACCGAAATAGAGGTTCACGATGAAATTGCTGATTGTTGATGATGAGCGGATCGCTCGCAGTGAACTAAAATTTTTAATTAAAGAACTGAATCAAAGTGTTCAGATTTTAGAAGCGGATAGTGTCGAGAGTGCTTTGAGCATTCTGCGCGAAATTGACTTGGACGGTGCTTTCATTGATATGCAGTTACCAGATGGAATGGGGATGGAAATTGCCCAAGCCATCATGTCACGTCCAAGTGGAGCGTTTCCAATCGTGTTTGCGACGGCGTTTGAACGGTATGCATTGGATGCCTTCAGTGTCGAAGCCGTGGATTACGTGATGAAACCATTTCGGAGTGAAGACATTGCACGTGCCATGCAACGCATGTGTCGCATCAAGCCTAAAAATGAGCTCTTGAGTTGTCCAACCGATAAGATCAGTGTGAATACGCATGAAAAGGTTGTAGTGTTGAATCTACAGGAAATCGCCTATGTGACAGCGTATGAGAGGCATTCTGTCGTGCACACATTAAAAGCGGAATATACGACGCACTTGAGTTTAGATCGCTTGGAAGAACGTTTGATGAACTGTGGCTTCATGCGCGTTCAGAGGAGTTATATCGTCAACTTGAATATGGTGCATGAGTTCATCCCATGGTTCAATAATGGATATGGGATGAAATTGATCGGATTCAATCAAAAAGTGATCCCCATCAGTCGCAATAAAGTTGGTTTATTAAAAGAAATCTTTGATTTTTAAAACAGGATACCATGCATTTCATCCTGTTTTTTTTACATTTCATCCAAAATGTAAGCGTTGTCAAAACATCTTTTTTATAATGTGAACGTTAAAAGGAGGATAGTTATGATTACATTCTTTATATCCCTCGTCCTATTGATCGTTGGTTATGCGACTTACGGTAAATTGGTCGAAAAGGTCTTCAAACCGGACGATCGTCCAACCCCTGCAAAAGAACTTGCGGATGGTGTCGACTTCGTTGAAATGAAGCCTTGGCGTATTTTCTTGGTTCAGTTGTTGAATATTGCTGGTCTTGGACCGATCTTTGGTGCGATCATGGGTGCATTGTGGGGTCCCGTCGTCTTCTTATGGATCGTGTTTGGTACCATCTTTGCAGGTGCTGTTCATGATTTCTTGTCCGGTATGATCTCAATTCGTCATAAAGGCGCAAGTATTTCCGAAATCGTTGGAATCTACTTGGGTCCTCAAATGAAGATGGTCATGCGTATCTTCTCCGTTGTTTTGTTGGTCTTGGTTGGTACCGTCTTCATGACAGGTCCAGCGGGCTTATTGGCTCGTTTGACGCCTGATTTCATGGATCGTAACTTCTGGTTGATCATTGTCTTGGTTTACTACTTCTTGGCTACGATTCTTCCAATCGATGCTTTGATTGGACGTATCTATCCATTGTTCGGGGCTGCATTGATCATCATGGCTCTCGGCATTGCGGGTGGTATGTTGTTCACAGGCGTTCCAATGATGGAATTGACATTGGCGAATCTTCATCCTGCTGAATTACCAATTTGGCCATTGATGTTCGTTACGGTTGCGTGTGGTGCTATTTCTGGTTTCCATGCGACACAATCACCAATGATGGCGCGTTGTATGACTTCCGAACGCGATGGCCGTAAAATCTTCTACGGTGCCATGGTTGCGGAAGGTGTCATCGCTTTGATTTGGGCAGCTGCAGGTGTATCGTTCTACGGTGCTACCGGTGGTTTGGCAACGGCTTTGGCTGAATACGGTGGTCAAGCAGGTGTTGTCTATGATATTTCATTCAAACTCTTAGGTCCAGTGGGTGGTGTCTTGGCAATGGTCGGGGTTATCGCTTGTCCAATCACTTCTGGTGATACAGCGTTCCGTTCGGCTCGTTTGACCTTAGCAGACTGGTTTGGCTTAGAACAAAAATCCAATAAGAGTCGTTTATTGTTAGCAGTTCCTCTACTTGGTGTAGGTGGCATGTTGACACTCATCGACTTCAATATCGTATGGCGTTACTTCTCATGGTCCAATCAAACTTTAGCGATGATCGCGTTGTGGGCTGGTGCCATGTACTTGATTAAACAAGCATCCAATCACTGGATCGCTACGGTTCCTGCAACCTTCATGAGTGCTGTCTCGATGACCTACATCTTGCAAGCACCAGAAGGCTTCAAACTATCAACATCTATCTCTTATCCTGTTGGTATTGCATTTGCGATGATCTGTCTCTTTGCTTTCTTGTTCAAAGCAGGGGTTATCGGAAAAGCGAAAGTTGTAGTAGAATAATAAAGTAAAAGAAAGGTCCAGTACCTTTCTTTCATTGAAGGAGCAAATAATGAAGACACTTGAAGAAGTAAAAATCCAAGCCAGAGCGAACATGAGCATCTGTAAGATGTGCAAGACCTGTAATGGGGAAGTGTGTCGTGGTTGGACACCTGGACCGGGTGGAAAGGGTACTGGGAGTACCTTTGTCAGAAACGTAGCCAAATTAAAGGAAGTCACCTTGAACATGCGTTTGATTCGCGAGGACCAAGAAGTGGACAGTCGATTTGATTTCTTTGGTCAAGTAATCAGTGCGCCGATCATGGCTGCACCGATTGCGAATGTGAAAATCAACTATGGAAGCTCCGTGGATGAATTGACTTATTTAAATGGTTTAACAGATGGATGTCTATCACAAGGATTGCCTGTGTTTTTAGGTGATGGGGCCAATCGTGAAGCGTTCGAAATGCCTTTGAAGATTCACCAAAACTTGAATAAACAAACCATCATGACCATCAAACCTTGGACAATGGATATCTTGATGCCAAAGCTTGAAGAAGTCAAAGCCTGTTCACCTTTGGCAGTTGCGATGGATATCGATGCGGCTGGTTTGATTCTGCTTAAGAAACAAGGTGTCCCTGTGAGTTTTAAAACCGTTGAGGAACTTAAGGCGATCAAAGCTTATTTGGGTGTACCCTTCATCTTGAAGGGAATCTTGACCCTTGAAGATGCCCAAGCGGCATTGGATGCCGGTGTGGATGCGATCGTTGTGTCCAATCATGGTGGACGTGTCTTGGATGATTGTGTTTCCACGATCGAAGTTCTCGAAAAAATAACGACCTTTGTGAAGGGTCGTTGTAAAGTGTTTGTGGATGGGGGTTTTAGAAGTGGTTCCGATGTTTTCAAAGCACTTGCACTCGGTGCGGATGGCGTCCTTATAGGCCGTCCATTCTCGCATGCGTCCATTGGTGGACAAAGTGAAGGCGTTGCGCTTTATGCGGATAAACTCATTCAAGAATTGAAAGAGTGCATGCGTATGACCTCTTGCATTACGCTTAAGGATATCAAACGCAGTTCAGTAAACGTCCACTTTTAGAGTTTGATACCTGTTTTCTTGATGGAGCCTTCTTTGCCCATGGTTCGGATGAGTCCAAAGACCGGTCGGTCGAACCAAGGTCGATCATGGACACCGGCGACACTCCAAAGGATACCCGTATAACCGTTGGGGTCACGTCCATCCAGCATATAGGTGTCGTTTAAATAGACGAGGATGTCGATTGCCTCTGCGGCATTCTTAGTCCAAAGTAAGACCATCTTAGCCCAATACATGCGTAGATAGGAATGGAGATAACCTTCTTCGACAACTTGTCGTTGACAGAAATTCCATAAATCATCGTGTGTTTGGGCTTTTTCTAACACTTCGCGTGTATAGAGATAAGGCCGTTCATCCTGTTCGTGTTTCTTGAGTGTTTCAATCGCCCAAGGCCAAGCTCCCTCAAGTTTGTCGTACATAGGCATATAGAAGCAGTAATTCTCCGCCAATTCACGTCGTACCATGGCTTCTTCAATGAAAAGCTCCGCATTGGGATGCTGAGTGTTCAAGACATCACGAATCATCATTGTGGGTGAAAGCATGCCATAGTGTAGATAAGCAGATAAATAAGATTGACCATTGGCATCAATTTGATTGCGACGGTCATAATGATCTAAACCGTTTTGAATGAAGGTTTTTAATTGATTGATTGCCGCATCTTCACCGGGAACAAGTTTAGAGATTGCTAAATTCGGTAAAGGATTGGATGCATAAAACATTTCAATATCAGATGTTTTGAAACGATCATCCAAGGCAATTTGCTGAGGATGATGTACAAGTATGTAATCACTGTTTAAGTATTCTCTATATTTTTTCAAGATCTTAGGTCTAAATGTGCGTGCGGCAAATTCAAGTTTTGGACTTGCTTCTTGTACGGGTACGACAGTGGCCGTACTTACTTTTAAGAAGCGGATATCATGTTTATACGCCCAATTTGAAACCAGTGCTTGCACAGCTAAGATGGGTCTTAACACATGCACTTCAGTAATGATGTGTCGGATGTCAAAGCATTGATTCAAGACTTCAAGATGGTCGATGATGTTTCCAACACGGAAATAGAGGGGGATATTGAGCTTAGCACACTTATCACTCATTTCAGCCAAACCTTTAAGCAAGAAGTCCATATTCCTAAGGTTTGCATGAGGAAATTTTGGATAAGCGTTGAAAAGAACAATCAATTGCGCATTCTGATTCAAAGCGATTTGTTGAGCTTGGTAGAAGGCTTGATTATCATGGGTGCGAAGCGCACGTGAGACCCAGTAGACGACGGTTGGATGTTTCATGTCTTCATTATAACAAAGTCTACTTTACTTGCTTAAAGGATTAAACTAAAATGATGAAAAGAGGTTGACTATGGATAAGAAACATTATGATCAATTATTTGAAGCGATATTGAGCTTGGAAACCAAGGCGGATTGCGCTGCGTTCTTTGAGGATCTCTGTACGATCAAAGAACTTAATGACATGCATGATCGCTTGGCTGTAGCCCAACGTTTATTAGCGGGTGAAACCTATGAGAACATCGTCAAGGAAACCAAGATGAGCAGTGCGACCATTTCGCGTGTCAATCGTTGTATCCAGTATGGTTCTGGTGGATATAAACGCATTATCAAGCGTTTGAAATAATTTTTTTTAAAAAATATACTTTAACACTTTACAATGATAAAGTAATGAAGTATGATAGGTTCATGTTTCAAGGAGCAAGGAAATGAAAAAATTAATACTCTTCATCGCAATGATGATGTTGGTGGCTTGTACGCAAGCACCAGTCGAAGGGGATTTGAGTTTAAAGACCATTGAAGACAATGGAAAGATGATCGTTGGATTTACGGAATACCCACCAATGGGATTCAAAGAAAACGGTGAAGTCACCGGTTTCGATATCGACATCGCCAAAGAAGTTGCACAACGTTTGGGTGTTGAAGCAGAATTCGTATACATTGATTGGGACGCAAAAGTCTTGGAGCTCAATGGTAAGAACATCGATATGATTTGGAATGGTTTGACCATCACGCCTGAACGTGAAGAAGAAATTTTATTCTCGAAGCCTTATTTCGACAATCGTATCGTGATCATCAGTTTGAAAGATGCTGGAATTGACAAGATTGCGGATCTAAGCACAAAGAAGGTTGGGGTAGAACTCCAAAGTTCAGGTCAAGCGGCAGTTGAAGGCAATGATGTCTTCGCTTCAATTGATGAATTGGTTAAATACACAACGATTACTGAAGCGATTTTAGATCTCAAAGCTGGCGGTATCGATGCGATCGTTGCGGATGAAATCTTCGCTCGTTACGCAGTCTCAAAAGAAGCGGATCAATATCAAGTCGCTTCAGAGGTCTTCAATTCTGAAAACTATGGCATTGGCTTTAGATTGGAAGATGTTGCGCTTCGCGATAAAGTCGATGCGATCATTGATGAAATGGCAGCCGATGGTACGGCTACTGAGATTTCAATGAAGTGGTTTGGCGAAGATTTATTAAAACGATGACTTATTGGTTAGAGATCCTTCCACCGATTGTGGAAGGATTTAAAATTTCACTCTTTGTCTATGCTGTCACGATGGTGTTTGCTTTGCCAATTGGCATGGGCTTTGGATTGCTTGCGGACATCGTCAAACCTTCCCGGAAATTCATAGCCATCTTTACTTGGATCATTCGTGGCACACCTTTATTGTTACAACTGTACATCACGATGTATGCGATTCCCTTGATCATTCCAATGCGGATGAATCGTTTGTTTGCTGGGTCAATCACATTCATCATCAATTATGCAGCGTATTTTACAGAAATATTTAGAAGTGGCTTAGCCATCATTCCTTTAGGACAATGGCAAGCTGGTGAGGTCTTGGGCTTGAAGAAACGTGAGATCATTTGGCACATCATTCTTCCCCAAATGTTTCGAAACACCTTATTGCCTTTAATCAATGAGGCCATCACTTTAGTCAAGGATACATCCTTACTCGCGGCGATTGCGATTGGGGAAATGCTTAGAAATGCGAAAGAGTTGGTTACCAAGGACTTTAAAATCGATGCCTTGGTGATCGCGGGTTTATTCTATTTAATGTTTAGTTTGGTCGTTGTGCAGATCAGTAAGCGACTTGAACGGAAATTATTGAGGCAACGATGATGATTGAGGTAAAACAATTAAGCTATGCATATGCTAAAGACTTAGTCTTAAGAGATGTCAGTTTTACGGTCCAAGCCAATGAAATCGTTGGTATTCTTGGCTTGAGTGGAAGTGGGAAAACGACACTCTTGAAGATATTGAGTGGCTTGCTTAAACCTAAACAAGGTTCGTATCTTGTGGAAGGGCAATCTGCTTACTTAAAAGGAAAACGCAATCCTGTTTTGAGTCAAGAATTGGGCGTCGTTTTTCAAGAGTATCAACTCTTCATGCATTTATCCGTCATCGATAATTTAGTTCTTCCGTATCGTTTGCGTTTCAATGTGAGCAAAGAAGAAGCCAAGGTCAAAGCATTGGAACTGCTTGAACAGTTTGGCTTGCTTCAACAAAAAGATCAATTTCCCAATGAGTGTTCCGGTGGTCAGCAACAACGCATTGCGATCGCACGGGCTTTGATTCTCAACCCACGTGTTTTACTTATTGATGAACCCACCGCCGCATTGGACTCTGAGAATACGCAGAATGTCGCAAATCTACTGAAGTCGCTCAATAAAAAAGGACTGACCGTGATTGTGATAACGCACGATCTGCCCTTTGCTCAGTCTTTATGTCAACGTGTGATTGAACTCAATCAAGGCAACTTGATCAAAGATGTGACTGCGAAGGATTATTTCAAAGCTTGATATGCTTTTAATGCATTGAATTGAGCAAATCGGATGCGCTCCTGCGCATCTATTTTTTTGCCATCTTCATCGATGAGAATTGTTGAACCCTCATGATACGTAGATTTGAAATGTGTCGCATGCGGAAATTGTTCCTGATTGCCCCAAAGATAAGGTGTTGGAAGATAACCGAAGGCAAAGATGTCGTAGAGACCTTGCGCAGTATAAGGCTCATGGACCGTTTGATCGATCGAATCCAAAACCCGTTGAGCTTCTTGAACAAAATGATTTGTCTTAGCTTGAATCTCAGGTTCATAGCGTTGAGGATCGATTTGATGATTCGCTTTCATGTTCCGATATTTCTGGATTGCCGCATGGGTGATCTGAATGCTCTCGTTGATGACTTCTGGTGTTGCCAAATAAAGGGCTTCACTGTAACTCACCACATGAACGAGCGGTGGACTGAAGCTGTCATTGGGTTCGATGTCATCCATAAGCATACTCACAACAGCCAGTTGACGTTTTGCTAAATCCACATCCGGTGCGAAATAATCCAAACCAGCTCGCGGTTGAAGATACATCTTGAAGTCTTCGTCGATCAATGGCTTTATTAATTGAATGATGGCTCTTGCCTTCGCAAGATCCACAATACCTGTTGTATAGCGTGGCGTATTCAACATGACTTGAAGGATGAAATCCTGAATGCCATATTTTTTTGCGCTTCGAGCCGCAAGAGCAGCCGATACGATGTACGTCACATCATCACTGCCTCTAAAAGCGAAATGATGTGGAATATTGGGCTCAAAAGGTTTTTTTGTCTGTGCGATGTATTTCAAGGTTTCAATGTGTTCTTGAAGATTGGTTAATAGATCATTGGGACCGCGTCCATCCAATTGATTGAACCACCAGAAGGAGAGGGCATGCCAAGCGATGT
This sequence comes from Erysipelotrichaceae bacterium, assembly GCA_003543215.1. Classification (GTDB taxonomy): domain Bacteria; phylum Bacillota_I; class Bacilli_A; order Erysipelotrichales; family Erysipelotrichaceae; genus UBA2212. The sequence continues at coordinate 846,780 of DPJD01000001.1, read as the reverse complement.
TGATGCTGCGCTCATGAATCTTTGCCAGTTCAGGGACGTTTTTCGTTCCTGCATAGGTTCGAAGTAATAAGGGACGTGATGCATCATAGAGCTCTTTGTACTCAAGTTCGTTTTGAATTGGAACACCACCCCCATTGCTTAAACCAGTCCAGTCTTCATTGAAATTGGATTGAGTCAATTGCGAAGATCCAATCGATACGATATCAAGATATCCCGCTTTAGCCAATTGCTTGCACCAATCTTTGAACAAGTCGACAGCTTCTTTACGATCATGCAAATAAGGACCGACATGGACTCTGGTCAAAGGTAGATTCTGTGATTTTTGATGATGTTTGATGCGATCGACAATGCGGTCACTTCGGGTCCCAAAACCCTCATATCCAGCTTTAGGGATCGGTCTGAAACTTAGGTGATCACCATTTTCAATCAATTCATTCGCATAACGTTTAAGATCTTCATCATAGCGTGAGGATTCAATCAATTGTTTCGGAATCTCATCCTCATCCACACCCATCTTGATCAAACTATCACGAGGGCTTTCAGAACCAATGAAACAATTGACCAAGGACTTATGCTCTTCTTCAATAAGACGACAACTTTCGGGTAAACCTGCGAAAAAGATATTCTGAACCGAACCACCATCATAGCTGAAACAATGTTCTGTTTTTAACGCATGGACCAGATGCCCCATGATCGACTTGGCGTCTTTAGGGTCCAATCGATAGGAAACACCGAGGTGTGTGATGTCATGTTCCTTGATCCAGGCGATGATGCGATCCTTTTGAACACTGTGTTCAATTTCTCGAACAGCCAGAGACATCTTCTCATCTCCGACCCATACCTGTTGTCCGCAGGCTTCAAGCTGACTTTTGATCGCATTGATGCCTAAGGTATGCGCATCCAAGGAACTCTTAAGCAAACCGTAACGCTTCATCGTGGACGGTATTGGTCAAAGAACGCGGACACATCGTTACGACCAATTTCACTAAAATCGATGCCATAGAGGCTATTGGCGATATCCAAGACCAATTGTAGATATTTATGCGGTGTACCTGCCAACTTCGCCAACTCCAACATCGGTACGATACCGGTTGGGATGTCTTCATAAATGTAGCGTGTCGTGATGTCAGTAGGTGAACCAATTTCATCATATTGACTTGTGTTCTGTAAAGCGGAGTAGAGATGGATGCCTTCACTTCCATAGACATCCGCGAGCCAATCTTTGGCATTGGGCATTGGACAATTGAAATAATTCGCCAAGGCGATGCGTTCTTTATCCAGTTTCTCTAAAAACTTAGCTATCATGGGTGTGATGCCATCTTTATAGTGTCGGTAATTTTCTTCGCATTCGATGCGTGCCAAATTCATCAAGGCTGGGAAAGGGTGGAAGATCATACCGATATTGGATAACGATGTATAGAGAACGGATTCTTCCATTTTAATCATTGAAAATGAATGAATGAGTTCATCATAGATGGTCTTTGAATGTTTTGGATTCAACGCAGCCACATGCAGCTTCTTTTTACGTGAAAAGATTTGACTGATACCAGGACGAATCTTACGTGAAGTCAATACAAAGGTATCGGTTTCACCGATTGGTATATCTAAGTCGCAACCTGCATCTTTAAGGTACTTATCAAACATGAATGCACCCAAGGTACGACCTGGATTGATGATGATCTTATGATGAGCTTTCAGATAGGGTGCCATTTGATTGGCGATATCTTGATGCGCATGGGCAGGAATACAAACCATGATGATTTCTGATTTCTCCAAGGTCTCTTTCAAACTTGAACTTGCTGTAATATCTTCGACCATGGTATTGATCATGCCTTGTAGTTCGATACCACCATAGGCATTGATTTGATCGATGACCATTTTGGTTCGATTGTAAAGGACGGTAGGATTACCAAGATACTGCAAATAGGCAGCCAATGCTTGACCACCATGTCCAGCTCCGATAACACAATAGTTTTTTGTGACACGTGTTGTCATAGTTTCTCCTTATTATTTTTAAATAGACTTCTAAATTTACTCACATTTTAACATCAATAGCGTCTTCTTCATTGTTTTAGAGTCAAGGTTTCGCTAAACATTCACGTAAAATGGCTCAATCTGTTTATGTTGCATCTGAATAATGTATAAAAATGTAAGATAATGAAAATATAAATTGCTATTTTCATTTCTATTGGAATCAAGTACACTATAGGAAAAAAGAGGTCCCCTTATGAAAAATCTTAGCTTGATCCAGTTATTTGAACAGGTTAAATCTCGCAACCCATACGAAACTGAGTTCCACCATGCTGTGGAAGAAGTCCTAAATAGCTTAGAACCATTGTTTGAAGTCGAACCTAAATGGTTGAAAAGTGGAGTGCTTGAACGCATCGTTGAACCTGAGCGACTCATCCATTTTCGCGTAAGTTGGGTCGATGATGGTGGTATCGTTCGTGTTAATCGTGGCTTCAGAGTTCAATTCAACAGTGCCTTGGGACCGTATAAAGGAGGCTTGCGTTTTCATCCAAGTGTCCGACCTTCAATCATCAAGTTCTTAGGGTTTGAACAGTGTTTTAAGAACGCCTTGACGGGTTTGCCCATGGGGGGTGGCAAAGGAGGCTCGGATTTTGATCCCAAAGGAAAGTCTGATGGCGAAATCATGCGCTTTTGCCAAGCATTCATGAGTGAGTTGTACCGACACATTGGAAGTGATATCGATGTGCCTGCGGGGGATATGGGCGTTGGGGCACGTGAGATCGGTTATCTTTATGGTATGTATAAAAAGTTGTCCAATGTGCATGCGCAAGGTGTTCTAACCGGTAAATCCATTAACTATGGAGGATCTTTGGTTCGAACTCAAGCTACGGGTTATGGCTTGGTGTACTTTGTCGAAAATATGCTTAAAGATAAAAACGAAGATTTTAAAGGAAAACGCGTCATTGTGTCTGGTAGTGGCAACGTTTCAATCTATGCGATTGAAAAGGCTCAAGAACTTGGGGCACTTGTTGTGGCATGCAGTGATTCCAATGGGACGATCGTGGACGAACGTGGATTGGATTTGGCTTTGATCAAGGAAATCAAGGAAATCAAACGTGAGCGGATTCAACGATATTGTGATGTTCATCCCAATGCCATTTATCATGCGGATTCAAGTGCACTGTATGATGTGGCTTGCGACATCGCACTTCCATGTGCGACGCAAGGGGAGATTCAAATCGAACAAGCACAGCAACTATTTAAGAACGGCTGTCGCTTTGTTGCAGAAGGGGCGAACATGCCGAGCAGTTTGGAAGCCATTCAATTCTTCTTATCGAATGATGTTTATTTTGGTCCAGCCAAAGCAGCCAATGCGGGTGGTGTCGCAACATCTGGTTTGGAGATGAGTCAAAACAGTTTACGACTCAATTGGACATTTGAGGAAGTGGATCAACGTCTTCATGCGATCATGGATCAGATCTATGTGCAAGCGAAACAGACAGCCATTGCCTATAAGGATCCGAATAATTTGGTCATGGGTTCCAACATCGCATCGTTTAAGCGTTTAGCAGAAGCCATGTTGGCTCAAGGTGTCTTGTGATGAAAACCATTTATAATTTTTCTGCAGGACCGGCCATGGTGGATCCAACTGTGATGCGTCAAATTCAAGCAGAACTCTTGGATTACAAAGGAACGGGCATGTCCATCATGGAGATGAGTCATCGTTCTGCACTCTTCGAAGCGGTTGTGAATGATGCGAAAGATAATCTTAGACAATTGATGGATATCCCTGAACATTATGAAATTCTCTTCCTTCAAGGTGGGGCAAGCTTACAATTTTCCATGATTCCCATGAATTTGATGTTTAAACATCAACGTGCCGCGTATTTGAACAGTGGTGTTTGGAGTCAAAAAGCCATTGATGAAGCGAAGCGCCATGGAGAAGTGATTATCGTAGGTGACAATGCGAATATGATGCATAAAAGTCTTCCACTGTGTGATGTCTTACCCGATTCCCTTGATTATGCTTATTATGTTACAAACAATACGATTTATGGGACGCAGTTCAAACAGATTCCAATGGAACATGCTGTTTTGGTTGCGGATATGAGTTCCGATATCTTATCCAAACCCATCGATGTATCTAAACATGCATTGATCTTTGCAGGTGCGCAAAAGAATCTTGGAATAGCGGGTGTCACCATCGTGATCATAAGAAAAGATTTGATTCGAGAAGACGTGGGAGTGGACACGATGCTTCGATATGCAACCCATCAAAAGGCGAACTCACTGTACAATACACCCGCAAGTTTCAGTCTTTATGTCTTAAAGAAAGTAACGGATTGGTTGCTTGAAACAGGTTTGGAAACCATCACGAAACGCAATGAATTCAAAGCTGGTTTATTATATGAAACCATCGATAAGAGCACACTCTTTTCAAATGATATTAAGGCAGAAGATCGATCTTTAATGAATGTGGTTTTCACAACGAATGATGCCAAATTGGATGAAACTTTCATCAACTTTGCCAAATCCTATGACTGTGTGAACATCAAAGGTTATCGAAGTGTGGGTGGCATGCGCGCCAGTTTGTACAATGCCATGCCTGTGGAAGGCGTAAAAAAGTTGATCGAAGCGATGAATGCGTTTGAAGCAGAGGTGAAGGCATGAGAATCAAAGTGATAAACAATATTGCGGAAGAAGGACTGAAGCGTTTTGGTTCTGCTTATACCCTTGTGGATGAAGCAGCGGATGCATTGATCGTACGCTCTGCTAATCTTCTAGAGATGGAATTTGAGGCGCAGCTAAAAGCCATTGCGCGCTCTGGCGTTGGAGTGAACACCATTCCCCTAGAGCGTTGTGCTGAACAAGGCATCGTTGTTTTCAATACGCCAGGGGCGAATGCCAATGCGGTTAAAGAATTGGTTGTGGCGGCTTTATTATTGGCGTCCCGTGATATCGCAGCGGCAATTGCATGGACGAAATCCCTTCCACTTGATGAAACAATCGTTAAAACGGTCGAACAAGAAAAAGCACGTTTTCAAGGACAAGAAATCAAGGGTAAAACCTTGGGTGTCGTCGGTTTGGGTGCAGTGGGTGTTTTGGTCGCCAACGTGGCTGTTCAATTGGGCATGAATGTTTTAGGATACGATCCCTATATTTCAATCACCAATGCATGGGGCTTATCTTCCAAAGTCAAACGTGCAAACAGTTATGATGATGTTTATCGACAAGCAGATTATCTAAGTTTACATGTGCCATTGGTCGATGCGACGCATCATTTGATTCATAAGGATCGAATCAAGCAGATGAAAAAAGGCATTCGAATCCTAAATTTCGCACGTGCGGAATTGGTGGATGATCAAGCCATGTTGGATGCGTTGAAAAGCCACAAGGTTAATACATATATCACAGATTTTCCAAATGTCATGACGCATCAAATGCCAAATTGCATTGAAATACCGCATCTTGGTGCTTCGACGCTGGAATCTGAAGTCAATTGCGCCATCATGGCTGTTGATACGCTAAAAGACTATTTCGAAACAGGCACAATCAAGAACAGCGTCAACTATCCAGATATGGATTGTGGACCGGTTTTAAATCCTGCGCGTATTCTCTTACTTCATGCGAATGTCGTCAATATGGTGGGACAAATCACCACGATCTTAGGTCATTATGGCATCAACATTGAGGCGATGCAGAATCAATCGCGTAAAGCTTGGGCGTATACCTGTTTAGATGTGGATCGAGACTTGGGTGACGATGTCATCAAGGCTTTGGCAGAAATCGAACATGTGGTTCGTGTGCGTGTGATTCATGGTCCGGATCAAAGCGTTTAAACCTTACATCTTGAAAGATAATCAAGCAGACATCGTAAGTCTCCCATACGATGTGTTTTCACTTGAAACGGCTCAAAAAGAGATTGATGGTAAGTTAAATCATTTTTTACGTATCGATAAGCCGGAAGTCAACGGTATGAACTCACAGAGTTCAAACATGAAGGCTGTTTTTAAACTTTTCAAACGGAATCTTAAACAGTATTATCATAAAGAAGTCGTCCCCAGTCTATATCGTTATGATCTTATAACAGAAACACATCATCAAAAGGGCCTCGTTGCTTTATGTTCATTAGAAGATTTATTCGAATGTCATATTCGTGATCATGAAGAAACACGTAAAGACAAAGAATTAGAGCGAACCTTGCATATCAAGCAATTAAATTCGCAAACAGGTCCAATTTATCTGTTTCATCACGGACAAGCTGTACTCAGATCTTTGGTTGAGTCATCGAATAATGATTTGGTATTGGAATTCAAACAAAATGATGTTTTACATCGCATCTATGCTTTACAAGATCCTGATCGAGTTGAAGAGATAATGAGCGAAATAGCTCGTGTTGATCACATCTACGTGGCGGATGGTCATCATCGCATGAATGCGGCGCGCAATGTCTATCTGGAGCGCATGAAAAATAAACAAAACATTGGCAACAGTGATTACTTTCTTGGTGTCCTATTCGCTGCCGAAGAATTGCGCATTTATGATTATAATCGTGTCGTCAAGGATCTGAATGGATTGACTTCTAAGCAGTTCATCGATCAATTGGATCAAGTGTGTATGAGACTCGAAGTCTCAAAATCAATGCTTAAACCACTGTCCAAACAAGAATTTACAGTCTATCTCGATGATGCCTGGTATCGTTATCGTTTTAATGTGAACACCATGAAAAACTTAAGACCGGATGAACATTTGGATGTGGCGCTATTACAGCGCTTTGTTCTTAGTCCCATCCTAAGCATCAAACAGCCTCGTACGGATGAAAGAATCGATTTTATTGGGGGTGTATTTGGACTTGAGGCTATCGTGGAGCGTTGCCAGAGTGATATGCGCGTTGGTTTTGCTTTATATCCAACTGCGATTGAAGATTTAATGTGTCTGTCTGATTTAGGGATGAAGATGCCACCAAAATCGACATGGTTCGAGCCAAAGCTTTTATCAGGAATCTGGTTGTGTGATTTAGATGAATGAGGTGAAAATGCAAGTGATTACCAAGACTTTACCCGCTTATACGGTTCAGAGTGAAGGGGATGGAATATTTGATGCGTGGATCAAAGCGGATTCGAAAGTGGCGGTTCTTGGTGGACATACCGCTTTATCGCTGACAAGAGAAGTTCTTAAACAGTATTTAATGACACAAGATTTAGCAGTATTTTGGACAGGTGGGGAGTGTAATCAAAGCAATCATGATCGCTTGATTGCGGAGTGCTCAGTCTTAGCATGTGACTGGATAATCGGTGTGGGAGGAGGTCGTGCGTTGGATATGGCGAAATGGGTTGCAGAAACACTTCGAAAACCCATATTATGTATCCCAACCATCGCTTCGACATGTGCGGCTTGTTCAGCTGTATCGGTCGTATACGATGACAAGCATCAGTTCGTACGCATCCATGAACTTCAAAATGCCCCGAGACACATCATTTTAATTCCTTCGATTTTAGCAGAAGCACCCGTTCATTTTCTACATGCGGGAATAGGGGATGCCATCAGTAAGCCTGTTGAAATTAATTTTTCAGGTAAACATCAAGCATGGTCCTATCCTAATTTCTTGGGTAAATCGATTGCGGAAGCCACATTGAGTATCTTACTTGAACAGGGCGAAGCAGCGTATCAAGCCAATCAAAATCGTTGTGTGAATGCATCATTCATCAATGTGGTTTCTGCGATTATCATGGGGGTTGGCTATGCTTCAATCCTTGTGGATGAAGATTACAACAGCGCTCTAGCGCATGCTTTATATAATGCTTTTATGAATTTGGACAGTGTTAAGCGATATGCTCATGGGCTTGTGGTGGCTTATGGCGTCTTGGTTCAGTGTCTTGTGGATGAGGATCAAACAGGTTTTGAAAGACTGTATCCGTTTTATAAACGTTTATCATTGCCGATATCACTGTGTGATATTGGCACTACGATTGATGATCCTGAATTAGTTGGGGTTGTTGAAGCGGCTCTAATGATGCCGGATTGTCAATATGTTTCAAAGCAATTAACGCTCGATATTGTCTTGGAAGCGATGCGCAGCTTGGAGACAATCAAATCTCAAGAAGTGATTTAATTAATTAAGGATATTAAACTGTTGGAAATGGTAGCGTTTTCTTCTATAATAGGAATGTCGAGTTTTGACTAGAACCGAGGGGACATTTTGATACAGTTAAAGAACATCAAAAAGAACTACACCAGTCGAAAAGGTGTTGTGACACGCGCATTGAATGACTTAAGCGTGTCCTTCCCAAGTCGTGGTTTAGTTTTTATTTTGGGTAAGAGTGGCAGTGGCAAATCGACTTTAATGAACATTTTAGGTGGTTTGGATACAGCGGACAGTGGTGAATTCATCATTGAAGGGAAGAATATCGAAGGCTTGAGTCAAGTTGAATTAGATCATTATCGTAATGCGCATGTTGGTTTTGTGTTCCAAGACTTCAATATCATCGAGACGTTTTCAATTTATGAGAACATTGGATTGGCTTTGCAGTTACAAGGTCAGAAAGCTTCTAAAACACGGATTGATGAGATTTTAGATTTCGTTGGTTTGAAAGATTTTGGCAAACGCAAAGGAAATGAAATTTCGGGTGGTCAGAAACAACGGATTGCGGTCGCACGTGCTTTGATCAAAAAACCGCGTATCATCTTAGCGGATGAACCGACAGGTAATTTAGATAGCAAGACGAGTGATCAGATCATGCAGCTGTTGAAAGAGGTTTCTAAAACGAATCTCGTAGTCATTGTGTCGCATGATCCTGAAGAAGCTGAGTTGTATGCGGACCGTATCATTAAGATCAAAGATGGTAAACTAGCGGAGGATACAGGTAAGGATCCTGTCGAATTCGATCATCAACCATTTTCTTTTGTCCATCAACACTTAGGGTTCTGGGCGAGTTTCAAATATGGAATCCACAGCATTTCACGTAAGAAGGGTCAGCTGTTGATCACGACCTTTGTCATTGCGATTGCAATGTTGTTTGCATATCTATTGGGATCGTATCTTGGTTTTGTGGATCAACCCAATCCTGCATTATTGAATACCTTGAGTCCTGCTGAACTGGCTTTTATGAGTCAAGATCTACAGGGTTATCTACCCTCAGCCTCTGCATTTCAACTCAATATTGCCATGTATGTGATTCTCGTGGCGGTTACCTATGTCTTCCTATCGATGAGCGTTACCCAACGAAAGAAGCAAATCGGGATCTTCAAAGCCTTAGGGGGCAATACGAAAGATATTCTACGTATCTTTATATGGGAAGGTGTCGTCATTGCGTTGTTTTCCTGGGTTCTCGCAACCTATTTAGGGTATGCATATGTCTTGGATATCAATATCAAGTTTTTCAACGCTTTACCTGTTCTTGAATTCAACTGGCTCCAAGCAGGGATGAATTTCGTTCTCATCTTTAGTGTCAGTATCAGTTTCATCATCCTTACCGTAATGGGAATCCTTAAAAACAACTCTGTGATTTCCATTCTGAAGAAGTAGGAGTCCAACATGATTGAAATCAGTAATATCAATAAGAAATATACGAGTAAGACTAAGGAAGATGTTTTGGCGATCCAAGATGTCAACCTTAAGTTCAATACAACCGGTTTAGTTTTCATTTTAGGAAAGAGTGGCAGTGGTAAGTCGACCTTCTTGAATATTTTAGGGGGATTAGACTCCGCAAACACAAGTCGGATCTTTATCAATGGCAAGAAACTCAATCGTTTCAATGAAACGATCTTGTCCGAGTATCGCAATACATACATTGGATTTGTGTTTCAGGAATACAACCTCTTGGATAACCTGAATGTCTATGACAATGTGGCGCTTGCATTGGAGATGCAAAATAAAGATGTGGATCCAGAGACCATTAAGGACATCTTGAAAAAAGTTGATTTGGAAGGTTTTGAAGAACGTGAGTTGGATGAGCTTTCTGGTGGTCAGAAACAACGTGTTGCGGTGGCACGTGCTTTGGTCAAGAATCCAGAGGTCATCTTAGCGGATGAACCAACGGGTAACTTGGATAGTGAGACGTCTGAGCAAATATTCGAATTGTTCAAAGAAATCAGTAAGAAGAAATTGGTTATTTGTGTATCCCATGATGCGGAGTATGCTTATAAATATGCAGATCGTATCATTGAAATCAGTGATGGTCGTGTTATTCGTGATACAAAACCAGAGGTTGTGGAAGATGATTCCATCGCACCGGAGATGATCCGTCCTGTCTTGCCGAATAAATTTGTTTTGAACATGGGTTTAGGCAATATCATGAACAATAAACTCCGGATGGTGGTAACCTCTGTCATCGTAGCCTTCTTGATGGCGATTTTAACAGCTGTCTACACGACTTTAAGTGTTTCACCCAGTGTGGATATGGAGTTGTTTAAAGCCAGTAAGATGAATCATCTGTGGATGACATCGCGTAACAGTGAAACGATTTTGATTGAGGGCGATCGTTTGACACAGATTCAAAATGTATTGCCCGATTATGGTGCTCTGATGTATAAACGTCAAGCCCTTGTCGTGGATGGAGCTTTGCTTAACGTAAGCATGTTGCCATTAACACTGGATGCGAACAGCCTTCAGAGTCCACTCACACGTTTATTGGATGCGAATAAAGTAGATGTCATCAAAAACTTACCCTTGAATTTTGTGGAAGCAGGGGCGGGTAGTCATCTCTATGATGATTTGATCGGGAATGAGCCCAGTAATAATCAAGAAGTGGTCATTTCAAGTTATTTAGCAGATATCTTCATTCAAAGTGGATTGTCAATGGATGGTGAGCTTCAACGCTTCACAAGTTATATGGATCTGATTTCGAAATCACCTGTCATCCCACTCGCTGAGAATATGAGTTTGAAAATCGTAGGTGTCATGGAACATGAAACACCTGTACTAAACAATGAAACCATCGCACTTGAGACTGTTTATTCGAATCTCTATGTCCAACGAGGTTTCTTGGCAGCTTCGAATATGGAATACCAATTGATGAGCTATGGCATCTATGTGACGAATGTCGCGAGTCTACCAGACTTGTTAAAGGGTGTCAAAAATGCAGGTTATATCAATCTTAGACCCATCTATTCGGATAACTTACAGAATTTCACACGCTTTGAACTGGCGCTCTTGATTTCGGTCATCGTACCTTTGATTGGTTATCTCGCCTTGGTTTTCTTAGCCAACTACATCTCAAGTAGTATCCTATATCGTAAGAAACAGATCGGTATCTTACGTGCTTTGGGAAGTTTCATCAGTAATGTCGAACATGTCTTCCGCTTGGAAGCCATCATCGTTGGGTTCTTCATCATGATCATGGCTTATTTTCTAACTCCTTATTTCGTGGATGTGATGAACTTCGCCTTCATGGTCTACTTTAAAGAAAGTTTCATCTCTTTCTATCATTTCTCTGTATTCTCAATGGGTTTTGGTAAGATTGTTGAGATCTTCTTACTTCTCAGTGTATTGATTACGATTCTAACCTTTACTTTAACCAACAACATCAATTTAATTGATCCGGTTGATGTCATCAACGGACGTTAAAGCCACCTTGCGGTGGCTTATTTTTTTAAGATGATGTTTTGATAAGGGTAAGGAATTTCAATGCCTTCGTGATTGAATCGTTTCAAGATGGATTCACGTAAATCCGCAAGCAGGGTGAAAGCATCTCCGTTGTTCTTAGTCCACAATGTGATTCTAAGTTCAACTTCACTGTTTCCTAAACGGGATACGATGACTTTGAGTTGAGGTATTCCGTCTTTGATCTCTTTCTTTGAACGCGCATCGATCAGAAGTGGATGTTTGCTTGCTTCATCTAAGATGATGGAGCGCGCTTTATCGATATCCGCTGTATACGCAACGTTGATGGTGAAGAAACGACAGGCTTGTTTATCTTTGATATCACGATTCTCAATAACTGCCTTATTGATCACGCTGTTGGGTACGATGACACGATTGTTTTCAAATGTTTTGATGACCACATGACGAAGGGTGATGTCTTCAACCGTTCCGATGATGTTTTCATTGGGTAAATTGACTAAATCACCAACTGAGAAGGGTCTGAAAAATGAAATGAAGAAACCCGATATGATGTTGGAGAAAGCTTCTTGAGCCGCAAAACCAATGATCAGAACCGCAACCCCAGAACTTGCCAAGAGAGAAATGGCAACTTCGCTTAAAGGTATGATTTGAACCGCAATGCCAAAGACGAGGATCGTATAGACGATGGCTTTGATGATGCGGTAGATGAATAGAAAGTTGGTCTCATCCAGTTTGTTTCTTTTTAGGAATCGATTCAATATGATGTGGATGACCTTGAGCAAAATCCATGAACCAACAAGCATGAATAAGACTGAGAGCGTGAATTGGAGTAATCCACCTTTAAAAATGTTTTCAAGCACAACTTGTGTGCGGACTTCGTTGTATAATTGTTCCATGCCTATAGTTTATCAATTTTAAGCGATAATGCAAATGAGAGGTGGCTTATGTTAGCAATCGGTTTGATGTCCGGCACATCGCTGGATGGAGTGGATACGGTATTATGTGAAATCTCAGGAACGATGGATCACTTGAGTGTGAAACAAGTTGATTTCATGACGCTTCCATTTGATAAAGATGTCAAAGAACGAATACGTACCGTGATTCAAGGTGAGAATATTTCGACACAATTGCTTTGTAGTTTGAACTTTGAATTAGGTCATGTCTTCAGTCGTGCGGTCAAATTAATGCTGGAGAAAAATAATTTGAAAGCCGAAGCGGTTCGATTCGTAGCCAATCATGGTCAAACCCTTTATCATCTTCCAAAGGCAGAATATCCCTATGTTCCGTCTACCCTTCAAATGGGCGAAGCCGCAATCATTGCCTATGACAATCACATCGATGTCATTGATGATTTCAGAGTCATGGATATGGCGGCTAAAGGAGAAGGAGCGCCTTTGGTTCCTTTCAGTGAAATGCTTTTGTATCGCAAAAAGGGTGAAGTGGTTGCGTTGCAGAATATCGGTGGAATAAGCAATGTGACGATACTAGGGGATGGTCATGTCCAAGCTTTTGATTGTGGTCCTGGAAACATGATGATTGATGAGGCCATGCGTTATTTTTATGATTTACCCTATGACGCAAAGGGTGCGTGTGCCGCATCCGCTCCAGTGGATGCGGTATTATTCAATGCGTTGATCCAACATCCTTATCTTGATCGAAAACCTCCCAAAAGCACAGGCCGTGAAGATTTTGGCGAAGCATTTGTATTAGACATCATTAAACGCTATCCTTCACTAAGTGCTGAACAAATCGTCTCAACATTCACAAGCTTTACTGCATATTGCATAAGCGATAGTATCCAACGTTTTAGTCATGAAATGCCGACTAAGATGATTGTTGGGGGTGGTGGAGCGTACAATGATGAATTGATGCGTCGCATCCAAGGTATGCTTCCAAATGTCGATGTGAAGACACAGGAAGCGTATGGTTATTCCAGTGAGGCAAAAGAAGCCATTGCCTTTGTCATTCTGGGTTATGCTTTCCTGAATTGCATTCCAGCAAATGTGCCTTCAGCTACAGGAGCACAAGACTTGGTCATTCTTGGCAAGCTGACACCAAATCCATTCAAGGATTCGCTTTACTTATGAACATGGAATGATAAAATAGACTCATGTTTTTAAGAGGAAACGCATATGACACATTTTGAGAATGGATTGTATATTCCTGAGCATTATCACCATCCTTTGAATATCCGTGAAACGGAAATCGCCATCAAGCGAATCAAAGATTTTTTTGAACATGCACTCGCGGATCAATTGTTGCTCACACGTGTTTCCGCACCTTTGTTTGTTCGCAAGAACACAGGTTTGAATGATGACTTGAATGGTGTTGAACGTCCAGTAGGCTTCGATATGAAAAGCAGTCCAGAAGATTGGATTGAAATCGTTCATTCCTTAGCCAAATGGAAGCGTAATGCGTTGAAACGTTATGGCTTCAACACAGGTGAGGGTTTATATACTGACATGAATGCCATACGTAGAGATGAGGATTTGGATAATCTTCATTCAATCTATGTGGATCAGTGGGATTGGGAAAAAAGCATTGATGTCAATGATCGTACAAAAGATTACTTAAGGGCTACGGTTGAAACCATTTTTCAAGTGATGAAAGATACAGAAGCGTATGTTCATTCACTTTATCCGATGATCGAACCGATTCTTCCTGAAAGCATTCAATTTATAACGACCCAGGAGCTTGAGGATCAATACCCAAATTTGAACCCAAAAGAACGTGAAGATGAAGTTGTGAAACAATGGGGAGCGGTCTTTATATCGCAAATCGGGCACACGATGAAATCGGGTATCCGACATGATGGTCGAGCACCGGATTACGATGATTGGAACTTGAATGGGGATATCTTGGTTTATCATCCGGTCTTAGAAAGAGCATTTGAATTGTCATCCATGGGCATCCGTGTCGATGAGAACAGTTTAGCTGAACAATGCACATTGGCGAATTGTGTCAGTCGTTTGGACTTTCCTTTCCATCAAGCCATCTTGCGCAAACACTTACCATATTCCATCGGCGGTGGTATTGGACAATCAAGACTGTGCATGTATTTCTTACGTAAAGCTCACATTGGTGAGGTCCAAGCCTCCATTTGGCCAAGTGAGATGGAAGAACGTTGCTTAGCTTATAATATTCGACTCTTGTAAGATACTGAGGATTTTCCTTCAGTATCTTTTTCATTCTATTGAATTCCAGTAGTATCCATTTCATAAAATGCGTTATAATTGAACCTATATAGGAGAGTGCAATGTTAAGTAATCAAGAACTGGCAAAAATTGCTAAAAGGATTCGTCGAAACATCATCAAAATGGTCACGAACGCAAAGTCCGGACACATTGGGGGTGCTTTTTCAGCCACCGAAATCGCGGTGTCTTTGTATTTTAATGAAATGAATATCACAGCTGAGAACGTCAAGGATAAAGCGCGCGATAAGTTCGTCTTATCCAAGGGTCATGCCTCGGCTTTATTGTTTGCGGTCCTAAGTGAGAAGGGTTTCCTACCAGAAGAAGAACTTTTGACCTTCCGTAAGATCAATTCGAAACTTCAAGGACATCCGAATATGAACTATGTCCAAGGTGTGGACATGTCCACAGGTTCCTTAGGTCAAGGNNGATGGCTGCGGCGCATTATAAATTGGATAACTTGTGTGCCATCTTGGACATGAATGGTTTACAGATTGATGGTGATGTGACGGAAGTCATGAATCCATTTCCTTTAGATGAGAAATTCAAAGCCTTTGGTTGGCATGTCCTGTATGTGGATGGTCATGATTATGATCAACTTCAAGCGGCGTATGCGCAAGCACGCACTTTGAAGGGGAAACCAACGATGATCATTGCGAAGACGATCAAAGGCAAGGGTGTCAGCTTTATGGAGAATGATTACATGTGGCATGGGGTCGCCCCCAGTGCTGAACAAGCGGAAGCTGCATTGAAAGAATTGGAGGACTAAGACATGGCAAAAATGGCAACTCGTGAAGCCTACGGTAAAGCGTTGGCTGAACTCGTATGTGAGAATCCTAGAATCGTTGTCTTGGATGCGGATTTGAGTAAATCCACCAAGACCGCCGATGCGAAAGCTGTCTGTCCTGAACGTCACTTCAATGTGGGCATCGCGGAAGGCAATATGATGGGCATCGCAGCAGGTCTCGCGACCTGTGGCAATATTGTNNGGGATCACCTTGGGTGAGGATGGGGCCTCCCATCAATCCATTGAAGACATCGCTTTGATGCGCAGTATTCCTGGCATGACGGTTCTACAACCCAGTGATGACATCGAAACGAAACAGATGATCAGAGCCATCAGTGAATTCGATGGACCGTGTTATGTGCGTTTAGGGAGATCAGCTGTAGAGACAGTAAACAGTGAAGATTACAAATTTGAATTGGGTAAAGGCGTCGTTCTTCGTGAAGGCAAAGACATCACGCTCATCGCCACGGGCATGATGGTTCAAGAAGCGATGAAAGCTTCCGCCTTGTTGGCTGAACAAGGCATCGAAGTTTCTGTCATCAATATCCATACGATCAAACCTTTGGATGAAGCACTTATCTTAAAATATGCTCAACGTTCCAAACTGGTCGTGACCTGTGAAGAACACTCGAAGTTTGGTGGTTTGGGTTCAGCGGTTGCGGAAACCTTGAGCAAGAATCATCCAACTAAGATGGCGATGGTCGCAGTCAATGACACCTTTGGTGAGAGTGGTACACCGGCTGCTTTGATCGAGAAATATGGCTTAACAGCTAAAGATATTTACAATACAGTCATGAATTCAATCTAACCTTAGCAATGCTAAGGTTTTTTAATGCATACAATTTGAAAAGCGATGTGTTTAATGCTAGAGTTTAATTGTTAATAAGCTTAACTAAAAGGGGGTACACATGCCACTATATGAAGAATTCAATCGTGCATTTCAGGCACTGGATCAAGAACGTTGCATAGGTTTGGCGCATGATGCATTAGCAACAGAATTGATAAGCATCGAAGACTTGTATGAAAATGTATTACGCAAGGCATTATCCGTATTGACGGATAAGGAAACGGATCCAACACACAAAATTTGGAAAGAACATATTCAATCCTCAATTGTTAGAACCATAATCGAAATGACCTATCCTTTTGTGTTGAAACAACGAAAAATCAATCTCAATAAAAGAGCTGCCATCGTGTGTCCAGATGGCGAGCAACATGAACTTGGAGCACGTATGGTCAGTGATTATCTACGTATGATGGGTTATGAAACGTATTTCGTGGGTAGAGACACGCCTCGTTTGGAATTCTTGGACATGATCAAAACATTGAAATTGGATGTCGTGGCTATCAGTGTCACCAATTACTACAATCTATCCAAAGCGCTTCAAACCGTTGTGGATGTTAAAGAGTATTTCCCTGAAGTGACTTTAGTCGCAGGTGGACGTGGTTTAGATGTGAATTCAGAAGTGCTAATCAAGCATGATGTTTTGATCACACATGATTTAAGTGATCTGAAGCATTACTTAGGAGTGAATGCATGAAACTCGCATACTCGATCGCAAAACGTTTTCTCGGCTATAACAAAGGTCAAACGATTTTAATAGCAGTGGGAATCGCCATTGGAGTTTCGGTCCAAATCTTCATTGGTTTATTAATCATGGGATTACAGGATAGCTTGATTGATAAAACAGTTGGAAGTACCCCTCATATCACGATTACACAAGAAGAAGAGTTAAGTTTTAAAGAGTTTGACATCGATGGAGGTTCGTTTACAGCTGTCGCTTATCAAGCGGAAGGACCCGCTTTCGCTTTAACTGACGAGGATGATGCCTCGGTATTGCTCAGAGGTTTGAGTGCTGATGGGGATAAACTGTATAAATTAAGTGATAAATTGATTGAAGGTAAACTACCGTCCTTAAAGAATGAGGTCATCCTTGGATCTGGACTTGCAGAAAAGTTAAATGTAACGCTAAATGATGAATTCACGTTAAGAACCATAACGAATAAAAACGTCGATGTGAAGATTGTCGGCATCGTTGATCTCAAAGTGGATTCAATTAATAACTCATGGGTTTTGTCTACATTGCCCACTGCACAAAGTTTATTTGGGTTGAATGATGAGCTCACATCCATTGCGATTCAAGTTGAAGATGTATTTGAAGCGGATGTCTTGGCAGAAGGAATCAAAACATTTGCGGTTGTGGATGAACAGAATTTGAAAGTCGTGAATTGGAAGGAACAAAATGAAGATTTATTAAGTGGTTTGAATGGACAAAGCATTTCAAGCATCATGATTCAGGTCTTTGTCTTGGTTTCAGTGGTCTTAGGAATTGCGAGTGTGCTTGCGATTACCGTCTTACAGAAATCAAAACAAATCGGTATTCTAAAAGCCATGGGGATCACGGATAAAACAGCGAGTTGGATTTTCTTGTTTCAAGGCTTATTGCTGGGGTTCTGGGGTGCCATTTTGGGTGTCTTGTTTGGAGTGGCATTACTGCTTTCCTTTACGACCTTTGCGCGCAATCCCGATGGCAGTGCTTTGATTCCTATCGCTTTTGATCCTGTGTTCATCGCATTTTCAGGCTCAATCGCCATCCTATCAGCTTTACTTGCATCTTTCATACCTGCTCAACGTTCTAAGAAGTTGAGCCCAATTGAGGTCATTCGAAATGGATAACATACTTGAACTAAAAAATATTACGAAGTTCTATGGGGATAAGATTAAGACGCAAGTGCTATTTGGACTTGACCTGAGCTTTGAGCGTGGAAGTTTCAATTCCATCATTGGTCAGTCGGGTAGCGGTAAAAGTACTTTACTTAACATCTTGGGAACTTTGGATCGTCCTACGGATGGGGACATCATCATCAATGGTAAGAATACGAAGTCATTGAATGCAAATGCCTTGTCTAAGTTAAGGAATGAGAATCTTGGTTTCATCTTCCAATTCCATTATTTATTACCAGAGTTTACAGCTTTGGAGAACATCTTGATGCCAGTCCGTATTCTGGGCAAGAAAATCGATAAAGAAGTGTTGGCTCGTGCGGAAGAATTGATTGAGTTGGTTGGCTTGAGTAAAGTTAAAAATAACTTAGCGACACAAATGTCTGGTGGTCAGCAACAGCGCACTGCCATCGCTCGAGCTTTGATGAATCAAGCGGCCATTATTCTTGCGGATGAACCTACAGGGAATTTGGATTCCGATACGACTGAACAGATCTATGATCTAATGCGTATGATCAATAAGAAATATCAGACAACATTCATCATCATCACTCATGATCAGAGTGTGGCAGAGAAGACAGATCGCATCATTGAAATCAAAGATGGTCGAATTTTAATGGATGTTCGTAAGAAGTAATCAAAAACAGTCATAAACAATCAAATAATAAAGAATATGCTTGACATATTCTTTTTATTAACTAAAATAGAATTGTAAATAGTCATAAACAATCATAAACAATCAATAACAGTCAAAGGAGAAACAAAATGTTAATCACGAAAGAAAGTATCCTACTCCAATGTTCCATCACGGAAAAAGAACAAATCATTCGAAGCATGGCTGAACATGCTTTACAGATCAATCGAATCTCAGAGGTTGAACCCTTTGTACAAGCGGTCTTGCATCGTGAGGCAGAGTTTAGTACGGGTGTTGGGTATGGCATCGCCATACCGCATGGTAAATCACATGTGGTGAAAGAGGCATTTGTGTTGTTTTGTCGCGTTGAGCACGTTGATTGGACATCTCTTGATGGTACGGATGTCGATATGATTTTTATGATTGGTGTACCTGAAGTGGATTCAAGCAATGAACACTTAAAAATATTGGCATTGTTATCACGTAAGTTGATGAAAGATGAATTCCGCCAAGCCTTACGTGTTGCAGGTAGTGAGGATGAAGTTATGGATGTCCTAGCGAAATGGGAGATTATCTAATATGCTCGTTGCGGAACGTAGAAATCACATTTTAGGCTTACTAAAAACAAATAAAAGCATCACGGTATCCGATTTATGTACGGCTTGCGATGCTTCTGAAGCGACGATTCGTCGTGATCTAGCGTGGTTGGAAGCGAATGGCAAGCTAGAACGTACACATGGTGGGGCTGTTGTAAATCCAAGTGAACGCATTTTTGAAGAAGATATGCTTACGCTTCGTGAAGGCAAAGAGTTGCATGAGAAACAGATCATCGCAAAGAAAGCATTTGATTTGATCCATGACTATGACTCGATTGTATTGGATGCGGGTACGACAACTTTTGAATTGGCACGCTTGATTGGACAATCGGATTTGCATTTGACGATTGTTACAAATTCAATGATTGTGTTCAAAGAGCTGGCGAATAATCCAAATGTTGAATTGATCATTTTGGGTGGTAAAGTTCGACGCAATACTTTGGCTTCTGTGGGCAGTGTTGCGGTTGAGTTGATGCAAAGACTGTATGTCGATAAAGCTTTTGTAGGAACCAATGGCGTAGGTTTGAATGAGGGTTTCACAACATCGGATATGGATGAAGCCAGTATTAAAAGAGCGATGTTGATGGCTGCTAAGCATCGTATCATCCTAGCGGATCATACGAAGTTCAATAAAGTATATATGAATCAATTTGCTTCATCTTCCATGGTGGATACCTTGATTACAGATGCTCATGATTCCGAGTTAATGCATTCTTTTATTGATCACTATGATATCAAAGTGTTATAGGAGGTTTTATGATCACAACAATAACGTTGAATCCAGCAATTGATAAAACGATTACAGTTGAACAGTTTCGTTTGAATACAGTCAATCGTGTCTTAAGTGTCAATGAGGATCTCGGTGGTAAAGGCATCAATGTTTCAAAAGTCTTACATCATCTGAATCACAAGACTGTGGCCTGTGGGTTTATAGGTGAAGCAAACTATGGATTGGTTCAGCCGCACATCAAACGTTTGGGTTTGAGTACAGATTTCGTATGGGTGGATGCGTTGACGCGCATCAATACGAAGATTATTGATCCAATTGAGAAAAGTACAACCGATATCAATGAGACAGGTTTCACTGTTTCAAGAGTTCAAATCGAACAACTTAAGATCATGTTGCAAGCGTATGCCAAGCAAAGTTCGTTTATGGTGTTTAGTGGAAGCATTTGTAAGGGTATTGATATGGAAAGTTATCAATCACTCATTGAGGCTGTTGCACCAACACCTTGGGTCTTGGATGCAGATCGACAGGTCTTGAAAACAGGTTTGGAATTACATCCCTATTTAATCAAACCCAATATTCATGAGTTAGAAGATTTACTACAAGTAAAACTTGAGACCACTCAAGCTATCGTACGTGAAGCACGAAGTTTGATTCAACAATACAAAATACACTATTGCTTGGTTTCGATGGGCGAGCAGGGAAGCATCTTGGTTAAGCAAGATGTGGCATATCATGCAAAAGCATTGGATGTCGAACTTGTTACGACCGTTGGTGCTGGAGATGCCATGCTTGCTGGTTTCTTGTTTGGTTTGAGTGAAGGCTATTCAGACATGGACGCTTTGCGTGCTGCGACTGCCTGTGGAGCGATTGCGGTGAGTGGTATATCGTTGCGTGCATTTAATGATTTCAAAATCGAAGCATTGATTGATCGTGTCGAGTTGACACAAATTGATTTGGGTTGAATCCGAAAGGATAAAAATACATCTAAGGAGGAAAGAAAGATGAAAGTTTTGGCAGTTACAGCCTGTCCGACCGGGATTGCTCACACATACATGGCAGCTGAAGCCTTGAGTGAAGCAGCTCAAAAAAGGGGTTATGACGTTAAGGTTGAGACACGTGGGTCAGTCGGAGTCGAAAATGAGTTGAGTAGTGAAGACATTAAAAGTGCAGATTTCATCGTATTGGCTTGTGATACCGCTGTGCCAACAGATCGTTTTGTGGGTAAGAAAGTATTGAGTGTATCGGTCAGTGAGGCAATCAAGGATGCGGAAGGTTTATTGACGAGAGCCCAAAGTGCTCCAGTCTTAAAAACACAAACGCAAAGCAGTGAGCCTACTGAGAAAAAGGGTCAGAATAGTTTCTATAAACATCTCATGAGCGGTGTTTCCTTCATGATTCCATTTGTTGTGGCGGGGGGGATTGCGATCGCTATTAGCTTTGCCTTCGGATACGATGCCTTCCAAACTCCAGGTACGCTTCCAGCTTACTTAATGGCAATCGGTGGTTCAGGTGGCTTCGGCTTGATGGTTCCAATTCTTGCGGGTTATATTGCGTATTCGATTGCGGATCGTCCTGGTTTAGCGCCCGGTATGATTGGTGGTGTGGTAGCAGGCCAAATCGGAGCAGGTTTCTTGGGTGGTATGGTAGCAGGTTTCTTGGCTGGTTATGTTGTGAATGCAATCAAGAAGTATATCAAGTTGCCTAAATCACTACAAGGAATCATGCCAGTATTGATCATTCCTGTGTTTGGATCACTCATTGTGGGCTTGTTGTTGTTCTATGTATTGGGTAGTCCAATGGCAGCGATCAATAAAGCTGTCGCTGATTTCTTGATGGGACTAAGTGGGGGAAGTGCGATTGTTCTAGGCTTATTGTTAGGCTTGATGATGGCATTCGATATGGGTGGCCCAATTAACAAGGCTGCTTATGCATTTGGTACTGCAACCTTAGTTGCTGGTCAAGGTTCTGCTGTAATGGCAGCGGTCATGGCGGGTGGTATGGTTCCACCATTGGGTATTGGCTTGGCTACATTAGTCTTCAAAAAGAAATTCATCGCGGCTGAACAAGAAGCGGGTAAAGCGAATCTTGTCTTAGGTGCAAGTTTTATTACAGAAGGTGCAATACCATTTGCGGCTGCAGATCCACTGCATGTCATGCCTTCAATCATGGCTGGTGGTGCCTTGGCGGGCGCATTGTCCATGGCATTTGGAGCGACATTAGCCGTTCCACATGGTGGGATCTTCGTATTATTTGCGGTTGAAAACATCATAGGTTACGTGATTGCGATTGTTGCGGGTTCCGTAGTGACGGCATTGCTGCTTGGAGTACTTAAGAAAGATGTCGCATAGAATTTGACACCTCAAAAAATGAGGTGTTTTTTTATGGATTGCCTTAATCCATTCTTAATCTTAGCTGTGATAGAATAACAATGAAGTAGAGGAGGACTGCATATGAACTTTATGAAAAGAGCTTTTTTAAGCTTGATACGCCGCAAAGGAAAATCATTGATTCTTTTGACCATTATTTTCATCTTGAGTAACGTTATGGCAGGATCGATTGCGATCGGTCAAGCATCGCGTAATGTCGAGAAAACCATGAAACAACAATTAGGAGCAAATGCTTCAGTTGAAATGGATTGGGAGAAGATGCAGGATTGGACAGAGGAGCAATGGCAGAACGTCCAGTATGTCACACCTGCAATGGCCGATCAAATCGGTGCTTTGCCTTATGTGAAATACTATGATTACAATACGGAAGCCTATATCAATTCCACAAGTCTGAAAATGTATGATCCAAATATGATGGATCAAGAGTATAACTATTTCCCACTGCGAGGCGTCAATTATGCCCCTGTGTTGGATATTGCGAACGGAACGGCTACTTTGGTTGAAGGACGTGTTTTCAGTGATGAAGACATTGCAAAAGCCAATTATGTGGTTTTGATTTCGGATAAACTCGCTGAACAAAACAATGTGTTTGTTGGCGACATCATCATGTTGAATAATGAATTCCA
Organism: Erysipelotrichaceae bacterium; assembly: GCA_003543215.1. Taxonomy (GTDB): domain Bacteria; phylum Bacillota_I; class Bacilli_A; order Erysipelotrichales; family Erysipelotrichaceae; genus UBA2212. The sequence goes on along the minus strand of DPJD01000001.1, from coordinate 823,574 downwards.
GATTTGGAGAGAAGGCGATGTCGAACCTGAAAAGATTGTTCGTGACATTGCTTTGGAAGTCATTGGTATTTTCAGTCCTAAGGTCAACACCAATCAAGAAGAGAATGGTGGATGGATCGACTATACGCCATTCAACCGGATGTATGTACCTAATGGAGTCGTCAATGCTGAAAATCGTTGGATGAATGAACAATACATGATTGCTTATCCAGATTCCGGCATCACTCCGGATCAACTCGATCGTGTTTATATCAATCCTGTATTTGTCTTGAACAATCCTGAAGAAGTTGAAAGTTTTAGAACAGAAGCGATGACGTATTTACCAGACTATTATAAAGTCAATGTATCGAGTGATGCGTATGATTCGGTTGCAGGACCAATCAAGTTCATCGGCTCTTTGTCCAATACGATTCTGTATGTCGCCATTGGGGCAACAATCTTGATCTTAAGTTTGGTTGTCATTCTCTTCTTAAGAGATCGTAAACATGAATTGGGTATCTATCTATCACTCGGTGAAAGTAAATCCAAAGTCATGGCTCAGATACTCATTGAAGTAGTGGCAATTGCAGTTTTGGGCATCACCTTGTCCTTGTTCACTGGCAACAGCATTGCTGAGGCGACTTCGCAATCGATGATGGATTTGAGAGCGGGAATCGAAGGTGATGGTCCTGATTATCCAATGTATAAAGAGTCTTATATTTATAATCCCGGTGGCATCACGGAAGAAGATGTCATGGAAGCCTATAGTATCCAGTTCTCTTGGGATTATGTCTTGATTCTGTATGGAGTTGGCGTGGGTACGGTCTTGTTGTCAAGTATCGCACCAATGATCTATATTCTTCGTTTGAAACCGAAGAAGATCATGATGTAGGAGGGTGTTATGGAAATCATCAGAGTCGAAAACTTAAATTATTTTTACCAGGATGGCGAAACGATTCGTACCATTCTTAAAGATTTGAATGTATCCTTTGAAAAGGGTAAGTTCTATACGATTTTAGGACCATCTGGCTGTGGTAAGACAACGTTCTTATCTTTGTTAGCTGCGTTGGATGAACCGAAGTCAGGAACGATTTTTTACAACGATAAGGATATCAAAGCGATTGGATATGAGAAATACCGTCGCAACATGATCAGCATCATCTTTCAAAGCTATAACTTGGTGCCATACATGACTGCAGTTGAGAATGTCATGATTCCAATGGCCATTACAGAGAATGAGATTCCTAAGAACTCTAGAGAAGTCGCATACAACCTTTTAGATTACATTGGTCTTACCAAGTCTAAAGCCAATCGTGTCGTCAACAAGCTTTCTGGTGGTGAGCAACAACGTGTTGCGATTGCACGTTCTTTGGCCAGCAATGTCGACATCATCTTTGCGGATGAACCGACTGGAAATTTGGACCAAGAACTTGAGAATGAAATCATTGGTGTCTTCCAAGATTTGGCACATCATCACAACAAGTGTGTCATCATGGTCACGCACTCCAAGGAGATTGCGGATATGTCCGATGTCTCTTATCAGTTGCGGAAGGGAGTGTTGAGTCACAATGAGTGATTTCTTAAGCAAGTTCACAAAATCCGAATATGACAAGACGGTTGAAGAAAAAGAAGTCTTGATTCAATCGGAACCACCTCGTAAAAAAGAAGAAAAAGAAAAAAAGTCTAAAGAAGAGAAGAAAAAAGAAAAGAAGTTAGCGAAGCAATTGGAGGTGGAACCTGAAGACATTGAGGAACCAACACCCGTTGTCGTGAGTACACGTCGGAGTTCACATATTGAAGAAACGACCATCGATCCGAGTTATAAAGCCAATCAACGTAAAAAATGGATTGGCGCAGTTGTCGGAGTTGTGCTTTTCATTGCATTAGGTACAGCGTTCTATTATTTCATCAATCAAGTCAGAATTCCTGACTACGTCGGGAAACCTGTCTCTGAACTCAAAGCTTGGGCAAATCGTAATGATGTGACTTTGGAAATAAGTGAGGTTTTCTCACTTGAAGTATCGAAAGACTATATTATTTCAGTGGATCCCTTAGCCAATACAAAGATTCAAAAAGGCTCAAATATGAAAGTTGCGATCAGTAAAGGTGCTGACCCAGATGAGCTCATCTTAGTTCCAGACTTTACTGGAAACACATACTTTCAGATTCAAGAGTGGTTGAGTACGAATAAGATCAATAATCTCCGCATTACTTATGAGTACAATGATGATATTCCTGCCAATGAATTTATTAGAATCGTTTTCAATGATAAGAATACAAAGCCTGAGACGTATACACGTAAGGATTATGGTTTGATTTACGTATCAAATGGACCTGAGGTATTCACACCTAACATTGAAGTACCCGATTGGGCGACTGCTCATCAAGATGTGAGCATCGTTCAAGCGTGGGCGAATCAGAATCAGATTGATTTGACGATTGTCAAGGTAAGTTCGAATGTTGTTGTGGGAGGTGTGATTTCGCAAAGTGTCGCACCGAAAGCAATGGTTGCGAAGAAATCCAAATTAACCGTAACGATATCTCAAGGTGAAGCCGTCATCGTACCTGATTTCTCGAAAATCAAGAAAGAGGATGCGGCCTCAATGAGTGTCAGTGGGTATACATTGCGATATGTGGAAATGTACCAACCAAAAGGTGGCGCAACCTATGGCAGTTTAATCTGGCAAGATGTGACACCAGGAACCAGAATCAGTCCTATGAATACAAAAGAAGTTGTCGTGACGGTATATTATTCGTTGGGTCAACCTTATCTCACAAAACTTGGAAGTGAAAGAGAGATTCCAGAATTCATCTATAATGAAAATTTGAAATCTGCAAACTTCACATATGAGATTCAGCCCGTCAGTAATGCAGCAGAAAAGGGAACAATCGTTGAAATGTCCCCATCGAATCAGTTCGTCGATCCTGGTCAACATATCATTTTCAAAGTTTCCACAGGTAGTTAATCGAGAGTGTAACCGATAAGGTTACACTTTTTTTGTGTTATCCTGATTCTAGTGAGGTATGAAAATGAAAATAGCAGTGATTGGAGCCAATGGCAAAGCAGGGCGTTTGATTGTCCAAGAAGCAATTGAAAGGGGTCATGAGGTCTTGGCGATTGTACGAGATCGAACCAAGCTCGATATGAACGTAAATGCGCTTGAGAAAGATATTCTATCACTTGCAAGTGATGATTTTAAAGATAGGGATGTGCTCATCAATGCGATGGGTGCCGGAACGCAAGATCCGATTATTTATCAAAATGCCACAAAACATATGATTGATGTTTTAAGTGATTTACCAAAACTTCGTTATCTGGTTGTTGGTGGTGCAGGAAGTCTATTTACGGATTCCACAATGACAGACTCATTATATGAAACGGAACAATTCCCAAAATCAATCTATCCCACAGCTATGAATATGGCAAAAGCATTGGATTTATTAAGAGATAGTCAGGTCCTTTGGACATTCTTCAGTCCTGCGATCCAATTTGATTCCAATGGAAGAAAAACAGGTAGATACCAACTTGGAAGCGAATGGGTCATATTGAACCAAGCTCAGGAAAGTTATATCAGCTATTCGGATTATGTCATTGCTTTAATGGATGAAGTTGAGAATCCTCAATTTATTTATAAACGATTCACTGCAGTCGGTGAACGATAAAAAAACTACCTACTTTTGAAGATAGTTTCTCGTAATTCGTCTTTATGTGTACTCTAAACGGGGTGCACATTTTTTTATTTTGTTTACTTAACCAAGTTGTGTTCTTTTAAGAATTCGTAAGCAACTTGGTAAGGGTCTTCGTCCATGACGTCGACGCGATAGTTCAATGCGATGGTATTCTCTTGATTGAACAAGCCAGTGACTTTATTCAAAGCATCTTCAACACCTGGGAATTGTTCCTCAATGTCAGCCAACACTATGAATGAGCCATTGTATTCTGGGAAGAATTTTCGATCATCTTCAAGTAAGACCAAGTCTGACTTTAAGATCATTCCATCTGTCGAATAAGCCAATGTCACATCAAACTGCTCACTTTCCATCCCGACATATTTCAAATCGTTTGAAACTGGTGTTGCGGATTTGAATTCAAGTCCATAGAACTCTGTGAATGGAATGAATCGAACAGTTCCGTCTTCATTGAAGAAAGTGTCCTCTGTCCCAAAGCGTAGTTCTGAAGCGACTTTTGCCAAATCACTGATGGTCTTTAAGTTGTACTCTTCTGCAGTTGTACGACGTACTGCGACAGCATATGTGTTCTCAAATCCCAGTTTATTTAGAAGTTTAACGCCATAATCTTCTTGTGCTTTTTGATTCGCATAATCAAACAAATTCATGCCTTCAGGGACTTCCGATACATCACGATTCATAAATGTAGCCATCATTGTGCCATCATAGCTGAGTGCCGCATGCATACGACCTGCTTTGATTTCTGAATGCCCTAATGAAGTCGACATATAGTCTGTTACTTCGACTTCATATTCCGTATATTCTTCGATAAGAATTTCTGCCATATGGGAGAAGATATACATCTCCCCGAAGTCACCATTAGCGATGACGATCTTATTCTCGTCCTTAGCAGTACACCCACTAAAGATTAGTAAACTTAATAACAATGCTGCAAGTATTTTTTTCATACTATACTCCTCTCTGATTTTTTGGTAATAATCTATTCTCGTAATAACTCATAACGGCATCGACGACGATCGCCATGGCCATGAGTGTCAAAGTACCTTGTAAAATGAACGTGAAGTTCATGGTACGGATACCACGGTATAGGACGTAACCTAAACCACCACCACCAACGAAGAACCCCATTACTGCTGAACCAATCGAATTGACCAGTGAAATGCGCATCCCAGCAAAGATGAGTGGGAAGGCCAGGGGAAGTTCCACCTTGAAGAGTTTGGTCATTTTTGGCATGCCCATACCTTCAGCTGCTTCTTTGATGGCTGGAGCAACCTCCATCAATCCGACCATCGTGTTACGAACGACCGGTAATAAATTATACAAAGTTAGTCCTACGATGACGGTTGTTGGACTGGCTCCAAAGGCGACCATAAGCAAACCGAGGGTTGCTAAGGTTGGTATGGTTTGAAATAAATCAAATACAAAGATGACATACTTTCTGACCTTCGGAAATAGATAAGCAATGATCCCGAAAATCAAACCAAAGACAATGGTGAACAAAGCTGCCATAAGCACTAAATAAATGTGCTGTGTCACATGTTCTAGTTTCATATTAATTCCTCCTCAAGCCACGTGGCGTGAGTTTGACTTGGACTTTGTCAATCAAGTAACCCAAACCAATTGCCATCAAGGCTGCTGGTATCGATCCCATGACAATGAACTGTTTCATATTGCTGTTGATGCCAATATAGATGAACTCACCCAAACCACCTTGACCAATCATTGCGGCTAAAACAGCCCAACTGACGGTATAGATGGTCGACATCCGGATCCCCGTGATGATGCTGTTGAGTGCCATTGGCAATTCAACACGCCATAATAGGATCCAAGGATTCATACCAATGCCTCGTCCCGCTTCAATTAAGGCAGGATCGACCGTAACGATGCCAGTATATGCATTCTTCAAAACAGGCAAGATGGCATAAACCGATAAGGCAATGATGACCGTTTCAGGACGCATGCCGATGTAGATAAAGAGTACACCGATAAACACGATTCCTGGAATGGTTTGAAAGATGCCAAGGATCGGCATGAGATATTTTGCTGCTCTTTTGAAACGCGATAACGCAATCGCGAGGATGATCGCAATAACGGAACCGATGCTGACCGATACGATCACGAAGTAGAAATGGGTCAGGATGGCATTCATCAAGCGTGGCGCATAACGAACCCACATTCCCCAATCAAACATTATTCTCACCCCACAACGTGGTACTTAATGAACGAGCGATTGAACCTTTGGTGATGATTCCAACGACTTTCTGCTTATCATTTAGGACGACAACGAAATCAGCACGCTGACTTTGAATCGCATCCATAGCTTCTTTGGCATGGGCTTCAGTAGACAAAGTGATGACATCGTTACGCACGATGCTCTCAATGGTTTGACCTGGCACACCACGCTTTTGAAGATCATCGATATTAACGACACCTAAATAGGTGTTTGCTTTATCGACAACCACAACAGAATCGGTTCCTTTACTACGCATCAATTCTAAGCTTTCCAAGACTTTACGTTTGACATCAACTTTTAAAACGTTGGTTTTCATAATTTCACCACAGGTTAATTCAATCGTATTATTCTGTTTGGTATGTTTGCCCATGAACTGACGAATGATGTCAGCCTTAGGATTTCTAAGCATTTCTTCAGGACTGTCCATTTGAACAATGTCACCCTTATCCATGAAGACGATCTTATCACCTAATTTAATGGCTTCTTCCATATCATGGGTGACGAACACTGTCGTGATGTTCAACTTTTGTTGTAGATCTTTCAACTCTTCTTGTAAAGTATCCCGTGTGATGGGATCCAATGCACCGAAGGGTTCATCCATTAAAAGGACAGGGGGACGTGCGGCAAGTGCTCGAAGTACACCGACACGTTGTTGCTGACCACCGGACATCTCATTTGGATATTTATGGGCGTATTCTTCATAGGGAAGATCGACCATTTCCAAGAGTTCACGGACACGTTTGTCCATGTCTTCTTTGTCCCATTTTAAGAGTTTTGGTACGACACTGATGTTTTGAGCAACTGTCATATTGGGAAACAACCCAATCTGTTGGATGACGTACCCAATGTGTGTTCTTAAATCGGTTAAATCTTTTTTAGTAATATCTTCGTTATCAATTAATATCTTTCCAGAATCCATGGTAATCAATCGATTGATCATCTTAAGCGTGGTTGTTTTACCACAGCCAGATGGACCGATTAAAACGATAAATTCACCATCATTGATGGTAAAACTTAAGTCGTTTATGATTGGTTTCCCATGATAAGATTTGGAAATATGCTGAAATTCAATCATATTTTTCCTCCTATTCACGCAAATATACCAACATTTTACCATATTAATGTCTCTAATCAAAATTGGAAGAGCCAATAATGATGATAATAGTATCATTAAATACATCAAACAGTTACATATTAGTAAGTAAATAAAAGGGATTATTGAAATGTGAAAATTTTGTGAAAATATTTCGAAGAAGCATAAAAAAACCGCTTATTGCGGTTCGGTTTTGAGTATATCGAGCATACGATCGATTTTTGCGAAGTCAATGAAACGGCTTTCACGTAACACTTCTTTACCTTCAAAGAAGACTAGGATGGTTGGGACGGTGAAAATCAAGTGTTGTCCAGCGATGTCAGGAAACATTTCCGCATCAATCTTGATTGTAGGGTTTGTGTAGCCTTGCATCAGTTCTTCTAATTTAGGGAAAATGGATTTGCAGACATTACATGTGGTCGTCGTGAAATAGAGAACGAGTGCTTCAGCTTGGTTTTCAAAGAGTGAATTGAATTGTTCTTGAGATGAAAGGATGATGGTAGGATTCATGGTGTTTACTTTCTGCACTTAGATACGAAATCATTAAAGAGTGCTTGGAATTGCTCGAGCGATGTCATGCGCTCCGGATGCCATTGTACGGCAAGGATGCCATCAGTTTCAAGTGCTTCGACCAGACCATCTTTCGCAAATGCGCTTGCTTTTAAATTTGGAGCGAGATCTTTGATGCCTTGATGGTGATAACTATTTACTTCAATCTCTGCACCAAGTAAGTTGTAGAGGTGACTATGCTCATCCACATCAATCAGATGTCCTTTTAGGGGGGCTTTGTTGTTTAGACTGTAGTTGTGATCAAGAGAGGTATTGGTTTGTGTTGGTAGATCTTGATAAAGGGTTCCGCCAAAAGCCACATTAATGATTTGCAGACCTCTACAGATACCAAAGATAGGCTTTTTGTTCTCATACATGTAATGGATGGCTTCGAGATCAAGATTTTCGATCTCATTTTCGATGGGGTAACTTCCATCGTTCATCTCATCATAGATTTTTGGGTTGACGTCATTGCCACCTGGAACCAGTAAACCATCACATTGATCTAAGAATATATGAAGATTTTCAGTGGACATGGGTGTGAGGATGATGCAATCTGCACCAGCGTTGGCGAGACCATCGTAATAGGCTTGATTCAGAGTGTAGCGTTCGTCATTGATACGGCTCAATAGTGCGATTTTTGGTTTCATAGTGTAATTATAGCGAAAATTAACAAGCTCTGCATATTGTTTAGTGTTTTCAGAAAATAATGTTAAAATATCTTTACCGCTCTACTCAAATCCAAGCATTATAATTAAGCACAAGGAGATACAATATGCGTCTAGGGGTCATTGACTTAGGTTCGAATACCATTCGTTTGGTGGTCTACCAATGGAATGGTCAAAGTTTGGAAGTTCTAGAAAACGTTAAACATCATACTCGAAACATCAAGTTTGTTCGTCATGCACTGATGAGTAAAGAGGGTTTGGATTATATCGTTTCATCTGTCAAGGAATTGATGGTCATAGCTCGCGCGTATGATGTGGATCATTTACACATCTTTGCGACAGCTTCGCTACGCAACATTAAGAATTCAGATGATGCGGTTTCCTATATTGAGAATGAAATTGAACATGTGATCGATCTACTCAACGGGGATGAAGAAAGTCTTTTTGGTTTTGAAGGCATGCGGCGTACCGTCAGTCTACCTTTAGAAGGTTTAAGTGTTGATATCGGTGGTGCTTCGACGGAGATCACGTATTTTAAAAATAATAAAGCAGTTTTCATGGGTTCATTACCAATGGGAAGTCTCAATCTTTTTATCCAGCATGTCCACAATGTCATGCCTACCGAGTCTGAACAATTTCTCATACGCTTAGATGTTCAAAATCATTTGGAATCGCTTGTTTGGTTAAATCAGTTGAAAGTAAACAGTGTCATTGGTATAGGTGGATCGGCACGTGCGATCATGCGTTTACACCAAGCAAAGTATGATATCAACACATCCATCTACGATATCCATTTAAGTAAGCAAAGGGTTTCCGAACTTGCGAATTTCAATATGGATCAACGTGACATGGAAACACGTTTGATTCTCAAGGCGATTCCAGATCGTATGACAACGGTGATCCCAGGTGCAATCATCATCGATGAAATCATGAACCTGATACATGCGGATGATTATGCAGTTTCACTCTATGGTGTTCGTGAAGGTTATCTCTTCAATCGAATTTTAAAAGATATCGAAATGGCCAAGCAATAGACATGAAAACAGTATTTCTAGACATCGACGGAACTTTAGTGGCAGACAAAGGCATCGTCCCTGAATCCGCAATCAAAGCGATCAAACTCGCGCAGCAGAATGGCCATAAAATTTTCTTGTGTACGGGTCGAGCAATGCCTGAAATTTATCCATTCATCTTAGAGATTGGATTTGATGGCATCATTGCCTGTGGTGGGAACTATGTCATTACGGAAGGGCAGACCTTATTAGATCGAGCTTTTTCGCGGGAAGATTTGGAAGAACTCTATGATTACTTCCACAAACATGGTATTGATTTCTATGCGGAAGCCAATTCCGGTTTATACATGAGCAGAGGCTGTGACCGACATCTACAACGCATGATCGATGAACCTGAAGCATTTGGGATCTCGATTCATGTTTCAGAGTCTTTGGCGCATTTTAAAAGTCATTTGATTGCGAGGAATGATCTGTTCATCTCCGATATCAATAAGATCTCTTTCCTAGGCTCAGATCATCCCTTTGAAGAACTTGCCAAGCATTTTGAAGATAAGTTTGAGCTCTTTGACCGAGTGGTTCCTGTTTTTGGGGAAAACAGTGGAGAAATCTCAATCAAAGGAACAGATAAAGTAATCGGAATTCAATTGATCATGGATCATTATGATTGTGATCATGAACATACCATTGCCATGGGCGATGGGAATAATGATTTAAGCATGCTTAAGTATTGTGAAGTGGGTGTGGCAATGGGAAATGCGACTGCAAAACTCAAGGAAGTCGCACAGATTGTGAGTGATCACGTAAATGAGGATGGCTTGGCTAAGGCGTTTAAATTAGCTGGATTAATCGAGGAGGACACATGGAATACTTTAAATTAAGCAATGGCATACAGATACCCGCTTTAGGGTTTGGGACTTGGAAAGTCAAAGGGGATGATTGTGTCAATGCGGTCAAAGCCGCAATTGAAGTGGGCTATCGTCACATTGATACGGCTTGGGTTTATAAGAATGAAAAAGAAGTAGGGCAGGCGATACGCGAGAGTGGCATTCCTCGCTCTGATTTCTTCATTACAACCAAATGTTGGAATGATCACAGAGGCTATGAAGCAACGATGAAAGCCTTTCAAGTCTCGTGTGAGAACTTGGGAACGGATTATCTGGATTTATACTTGTTACATTGGCCGAAACCCTTGGATGCGGAAAGTTGGCGTGCTATGGAAGAACTCTATGAAACGGGTAAAATCAAGGCGATTGGGGTGAGCAATTACCACCAACATCATCTTGAGGATTTGAAGAAGACTGCTCGCATCTTGCCGATGGTTGATCAAATTGAGTTCTCACCACGTTTGACACAGGAACCCTTGATGGCTTATCTCAAAGATGAGGGGATCCAAATGGAAGCGTGGAGTCCATTGATGCAAGGACAAATTTTCGACATCGATGTGTTGAAAGAATTGGCAGTGAAATACAATAAATCGATCGCACAAATCGTATTGCGTTGGAACATTGATAAAGGCGTCGTAGTTTTACCTAAATCAGTGACACCTTCACGCATCAAAGAAAATTTTGAAGTCTTTGATTTCAAACTTAGCTCAGAAGACATCGCTCGGATCAATGCTTTGAATCAAAATATCCGTACGGGTGCGGATCCAGATAATTTCGATTTCTAAAAAAAGAAGGTTGTAACCCATCAGAGTGTTACAACCTTTTCTTTATTTAAGTATTTTCGTGATGACGGTGGACGTTGATATCACTGAAGTCGTAGAGTTCAAGTGTTTGCTTGATTGTGCGAGACATATGTGGTGCATTTTCTTTGTCCACTTTTTGTTTGACTTTAGGTGTGTTGGTGATGACAGCTGGTCCATTGGCGCAGCCACCTTTGCAGGACATTCCTTCGCAGATGTTTGCAGGGAATCGTCCGGCTTTAATGATCATCATTGCTTTCTTGCATTCATGGATACCATCGGCATATTGTGCGCTGAAGGCAAAGTTATCGTCTTCTTTGATGGCTTGAACCAAAGCTTTTGAGACGCCTCCGCCAAAGGCGAAGTTACGAGCGAAGATGCTGGCTTCAAGATTTGGTTCAGCTTTCAGTTCACTGAGATAGATGTGTTGTGATACCAACATGGCCGCAATCTCTTCATACGTTAGAACATAATCAACTTCTTGACCATCCATGCCTTCTTGTTTCTTAGCAACACAAGGTCCAATGAATACGACAGAATAATCTGGATATTTCTTTTTAATGTAGCGTGCCATGGCGACCATTGGAGAGACCATTGTGGACATGTTTTTGTGATAGACTTCAGGATAATGTTGACGTGCAAGATTGACGAAGGCAGGGCAACAAGAAGTCGTCATGGTCACATTTTCTGCCATCTTTTCACGAAGTTCATCTTTTTCGTACCAAGCAACCACGTCTGCTCCAACCGCGACTTCGACGACTTCGGCAAATCCGAGTTTTTTAATGCCCATTTTGATTTGATCAAGATTGGCACTATCGAATTGACCTTGGATGGAAGGTGCGATCATCGCAACGGTTGGTTTTCCTTCACGAATGTCATTGATGACATTGACGATCCAAGATTGATCTTCGATCGCCCCGAAAGGACAAGCCGATTGACATGCGGCACAATTGATGCACTTTTCTTCATCAATGACAGCAATATTGTATTCATCATAAGAAATCGCATCAACCGCACAGGATGCTTTGCAAGGGCGAGGTGTATCGATGATGGCGTTGAAAGGACAGGCTTTTGCGCAAGCACCACATTCGACACATTTGTTGTAGTCGATGACTGCACGATCGGCCCCAAAGCTGATGGCATCAAATTTACAGGCCGTACGACAACTCTTGGCCATACATTTACGGCAATTGTCTGTTATCAAGATTCTGCGAATGGTACAACCATCACAAGCCGCATCCAATACTTTTACAATTTGCTTCGGACGTACTTTCTGATCTTTCTTGACGGTAGGGCATTTGCCCATTGCGACACGAACGCGTTGCCGAATGATTTCACGTTCTTTGTATACGCAACAACGAAAGTCTGCTGTCATGCCAGGAATCAACTTATAGGCCATCTCATCATCGAATTTATCGCTTAATGTGCCATCAAATGCCTTTATCGAAACTTCTCTTAATACATCGAATTTAAACTGTCTTGCCTCATGATCAAATAGTCCCATAACGTACCCCTTGTTAAATGTTTCACAACATTTTTATATCATGAAGCTTACGGATACGTAACCATTTCTTGAAGATGAGAACGTTTACACGATTGATTTATGTTGAAAGATTAAATTGAGACTAAAAAATATACTTAATAAATTAAATATTTCACAAGTTTGATAAAATTTGAATTTCTTCATTGAAAAGGGAGAGTTCAGTCCCATCTTCTTTTCTAACAAGAAGTGAGCCGTTTTTTTGAACATCAATAATCATGACCTCTGTTTTATTGCCTTGAATTGTAGTTGAGATGAATTCACCCTTTGGAACCATCCATTCACGATAAAGTGCTAAGATATTTTCCGTTTTCAATAACAAATCAAATGTTCTAAAGAAATGAACGATGAATTCATTGCGATCTAAAGTGGAATAATATGCGTCTTCTAAGGCGATGGCACTTAATGCACCAAAGTCATGGTGATAGACATTTAAGCCAAATCCGATGACCACATCCATGCTTTCGGCTTGATGCATCGATTCAATCAAAATACCTGCGAGTTTCTTATTATTTAAAAGCAAATCATTCGGCCATTTGATTTGGACATGAAGTTGATACAGTTCTTCAATGGTGATCGCCAATGCGAGTGCACAGGCAAAACTCAATTGTGTCAATGACTGTGGATCATAGTTCTTCATCAGACACGAACAATAGATCCCTTTATCTCGTGTTGACTTGAACTGACGTTGATAGCGACCTCTGCCAGAGCTCTGTTGGTTGGCAAGAATGATCGTTTTGTTCGATAAATTTTGGGCTTGTTCTTTTAGGTAAGTGTTCGTTGAGGGAATATCATCAAAGATTGTTTGGATTTGCCAGACATCTAGATGCGCATTCAGATATTCACTGTTATAAGGTATAATCTTGGACATGAGAAGATTGTAGTTAAAATATGTGAACATTGCAAATGGATCCATGTATATGTCACACATTTTCACACAAATATCACACAAATACCTTTACAAATAGCCAATTGCTCGTATAATTGCAATTATGTTTCGATTGAAACAAAGGAGATTAAACATGTTAGAACAAATCAAAAATGTCTTAGTAAACGCAATCCACGTCGATGCCGACTTAATTAAACCAGAAGCTAAATTAAAAGAAGATCTTGATATTGATTCACTGTCCGCTGTAGAGCTTGCCCTTGAATTGGAAACCAGCTTTGATATTCGTATCGAAGATGAAGAACTTTTGAAACTCATCACTGTGCAAGACGTTGTGGATATCGTCGAACGTAAAAAGGCTTAAACGCCTTCTTTTTTATGGATACGAAACAACTCGAAGTCATTCTAGCTTTATTTGAAAAAAGCACAGTCAGTGAAATGGAGCTCGAAAGTGAAGCGTTCAAGCTTAAATTGAAGCGAAATACGGAAGTCCATGAAGTTATTTCGAAACCTATCGTTCAACAGATCTCTTTGCCAACAGTCAAGGAAGACAATGCCCATTGGGTGAAGGCACCTTTAGTGGGAACGTATTATCATTCAGCAAATCCAGAAGCAAAGCCTTATGTCGAAGTCGGGCAAACGGTTAAAGAAGGTCAAGTCATCTGTTTGATCGAAGCCATGAAAGTCATGAATGAAATCAAGGCGGATCGAAATGGTGTTGTTCAAGAAATCAAAGCAATCAATGGCAAGATGGTTGAATACAACCAAGCCTTGGTTCGCATCGGAGATGCACCGTGATTCAAAAGATTCTCATCGCAAATCGAGGTGAGATCGCTGTGCGTATCATCCGTGCTTGTAAAGATCTTGGGATTCAAACCGTTGCGATCTACTCTACCGCGGATCAAAGTGCTTTGCATGTCCAACTTGCGGATGAGTCGGTCTGTGTTGGAGAAGCCAACAGCAAAGATAGTTATCTAAATGTCAACAACATCATTTCGGCTGCTTTATTGACACAAGCGGATGCGATCCATCCTGGTTTTGGTTTTCTAACAGAGAACGCATCGTTTGCACGTTTAGCTCAAGCATGCGGATTGATTTTCATTGGACCGAAACCAGAAATCATCGATTTGATGGGTAATAAGATCAATGCACGCATTGCGATGCATGAAGCCGGTGTACCTTTGATTCCAGGTTCTTTCGAAGCCATTGCTTCATTGGATGAAGGCATCAAGACAGCGAATGAGATTGGATATCCAATCATTCTAAAAGCTGCCGCAGGAGGTGGCGGTCGTGGTATCCGCATCATCCATGATGAGGCTAGTTTTCGTCAAGCCTTTGATGTTTTAAAACAAGAAGCTAAAAATTATTTCAATGATGATGCTTTGTACATGGAGAAACTATTTACAAGTGCGAAACATATTGAAGTTCAAATCTTAGGCGATCAGTTTGGCAATGTGATCCACCTTTATGAAAGGGATTGTTCCTTTCAGAGAAGACACCAAAAGATGATTGAAGAAGCACCTTGTCATTTGCTGAACGAAGCACAACGCAAGGCCTTATGTGAAGACGCATTGAAAGCAGCAAAAGCAGTTGGATATGACAGTGTGGGAACCATTGAGTTTTTAATGGATGAGAATTTCAACTATTACTTCATGGAAATGAACACGCGCATTCAAGTAGAACACCCCGTAACCGAAATGATCACGGGTGTCGATATTGTCAAAGAACAGATCCGCAGTGCTGATAAACAAAAATTAAGTTACCAACAAAGTGATATCAAAATATTGGGACATGCCTTAGAATGTCGCATCATTGCGGAAGATTATCGCAATGACTTTAAACCATCGGTAGGGAAGATCAGCTTCTATCATGCGCCAGGTGGTAAGGACATTCGAGTGGACAGTGCCTTGTATACAAATTATGAATTGTCTCCTTTTTATGATTCCATGATGGCTAAGATCATCAGTTTTGGACCCTCACGTTTGCATGCCATCAAACGCATGCGTTCTGCTTTGGAAGAAACCATCATTGATGGTGTGGAGAACAATCTTGAATTTTGTTATTTCACTTTGTTCAATCCACAATTTGTCGCAGGTCGTTATACAACGGACTTCGCGAATGCTTGGATCAAGGAGTTAAATCAACGTGAATCAACCCTTTCATAAACGAAAAGAACGTTTGAATCTATTTCAAACTCTTTTTGGTA
Source organism: Erysipelotrichaceae bacterium (assembly GCA_003543215.1). Classification (GTDB taxonomy): domain Bacteria; phylum Bacillota_I; class Bacilli_A; order Erysipelotrichales; family Erysipelotrichaceae; genus UBA2212. Next base: position 808,033 of record DPJD01000001.1, on the reverse strand, counting down.
AAAAGAAAAATATTAAAGTCACACCAAGTGAAATGAACATTGAAATGTGTCCGAAATGTTCGACTGCGATTGAGAGTCAAACATTGAAACAACAGAACTATGTTTGTTCACAATGCAATCATCATTTTCCATTGAGCGCGTATGATCGGATCGATGCTCATTTCGATGCCGACAGTTTCATTGAAATCTACGCCAAAGCCAACAGTAATCATCTCAATTCATTTCCGGATTATTTGAATAAACTGACGAAATATCAGAAATCAAGTGATCTCAATGAAGCTGTTGTTGTAGGGACTGCTCGGATTGCGAATCAAAAAGTTGCGGTTGCGATCATGGACAGTCGTTTCATGATGGGAAGCATGGGCCAAATCGTTGGTGAGAAGATCACACGCATCATTGAGCTGGCCGATCGTCGTAAATATCCTTTAATCATATTTACCGCATCGGGAGGTGCACGCATGCAAGAAGGCATCTTATCTTTGGTTCAAATGGCCAAGACCAGTGCTGCACTTGAGCGCTTTCATCAAAACAATGGTCTATACATCAGCATTTTAACCCATCCGACAACCGGTGGTGTCAGTGCTAGTTTTGCAATGTTAGGCGATATCATCGTAGCGGAACCCAAAGCTTTGATTGGGTTTGCAGGACGTCGTGTCATCGAAAAAACGCTTCAGGAACAATTACCGGAAGATTTTCAAAGTGCTGAGTTTCTCAAAGCAAAAGGCTTTGTGGATAAGATCGTGAGTCGGAATTCTTTACGTACCTTTTTGATTCAGGTGCTTAAGCTCCACAATTTGGAGGTCAAGCTATGAAAATGTTAAGCGCATGGGAACGCATTACAATTGCACGAGCTCAGAATCGTTTAAAAGCTTTGGATTTGATTCCACATCTCTTTGATCATTTCGTGGAACTCCATGGGGATCGTTTGTATGGAGATGATCGTGCTTTAGTGGGTGGTCTTGCCAGTTTTGAAGGTCAAGCCGTTACCGTTCTAGCTCAGTCCAAAGGACGTAACTTGGATGAAAATCTCAGTTGTAACTTTGGGATGTTGCATCCGGAGGGCTATCGCAAAGCGATGCGTTTGGCTAAACAAGCGGAGAAATTCAAACGACCTATCATCACTATTATTGACACCGCTGGGGCTTATCCTGGTAAAGGGGCTGAAGAACGTGGACAGGCTGAGGCCATTGCCCAATGTTTAAGACTCTTTTCCCAAATTAAAGTACCCGTTATTGCCTTGGTTTTATCCGAAGGTGGGAGCGGTGGTGCTTTAGCTTTGAGTGTTGCGAATAAAATCTACATGTTTGAGAATGCAGTGTACTCGATACTTTCGCCAGAGGGATTTTCCAGTATCTTATGGAAAGATGAGACGCGGGCTAAAGAAGCTGCTGAACTCATGGAGTGCACAGCCTTTGATTTACAGGCGAAAGGATTCGTCGATCGCATCATTGAAGAAGCTGAGCAAGGACTGGAAGCAGATCCTTTATATAGTATCGTTCAAATCAAAGATGCCATTCGTCAAGATCTGAATGCCATGCATAAAATGAAATTGAATGTGATGTTGGAACAACGTTACCAAAAGTTTAGAAAGTTGGGTGCACAGTTATGAGCATCGAAATCATCGGTTATGGTTTGGCGCAGGCTGAAAAACGTGTTACCAATCATGACCTAGCCAAAACAGTGGATACGAATGATGCTTGGATTCAAGAACGTACAGGCATCAATCAACGTTATTTCAGCATGACTAAGAATACATCCGACCTGGCAAGTGAAGCGGCAATGATGGCTATTCAGGATGCCAAGATCGATCCCAAGACGATTGATTTGATTCTTGTGGCGACCATCACACCCGATGGGATGATGCCGAGTACTGCCAGTTTGGTCCAAGCAAAGTGTGGATTAAATGCACAAAAATGTTTGAGCTATGACATCAATGCGGCTTGTACAGGTTTCGTTGTGGCCATGCAAAATGCTCAAGCCATGCTTGAATCGGGTTTTGTATCGAATGCATTGATTATTGGGGCTGAGACTTTAAGCAAGATCTTGGATTTCAAGGATCGTACGACGAGTGTTTTGTTTGGGGATGGGGCAGGTGCAATCATCATGCGTAAATCTTCATCTAATCAAATGCGTCATTATACACGCAGTGAAGGGGATATCAATGGCGTGCTGACCAGTGATGGTCTAGCCTTGAATCCAGATATGAAATTCGAACATTTATCATCGCATTATCTTAGGATGCAAGGCCAAGCGGTCTTCCGTTTCGCGGTTAAAGCGATTGAAGATGTGATCGTAAACCTATTAATCCAAACTAAATTAGAAATAAATCAGATTGATTGGATCGTACCGCACCAAGCCAATCGTCGCATCATTGAATATGTCGCAAATAAAATGAATATCGACCTGTCGAAATTCTATTTGAATTTAGATCAGTATGGCAATACTTCTTCCGCAAGCATTCCCATCGCCTTGAGCGAAATGAAGACAAAGGGAATACTTAAAGAAGGCATGCGTGTCATTTGTATTGGCTTCGGGGCTGGATTGACCTGGGGCGGAAGCTACTTTGAGAGCTAAGGAGAAATTAACTATGTTAAATCAATTGTTAAAAATTAAGTATCCCATCATTCAAGGTGCGATGGCCAATATCGCAACTGCTAAGTTTGCGGCAGCCGTATCCAATGCGGGTGCACTGGGTGTCATCGGGACCGGTGCAATGACACCTGAACTGGCACGTGCGGCGATTGAAGAGTGTCGTACATTAACCACTCAACCCTTTGCAGTCAACGTGATGCTCATGAATCCACACAGCGATGCGATCATGGACATCATTTGTGAACTCAAGCCCGCTGTTGTCACAACAGGTGCTGGGAATCCAGGTAAATACATTGAAAAACTAAAAGCCAATGGCATCTTGGTCGTTCCCATCGTCCCAACTGTTGCGTTGGCGCGCCGCATGGAACAAGCTGGTGCGGATATGTTGATCGTGGAAGGGACGGAAGCAGGGGGTCATGTGGGTGAACTCACAACAATGGCTTTGGTTCCACAAGTCTTTGATGCGGTTAAGATACCAATCATTGCGGCGGGTGGGATCGCAGATGGCCGTGGTTATGTTGCTGCACTTGCCTTAGGCGCCATTGGGGTTCAAGTTGGAACTTGTTTATTGGTAGCGGATGAATGTCCAATACATGAAAATTACAAACAAGCGATTTTAGATGCAAAAGATACCGATACGGTTGTAACGGGTCGTAGTGTTTCCGCACCAGTTCGTATTAAAAAGAATGCTATGAGTCAGAAATATCTGAAACTCGAACAAGCGGGTGCTGTACGCGATGATTTGGAAAAACTTACCTTAGGATCGCTTCGTAAGGCGGTTTTTGATGGCGATATGGAAAACGGTTCAGTCATGATGGGACAAATCGCAGGTATGGTCAAAGAGCGGAAATCCTTAGCCCAAATCTTTGCAGATATGACCAAGAATGCGAAGCAGGTGTATGCTCAAATCCACACAAATGTTAACGGAGATGATTATGCTTAAGCTTGACCAATTACGTGTGCCCTTGATACAAGGTGGAATGGGGATCGGTGTATCTCTTGGCAATCTTGCAGGACATGTGATGTTGGAAGGTGGCCTAGGTGTGATTTCTGCTGCCCAACCTGGGTATCGTGAAGCTGATTTTTATCAGAATACCATCGAAGCCAATCTACGTGCTCTCGAAAAAGAAATTGCCAAAGCCCGTGCAATCAGTCAAGGTAAAGGATTACTGGGCATCAATGTCATGGTTGCGGCTGAGGATTATGATCGTTATGTCAAAGCCATCAGTCAAATGGATATCGATGTGATCATTTCAGGTGCTGGTTTGCCTTTGGAATTACCAAGTTTAGTTGGTGAATCCAAAGTTGCTTTAGCACCGATCATCTCGAGTGCGAAAGCAGCCTTTCTTTTATGCAAACGCTGGCTTTCAAGAAGCCAACGTTTACCCGATCTCTTGATCATTGAGGGACCTCTGGCAGGGGGTCATCTCGGTTTTTCTTGGTCCGATTTAAAAGAAGAAAAGACGCAAGCTCTTGCGGATATCTTATATGAAGTACTCGTCGTATTAAAAGATCAAAATTGGGACATCCCTGTCTTTGTGGCAGGCGGTGTCTATACAGCTTCTGATATTCAAAACTATCTAGCCTTGGGTGCACAAGGTGTACAAATGGCAACACGCTTTATCGCAACGCATGAGTGTGATGCGGATCTTCAATTCAAACAAGCATTTGTCAATGCAAAAAAAGAGGATATTCGTTTTGTTATCAGTCCATCCGGCTATCCAGGACGTGCCATCAATAATCCTTTAGTGGATACCTTGATGCGAGATGAGAAAGTCAAAGTAAAACGTTGTGTGAATTGTTTGAAACCCTGCAATCCAGCGACGACACCCTATTGCATCACTGAAGCTTTGATTCATGCGGTTAAAGGCAATGTCCAAGACGGTTTGATTTTTACGGGAACCAATGGTTATCGTATTGAAAAAATCGTATCAGTAAAAGAACTGATTGATGAACTCTTTCCAAGTGAGGTTTCATTATGAAAATTGGATTTATCTTTGGAGGTCAAGGTTCCCAAGTTGTTGGGATGGGACAGGATGTGTATGACAATTATCCAAGCGCAAAAAGAATTTTTGATTCAGCGAACTGTGATTTTGATGTAAAAGATGTCTGTTTCAACGGACCTCAGGAACGTTTGAATCAAACACAATATACACAGCCTTCTTTATTGATTACTTCACTCGCCATCGCTGAAGCGCTGCGGAGTGAGGGCATCCTTGCGGATGTGTGTGCAGGTTTAAGCTTAGGGGAGTATAGTGCTTTGTGTTATGCGAAGGCACTTGAAGTGGATCAAGCGCTTGAGGTGGTTGTTAAGCGTGGTCGTTTGATGCAAGAAGCTTTGCCAGCGCATTCAAGTGGTATGGCAGCGGTGTTAAGTTCAGATCTACAAACGATTCAAAAAATTGTATCAGAATGTCAAATTGAGCTAAATGAAGTTCTCGAGATTGCGAATTACAACAGTCCCAGTCAAACCGTGATCAGTGGTCAGAAAGCAATCCTTGATTTGGCGGTTAAGCGTTTGAAAGAGGCTTCAATACGTGTATTACCGCTCAATGTCTCGGGTGCATTCCATACCTCACTCTTAAAAGAAGCAAGCCAAAATTTAAATGCCATCTTACAAAGTGTATCCATGCAAGAACCACACGTTCCCGTTTTATTCAATGTGAGTGGTGAAGTAGAAACAGATATCGTGAATGCTTTGACGCATCAGATTCATAGTTCTGTACAATGGGTTAAAACGATTGAACAGATGCATGCGATGGGTGTTGATGTGTTTGTGGAAATCAGTCCGAAAAGCACTTTGGATAAGTTGGTCAAACAGATCATTCCAGAGGCTAAAGTAATCACTGTTAGTGATGTCAAGGGCATTGAAGCCTTGAAAGGAGTTCTCCATGGGTAATCCCGTATGTATCGTAACCGGCGCAACCGGTGGCATCGGTCAACAGATCGTACTTGATTTTGCAAAACAAGGCTATGATGTGGTGATCAATTACAGTAAGAATGAAACCAGTGCTCTAGCATTGTCTGAACAATGCAAAGGTTTGGGTGTTCAAACCTTGGTCTTAGGCTTTGATGTGTCTGATAGTGCGGATGTAGAAACCAACATCAAGAAGGTTGTGGAAACCTTTGGGCGTATTGATGTCCTCATTAATAATTCCGGCATCACGCGCGATGGTTTGGTTCTAAGAATGTCGGAAGCTGATTTTGATGATGTCATTCGGATCAATTTAAAAGGTGCATTCAATTGTTCGAAAGCTGTCCTCAGATACATGTTCAAAGCACGTCAGGGACGTATCATCAATATGAGTTCAGTCATTGGATTGATTGGAAATCTTGGACAGGCAAATTATGCCGCAAGCAAAGCGGGAATCATTGGTTTGACCAAGTCATTGGCAAAAGAAGTCGCTAGTCGCAACATTACCGTCAATGCGATTGCCCCAGGTTTTATCGAAACACCAATGACCGAAGTTTTAAGTGAAGAAGTTCGCTCAGCGATTCTAAAACAGATTCCAGTCGGACGTTTTGGAAAAGTGGAAGATGTGGCACACTGTGCACTGTTTCTAGCAAGTGAACAAGCGAATTATATCAATGGACAAGTCATCCAAGTCGATGGCGGAATGGTGATGTGATGAAAAGACGTGTTGTAATAACGGGTATGGGAACCGTCAATCCCATTGGTAATGATGTTCAAAGCATGTGGAACTCGATTCAAAACAATGTGTGTGGGATTGATCTTATCCAAGCTTTTGATACAAGTGAGTATAAAGTGAAGTTGGCGGCTGAAGTAAAAGATTTGGATGTGGATGCGTATTTCACCAAGCGTGAGGTTCAGTTCAATGATCGTTTCACCATGTTTGCACGTGTTGCGGCAAAACAAGCCATGGCGGATGCAGGTCTTGTGGATCATGAATTGAATCGTGATCGATTCGGTGTCATCATCGGCTCTGGTATCGGAGGCTTGGCTTCGCTGGAAAATGCAAAACAGAATCTTAATGATCGTGGTCCGAGTCGGATTTCACCTTATTTCATTCCTATGACTTTGATCAATCTTGCGGCAGGTCAAGTTGCGATTGATGTTCAGGCTAAAGGTTTGTGTTCATCGGTCGTGACGGCGTGCGCAGCGGGAACCAATGCGATTGGGGAAGCCTTTCACAAGATTCGCGATGGTTATCAAGATGTGATGTTGGCGGGGGGAAGCGAAGCTGCCATTACACCTTTAGGAATCGCAGGCTTTATGGTCATGCGTGCCCTACATATGGGGGATGATAAGAACAACGCAAGCATTCCATTTGATGAAAAACGCAGTGGTTTCGTCATGGGTGAAGGGGCAGGTGTTTTGGTTCTAGAAGAGCTGGAACATGCCTTAAAACGTAATGCGAACATCCTTGCGGAAATGGTGGGCTATGGCAGTAGTTGTGATGCACACCACATCACGGCACCGATTGAAGATGGTTCAGGTGGTGCTCAAGCCATGATCAATGCCTTGGATGATGCGAATCTAAAGCCTGAAGCGGTTGATTACATCAACGCACATGGAACAAGCACACCTTTAAATGACAAGACAGAAACCAAAGCGGTCAAGCTTGCCTTCAAGGACCATGCCTATAAACTTGCGATGTCTTCCACAAAATCCTTCACAGGTCATCTTTTAGGGGCCAGTGGTGCGGTTGAAGCCATCATCGCTGTCAAAGCCATTCAGGAAGACTTTATCCCGCAGACTTTGAATACAAGTGCTCAGGATGCGGAATGTGACTTGGATTGTGTCGTTGGAAATTCAAGAACCGCTAAGGTCGATGTGGTCATGTCCAATTCATTGGGTTTTGGTGGACACAACGCTTCCATTATCCTAAGGAAATACAATCATGCTTTATAACATCGAACAAATCAAAGCGATCATTCCACATCGCTATCCTTTCTTATTGATTGATCAAGTGGATGCGATTGAAGAAAATGGAACGATTGTGGCCCGTAAAGCCGTAAGCATCAATGAACCCTTCTTTCAAGGCCATTTTCCCAGTGTTGCGGTCATGCCAGGTGTTTTGATTGTGGAAGCATTGGCTCAAACTGGAGCGGTTCTGCTCTTGTCTCAAGAAGCATTCAAAGGTCAGATTGCTTATTTTGCTGGCATCGATCAAGTCCGCTTCAAACAAATCGTTCGACCTGGGGATGTCTTGATTCTAAAAGTCACCCTCACGAAACAACGTGGAACCATTGGTTTCGCGCATGCGGAGGCGAGTGTTGAGGGGAAAGTGGTTTGTACAGGTGAATTGATGTTTAAGGTAGGCGCTTAGATGAATCCGTTTCAGTGGTTGGTGCTCTTATTGTACTTTCCAATCCTTTATCTTCAATCTTTCAAGGTCCGACATGCGGATTTCGAAACACGTTTTCGATGTTTACAGAAAAGCTGTCAGAACTTACTAAAGGTCATGGGCATCAAACTAGAAGTCGTGATTTCATCGAAGATCGACATCAGTGAGCCGTATTATTTGGTTTCAAACCATCAAGGGACCTTCGACCCCATCTTGATCATGGCTTCAAGTCCTTTTGCGCACAGTTTCATCTCGAAGAAAGAGAACCTCAAGATTCCAGTGGTCAAGACTTGGGGGAAGCTGATTGAATTCATCACCTTTGATCGAAGTAATTTTGAGCAGAACGTGGCGATGTTGCGTCAAGCAACTCGGACACTAAAAGAGGGAAAATCACTTTTGATTTTTCCTGAAGGAACACGCTCAAGAGGTGAGAACTTATTGCCGTTCAAAGAAAAAGCACTGAGTCCAGCCTATTTTGCAAAGCGGGGCATCGTGCCTTTGAGTTTAAAGAATGCGTATACCTTGGATAAGTTCGGTTTTAAGCAGTACAAGATCACGTTAACCTATCATGAACCGATATCTTATTCAGTTCTAAGCGAAATGTCTTATTTGGAGTGTGCGAAGGTATTGAGTGAAATCATCGCATCGGTTTAATTGACTTTCATCTCGATGATTTCATAATCGGGAAGAGCTTGATTGCTTACAACAACGCAACAATACCGCTCATCAATATCGATACGCTTCCAGTATTCAGACGTGATGTTTTTGAATAAATAATGTTTATCATCGTAGAGTTTGATCAAAGCTTCCTTTTGGCACCATGATAAAATGGGGTTACTGGGATCGAGATCAAACTTTTTTATCAGTTCATCTTTCAAGGGTCTGATTTTCTCGAGATCAATCCCAATGTCTTGTGCACTATGCGCGATGAGTAAGAAGTCATGGCTATGTGTAACGGATAGGAATCCATTTGCGCATTGTGGCTTACCGTTGGGTGAATAGTGAATGGATCCCCAAACATAGAGCTTTGTGAGTTTTTCAAGAAGTGCTTTGGAACTGTTGTTTCTAAAGTGTTCTTTTGTGTTTTGAACGACGAAGATTTTCATGACTATAGCTTAACACAAGCCTAAAAACATTGCATAAATCCATGCATCCTGTATAATTGTAACGTATTTCAGAAAGGGTAAAATGAAATGAAAAAAATTGCTTTGTATGGGTTTAACAACCTTACAAAAACATGTAGTTTCAATATTTATGACATCTGTTATGCTAAAACAGAAGAAGAACGCAAAGAATATTTGGCCTATATTGATGAACAATATAACTCAACGCGCTTGACCAAGATTCTTACGGACGTCACCGGTTTGATTGGAGCGCATGTCTTGAATATTGCAAAACAAGACTATGATCCCCAAGGTGCCAGTGTGACCATCTTGATTAGCGAAGAACCGATCGAAGAGAAGTATTTGGATGCATCCTGTAATGTGGCGAAGTTGGAAAATGGTGTCGTTACACCAAGAACGGTGTTAGGCCATCTGGATAAGAGCCATGTGACGGTGCATACCTATCCCGAATATCATCCCAATCATGAGATCTCAACCTTTAGAGTCGATATCGATGTCTCGACTTGTGGTCGCATCTCACCATTGAAGGCTTTGGATTATCTTATCGCAAGCTTTGATTCCGATATCATCACAATTGACTATCGTGTCCGTGGTTTCACACGTGGTTTGGATGGTAAGAAATTCTTTATTGATCATGATATCAACTCGATTCAAAACTTCATTGCGAAACCAACTTTGGATCGATACCATAAAATTGATGTGAATGTTTATGAATCCAATATTTTCCATACCAAGATGATGCTTAAAGAGATCATACTTGAGAATTATTTGTTTACCAGTGAAATCGACTCCATCAGTGCTGAAGACCAAGCTCAGATGGTAGAACTTGTCGATCATGAAATGACAGAAATCTTCAATGGTCGTAATATTTATACAAAGGAGGACGAAGCTTAATGGACCTTTGGTACAGTGAATTCCATGCGGATACAATCAAGTTTTCAATCCAGATTGAGAAACAACTCTTAAGTAAAAAGAGTCCTTTTCAACAAATCGATGTCTTTGAATCCAAAGAACTCGGACGTTTCTTTACCCTTGATGGATTTGTGATGATCACAGAGAAAGATGAATTCATCTATCATGATATGATCGTGCATGTGCCAATGCATGTGAATCCAGAAATTAAGAAAGTATTGGTTATTGGAGCAGGCGATGGTGGTACGGTACGTGAGTTATGTCGCTACCCTCATATTGAACACATTGACATGGTCGAAATCGATGAGATGGTCGTTCAGGTATGTGAAGAATATTTCCCAATCACCGCAAGTAAATTACGTGATCCTCGTGTTCATCTTTATTTTGAAGATGGTCTAAAATTCGTCGCAAATAAGAAAAATGAATATGACTTGATCATTGTGGATTCAACGGATCCATTTGGTCCAGGAGAAGGATTGTTTACACGCAGCTTTTATCAAGATTGTCATGCGGCTTTGAACGCGAAGGGTATCTTGGTGAATCAACACGAAAGTCCTTTCTACGATCATTATCGTAAGAATATGCAACGCGCGCATAAGCGTATCGTGGAAACCTTTGAAATTGCGAAAGTCTACCAAGCATTCATTCCGACCTATGCATCGGGTCATTGGTTGTTTGGCTTCGCAAGTAAACATTTCGATCCGATCTTGGATTTCAAGGCGGATGCTTTTGCTCAGTTGAATTTGAAAACAAAATATTACAATGAAGACATTCATCGTGCTTCATTTGCGCTTCCAAATTATGTCAAAGATGCTTTGGCTGAAGGCTTGAAGGATGAGTAATCTTAATACGATACTCTTTGATTTGGATGGGACCTTATTGCCAATTGATGGTCAAACCTTTGAAAAGATCTATTTTGGCAACTTATCAAAACATTTCTTAGATGTTTATGAACCTAAGGTGTTGATCCAATTGATTTGGGGAGCGACCAAAGCAATGGTCAAAGACACCAGTGATCGAACCAATGAACAAGTCTTCATGGAAAACCTTGAAAAACTTGTGGGTTCGGATATCACGTGGATGCAGGAGCGCTTCACACGCTTCTATGAAACGGACTTTGATCAATTACGATCCGCAGTCACTCCAAATGAGAATGTATTGGAAGCTGTTCGAATTTTAAAAGAAAAGGGCTATCAATGCGTCATCGTGACCAATCCGATGTTTCCAAAGCTTGCGATTGAAAAGCGCATCGCTTGGACGGGTTTGAATCGTGATGATTTCAGTTATGTGACCTCTTTTGAGAAGAACACAGCGTGTAAACCACAATTGAAACTTTATGAAGAAGTCTTGCGTGAATTAAACCTTCGTGTTGAAGATTGCATGATGGTGGGCAATGATATCGAAGAGGATATGGTTGTTGCTAAAATGGGCATGGATCACTATTTGATCACAGATCATGTGATGCAAGAGAATATCATACCTGATTTTGTTAAAAGATCGGGAGATTACAGCGATTTCTTGAATTTTGTGAAAGAACTTAAACCTCTTTAATTGAAGAGGTTTTTCTTAGGCTTGAAAAAGGGTATGATTGTGGTAGGAGGATACGCTATGCCATTAATCAAACACACTCCGCATAAATCATCTTTAGGAATTCAAGCAAATCTTGTCATCTTGATCATTTGGTTTGGTGGTTTCATCATCAGTCTCATTGAACCGATTGCGATGTTTGCCTTTGCGGTCCCATTTGTAATTCTTTTTCTAGAGAAGGACAGTAATTTGGTTCGTTCGCATGCGATCCAAGCAATCAGCTTATACATCATCAATATCATCCTAAGCATTCTGATGACCGTTATTCCATTTTTAGTCTTCTTGTTTTTTATCGTAGCCATCGTTGAGTTGGCATTGATTGTCGTCGCTGCCTTCAAAGGCTGGTATTATCATGAATACGAATTACCTTTGATCCAACCTTTAGCGAAATGGGTCAGCAGTGTCTTTTTACGCGTTTGATAGAAAGTGATTTATTAACATTGAAACCATGAAACCTATTCGATATACATTTGCGTTTGTCGTGAGTCGACTAACAATCATCGCTTTAAGAATCTTAGGTCGTAACGGAACGCATTTTCCAGGTGTGGTTGCGATGCGTTTGTGTCCTGACTTTGTTAAGCATCTACCTCAACCTAAAAAGTTAATCGCCATCACTGGGACCAATGGGAAGACGACCGTAACCAACCTTGTAAGCGATGTTTTAAGGAATGCAGGCTATACCTTGTCCAATAATGCCATGGGATCGAATATCCAGGAAGGCATCATCGTGACAGCCATTTTAGCGAGCTCTTTCTTTGGCAATAAAAGTGTTGTGGATGTGGTTGTTTTGGAAGTTGATGAGCGGATCTCACCTCGTATCTATCCGTATTTGAAACCAGATATTTTGATCGTGACCAATCTTTTTCGTGATTCCTATCGCCGTAATGCGCATGTGGAATTCATTCAGATGATGTTGGAACAGGCGATCCCTTCGCATACGAAATTGGTTGTGAATGCCGATGATCCCATTAGTTCTTTTATTTGTCCAGGTAACTCCCGCGTAAGTTTTAGTTTGAAAGCGCTGGAGGATGAAGAACAAATCAAGGATAGTCGGATCGTTGATTTGATTTATTGTCCAAAATGTCAAAGTGAATTGGTTTATGATTTCCAACGTTACCATCATATTGGTCAAGTCCATTGTCCAAACTGCGATTTTAAATCAATGAAGTCGGATTTGGAAGCAGTCGTCATTAATCAAAAACTCAGTGTTCAGAACAAAGATCAAAACTTGAGTTTTGATGTCTTAGGGGACAATCCAACGGATCATTACAATCTTCTTGCGAGCATTGCTTTGTTCAATGTCTTAGGCTTTGATTTGAAAGCGATCCAAACTGAGCTAAATAAACTTAAGATCGTGAAAACACGATTCGATCAAGTTGAGATCAAAGGTAAGCAGATTACAATCATGATGACAAAGGACCAAAATCCTATCGCGACATCACGTATCTTTGATTATATTCGTCACCAGAGTGATCGTAAGAGTGCTTTGATTCTTATCAATGAAAACAGCGAACATCATACTTTAAGCGAAAACAATGCTTGGTATTATGACACGGATTTTGAATATTTGAACAAACCTCATGTCTTACAGATCATCGGTGGTGGTCATCGTATTTTGGATTTAAAAGTCAAAATTGCTTTGACTGGAATTCCTTTGGATCGATATCAAGCATCATGGAGTGAGTTGGACACAGCGAAACTCGTCGATTTGAATGTGGTGGATGCGATTTACATTCTGAATGGCACAAAGAACATTCCAGAAGCTAAACTGATTCGTAAACACTTGATTGAACGCATCGAAGCGGAGGTACAGGCATGATCATTGAACTGCTTTTCCCTGAAATTGCCAGTCTGTATGGAGAAAAGGGCAATTTAGATTTATTGAAACTGTGTTTCCCGGAAGCGGACATCAAAATGACAAAGTTGAATGAAGAACCTTACTTTTTCAAACATGATGTGGATTTGATTGTGATGGGTCCCACGACAGAAGAATTTCAGAAAATCATCATCAAACGTTTGACCCCCTATATCACACGCATTCAAACATTGATTCGTGAAAATATCCATTTTTGGATGACGGGTAATGCGATGGACATCTTTGGTGCCTATATTGAAGATGAAGAAGGAAACCGTGTCTTAGGTTTAGGTTTGTTTGATTATCACGCTTGTTTGTATCGACCTAAACGCTTTAATTCTTATGTTTTGGGCAAAATCGAGGACATGGAAGTCATCGGTTTCAAGAGCCAGTTCAGTCAAATATTTCCAACGCAGGAAAGCTACGTATGGCTTAAGGTGGAAAGAGGTTTTGGCTTGAATGAGAAGACGATGGATGAAGGCATCAAGGTGAATAACTTCATCGGAACACAATGTTTAGGTCCGTTTTGGATTTTGAATCCGGATTATACACTCAAGTATTTCAAAGCCTTGGGTTATGCAAAAGCGGAACTTCCATTTCATTCTGAAATGCTTGAAGCCTATCGTCAACGCATCTTGGAATTCAAGGATGAAAAATACATCAATTATCCTTAATCGAAGAGTATTGCTAAGGAATTTCCAAGAGTGAAGGATTATAATATATAAGAAGTGAGGAAACAATATGTACAATACACATGAAATCACACCTGGCTTGCATTGGATTGGAGGTAACGATCGTCGTTTGGAACGATTTGAGAATCTTTTTCCTTTGCGCTTTGGCGTTGCGTATAACTCTTTTTTAATCATGGATGAAAAGACCTGTTTGTTGGATACGGTTGATTTATCCATCAGTCAATTGTTTTTAGAGAACGTCGAACATGTCTTGAATGGTCGAACTTTGGATTATCTTGTGGTCAATCACATGGAGCCTGATCATTGCGGCAACATCGAGTCGATCATACGTAGATATCCGGATGTTCGTTTCATCGGGAATGCGAAGACATTCCAATTCTTTGAACAATTTTATGGATTTGATGCACGTAAGAATTATCAAATGGTTAAAGACCAAGAAGAATTAAATCTAGGTTCACGAACTTTAAGATTTTATACGGCTCCCATGGTCCATTGGCCAGAAGTCATGATGACCTTGGATGTGACAAATCATATTTTATTTTCAAGTGACTCGTTTGGGACATTCGGTGCACACAACGGAACGTATTTCGCGGATGAAATGGACTATCGTCGTGATCACTTGGATGAAGCACGCCGTTATTACGCCAATATCGTGGGTAAGTTTGGGGTTCCTGTTCAAGGCATCATGCGCAAACTTTCCAACGAAGTCATTGAAATGATCTGTCCTTTGCATGGACCGATTTATCGCAATGAAGAACTGGCATTGATTCTGGATAAATATGAAAAGTGGTCACACTATATTCCCGAAACCAACAGTGCACTTTTGATTTTTGGGACGATGTACAACAATACAGAGAATGTCGTGGATGCCTTGGCGACACGTTTGGGTCAATTGGGTGTTCGCAACATGCGTATCTATGATGTGTCGGAACACGATCCTTCCTATTTGGTTGCGGAGGCGTGGAACTATAGTCATATCATCATCGCTTCTCCGACATACAATACCGGTCTATTCTATAAGATCGATGGCTTGTTGCATGAATTTGTCAGTTTGAATTTGCAGAATCGGAAATTCTCATTGGTGGTTAATTCAACTTGGGGTGGACAGACCTTGGAGCAATTACTCGAACAGATCGGCAAGATGAAGAATACATCTGTCGTTGGTGAACCTTTGTTGATCAAGTCAACGTTAAAGGAGCACAACATGCTGGAACTTGATGCTTTAGCTAAGGATATTGCCGCATCGATTTTGAATGAATAGGGTCGCACAGTGCGACCTTATTTTTTTGTGGGAATATTTTCTTTTAAAAGTAGGTGTTTTTCTAGGACTTCTATTTTAACACTGAATTGCTATGTTAAAATGAAAGCAAATGTGGAGGACAAACTATGTTTGTTGGATGTGTCAAAGAGATTAAGAATCAAGAATATCGCGTAGGTCTGATTCCCGCGCATGTGAAGAGTTTTATCGATCATGGTCATACGGTTTATATCGAGAAAGATGCGGGCATTGGGTCTGGATTTTCCAATGAAGATTATGAGCACTATGGCGCTGTTGTATTAGAGACAGCTGAAGAAGTATGGTCGAAGGTGGATTTGGTCATCAAAGTCAAAGAACCTTTGGAAAGTGAATATCGTTATTTTAGAGAAGATCTCATCTTGTTTACGTATTTGCATTTGGCTGCGGATGAAGCTTTGACCAAGGCTTTATTGGAAAGTAAGATGAGTGCTTTGGCGTATGAGACGCTAGATGTCAATGGAAGTTTGCCTTTACTTAAACCAATGAGCGAAATCGCTGGTCGTTTGAGCATCCAAGAGGCCGCAAAATACCTCGAGAAGCCTTTTGGTGGCAAGGGGTTGTTGTTGAGTGGATTACCAGGCGTCATGAAAGCCAAGGTCATGATCATAGGCGCAGGGGTCGCAGGAAAAAATGCGGCGAAGATTGCTTTGGGCATGGGTGCGGATGTCTACCTTTTGGATAAGAATATCAATCGCTTGGAACAATTGGAGAGTGAATTTGGTTTCCAAATCAAGACGCGTTTCTCAACACATGCGACGATTTTAGAGCTCTTGCCAAGCATGGATGTGGTTATTGGGGCTGTCTTGGTTCCTGGAGCCAAAGCACCAAAACTCATCATGCGCGAAGATTTGAAGAAGATGCAAGCTGGTGGGGTCATTGTCGACATCGCCGTGGATCAAGGCGGATGTTTTGAAACCACACATCCAACCACGCACTTGGATCCTACTTTTGTCGTAGAAGGAATCATCCATTACTGTGTCGCCAATATGCCAGGTAGCGTCCCAATGACGTCCACTTTAGGCTTGAACAATGCGACGCTTGAATACAGTCTATTGCTTGCGAATTATGGCTTGAAAGGTGCGATCATAAAAAATAAGAACCTCTTAAGTGCCATCAATACCTATCAAGGTCGCTTGACCAATGCGGCAGTTGCAGAAGCGTTCAACCTCAAATTTGAGGCCTTTATCTAATGGTTCATATTTCGGATTTGCGTAGCTTTCGTTTTTGCCCTCGAATCTATTGGTTGAGTACACGTGAGCGTCGTCAAGCGTTCCATTCGTTCATCTCGATGTTGGAACCCATGCACCAGATGTTGATAAAGAAACTGGATGTAAAGGATTATTTTTCGGGTAGACAAGGTATGGATGCACACGATAGTTTGAATGCGATTCAGGCGAATGAATGGTGTTTCAATCTCCGCTTTGAAGCAAAAGGATTAAGAGTTAAAATACCTGGCCTTCATCGAGTTGAAGAAGGCTATGATGTCTATTTCACATCCATGTCGACTTGGCCAAAGATTGAAGATGCGTCTTATTATGCCAATCATTTTTGGGTTTTAAATGAATTGGGTATAAAAATCCACAAGATGTACATCATGACGTTTAATAAAGAGTATGTTCGTCAAGATGAGTTGGATGTCGATCGATGCTTCAACTTATCCAGTGATTTCGTTAAACAAAGTGGACATGTGCAAGGGGATGTCTATGGCATCGTATCTAAGAAACACAAGGACTACACAGACATCTTAGCGAGCATGGAACAAACGCGTCTTAGAGTAGATTATCCCATCACATTGGATGATTGTCCCAATCCCATCAAATGTGATCATTTCAATACCTGCTTCAAAGATATGCATTTTCCAGATGATTCCATTTATCACTTTTCCGCAGTGGATCGCAAAGCTTGGATCGCGGAAGGTAAGACAAGTATCACTGAGATTCCCGTTGAAGAGTTGATGTTGAGCAAGGCGCAATATGCACAGATCATGGCTGCTCATTTGGATGGTCGTTTTGTCGATCAAAGAGCTTTGAATCACTGGCTTGATAAATACGAAGGACAGACACTCTCATTCGTGGATTTTGAGTGGGATACCTTTGGCATTCCACCGTATCCGCAAATGCGACCACTGGATGTCGTTTGTTTCCAATATTCTTTACATACGATTGAGGATGGTTTGATTCATCATCGTGAGTTTCTTGGGCAAGGCGATTGCCGTGAAGAATTTATTGTGTCACTCTTAAATCATCTACCAGCGGAGGGACCTCTATTTGCTTACAATGCATTTGGTGCTGAAGCGATACGTTTGCGTCAACTTGCCGAACAGTTTCCTCAATATCAAAGTGCTTTACAAGCTGTTATTGATCGTTTTGTGGATCTTGCGCTGATCTTCATTGATGGTATCGTCTATGATTCCAAGATGAAAGGAGCGTATTCATTGAAACGCATCATTGAAGCCGTTAACCCAGAATTGTCCTATGAAAAACTAGCGATCAGTCATGGATTGGATGCGGTTTACCATTATCGCAACCTAAGTGATGACGAAGAACAGGACGAAGTCAGGGAAGCCTTGTTGAGTTACTGTCGCATGGATACCTTGGCGATGGTCAAAGTCTACCAATGGTTGAAGACGCTGGTATAAGGAGGGTTTATGCCAAATATACTGACACATGCCTTGATGGCAAATGATGTCTTGCAAGATTTAGAAGCCATCAAACTCAAAGAAATTATCTTGAAGTATCCACAGGTCTTTTCAATGGCGACCAGTGGTCCTGACTTCCTGTTCTATTACAAGGCATTACCAATGCAAGATGCGGCTTTAGGTAAGCCCATCTATGATCTTGGCAACAAGGTACATACAAAAAACATCAATGCTTTTTATCAAAATGCCATCAACATCATCAAGAGTAGTGAAGACAATGAAATCTTGATTGCATATCTTGCAGGTCATTTGATGCATTGGTCCTTGGATGTAAAAGCACATCCGTTTGTGTTCAATCGGAGTGGTGAGATCGGTGGCAAGACCAAGTATTGGCATTATCGATTTGAATCCATGATTGATACGATCATGGTTCAACAGATCAAGGGTTATCGTTTGGATGCGACTCGAACATTTGACTGTGTCCAATCAAAAGCAGAAGATCGCGAGCGACTTGCGGCCTATTATCGTGAAATCGTTTCAAGAACACACCAAGAAGATGTTTCAACAGATATTTATGCGGAGTCCATGGAAAGCATGTATACCCTAGCCAAATGGTTGTTTGATCCCCATACGCTTAAGTTTCCAGTGATTCAAGGCATCGAACGCATAATGGACTTGGATTGGAAATACTCGAGTCATATGGTCATTGGTGAAGTGGATACTCAACATGATATCTTGAATCTAAATCATAAACCGTGGATGCATCCGGTATCAGGTGATGTATCCGATAAGAGCTTTCTAGATCTGTATCATGAAGCTGTCCTATTGGGTCAAGCTGTTTTGTATCGATTGAATGATATTCTATATAACAATAAACAAACGACATTGGATGATTTGATCCGTGATCGAAGTTATGACACAGGAATGAAAGATGCAGGAGCGATGCGTTTTTATGCATCGGTATATGAGCATGGAAATCTTTGATCTCCATGCGGACATCGGGATGGATGTCTTAAGTAAGAAATTAAAAGGCGAGAAGGATATTCTAAAGACTTACCATTTGGATAAACTTGCCCAAGGCAATGTTTCAGGTGTGGGAATGGCCTGTTTTTTTGAGGGTCATGAGAACTGGCAAACGGCGCAATCCATGGTCAGTGCATTACGCGAAGAGCTTGAACAGAACCAAGATCGACTCCACTTCTATAAGGGAGGAACCTTGAGTGAAGATCGTCTGAACGCGATGATTACCATTGAAGGGATGTGTTTCATTGAAGATGAACCAGAAGCACATTTAGATTGGTTGTATGACCAAGGTGCACGCATCGGTTCTTTATGTTGGAATGACGAGAATGCACTAGCGACAGGTGTCAAAGGGAATCCTTTGAGGGGCTTGAGCACATTAGGCAAACGCGCCATACAACACATGAATAAATTGAATATGATCATTGATGTCTCCCATACCAATGAGAAGAGTTTCTGGGATGTCTTGGAGACAAGCTCGAAACCCGTTATCGCAACCCACAGCAATTCTCGTCAGTTGAGCAATGTGGATCGAAATTTAACGGACCAACAAATCAAGGCTTTGATTCAAAAGGAAGGTTTGATCGGCCTGGTCGCAGCACGCTGGTTTGTCAGTAAGGATGAATCACTACAAACAGCGAACCAACTTGCTTTGCATGCTTTACACATTAAAGAGTTGGGTGGCATCAATCATTTAGCAATCGGCTTTGATTATATGGATTTTCTAGAAGGGAATTTTGGAAGAGCTTCAATGGCATCGGATCTACAGGATGCTTCACAGTCTCAGAATTTGATCAATGCTTTAAAAGAAGTTGGTTTTAATGAAGTTGAAATAAAAAAAGTTGCCTGGGGCAACGTTGAAGCGTTCTTTTTGAAACATTTGAAGCCATAAGCACGGTTACCCATATTCTACCATAAAAGACTTTGTGCAAAAAGACTCTTTCTTTACTAAAAAGCTCGTATAATAAGTGTAAGGAGGAAGTGATGATGAAACTTCATATCCATGGAAAGAATGTGACGATTACCGAAGCAATGCTTCAAACCACACAGAAGAAACTCTCGTTTCTTGAGAAGTACTTCTTGATCGAAGAGGACACACCCGCAAATGTCTCTGTGAAGGTGTATCCAAATAGTTTGAAGGTTGAGGTGACGATTTTAAGTAAAATTGCCATCTTGAGAGCAGAGGTGTCACACGAAGATTATTATGCGGCGATTGATCTTGCGATTGATAAACTAGAAGATCAGATCCGTCGTCAAAAAACACGTCTCTCGCGTAAACATCGTGAGAAATTATCGAAGGCGTTTATTGAGCAAATCGATAAGACTGAAGAAGTGAAGCCGATTGGTGTCGTGAAGACGAAAACAATCAGTGCAGAAGTGATGAGTTTGGATGATGCGATCATGCGCATGGAAATGTTGGGTCACTCGTTCTTCATCTATACGGATGAGGAAGAACACCAGATGGCGGTTGTCTACAAACGCTTGGATGGTGGTTATGGATTATTGGAGACAAGTCCGGCAAAATAACATCAAGGATGGGAAACCATCCTTTTTTTATGACGGAAGTGCTATACTAAGAATGTGTTGGAGGAAATGATATGGGAATGCTCGATAAAGTAAAAAACTTTTTTAATCCAGTTGAAGAGGAACTTGAATTGGATGAACACGAAGCCGCTCGTTTGAGCGACTATGAAGAACCTACGAATAAGCAGTTTTCAAAAGTAAGTATGGACACCAAGATGGTTCTCTTTGAACCACGAACCTTTGATGAAGCGGAAGAAGTTGCTCGTCATCTTAAAGATCGTCGTGCTGCGGTCGTCAATCTACACCGTTTGAATCGTGAATATGCACAGCGTACGATTGATTTCTTGACGGGTGTTGTCTTTGCTTTGGATGGTTCGATTCAAAAAATCGGCCATAATGTCATCTTGTGTGCACCAAAGAGTGTGGGTGTTCATGGCAAGATTTCAATCGAGGGCGAAGAAGACAATTAGTTGCTTGATTCAAAAAGTCGAATATGACATAATAAGAACATCTTTGATAGGGGAAGGGTACAATGGAGGCTAAGAAACCGAGATTTCGGATCATGAAAAAAGGCTATGACCGATTTGCGGTGGATGATGCTCTCGAGCGTTTGACTTTTGATTTGGAGTCCAAGGAAAGTCAATTACAAAGTTACATCAAACAAACTGAGTACGCTCAGGAACAAGTGGACCAAATCAAAGAACGTTACCATAGTTTGCTTTCTGAACTCAGTGTTCGTGAGAAAGCAGCGGATGATATCGCGCGTTTGGCTTTGCGAGAAGCGAATACGGTGATACAATCAGCACAGAAGAATGCGGATTCGATCGTGCAGGAAGCATTGTCGACAGCGAAGATGATCTTGATTGAGATCGCACGCATCAGTCGTGAGGCACAAGGTGTCAAAGCGGAGATGTTGGATAAGATCCAGCGTTTGAGTGAGTCGATCGAAGCCTTTGAAGTTCCGCGTATTCCAGCAGTAAAATTGAGTCAAATTAAAGACAAAGAACAAGACGAGCCTGTTTGATAACCAGCAGTAGAGAGCTTCCGGAGGGTGAAAGGAAGACTGGATTGAATGAGGACATCACTTGGAAGTTGTATTCCGATCAAAAGGAATGACGGCGCACACCGTTATTGTGTTGAGTGCATCGCAAGATGAACTAAGGTGGTACCACGTTAAGCGTCCTTAGAGGATGCTTTTTTTATGGAGGGAAAGATGGAATATAAAAATACACTATTAATGCCTAAGACAGATTTTGAAATGCGGGGCAATCTAACGCAGAAAGAACCACGTTTTCAAGCGCGTTGGGCTGAGCAAAATCTGTATGAAACGATGAAAGCGAAACATGCGGATAAAAAACCGTATGTCTTGCATGACGGGCCTCCTTATGCGAATGGCAATATCCACATCGGACATGCCTTGAACAAGACCCTTAAAGACATGGTGGTGCGTAGTCATCACATGTTGGGTTATCAAAGTTTGTTCATCCCAGGTTGGGATACCCATGGCTTGCCAATTGAAACGGCAATCTCTAAGTTGGGGCACAATCGTAAAACCATGAGTACGGCGCAGTTCCGTGCCCTTTGTGATGATTATGCCAAGAAACAGATCCAAACACAAATGGCGGATATGAAGGCCTTGGGTACGATTGGAGATTATGATCATTACTATGCGACGCTTCAAAAAGAGTTTGAAGCGAATCAGATCGAAGTCTTTGCGAAGATGGCTTTGGATGGTTTGATCTATAAAGGCTTGAAACCTGTTTATTGGAGTCCTTCAAGTGAAAGTGCTTTGGCTGAAGCGGAAATTGAATACCATGATAAAAAAGATACGACTTTGTATGTGCCTTTTGAAGTCGTAGAAGGTAAAGGTATCGTTGAGAAGGGTGATCAGTTCGTTATTTGGACCACGACACCTTGGACACTGCCTGCCAATCTTGCGATCTGTTTGAATCCAGCTTTAACCTATGTCAAAGTCAAGACCGAGAAAGGCAATCTGATTTTTGCGAAAGCACTCATGACAACTTTGTTGGAAAAATTCAAACTCGTTGAGTCAGAAGTTATTGCGGAATTTAAAGGTTCTGAGTGTGAATTCATCACAACCAAACATCCATTCTATGACCGCACTTCGCTGGTCATCTTAGGGGATCACGTTACGGATGAAGATGGGACCGGTTGCGTCCATACGGCTCCAGGGCATGGGGTTGAGGACTTTAACGTCGGTCGCTTGTATCATTTGGATGCATTTTGTCCAGTGGATGATAAAGGTTGTATGACAGCTGAAGCCGGTGATTTCCTTGTCGGACAGTTTGTAGAAGATGCGAACAAAACCATCATCACGAAGTTGAGTGAAGTCAATGCTTTGTTGGCAATTGAAAGCATCGTGCATCCATACCCACATGATTGGCGTACCAAGAAACCGGTCATCTATCGTGCGACGGACCAATGGTTCGCTTCTATTGAGAAGATCCGTACAAAACTTTTACATGAAATCAATCAAGTCAAGTGGTTGCCAGAATGGGGCCAATTGCGTATGCATAATATGATCAAGGATCGAGGCGATTGGTGTATCTCGCGTCAACGTGCGTGGGGTGTTCCGATTCCAATCTTTTATACCGAAGCGAATACAGCCATCATGGATAAGGCAGTCTTCCAACATGTGGCGGATCTTTTCAGAGCCCATGGTTCGAATATCTGGTTTGAATGGGATGTGAAGGAATTGCTTCCTGAAGGCTATACGCATGTGGATAGTCCAGAAGGACATTTCCGTAAAGAAACCGACATCATGGATGTCTGGTTCGATTCAGGTTCTTCACATACTGGAGTCATTAAGGAACGTGGTGGTGAACTTCCTGTGGATCTCTATCTTGAGGGATCCGACCAGTATCGTGGTTGGTTCAACAGTTCATTGATCATTTCAACGGCAATTCATGGTCATTCACCGTATCGCAATGTCGTCTCCCATGGTTTTGTCTTGGATGGCAAGGGTGAGAAGATGAGTAAGTCCTTAGGCAATACCATTGAGCCGAATAAGGTTGTGAAGCAGTCGGGTGCGGACATCTTGCGTTTATGGGCAAGTTCGATTGATTATCAATCCGATGTACGTATTTCTGATGATCTATTGAAACAGGTCATTGAGAACTACAAGAAAATGCGTAACACTTTCCGTTTCATTCTTGGCAATATCAGTGATTTCACTGAACAAGATAAAGTTGACTTAAAAGATCTACCAAAAGTGGATACCTATATTTTGGATGAATTGAATCGCATCATCAAACTCAGTTTGCATGCGTATCGCAATTTTGATTATAAAACGATGGTCAGTGCGATCAGTAATTTCATGACGAATGAGATGTCGGCTTACTATTTGGATTTCACGAAAGATATCTTATACATCGAGAAGGCCAAGAGTTTGCGTCGTCGTGAAGTTCAAACGGTATTGCATACAGTTATCGATGCCTTGCATCGCTTGTTGGCGCCGGTATTGGTGCATACGATGGAAGAAGTTCATGATTACCTCGTACCTGGATCGGATTCCGTTCATACTTTGACCTTCCCTGAAGTCATGGATCTCAATGAAGTCGATCATGAGGCATGGGCTCAACTCTTTGCGTTAAGATCAGAAATCTTTAAAGCCTTGGAAGAAGCGCGTGCTGAGAAAATCATTGGCAAGAGTTTGGAAGCCAAACTTGTCGTTTCGCTTAATCCTCAGCTTAAAGCTTTGGTTGAAACCTATGTGCCTAATTTTGCACAGTGGTTGATCGTATCGCAAATTGAAGTGAATGAAGCGGATAAGACGTATGTTAAGGTGGAGGTTGCGGAAGGTATCACATGTCCACGCTGTTGGAATGTGACACATAGCCATGCGGAAGATGGTTTATGTGAACGCTGTGCAGCTGTCATTACGGAATAAAGTGCTCATTTGAGCACTTTTTTGTTATACTAACGATATGATCATTCAATCGAAACACAACGAGAAATATAAGGCATGGATGAAGTTGAAACAAGTAAAAGGACGTAAAGCAACGGGTCTTTTTATTGTGGAAGGTGAGCATTTGGTTGAAGAAGCCATCAAAGCGCAGTGGGCGAATGTTCTGCTGGTTAAAGAAGGTTATGCTTATCCAAGCACGCTTGAGCAATACAGCTTGTCAGAGGACTTATTTGACGCTTTGTGCACGACGGTTTCAAAGGATACCATCCTTGCGATCTGTAAGATGCAAACGGTTGATGTCCAAGGGGAACACATTTTGATCTGTGATGACATCCAGGATCCAGGCAATATGGGCACGATGCTTAGAACGGCATATTCATTTGGTTTCAACCATGTCTACTGTTCAAAGCAATGTGTGGATGTCTATAATGACAAAGTCGTACGGGCGAGTCAGGGTGCACTCTTTTATTTGAATATCAAACAAGATTTCAATACGGAAGATTTGAATCAATTAAAGAGCTTAGATTATACGATCTATGCGACGGGTTTCGAACAGTCGATTGCCATGGGTGATTGTGCTAACAAAGCGAAGCTAGCACTCATCTTGGGGAATGAAGGACAGGGCGTTCGACAAGAATGGTTGGATCTCAGTGATGCGATTCTAAGAATTGAAACGACTGCGTTCAATAGTTTGAATGTGGGGATTGCGACAGGGATCTTGTTGCATCATTTTCGATAAGGTTTTTGATAAAAATGATGTATAAATTCGTTTATTTGAAAAACTTTGATATTTTGATGTGATTTGATATAATACTTAAGTAAATCAATGCAGGGATTCAGTAACAGGACCCTTAGAGAGAACATGCTAGGCTGAAACATGTTCAAGCCTGTGAATTTCACCCCTAAGAGGAGTTAACCACTCACGGTCCCCCGTTATCGGATAAAAGCTGTGTCGTAAGACAAAGCAGGATGGTACCGCGATTTTCGTTCCTGTAGGAACGTTTTTTTTATTTAAGGAGCACTATGGAAAATGTATTAAAAGAAGGTTTATTGGCCATTGAAGCATGTCAGAATTTAGGTGATTTGCAGAATGTCCGAAATGAGTATCTATCTAAAAAAGGACTTGTTACACAATTGATGGGCAAGATGAAAGACCTGCCTGCAGAAGATAAGCCTGCGTATGGGGCTCAGGTCAATCAAATCAAGCAAAGCTTGGAAGCCGCATTCAAACTAAAGGAAGAAGCCCTTCAAGAAGCTGCTTTTGATGTGCAACTTCAAAAAGGTAAAATCGATCTAAGCTTACCTTCGGCGATGCCTTTGGTCGGGACCTTGCATCCCTTGACGATCGTTCAAACTGAAATCGAACAGTTCTTCATGGGCATGGGCTATTTGGTCAAAGAAGGACCAGAAGTAGAGTTGGATTATTACAACTTCGAGCGTGCCAACATCCCTCAGGACCATCCAGCACGCGATATGCAGGACACGTTCTATATCAATGCGGAATGGTTGCTTAGAACCCATACCACAGCGATTCAAACACGCACGTTGGAAGCCTATAAAGGGGAGATTCCAGTCAAAGTCATCTGCCCTGGAAAAGTGTTTCGTAAAGATGATGATGATGCGACTCACTCGCATCAATTCGTTCAAATCGAAGGTTTGGTTGTAGGCGATAAGATCTCATTAGCGGATCTTAAAGGGACCTTGGAACTTTTGGCACGTCATCTCTTTGGTGAAGCTCGTGTCATTCGTTTTAGACCTTCCTACTTCCAATTTACAGAACCGAGCGTTGAAGTCGATGTCTCTTGTCATATCTGTAATGGCAAAGGCTGTCCGACCTGTAAACAATCCGGTTGGATTGAAATCTTAGGGGCAGGTATGGTTCATCCAAATGTCTTAAGAATGGCTGGTTTCGATCCTGAAAAGGTCAGCGGTTTTGCGTTTGGCTTAGGCGTTGAACGTGTCGCTTTATTGAAATATGGTATTGACGATATCCGTCATTTATATACGAACGATCTGCGGTTCTTGAACAACTTCAGACGTTTCGAGTAGGAGAAGCACATGAAAGTAAGCATGCAATGGTTGGGTCGCTATGTCGACTTAACGAACATCAAAGCAGAAGATTTAGCCGATAAACTTACCTTGGCAGGTTTGGAAGTCGAAGGTGTCGATCCCATCGCACAAGGAACAAACCTAGTCATTGGAGAAGTTGTGTTCTGTGAAGCACATCCGGAATCGGATCATTTATCCATCACTAAAGTCAATGTGGGGGATGAAGTCTTGGATATCGTGTGTGGTGCACCGAATGTGGCCAAAGGACAAAAAGTCATTGTGGCTAAGGTTGGGGCTGTATTACCCGAAATCACAATAAAAGCTTCAAATATCAAAGGCCAAGCCAGCAATGGCATGATTTGTTCGTTGTTGGAGATTGGAATCAATCCAAAAGCCTTAAGTGAAGACCAAAAAAATGGTATCGAGGTCTTGGATCCACGTTTAGAAGTGGGCCAAGAAGCACTGAGTACTTTGGGCTTGGATGATGTCATCTTGGATATCAAGCAGACACCGAATCGGAGTGATTTCAATGCGCTTTGGTCGGTTGCGTATGAAGTAGGTGCTTTGTTTAATCGAGAAGTCAATTTGCCTTGGCAAAAAGACTTTGCATTAAAAGGTTCAAAGAGTGATTTGATCATTGCGTCGGAAACACCAAAATGTCCTTTAATCTATGGTAAAAAGATTGGTCGTGTCACAATCAAACCAAGTCCTGAATGGATGCGTCGTGATTTGGAAGCAGTCGGTATGAAGTCCATCAATAATGTGGTGGATATTTCAAACTATGTCATGTTGGAAACAGGTCAGCCTTTGCATTTCTATGATGGGGCGAAATTGCCTAAAATGGAAATCATCGTCAAAGATGGTTTAAGTGAAAGCATTACGACCTTGGATGGATCGGAATTGCCTTTGGATTCGAGTGATATCGTTATCACGTCAAACAATCAAGCAATCGGTTTAGCCGGCATCATGGGCGGGGAAGACAGTAAGATCGATGAAAGTACGCAAAGTATCGTCATCGAAGCGGCTCAGTTCTCACCCAGTCAAATTCGCCATACATCACGTCGTGTGAATTTACTGACCGAAGCGAGTCAACGTTTCGTCAAAGGCTTGGATCCGCAAAGCATCTTGAAAGCATTGGATCGTGCAACGGAGTTGTTGGTTGAATATGCCGATGCACAAATGATTGAAGAGACCATCAATAGTGGCGAAGTTTCTAAGGATTTGCATAAGGTCAGCGTTCATCTTCAACACATCAATGATTTGTTGGGAACGGAAGTCAGCCTAGCTTCAGCATTGGATATTTTCTCTCGACTCCATTTCAGTCCTGTTGAAAAAGAGGGTTGTATTGAATGTACGATTCCAAGTTATCGTTTGGATATCAGTGTTGCGGAAGATTTGATTGAAGAAGTCGGCCGTTTCATCGGTTATGCGGATCTGAAAGGAAGCTTGCCGGTCATGCCGACAACGCAAGGTTCGTATGATGCTCGCCAAGCGATGCGTCAACGTTTGCGTCAATTGTCCGTAGGTTTTGGCATGAATGAAGTCATCACCTACAGTTTGGTTCATGAAGATAAAACAAAAATGGGTGTTTACCCACTTGATAATCCGGCAAGTCTTTTATCACCACTGAGTGAAGAGCGTCGTTTCATCCGCAACAATCTCTTAGCGAGCATGTTGGAGACCGCAGCTTATAATCAAGCGCATAAGATCAAGGATTTTGGTATCTTTGAAGTATCGAATTTAAATACGATCGCGATCAATCAAGAACGTTATGCTTTTATCTTGAGTGGTCAATATGAACGCTCTATTTGGCAAAAACAAGTTTTACCCTATGATTACTATGCCGCAAAAGGCATCGTGGAGCGTCTGCTCAGCGAATTGGGAGTCAATCTCAGTCGCGTTCGTTTTGACTCAAATGAAGGATCGACCTTCTTCCATCCTTTACGTTCAGCCATCGTCAAGATTGATAATAAAGTCTTTGGCGTGATTGGTGAGATTCATCCTAAGCTGGCGAAAGCACAGGATTTAAGTACAGTGGTCATGGGGGAACTCATCATTGAACAACTCTTATCCTTGAAATTAGCGAAGGTGCGTTTCAGTCCAGTCAATAAAATGCCTGCGGTTGTGCGTGATATCGCCTTGGTCGTGGATGAGGCAGTGATGGTCAGTGAAATTGAAAAAGTCATCAAGGCTGTTTCGAAAGATCGAATTCAATCGGTTCAAATCTTTGATGTCTATCAAGGTGATAAAGTTGAAGCGGGTAAGAAATCCATTGCGCTAAAAATCGTTTATCAAGCCAATGATCATACGTTAAGTGAAGAAGAAATCACGCAATTGTATAACAATACCATTGAAGCGTGTAAAAAAGGCTTGAATGCACAGTTGCGTATCGCTTAAAATAACAAAGTAACAAAGAGGTGTGACATGGGAAGAGCATTTGAAGTAAGAAAAGCAGCGATGATGAAAACATCCGCTGCGAAAACAAAAGTTTATTCACGTTTTGGTAAGGAAATCTACATTGCGGCGAAAGCGGGTGTGCCAGATCCTGAGATGAACCAAGGTTTGAAGCGAATGATTGAGCGTGCGAAGGCGAATCAAGTGCCGGCGGATGTCATCAAGCGTGCGATTGAAAAAGCAAAGGGTGGAACCGATGAGAGTTACACCAGTGTTCGTTACGAAGGCTTTGGACCTGGGAACTGCACGATCATTGTGGATTGTTTGACCGACAATGTGAATCGTACGGTCAGTGATGTCCGTAATTGTTTCACTAAAACCAAGTCGAAGATGGGTGTTTCTGGTTCGGTTGCGCATCTTTATGATCACATTGGTATCTTAGCTTTTGATTTTGGAGATGATGAAGCGATGTTGGATGCGCTCATTGAGCATGATGTGGATGTGATTGATTTGGAATTGGATGGACAAACCATGAATCTTACCGTCAATCCCAATGATTTGTACAAAGCAAAGGCAGCCGTTGAGTCTTTGATTCCAGAAGTGGAATTCAGTGCGCTTGAAACGACGATGAGTCCGCACGAAATGGTCAACTTAAGTGGTGAAGATGTGGATTTGTTCCAGCGATTCATGAACATGATTGATGAATTGGATGATGTTCAAGAAGTCTATCATAATGTGGAGATGTAAAAAGCACGGTCACGTGCTTTTTTTATAGAGGATAGGTCCTTCGATTTCGCGTTGGATCAGTTTTAAACGTTCTTCAGCGGCCAATGCATGGGCATAGACGGTGGTTGCCCGCATTTCGATGATTCGATAGGAGAGTGGGACTTGGTTGAAACGAGATGCGATGTGGACCTGTTCATGGTCTCTGAAGCGTTTTAGATAGTCTTGACCTTTTTCATTGAAGCCAAGAACGCGTAATGTGTTGATGGGTACGAGTTTCTTGATTTCACTGCGTTTGGTATGGGTAAGTAGATGGGTCAGTGCACGTTGGATACGTGCCCGCGTGTATCGTTTAGAAATGGAAGTTAGCATGAAGCTTTCGAAATCACTGGCGAATTTGATTTGTTTGCTTAGATGATTCTCAAGTCCTTCGTCCATTAAAAAGATCTCACTCAAATCCTGTTTATCCAAACTGATGAGCAGAGTTTGGATGTAAGTAAAGTAGTTTTCCCATGAAATGGGTTTTGCTTGCTTAAGTGCTTCTGCCATGGGTGTGGTATTGGATACATCTTGATGAAGCCGCACGGCTTTACGGATGGCAGTAGCGCTCGCAATATCGCTATCGCTGTTGATCGTTTCATCATGATAATGATTGGTACGAGCGATCGTATGGGCTTGAATCGATGTGTTTTGAATTGCTTTGAGATAAGCAATGGCGAGGATATCATTGGGATGGTACGATCCATGAACCATGCCGTAGGCCTTTGGATAACCCATGCCTTGACTGAGATGTTCCTTGAGACCATCCACGTTAATAGGCAGTTCCGCCATCAATTGAAGACTTTCCAGATCATTGCTTTCACTTCCAAAGACGATATCCGTGCAACCAATCAATTCCAGAATGCGAACCGCAGCGTTGGCGAAGTGCTTGGCACTTTGAACGACATAGGGGTATGGAAGTTCAAGTACTAGATCCACACCGTGTTCAAGGGCTGCTTGCGTGCGTTGCCATTTATTGAGGATCGTAGGCTCGCCACGCTGGACAAAGTGTCCAGACATGACGCAGATCAAAAGATCACACTGTGTTGTTTCACGTGCCTTCTGGATATGGTGGAGATGACCATTGTGGAATGGGTTGTATTCTGTGATCAGACCGGTTATTTTCATCTCAATTAATATACCATAAGATGTGTGTAACGGTGTATGATAAATAAAAGAGGTTCCCCATGATAAAAGACATCCTGTACGTTTCACCGTTCGATCATCAGCGCTTGAAAGCCTACTTGTATGAAGTTGAAAATGCCAAAGCTTTGATTGTGGTTTTCCATGGCATGGCGGAACATCAAAAACGTTATGCCCATTTAGCTTTAAAGCTCAGTCAAGCGGGCTTCAATGTGTTGACCATTGACCATCGCGGACATGGGGAAAGTCTCTATGATGGCACATTGAAGGGGTATTTCGCGGATCAAGATGGTTGGCAGAAGAACCTGGAAGATTGTCACACCATCATCAAAGACCATCGTAAGGGTCTACCGCTTATCCTATTCGGCCACAGTATGGGTTCGCTCTTTGCGCGTCTCT
Organism: Erysipelotrichaceae bacterium; assembly: GCA_003543215.1. Classification (GTDB taxonomy): domain Bacteria; phylum Bacillota_I; class Bacilli_A; order Erysipelotrichales; family Erysipelotrichaceae; genus UBA2212. Next base: position 776,808 of record DPJD01000001.1, on the reverse strand, counting down.
ATCTCAAGGCTTTTGCCTCTGAGTTGACGGCGGTGTATTTAAGTGGTTCCCCGGACTATGGATTTGTGACGTCGATAGGCTTGTATTTTGCTAAGTTGCTTACATTGCTTTTTGGTAAACGACATGCATCACCCTTGTTTACAAAATTGACGTTTAGTACATACAATAAGCAGATTGAAAATCCACGTACTTCCATGGATTGGCTGAGTGTAAATCCGGACAATGTGGACGCCTATATCCAGGATCCTCTCTGTGGCTTTGATTTCACCACGCAAGCGTTCATCGATATGTTGGAAGGCATGGCGGATGTCTATCGTGGAAGGGATTGGAATTGCAATGATCCTGAACTTCCGATTCGATTTGAAAGTGGTGCCATGGATCCTTGTTTCGAACCAGGCGGTTTGAAAAGAGCGGTTGAACGATTGGAAAGCATTGGATATCGTAATGTCACTTATCGTTTGATCGAGGGCTGTCGTCATGAAATTTACAATGAAATCAAACGTGATGCTTTGATTTATGAATTGATCACTTGGCTGGATGATTGCTTATCGTTGAATAGGCGTTGACTTTTAGAAGCTTTATCTTTATAATAAGTCCGTTGACGAAAAGGTGATTTTATGAAATGGGCGAAACGTGATATTCTTCGAATTCCGATGGAAGGGGAAGAGTTCCAAGCAAGCTTGAGCTTTACGGAAGAAGCGATTCCAAGATATATGAATATCCGTCGAATCGAGTCAGTTGACGTAAAGGCGAAATTGAGCTATGATGCGCATTCGGAAGTCTTGTTGGTTGATGTGGATGTGAAGGGGAAGATGATTCTCCCATGTTCAATCAGTTTCCAGGATGTTCCCCATTCATTTAAAACGTCGTCACGACTGGCCTTTAGCTTCACGCAGACGGATATTGAATCAGATGTGATCATTGTCGATGGCGAAGAACTTGATTTCGATCCTGAGATTCTGTCTTTGATTTGGATGGAAGTGCCCCCACGGGTCATCAGTCCAAAGATCAAGGAATTACCACAGGGTGAAGGCTGGGAAGTCGTGAGTGAAGAAGAATTCAGACGTCGCAAAGAAGAGAAGATCGATCCAAGATTAGCTAAGATCTTGGAGTACAAAGCACAAGATGATGAGGAGGTGTGATTCATGGCTGTACAACAAAGACGCGTTTCTAAAACGAGAAAAGCAAAACGTAGAACACATTACAAATTGGCTGCTCCTACTTTAGTTAAATGTCCTTCGTGTGGTGAGTTTAAGTTGCCTCATCATGTATGTGAATGTGGACATTACGAAAGTAAGAAAAATTAAGAAAGCGAGTTTCGCTTTTTTTAATCAAGAGTTCAATTGATTTGGTCTGATTTCAATACGAAATAGACCATTTAGGAGATTTCCATAAAAATATGGAAATCTCTTTTATTTTTAGTTGGATAGGTCTATAATGGTGGTAGAAAGTGTTAATTCGTGGGGAAAAGTGGTGAATTATGTTCATTGGGGAATATCGTCACAATACCGATAATAAAGGCCGGATCATCATCCCAGCGCGTTTTCGTGATGATTTAGGTGAACGCGTCGTCTTAACACGTGGTTTGGATGGCTGTATCACGGTCTATACCTTGGCTCAATGGAACAAGGTATTGGAAGGTTTACGTGTATTGCCAACAACCAAGAAGGAATCACGGATGTACATTCATATGCTTACGGCTAAAGCTGCAGAGTGTGAATTCGATGCACAAGGTCGCGTCTTACTTCCACAGAGTCTGATTCAAGAAGCTGCAATTGAAAAAGAATGTGTCGTTATCGGAGTTGTGGATCATGTGGAAATATGGTCGAGCCATCGTTGGGACACTTACTATGCGGATGCCAGTGCTTCTTTTGAAACCATAGCGGAACAGCTTACGGAGTACGTCAAATAATGGAACATCGCCCCATCATGCTTCAAGAAGTCGTTGAAGCCTTGAATATAAAAGAGAATGGAATTTATGTGGATGGGACCTTTGGAAGAGGGGGCCATAGTACAGAGATTCTAAAACAACTCAAAGATGGTAAGTTGATCGTTTTCGATCAAGATGAAGAAGCCATCAAATCAGCGCAGGTATTGCAAAAAGAATATCCGACTAAACTTGTCATCTGTCGTGAGAACTTCAGAAATTTAGATAAAACTTTAAATAAATATGGCATTGAAAATGTGGATGGAATCCTCTTGGATCTCGGTGTATCATCACCACAATTTGATGATCCTGAACGTGGATTCAGTTACCGTTATGATGCACGATTGGATATGCGTATGGATCAAAGTCAGGATTTGGATGCCTATCATGTCGTAAATCACTATCCATTTGAAAAACTAACATACATCTTCAGCCATTATGGCGAAGAAAAATTTGCAAAGCAGATTGCGCGTAAAATTGAACAGCAACGCGTGATCAAACCGATAGAAACAAGCCTAGCTTTGGTGGATGTGATCAAAAGCGCACTCCCGATGAAAGTCTTGAGTCAAAAAGGACATCCCGCCAAACAAGTGTTTCAAGCCATTCGCATTGAAGTGAATCAAGAATTGAAAGCATTGGAAGAAGTCTTGGATCAAGCAGCCAAATGTTTGAACCCAGATGGCCGTTTGGTCATCATTACCTTCCATTCATTAGAAGACCGCATGGTAAAGAAATTCATGCAAAAACGATCGACTGTCGACATGCCCGCGAAATTGCCGATTCAGGGACTTCCTGAAGCGGATTACGAGCATTTGACGCATAAGGTGATCATTCCCTCAGAAGCTGAGTGTGAAATGAATCCCCGTGCACATTCCGCAAAACTGAGAGTACTAAGGAAACGTTAAAAATGGCAAAGAAGATCACACGTGTAAAGAGAAGATATCTGAAGATCGAGGGCTTATGCTTCCTCGTTTTCAGCTTGAGCTTGTTCGCGTGGATGTTCTCTTCAATTTTTCTAAGAGCGTATAATGTACAACTGAGTGTCGCGATTCAGAAGACACAAACGGAGATTGTTCGTTTGAACCAAAGCAATGAAGTGCTGAATGTTGAGATTCAGAATCTAAGTTCCAAGGATCGTGTCATGGCGATTGCTAAAGAAGCGGGTTTGAGTGTCATCCAAGAAAACGTAACCATCGTACGCGGTGAATGAAATGAAAAGAAGTCGTAATCTACTTCTTTTTACAATCGGATTAACGGGCATGGTCTGTGCTCTTTTGGCGATTAACTTGTATTTTGTGAGCATTGCAGGCATTCATATAAATTCTCAAACCAATTTGGCTGAATACAGCAGCAATGTGAATACCGTCAAACAAACATTAATCGCAAAGCGTGGTCTAATCATTGATCGAAATGGTGAAATCATCGCTCAAGATCGAGAAACCTATACCTTATATGCCATCGTGAGTTCGACACGCCCATCGTATAAAGATAAACCTGCTTATGTCGTCGACAAGGAAGCGACGGCTGAAATCTTAGCGGATGTTTTGTCTGCGCCCTATGATTATATTTTGGAACGTTTGGTTTCAGCATCTTATCAAACAGAATTTGGCTTATATGGTAGTAATCTCAGCTTAAGTCAGAAAAATGCTATCGAAGAACTTGATCTCAATGGGATTGGTTTTACGAAGACTTTAACACGGCATTACCCATTGAATACCTTTGCGGCTTACCTTGTTGGTTTTGTTCAAAAGGATGAACTCAACACCAAAGGCGTGATGGGTATTGAAGCATCTTATGACAAAGCTTTGGCGGGTGTGGACGGCTCTAAAGTAGCGGTCGTGGATCGTTATGGTTATTCATTGCCAGGTTATCCTGAGGAAGTTGTGAATCCTCAAGATGGATATAATTTGAAGTTGACCTTGGATCGATCCATCCAAGAACAATTGGAATCATCATTTTTGATGACACAAGAACGTTTCAATGCGACCGAAGCATGGGGCGCGGTCATGGAAGTGGATACGGGTAAACTTCTAGCGGTTGGTCAATTTCCAAGCTACGATCCCAATAAGAAAGATATCACCAACTATCAAAGTTACTTAACTCAGCAAATCTATGAACCTGGTTCTACGATGAAGGCATTTACTTATGCCGCTGCAATCGACTCAGATGTCTATCGTGGAAGCGATACCTTCAATAGTGCCACGTTCTTGGTGGGTTTGGATAAAAATGGGAATGCGATTCGTTCCAGTAATTCTGGAAATCTCATTGGTTCGATTCGAAATGCGAACAATCGTGATTGGGGTCAAATCAGTTATGATTTGGGTTTTGCTTACTCGTCAAACGTAGGTGTTGCGAGCCTATTAACGAAATATTTGGACGATGATGTGTTCATGGAATATCTTGTTCGCTTTGGGTTTAAAAATAAAGTGAATTTGGATGGTATGAATGAAACAATTGGGTCCATCAACTATACATGGCCATTGGATAAGTTGACTGTGGGTTACGGTCAAGGGATTTCATTGAACATGGCTCAAATATTACAAGCGTATACCGCGATTTTCAATGAGGGTAAACTGGTCAAGCCGTATGTCTTGGATGAGATCGTCAATGCGAAAACGAAGGAAATCATTCAAAAGACTGAAGTTCAAGTCATTGGTCAAGCCATCAAGGCTGAGACGGCTTCTAAAGTACAATCTTTAATGTATGATGTCGTCTATGGGGAGCGGGGAACGGGTCAATATTATAAAGTGGATGAAGTTTCAATTTTAGCTAAGACTGGAACGGCACAGATGATCATTGAGGGTGAATATTCAAAGGATCAATACATCTATTCTGTAATGATCGGCTTGCCAGCGGATAAGCCAGAGGTTATGGTTTATTACGCTTTCAAAGCACCTGTCAACACCATGGCACATGTGGATACCAATCCAATCAAACAGTTGTTGCGTCAAATTGCCTTGGCCAATGATTATCGTGAAGCTGTGGATACGCAGTTGACACAAGAGAAAGAAGCTACGTTGACAAGCATTCCGTTTAAGAACTATATCAATCATAGTTTGGATTATGTTTATCAGGATTTATTAAGCATGCAGGATCGGATCATCCTCTTAGGGGATGGCGATCGTATCATCGATCAATATCCAAAAGATGTCGAACATATCATGAGTACCCAAAACATTTATCTTTTGACATCCTATGACAATATCGTCTTGCCTGATTTGATTGGTAAGAGTAAGAAAGATATCCAAGCATTTGTGAATCTGAGTGGTATCAATGTCACCTATAGTGGTGAAGGAAATGCGATCTCTATGAATATTGAAGCGGGGACGAAGATTGATTCAACCATGACACTTGAAGTGGTCTTTGAATAATGTGCTATAATGTTTTTCGTTAGAGGTAGCGTATGTTAAATATACTCGTTGCGGGGTTGAGCTTCTTTGTGAGTCTCTTCTTATATCCGCTTTTTATCAAGCTTTTAAATCAACGTCAACACCAACAAATCGTTAGTGAATTTTCTCTAGACAGTTTCAAAGCAAAAGCTAAAACACCCAGTTTGGGGGGTGTTTTATTTGTGTTGGTTCCAGTATTGATATTTATGATGGTGTTTCCCAAGGCTTTGCTTAAAGCTGAGGTGCTCTTGGTATTATTGGTTTATCTTGCCTATGGTCTGATTGGTTTTGCGGATGACTATAAAATCATTCTCGAGAAAAATAATAAGGGAATATCGGCACGTTTAAAGTTCTTTTTACAGTTAGTTCTAGCGGCTGTCTTCTATTTCTTTTTTAGGCAATATCTATCCTCAAGCATCACCATCTATGCTTTGGATTGGTCCTTTGATTTGGGTATTCTTTACTTTATTTTCGTATTATTTGTGTTCACAGGTGCCAGCAATGCGGTGAATTTAACCGATGGCATGGATGGTTTGGCTGGGGGAACAAGTTTGATCGCTTTGGTTCCATTTTCGGTCTTTGCATATCTGCAAGGCAATCTTGAAATCTTGGCCTTTGTATTGGCTTTGATGGGATCATTATTGGCTTACCTTTGGTTCAACAAACATCCTGCTAAGATTTTCATGGGTGATACGGGTTCATTAGCACTGGGTGCTGTTTTAGCTGCCTTGGCTTTGGTATTAAAACAAGAGTTCAGCTTCATCTTCATCGCAGGCGTTTTCATCTTTGAGACACTTTGTGTCATGATTCAAATTGGTTCGGTTAAACTCTTCAAACGACGTGTTTTCAAGTATACGCCGATTCATTATAGTTTCACCTTGTCGGGTTGGAAAGAAAGTAGTGTGGTACGTTTCTTTTGGGCGTTGGGTTTTGTCTTCATGCTTATTGGATTATTTATGGGGGTATTGTAATGAAAGCATTGGTCATCGGGGCCGCACGCAGTGGTTTGGCAATTGCGAAGTTGTTGAAGCAAAATGCGTATGATGTGGTTTTAACAGATTTAAAAAAAGTAAATGAGAAGCAAAGTCTGGAGGACATGGGTGTTTCTGTTTATGATGAAGGGCATCCCTCATCTCTTTTAGAACAAAAGTATGATTTGATTGTCAAGAATCCAGGCATTCCACACACAAGTCCATTTATCCAAGCCTTAAGTAATCAAGGCTACTTCATTTACAATGAAATTGAAATTGCAAGCCGCATGGTAAATTATAATATCGCAGCGATTACGGGCACAAATGGCAAGACGACAACGACGAGTCTGCTCGAAGCCATGTTGAAGCGTAAAGATGAACGTAATCTTGCATGTGGAAACATTGGCTTGGCGTTTAGTGAAGTTGTGGCAGAACGAGGTGATGTGGCATTGGATGTGGCGATGGAGATTGCTGCGTTTCAATTGCTGGGTTGTGATCGCTTTAAACCGAAGATCAGTACTATTTTGAATCTGGCTCCGGACCATTTGGATGTGTTTGGGAATGTTGATGCTTATTATGTTGCGAAGTGCCGTATTTATCAGGCTCAAGATGAGAATGATGTTTTTTTAAGGAATTTGGATGATGAGAACATTGTTGCGCTCACACAAGATGTTAAGGCTCGCGTCTTGACCTTTTCCTTAAATAAGAATGCAGATATTCATCTTGAAAATGGCTGGGTCAAATTCAAAGAAGAACAGCTTTTCGAGGTATCGTCACTAAAAATCACAGGCATGCATAATGTATCCAATGCGATGGTTGCGGCCAGCATGGCGTATTTGATGGGTGTGGAAATCTTAGATATTCGAACTGTTTGTGCGGAGTTCACAGGGGTTGAGCATCGCTTAGAATACATCACCACGATCGATGGTGTTCGCTATTACAATGACTCTAAAGCCACGACCGCAGAATCGACGGAAGTCGCACTGAAATCCTTTGATTCCAATATCATTTTATTAGCAGGTGGTTATGATAAGAAAACAGGGTTCGATATTTTGAAGCCTCATTTGCATCGTTTGAAAGCAATGTATGCTTTTGGGGTCACACGTGACCAGTTCAAGCAGCTGTATCCGAATGCTGAATTAGTCGAGACAATGGAAGATGCTTTGAATCAAGCTTATGCCTGTGCAAAAGAGGGTGATGTGGTTCTTTTATCACCTGCTTGTGCGAGTTATGATCAATTTGACAATTATGAACAACGTGGAAAAATGTTCAAAGCGTTTGTTCATGCTTTAAAAGCAAAAGAATGACTTTAACTAAAGCGTATAATGCTTTATAATGATACAGCAGTAAGGTGGATTATGAATGACTTTTTTTTAATGACGGAACAAATCGAATTGACCATTGCATTGAAATTAGGCATGCTTCAAAAGTATGCATTGCCAAATTTAAGTTATGAGCAGTTCAAAGAAGCACTTGTGGCCATCAAGTGGAAAAGTGGCATGCCAACGCAATTACATGATGTCATTGATGATGTACTATCATGTAATGAGGATGAAATCGTGGCATTTTTAGCGAAGAAAGCCGTCATTGACGGACATCGGAAATCATTGGCAGATTTTGCTTCAATGGTCGGAGGGAATGAATGAAAAAGAATAGTCGCTTGATTGTATTTGCACTAACCGTAGTTGTACTCTTGGTTACTGTGCTTGGCTTTAGTAAGAATGTACAGGATTCCATGACCTTAGGACTTGATCTACAAGGTGGTTTTGAAATCGTTTATGAAGTCAGTCCATTGATTGATGGGACAGAATTGCCTGAAATGAGTGCGGTTACGACCAGTATCAGTAAACGTATTGATGTCTTGGGAGTCAATGAACCAGAGATTAGCATCGAAGGTGAGAACCGTGTTCGTATTCAATTGGCCGGTGTCACGGATCAAGAAGAAGCGCGTAAGATTATTTCGACGACAGCGAATCTAACGTTCCGCGATGTCAATGACAATTTGTTGGCGGATGCGACGATATTGGTTGAAGGTGGTGCTTCACTGGCGTATGAGAATGGTTTTGTCGTGGTCAGCTTGAAGATTGCCGATCAAGATAAATTCTTTGAGCTTACGAAGAATGTCTCTGAAATGCTCAGTGGCAACAACATGATCATCACATGGTTGGATTTTGAAGAAGGTGTGGATTCTTATTTGGCGGAAGTTCAAAAAGAGAGTCCTAAATATATTTCGGCAGCGAGTGTCAATCAAGGCATCAATGGCGATGCGATCATCAAAGGTTCCTTTACCGATGAAGAAGCACGTCAGTTGGCAAGTTTGATCAATTCGGGTTCATTACCTGTCAAAATGACGGAAATCTATGCGAATGTGGTCAGTGCTGAGTTTGGTTTGAATGCATTTGCGCAAACGACCTTTGCGGGTTTGTTTGGGGTTTTGGGTGTCATGGTCTTCATGATTGCGATATACCGTTTACCTGGTATCGTTTCCGCTTTGATGTTGACACTTTACGTGTTCTTGACGATGTCGATTTACAATGCGATGGGTGGTGTTTTCACTTTGCCAGGCATTGCGGCTTTGGTGCTTGGGGTTGGGATGACGGTCGATGCGAACGTCATTACTTTTGAGCGCATCAAAGATGAATTATTGTTGGGTCGAACATTATTGACAGCACATAAAGAAGGGCATCATTTGGCTTGGCGTACAATTTTTGATTCACAGTTCACGACATTCATCGCAGCTTTCTTAATGTATCTGTATGGTTCTGGCGCGGTCAAAGGCTTTGCGACGATGCTTATGGTTACGATTTTCTCGACACTTTTGATCAATGTGTTCTTTACGAAATTCTTGTTGGGCTTGCTTATCAAATCGGGTAAATTCGATGATAAGAAGACTTGGTTTGGTGTTCGTAATCAAGACATTCCAGACTTGAGCAAGGGCGAAGAAAAACGTTATTTTGGTCCTTTCAATCGTTTTGATTTTGTTAAATTAGCGAAACCTTTCGTCACAGCGAGTTTAGTAGTTCTAGTGGCGGGATCTTTATTGGGTATATTAAATCTTGCACAAGGCAAGGGTGCGTTGAATATGGGCATCGACTTCACTTCAGGAACAAAGATCACAGTTAATTCTGATGTGGCTGTTTCTGAAGAAGGCGTTATTGCTGATTTCAATAGCTTTGGTTTGGATCAATTCAAAGTACAGTTATCTGGTGATAAGACGGCTTATGTGACGACGAATCAAATTCTTGATCGTACGAAGTTGGATGAGATCAATAATGTGATTGAAGCGAAGTATGGCCAGGAAATCAATGACAGTGTCGTTACACCTGTTGTTGGTCAAGAGTTGGTTCGTAATGCGATGCTTCTTTCGTTCTTGGCTTGGATCTTCATCTTACTCTTCATTACGATCCGCTTTGAATTTGACTATGCATTATCGACAATCATTGCTTTGGTACATGATGTATTGTTTGTCTTCGCTTTCTTTGCGATCTTTAGACTTGAGTTCAATACTGAGCTGATTGCGGTTATCTTGGCGATCATTGGTTACTCTGTGGATGACTCCATTGTTATCTTTGACCGCATTCGTGAAAATGTTAAAAATTGGTCAAAACCACATATTTCGAAAGAAGATTATCGTGCGATTGTCAATGACTCACTTCGTGCCACAGCACAACGTTCGTTGTATAACACATTCACAACTTTAATCCCAATTATCTTCTTGATTAGTTTGGGATCTGGAGCCATCTTTACCTTCAACATAGCGATGTTGGTTGGGTTGACAGCGGGTGCTTATTCATCCATTTTCATTGCTGCGCAATTCTGGTATTGGATGCGAGTTCATCGTAAACCAAGAGCAGTAAAAGCAAAACCAAAATCAAAAAACAATGAACCTGAAGAACTAACGATCTTTGGAATCAACGACTAAGAGCAGAACACCTGCTCTTTTTTTTGATATACTTAACGTATGACAAACAACACATTACTCGATGCCTTGATTGAGTTCAATCAACTCAAGGATCACCAGATCCAAGAATTATACAATCCACCAAAATTGGTGTTTTCTGAACATGAACTTTTTCTTAAGGCCAGTGGGCTCATTCGTGAAGCAATCACAAATCAGCGTAAAATGATTGTATGTGGTGATTATGATGCGGATGGAATCATCGCAACGACCATCATGGTTCAGACTTTACGTAAAATGGGGGCAGATGTGGGATATTACATCCCTAATCGGTTCACAGAAGGTTATGGGTTAAATGTTGCGACGGTTGAGAAGGCGTTGGATAAGGGATATTCATTTTTTATATGTGTGGATAATGGAGTGAGTGCGCATAGTGCACTTAAGATATTGAATGAGCATCATGCGACGAGCTTGATTTTGGATCACCATCAAATTGAGCAGGAAGTGGATTGCACGCATTTGATTCATCCGGATATGTTGGATGAATTTGATCAAAACATGTGTGGTTCAGGCCTAAGTTTTCAATTAAGTCATCATTTGATTGGCTTTGATGCTTACTTATGCAGTTTAGCCGCAATCGCAACCATTGCGGATGTCATGCCGCTTTGGGGCTTTAATCGAGCATGTGTGATGGCTGGCATCGAGTTGATCAATCAAAATGGTTATGAGACATTGAAACCACTTTTTAATAAAACAGGAATCATCAATGAACAAGACATCGCTTTTCAATTGGTGCCTAAAATCAATGCCTTTGGTCGCTTGGCGGATCAAGTCAATGTCAATCAGTTGGTTGAATATCTTTCCTTGGAGCATCCTTATACGATTCAAACCTTTGCGAAGGAGATGTTGCGGATCAACGATCGTCGTAAAGAAATCAATCAAACCATGTACATTGAAGCATTATCATTAATTGATGAAGCTGACGTACAGGTCTTATCCAGTCCTCAATTCCACGAAGGGATCGTGGGTATTACAGCGGGTCGATTAGCGAGTGAATTGCGTAAACCTGTCTTTGTGTTGAATGAACACCAAGGCCGTTTGAAAGGGAGTGCTCGTTCGTTTGGTGGCATTGATCTTAGAGCTTTGATAGAACCTGCAAGTCACTTATTGTTGCGTTATGGAGGACATGCGGCTGCAGCGGGGATTGAACTTAAGAAGGATGATGAAAATGAGTTCAAACGCTTGATCAATGAACACGTCTTAACTTTAGATGTATCTGAAGGACGCGATGATGGCTTAATTATGCGTATGGAATGGTTTGATATGGATGTGATTGAGGATTGCATGCATTTCAGGCCATTTGGACACGGTTTTGTATGGCCAGAGTTCTGGTTTAAAGATGTTGAGATTCGTGATGTACAACGCATGCGAATGGGCTTACGTTTCAAATTGATGATTTTTGGTCGTATGGTCGATGCGGTGTCCTTTAATGACACGATGAATGAGACACATCTACCTGTTTTCAATTCAATAAAGGCTCAAGTCAGTATCGATGATTATCGTTCGAGACGTCAATTGAAGCTTCTGATCAAATCCTTTGCAGAGCGTTAGTTTCCTTGTAATTTGTTTGTGTTTTGCTATAATAGTTGTGTTACAGGAGATAGGTATGGACTATAAAAAATATATAGCAGACATTCAAGATTTTCCGATTGAAGGCATTTTATTTAGAGACATCACACCTTTGATGGGTGATGGTGAAGCATTTCATAATGCTACTCAAGAAGTCGTCCAATTTGCACGTGAAGTCAATGCGGAAATCGTGGTTGGGCCTGAATCCCGTGGCTTTATTTTTGGTTGTCCCGTTGCATTTGAACTTGGTATCGGCTTTGTTCCGGTTCGCAAACCTGGCAAATTGCCGCGCGAAACTGTTAGCTACAGCTATGCTTTGGAATATGGAAAAAATGAACTCCATGTTCATAAAGACAGCATCAAGCCTGGTCAACGTGTTTTGATTGTCGATGATTTATTGGCGACAGGTGGAACCGTTGAAGCGACGATTCGTTTGATTGAACAATTGGGTGGCATCGTAGTTGGTTGTGCCTTCTTGATCGAACTTGACGCTCTCAAAGGACGCGATGTGCTTAAGGGCTATCCAATATTCACTTTAGTTAATTATGATTGATCGAAGACTTGTCTTCGATTTTTAAAAGATAGGTTTCTATGCAAAGAAAACAACAAGAGATCACAATTGATGCGATTCTCGATCTCGTCAGAGCGGTGAATCCAGACAAAGAAGCTTTGGATCTGATTCAAAGAGCTTTTCTTTATGCATCAGAACAACATAAGACACAATTAAGAAAAAGTGGTGAACCTTATATCGTTCACCTTTTGAATGTAGCCTATATACTTGCGGACTTGAAAGTTGGACCGAAGGCGATTGCGGCAGGTTTGCTTCATGATGTGATTGAAGATTGTGATATCTCGAAGGATCAATTGGCTGCTGAATTTGATGATGAGATCGCGACCTTGGTCGAATCGGTTACCAAGATTGGTAATATCGAATTCAAAGATGAAAAAGAGTACATGGCGGTCAATCATCGTAAGATCTTTATTGCGATGGCAAAAGATATCCGCGTCATTCTAATCAAGTTAGTGGATCGTTTGCATAACATGCGAACCCTTCAGTTCATGAGTGAAATCAAACAGAAGAAGATTGCGGCAGAAACCTTGGATGTCTATGCACCGATCGCGCATCGTTTGGGGATCAGTGAAATCAAGAATGAGCTTGAGGACTTAAGTTTTTATTATCTTTATCCAGATAAATACTATGAAGTTGCACATCTTGTCGAAATGCGGAAAGCGGAGCGTGATCTTCAGGTCAATACGATGATCAAAGATATCAGTGCGCTTTTGACCGAGAATAAGATCAAATTTAGAATCTTTGGTCGCTCTAAACATCTTTATAGCATCTACAAAAAGATGACGACGAAAAACAAGCGTTTCGATGAGATCTTGGATTTGCACGCGATCCGTATCGTCACAACCGACAAAGTCTCATGTTATGAGATATTAGGTTACATCCATGCGGATTATCGCCCGATTCCAGGTCGATTAAAAGATTATATTGCGATGCCGAAGATGAACATGTATCAATCCTTGCACACCACGATTGTTGGTGAAGGTGGAAGTATCTATGAAGTTCAAATACGGACGGAAGAGATGGATTCAATCGCTGAAAAAGGGATTGCGGCGCATTGGCATTATAAAGAAGGTTCCAAGTTCACACCTGAAAAGAATCAGAAAGAGATTGAAGATCGACTTTCTTGGTTCAAAGACTTTGGTAATCTAACCCAAGAGAGTAAAGATGCGGATGAATACATGGATATTCTGACGCATGACGTTTTTGAAGCCAATGTTTATGTCATGTCTCCGAAAGGACGGGTCATTGACTTGCCAAATGGAGCGACACCTTTGGATTTTGCGTATCGTATCCATACGGAAATTGGGCATGCGACCGTCGGGGCCATTGTGAATAATGTCTTGGTTCCATTGAATACACCTTTGAAAACAGGGGATGTCGTTTCAATCAAGACATCTAAACAATCCAATGGGCCTTCTGAGGATTGGTTGAAGATTGTTAAAACAACGCATGCAAAGTCGAAGATCCGGAATTATCTTCAAAAGAAGGAAATGGATGATCGTTCGATCTATATTGAAAAAGGTGAACATCTCTTCAAAGAAGAATGTAAGAAACGTAGTATTGATGACAAAGAACTTATTTCAAGTAAGCGTTTGGAGAATGTGTTCCAACATTTCACAGTTGGTAATTTAAATGACTTTTATTATGCAATAGCCGTTAAATCGCTATCCTTGGCTGCCGTGTTTGAACGTTTGAATGTTCAGAAACGTGGTTTGTTGGATGGTTTCAATTTAGATCGTGTCTTTAGAAATACGCAAGTCAAAAAAACCGTTTCGAAATCGGGTATCCGCGTTTCTGGTGTCGAATCCATGATGATCAGTTTGGCGGGGTGTTGTGCACCAGTACCAGGCGATGATATCGTTGGCTTCATAACCAAAGGTCAAGGGGTTAAGGTCCATCGTAAGGATTGTGTCAATATCAAAAATGAGACCAAACGTTTGATCCATGTGGAATGGGATGAAGAACGCAAAGAAGGTAAGTATGAAGTCAAACTCTATATCTTGGCTCAGGATCGGTCGTTCTTGATTTCCGATTTAGTGACCATCATCAGTCAATGTAAAGCAGGTTTGGTTGCGGTCAATTCGACGGTCAATGAAGATAAGGTTACAGCGACGACCTATTTGAATGTCGTCGTCAGTGATGCGGAACATCTCAAAGTAGTCATGGCGAATCTTAAGAAGATTGAGAATGTTTTTGAAGTGCAACGTGCTCAGAATTAGTTGTCGGACTTTTTAAACTGTGCTATTATAGGATAAATTCAATGATTAGGAAGTTTGATGGTTTGGTTTTATAGAGATGGAATGTAGGGTGCAAGTTCCAAATCGACCATTGAATCGACACCTAGGAGAAGCTACTTTGAACTTAGTAGAAGTAGACGGTCATCCCGTTATCGACTTGAGTGTGTATTTTTAATACAAATTAAGGTGGTACCACGTGAAAGCGTCCTTAACTGGAGGCTTTTTTTATTCAAGGAGGCAAATATGTCAAAGTATCAAGTTCCAAGAGGAACACAAGATGTGTATGGTAAAGAAATCAAGAAGTGGCATAAGATTGAGCAATTGATCCGTGAAATGATGCAAGTTTATGGTTACGAAGAAGTTCGTACTCCAGAATTTGAACATACGGAGGTCTTTGCACGTGCCAATGATTCAAGTGATGTGATCAATAAAGAAATGTATACATTCATGGATCGGGGTGAGCGTTCTTTAAGTCTCAAACCAGAAGGAACTGCAGGCTTGATCCGTAGTTTTGTTGAGAACAAATGGTACACACAACCCGATTCACCATTTAAATACTATTACGTGAGCCCGTGTTTCCGCTATGAGCGTCCACAAAAGGGGCGGATGCGGATTCACCATCAATTTGGGATTGAGGTCTTGGGTGATAAAACACCCTATATCGATGCGGAAGTTATCGGCTTAGGTTTGACCTTTGTAAGAACACTTGGCTTGAATGATTTGAAAGTCTTGGTCAATACCTTAGGCGACCAAGAAAGTCGTCAAGCGTATAAAGAAGCTTTGAAGAAGCATTTTGAAGCGGATATTCACACGATGTGTGGCGATTGCCAACGTCGTTACGAGCAGAATCCATTGCGTATCTTGGATTGCAAAGTCGATGCGGAACATGCGAGCATGCTCAGTGCGCCACGACTACAAGATTACTTGAATGAAGAATCAAAAGCCTATTTTAATCAACTGGTTAGTGTTTTAAAGGACAGTGGTGTAGAAGTTGAGATCTCTGATCGATTGGTTCGAGGTTTGGATTACTACACGCATACGGTCTTTGAAGTTGTGAGTGTCAATAAAGATATGGGCTCTCAAGCGACTGTCTTTGGTGGGGGTCGTTATGATCAACTTGTCGAAGAACTAGGCGGTCCTAAGATGAGCGGTATCGGATTTGGAATGGGTATTGAGCGTCTGTTGGTCGCATTGGATGCGGAAGGTGTTGAACTGGTCCAAGACGAGGGCATTGATGTCTATTGTGTCACCTTGGATGATGAAGCTTTGGATTATGCATATCATTTGAGTAATTACTTACGTTTGAATGGGTATAAGGCAGATTATGACTATTATCGTCGTTCGTTTAAAGCTCAGTTCAAAACAGTTGAACGTAAGGGTGCTAAAGTTGCGATCTTATTAGGCCAAAATGAAATGGCAAAAGGTCAGTTGGTTTTAAAGAACATTGAAACGCAGGAACAAGTCACTTTGGGCGAAAATGAAATCTTGCATCAATTGGATCATTGGTTGAATGAAGATCATGTTTGTGATCATGATCATGGAGGAGAACATGCTTAAGACACATCATTGTGGGGAATTGAATACAAGCCATCTCAATCAGAAGATTACTTTAGTGGGTTGGGTCAGCAAACGTCGCAATTTTGGATCAATCGTTTTCATCGACTTACGCGACCGTGAAGGCATCACGCAGTGTGTTTTTGATGAGTCCATCAGTGAACAGATCAAAGATGTACGAAATGAATACATCTTACAAATATCGGGTGAGGTCATTCAACGTAAGGATGCGAATCCTAAGTTGGCAACGGGTGAGATCGAAGTCAAAGTCAGTGGTTTCAAAATCATTAATCAAGCGGAATTGACACCGATGATCATACAAGATGAAACAGATGCACTAGAAGACACACGTTTGAAATATCGTTATCTGGACTTGCGTCGTCCTGAAATGCAGAAAAAATTGATACAAAGAGCTAAGATCGTACGTACGATGCGCAACTATTTGGATGACAATGGTTTCATCGATGTGGAAACACCGATGCTTACCAAGTCCACACCAGAGGGATCACGCGAGTACTTGGTTCCGTCACGTGTCCATGCAGGTGAATTCTATGCTTTGGCGCAATCACCTCAGATTTTCAAGCAACTGCTTATGATTTCAGGGATTGAGCGTTATTATCAAATCGCACGTTGTTTTAGAGATGAAGATTTGCGTGCGGATCGTCAATTGGACTTTACACAAGTCGATATTGAAACTTCATTCTTAGATGAACATGAATTCCAAGACTTGATAGAATTGATGGTCAAGGATGTTATGAAGGTTGTCTTGAATCAAGAGGTCAACACACCATTCTTGAAATTATCCTATCAAGATGCGATGGATCAATATGGTAGTGATAAACCGGATAATCGATTTGGTTTGAAGTTGAATGAAGTTAAAGATGTCTTTGTTGGGACGGAATTCCCGATTTTCCAAAATGCCTTAAGTCTTAAAGATGGATCCATCAAATCGATTGTCGTCAATGAGGGTGCTCATTTCACGCGTAAGGAAGTGGACGCACTAACAGACGTGGCTAAGAAGAATGGGACGAAAGCTTTGGTTGCATTGAAATATGTCAATGCTCAACTAGAGGGTAGTGCCGTTAAATTTTTCAGTGAGGAACAATGTAAATCATTGATTGAACAGCTCAGTTTGAAAGAGCAGGATTTGGTTCTGCTCACAGCCGACCGTTGGGAAAGAGCAGCCAATGCTTTGGGTGCGGTACGATTAGCGCTTCGCGATAAATTGAATCTCACATCAAAAGCGGATTTCTCCTATCTTTGGGTCGTGGATTTCCCACTCTTTGAATATGATGATGAAAATAATCGCTATGTTGCGAAGCATCATCCGTTCACACGTCCAAAGGTTGGTTCTGTGGAAGAGCTTAAGGCACATCCAGAATTGGCGAAGGCACATGCGTATGACTTGGTTTTAAATGGCTTTGAGATTGCAGGTGGTTCGATGCGAATCTATGACCAAGCAATGCAACGAACGATGTTTGAGTTGATTGGGTTTACGCAAGAGCAGATCCAAGAACGCTTTGGTTTCTTCGTCGATGCGTTCAAATATGGTACGCCTCCCCATGGTGGCATCGCCTTTGGCTTAGATCGTTTCGCGATGGTACTGACACAATCTGATTCATTACGTGATGTCATTGCCTTCCCTAAGAATGCCTCTGCAAGATGTCCATTGACAGAAGCACCAAGTCCAGTAGAGATGAAACAGTTGGAAGAATTGCATCTCTTGATTGCAAAAGAATAATTTATGGTATAATTTAAGTACCCAAAAGGATCACGTTATTTCCGACACTTCGATATAAGGGAAACGGAAGTTGCTTATTTGTGTGAATGCCGGGCATTGCTTGGAATCCTAAGATTAAGCACATGTTACCCACCTGATAAACCAGGGAATATATCACCTTTTGGGACTCTATTTAAACCCGTTATTACGGGTTTTATATTGCTATGATAAAAAGATTCATCACTTACTACAAACCGTATAAGCATCTCTTCTTGTTGGATATTATTTCAGCAATTTTAATCGCATCCATTGATCTGATCACACCTCGTTTTACGAATTATCTGATTTCAAGCATCATACCTGAACAGAAATTCCAACGTTTGATCGGATGGTTGTTGATTTTGGGGATGTTTTTTATTGTGCGTGTGTTACTACAGTATGTTGTGGAGTATTGGGGGCATGTCTTGGGTGTTCGCATGGAACGTGATATGCGCAATGATCTCTTCAATCACATCCAAGGCTTACCGATCCAATACTTTGATCGTATGAAAGTTGGAAAATTGATGTCGCGCTTGGTCAATGATTTGAACGATATCTCAGAAGTTGCGCATCATGGTCCTGAAGATCTGCTGATTTCAATTGTTTTGTTGGTAGGAAGTTTCTATATGATGTACACCAGCAATCTTGAGTTGGCGATTGTCATGACGGTTTTGGTTCCGCTGATGATTTTCATTGGTGTACGCCAGAATCTCAAGTTTCGTAAAGCATTTCGCGTGATGCGTGAACGTTTGGCTGAAATCAACGCACGGGTTGAAAGCAATTTTTCTGGCATTCGTGTCGTCAAGGCTTTTACGGCTGAAGAGAGTGAGAGTGAGGATTTCGCCTTAGGCAATGCGCGCTTCTTGGTTTCACGGCAAGGTGCTTTGAAGGTTATGGCAGAGTTTGGTGTGACAGTGAAGTTCTTTGTCATGTTGATCACATGGATGGTGCTGTTTGTGGGTGGGTACCTTGTCATTCAAGATCGAATGACAGTAGGTTCTTTGGTGGAATTCATTCTCTATGTTCAATTATTCCAACAACCCATCACAAAGATTTCTGCCTTTATCATGATGTACAATCAGGCTATGGCAGGATTTGAGCGTTTTATCGAAATCATGGAAATTCCAAAACAAAATGATCATGCGAATGCTGAAGTATTATCGGATATCAAGGGAGATATTGCTTTTGAACATGTAAGTTTCCAATATGACGAAGAAGGAGATCGACATGTTTTAAAAGATCTTTCTCTTTCAATCAAGGCAGGAACGAAAGTTGCTTTTGTTGGGCCGAGTGGTGGTGGTAAATCAACACTGTGTAGCTTGATTCCTCGTTTTTATGAACTGAGTGATGGCCAAATTCGAATCGATGGCAAGGATATCCAAGAGATTCAATTGAACAGTTTAAGACATCACATTGGCATCGTCCAACAAGATGTCTTCATTTTTGGTGGAACGATATTGCAGAATATTCGTTATGGGAAAATGGATGCAAGTGAGGAAGAGATCATTGATGCCGCAAAGAAGGCACAAGCATGGGAATTTATTGAGCAGTTGGAAGAGGGCATCCATACTCAAATTGGCGAGCGTGGCGTGACACTTTCGGGTGGGCAACGACAGCGGATTGCGCTCGCACGTGTGTTTTTGAAGAATCCTAAGATTCTGATTTTTGACGAAGCAACAAGTGCTTTGGATAATCAAACAGAAAAAGAAATTCAAAAGACTTTGAATGATTTAAGTAAAAATCGAACAAGTTTGATTGTGGCACATCGTTTATCAACGATTAAGGATGCGGATTGGATTTATGTATTGACACCTCATGGGATCGTGGAAGAGGGTCGTCACGAAGACTTGATGTCTTTGGAGGGGGTTTATTATCAACTCTATACTAAAGAAAGTATCTACAATGGATCAAAATAAAATATATCAAAGAATTAATCATTACATAAAGTATCTTAGGAAAAAGTTATTGAACAAAGACAATTTAGGTCAATTTAAGCAGTTCGAATTTGTGAAGATCTCTCCAAATGACACAGAGTATGAGGTATTGAACCTTAAGCAGATTTGCTCAGTTAAGATTTTATCGAAGATTGAACGTAATTTGATTATTGCAGAGGTGTATATCTACGATTTTCTTTTGAAGAAATTCAAGTTAAGCTATATCTACAACAAAAACAATATTGAGACTCAAGATTATCTATGCCAATGCTTAGCTGATCTTTTTTTTATCGACTGTAAGGATGTCAAACTATTACGTGCAGATATTTTGAAGCATTCAAAAGCCTTCAATCATGATTTTTTGTGGCAATTGGATCTTAAGGCCATCCAATGTATTTTTGATTGGTTTGAGACGGGAGAGTCACTCACCAAGAAGGATTTCATTTACTTAAATGAAATACTTTACTGTCTGAATGAAAATATTCAACAAATACTATTACACTATTTCGCCTATTCAAGTTATTTCGATCCCGATTTATGGCCTTTGTTTATCAATACTCATGATTCAATCGAGCGATGTTCACATCAAGAAGAGCTGTTACACTCTTTAAAATTTTTGCATTCAGGAAACCTGTTCAAATTATATAAAGTTTATTTTCAAAAGATTTCAAATATTAATAAAGAGAGTTACTTATATAGATTTATAGAGAAGTTTAGAGAATCGATCGAATTGATGAATAAAAAAAGTACCTTAACAGAGGAAGCATATTTAGTTCAATTGTTTAAACTTTTTGAAACAAACAATAAACAATTCTCAAAAGCATTCAAGCGTGTGTATTTGGCAAAGAAATATGACCAACACGATGCACATTACTTATATGAACATTTTCTAATTCATGAACCTTATCCTCGACACTTCTCAATTCTACTCTTTAGGCGAACATTAGAGAAAATTAATCATGTCAAAGACTTGCGAGAATTTATTGCTTGGCAAAGTGCTTATTTTTATTAAAATGGGTGAATAAGGGCTAATTTTCGATTGATGCGCCATTTTAATTTATTTTATTCTCTTACATAGTAAACTACTTTCAAAGGAGGTAAAATAGCACATCCTCGCCAGTGGGTGGCTTCAACTTAATTTGTAGTTTAAATAGTAACTCGTACTTGCTGGTATGTGATATCTTTCACTATTTATGTTAGTCTTGAATTATCATTAAAAAAAAGGTATTCTATACCAGTAAGGATGGTTAAATTATGGAATTCTTAACTTCGATTTTAAGCTTGATATTTGGGATTCTTATTGGTGGTGGCTTAGGGTACTATTTCACGCGTAAGACATTTTTGAAACAACTGAAAGACAATCCTCCGATCAATGAGAAAATGATTCGTGCGATGTACATGCAAATGGGACGCAAACCGTCCGAGGCGCAAATCAAGCAAATCATGAAATCCATGAATCAGTATCAATAAAAAAGGACATCAGTCCTTTTTTTATATCCAAGTTACTTTTGTTTCGGTGCCATTCAAGAGACGTTTGATGTTGGCTCGATGACGATAGAAAATCAAGATGTCGATTAGAATGAAGTTGAGTGTGAAAATCCAATCTCCATCTGTCGCAAAATAAGCGATGAAGATGGAAATCGTTGCAGCTACCATGGATGCTAAGGAAGCATACTTTGTTAGTTTTAAGATAATGAAAAACAGTGAAGCAGGAACGATGAACAATAGAATCACTTGATTGACGATAATGGCTGCTCCTAATAAATAACCTGCAGCAGTGGATACGGCTTTACCACCCTTGAACTGTGCAAATATCGGATAACTATGTCCAATTGCCGCAAAGACGCCTGCGATTGCAGCATACTGTGGTGCAAATTGATATACGATCAAAATTGCGATGGTAGCTTTAAGCACATCAAATACAGTGACACTGATCCCTGCTGTCTTACCCAAGACACGGCCAGCGTTCGTCCCACCAAGATTTCCGCTCCCTTTTGTTCGGATATCGGTTTTGTAGAAGACTTTACCGATAATTAGTGCAAAAGGGATAGACCCAAACAAATAACCAAAAACGATTGCCAAAATTAGTTTAGGATCAATCATAATTTACCTCTCTTTACGGACTCATTATAGCAAATCACAACACATCGGTCATTTAAAAAAAACGTTGATATTGTATAATAGATGAGTAGAAGGAGTTTTTATGGCAACAAGACAATATGATGAGCAAAGTATTCAAATATTAGAAGGTTTGGATGCTGTTCGTAAACGTCCGGGGATGTACATCGGCTCGACCGATAGTCGTGGCTTACATCATTGTGTATGGGAAATTCTCGATAATGCGATCGATGAAGCAATGAATGGTTTTGGCAAACACATCGTCATCACCATTGGTAAAGACAATACAATTAAGATCGAAGATGAAGGTCGTGGGATGCCAGTTGGGAAACATGCCTCAGGTGTCTCTACTTTACAAGTCATATTCACAGTTCTCCATGCAGGGGGAAAGTTTTCAGCAGAAGGTGGGTATAAACGTTCTGGAGGTTTACATGGTGTTGGGGCGAGTGTCGTCAATGCTTTGAGTGAATGGATGGAAGTTGTGGTGCACTATCAAGGCTCAATCCATCGTATGGTTTTCAGTAAAGGGGGATCCAAAGTATCTGCGCTTGAAACTCTTGGCAAGACCAATAAAACAGGCAGTACAGTCACATTCAAACCGGATGAAAAGATTTTCGGTAAGATTAATTTTGATGCGGAATTGATTCGTGAGCGTGCTCAGGAAAGTGCTTTTCTTTTAAAGGGCATCAAGCTTACGGTCAAAGATGAACGCAATGGTCAAGTGGATGTTTTTCAATACAGTAATGGTTTGATTAATTTCATTGAATTCTTGAACGAGGATCGGACAGCAATGCACGAACCGGTATCGTTTGAGGGTAATGTCGGGGAGATCTCCGTTCAATGTGCTTTACAATATACGGATGATTATCAGGAAAACACCTATTCGTTTGTCAACTTGGTTCGCACAGTTGATGGGGGAACCCATGAAGTGGGTTATAAGTCCGCATTGACGAAGGTCATGAATGATTTTGCTCGCAAGATCGGCGTGCTTAAAGATAAAGATAAGAATTTTGAAGGCAATGATGTCAGGGAAGGCTGTACTTCGGTCATTTCTGTAAGCATTCCTGAAAATCTACTTCAATTCGAAGGACAAACCAAAGGGAAATTGGGCACCAATGAAGCACGATCCGCAATGGAAGCCATCGTGCAGGAACAATTAACCTACTATCTCGAAGAACATCGTGAATTGGCGAATGCGATTCTAAAGAAGATTCAAAAAGCTTCAACAGTTCGTGAAGCTGCTCGTCGTGCACGTGAAGATGCGCGTAAGGGAAAGAAGAACGGTAAGAGTGAGCGTTTGCTTTCTGGGAAACTAGCACCTGCGCAATCGAAAGATGTGCGTAAGGCAGAACTCTTTCTCGTGGAAGGGGATTCTGCGGGTGGAAGTGCCAAACAGGGACGTGACAGTAAAATTCAAGCCATCTTGCCATTACGTGGTAAGGTTTTGAATACAGAAAAAGCAAGTGTTGCGGATATTGAAAAAAATGAAGAGTTGAATACGATCATCCACGCTTTAGGGGCGGGTGTGGGGAGTGAATTCGACATCAAGGATATCAACTACAATAAAGTCATCATCATGACCGATGCCGATACCGATGGAGCACATATTCAAGTCTTATTGCTCACATTCTTTTATCGATACATGCGGCCTTTGATCGAACATGGGCATGTGTATCTTGCTCAACCACCGCTTTACCGTGTTTCAAAGGGTAAACAATTCAAATATCTCTACACCGATGAAGAACTCAAAGCTCTGATGCAAGAGTGGGGTAAAGTAGAAATTCAACGTTATAAAGGATTGGGTGAAATGAATGCCTCACAATTGTGGGAGACAACCATGGATCCGGCACATCGTACTTTGATTCAGTTGAATCTTGGGGATGCCTTGATTGCGCAACGTGTCGTTTCGGTTTTAATGGGGGATAAGGCGGATCTCAGACGGGATTGGATTGAGAAACATGTTTCCTTTACCTTAGAGGATGATTTTGCAAAGGAGACGGCTAAGAATGGATAAATTGGACTTAAATCAGAATTCGCTTGAAACAATCATGTCCGATCGTTTTGGACGTTATTCTAAATATATTATTCAAGAACGTGCGCTACCGGATGTGCGCGATGGTTTGAAGCCTGTTCAACGTCGTATTTTATATGCGATGTTCAGTGATGGGAATACGATGGATAAACCGTATCGTAAGTCCGCTAAAACTGTAGGTTTGGTCATCGGTAATTTCCATCCTCATGGGGATTCCAGTGTTTATGAAGCCATGGTTCGTCTGAGCCAGACTTGGAAGATGAATCTACCTCTGGTTGATATGCAAGGGAATAACGGTTCAATCGATGATGATCCAGCTGCTGCGATGCGTTATACTGAAGCGCGATTGGCTCCTTTTGGTCAGGCATTGCTTAAAGATATCGATCAAGACACCGTAAATTTCACATCGAACTTTGATGATACAACCTTAGAACCTTCAGTATTACCAGCCTTGGTTCCAGAACTTTTAGTCAACGGAACCAGTGGGATTGCGGCGGGTTATGCGACCAATATTCCACCTCACAATTTACGTGAGGTTGTGGAAGCGAGTATGTATCGTTTGAATCATCCAGAGGCGACAATTAAAGAAATCGCTGGCATCATGTTGGGTCCTGATTTTCCGACTGGGGGAATCGTACAAGGACGCAAGGGTATCATGGATGCATTTGAGACGGGTAAGGGAAGAGTGGTCATTCGTGCGAAGGCTGAAATCGTACAAGTCAAGAACATCCAACAAATCGTAATCACTGAAATACCTTTTGAAGTCATCAAAAGCAATCTCGTTAAAAAGATGGATGATATTCGCATCAATAAGAGCATTGATGGCATCTTGGATGTTCGGGATGAATCCGATCGTACAGGCCTACGCATCGTTCTGGATATCCGTAAAGAGAATGATGCGCAGATGATTTTGAATTATCTTTATAAGAATACCGATTGTCAGATCTATTTCAACTACAATATGGTTTCAATCATTAAGCAAAGACCTGTTTTAAGTGGTGTCATGACGGTTTTGGATGCGTTCATCGATTTCAGAAAAGAAGTCGTTTTGAGACGTTCGAAATACCAATTGGCTGAAATTGAAAAGCGCATGCATATCTTAGAAGGGTTGGTTAAGGCGATATCTGTTTTGGATGAAGTCATCATGATCATTCGTTCATCCAAAGACAAAGCCGATGCGAAGAACAATCTCATTGTTCGTTTCAGCTTTACGGAAGCCCAAGCTGAAGCCATCGTCAGTCTTCGTCTGTATCGATTGACGAATACGGATATCCTTGAGCTTAAGAATGAATTGGCTGAATTGAGTGTTGAAATGCAACGTCTGAAGGGCATCATTGAAAATGAGAGTCTGTTAAGAAATGTCATCTTGAAAGAATTCCAAGAAATTTTAAAGCGCTTCGATACACCTCGTCGTTCTAAGATTGAAGCCGAAGTTGAGGAAATCGTCATTGATAAGATGAGCATGATCACCAATGAGAAGACAGTTGTGACGGTGAGTCGCGATGGCTATATCAAACGTGTTTCGATTCGGTCATATCAATCCAGTGAAGGGATTCTGCCTGCTCTTAAAGATAAAGATGAATTGATTGGTGTGATTGAGGCAGAAACCTATGATCATTTGTTGTTGATTAATGATCTAGGCACCTATGCTTTGATTCCTTTACATACACTTGAAGAGAGTAAATGGAAAGACTTAGGCAATCATTATGGTCACTATTTAAAAGCAGATGATCACACTAAGCTCATCTCAGCACATCTGATCAAGAACTTTGAGACAGATGCATATATCGTTTCAGTTTCACAAAACGGGAATATCAAACGAAGTTTGATTAAAGATTATCTAGTCTCCAGACTCTCGAAGACCTATGATGCGATGGTTCTATCCAAAGGTGATAAGCTTGTCGCAAGTTTTATCACTTATCCGGATGAAGAACTGGTGCTTGTGTCGCAAGAAGGCTATTGTGTCCGCTATCACATCGACATGGTCCCGACATCACAACCAAAAGCAAAAGGTGTCAAAGCCATGAATTTGCAAGTACATGATAAGATCGCCTATGCTTGTGCATTATCCAACCAAAACAATCTTGTCTTTGTGTGTGAAAGTGGTTTGATGAAGCGCATCAAGACAAGTGAAATCACATCATTCAATCGACCTGCAAAAGGAGAATTAATTGCGAAGAAGGTCAAGTCAAATCCTCAAATCCTTACCTATGTTCAAGCAGCACAAGTTTACGATGATATTCGTATCACACATGATGACAAGCGTTGGATCCAAGCCAAAGACATCAGTTTGATGGATAAATCTCAGACTTTCAGTCAAGTCAGTGATGTCAAAGATTTCTATATCGTCAAGCGGATTGAGGATGTGCGTATCGTTGATTTCAAACCCGAAGAAAAAGACCCTCAAGTGATTGAGGATCCTAAGGAAATAAAAGATCCACAAATGATTGAGGATCCTAAGACGGAAGAACATCATGAAGTTGAGTTCATCCATTTTGATTTAGAATGAATTTTCTAAATATGCATCCACTTCATCAAGTGTATTGAAGTATGCAAACGCAAAATCCTTGATCGATTGATCGGGACGCATGTACTGGGCTAGAAATAGCCCTTTCGCATTTGCGAGATGTGAAGCTTGAACACCATTGAGTGTTGCATCTAATATAATCATTGTGTTGGGTTTGATATTACGCAAGCGAGCCAATTTTAAATAAATATCCGCTTCAGGTTTTGCGTTGAGAACCTGTTTCGTACTGAAGATTCGTTCAGCATCAAGCTCGATTTTTGTTTTTTCAAGTAGGTTTCTGATTTGTTCAATGCGATGATTCGTAATGAAATACAAATCAAAACGATCAGCCCATTTAAAGATTTTATCAAGATGATCTGACTTGACTGTGGGTTCTAAAAGTGTGCTTGATACTACGTTTTGATAACGTGCCTCTACTTCTTGAACATAGGGTGCAATCAATCGATATTCACGTTCAAGTTTTTCGCGTTTTTCTAGGTGTGCATCATAGTGTCCCATCAAGAAGGTATCGCTCAGTTTGAGTTTGTGCTCTTTGGCGATTTTTTTCCAGATGTTTTGCTTGATTTTGTAATGCTCAAAAATAAAGTCGTCAAGGGTAATTACCAGTGTTTTTTTTGTCGTCATGAAAGTATTTTGCCATAAATCAGGAATAAATGGTATTGATTTACACCATAAATCGATGCAATGTTATAATGATTCTATGCTAAAAGCCTACTTCAAACCAGATGCGATCAAAAAAAGGATTCATCAGATCGATTTAGTCGATTTAGTGAAACGATTTGACTTGATTGTCTTGGATGTGGATAATACATTAGCAATCAAAGGGACGATTCAAATCGATCTTGAAACGGATCGATGGTTGAGGACCTTGAGTGAATTGGAGGTGCATGTCTTGATTTGTTCAAACAATCCAACACGTGCAGCGAAAACAATTGCAGAGGTTTATCACTTCGAATGGTTGAATCTTGCACTCAAACCCTTTAAATTTCGCTTTCAACGGAAATTGAATCAAATGGGGATTCAATATCAGAAGGGTGTTTGGTTGGGAGATCAGTTGTTTACGGATATTTGGTTGGGTAAACGTTTAGGGTTTCAT
This sequence comes from Erysipelotrichaceae bacterium, assembly GCA_003543215.1. Taxonomy (GTDB): domain Bacteria; phylum Bacillota_I; class Bacilli_A; order Erysipelotrichales; family Erysipelotrichaceae; genus UBA2212. Next base: position 749,166 of record DPJD01000001.1, on the reverse strand, counting down.
ACGATCTTAATCGAACCTTTAAGTACAAATGATTATTTGTCTACGCGCATCTTGCGCTATATTGAAAAGAAAGTAATTGGTTAACATGGAAAAACATAGTTGTGTCGGTTGTGGCATCAAACTTCAAACAAATGATCCCAAAGCATTGGGGTATACGACGCGTGAGGATGCTCAGTATTGTCAACGTTGTTATCGCATCAAGCATTATGGTGACTTTGCGCCTTTAAAGAAACACAGTGTCCCTTCGGATGAAGTCTTTCAAGCGATTGCGAAGTTGGAAGGCACCATTTTATTGGTCATTGATGTGACGGACATTGATAGTGGTTTGTTTACTGGCATTCAAAGACATTGCATGAATCGAGATTTCATCATTGTTTTGACGAAGTTCGATTTATTGCCAAAGACTGTCACGAAACAGCGGATCGTGGGTTATCTGATGAGTAAACTTCGTGATGTGCCAATCAATGTGCTTGGCGTGGCAACGACATCGCATCAGGCTAAGCAAGGGGCTAAAGCACTCGTCCAAGAAATCAAAAAACTTAAGATCAAACGTCTGATTACTTTGGGTTATGCGAACATGGGTAAGAGTACTTTGATCAATGCGATGTTAGAGAAGGATGATTATCTGACCATCTCTCCATATCCACACACGACTTTGGAAATCAATCAAATCGAGTGGGCGCAAGGGATCATCTTTGATACGCCAGGCATCAAGATCGAACATAGTTTTACGGATTTGTTTGCTTTTGATGAATTAGAAAAAGTTCAAATTCGCAAAGCTTTCAAGCCAAAGACGTATCAATTGGACTCGGCTCAGGCGTTTGTGTTACCGAATGTGGGGATTGTGAGTGTGAAGCCTAAAGATAAGGCTTCTATCACGCTTTACTTCTCAGATCAGTATTCGATACATCGTACAAAGTTTGATCGTTTAGAAGCCTATTGTATGAAGCATGAGGCAGATGATCTCTATGCGATCAAAGCAAGACGAATCATTCAGGACCAACCCATCTTTGATATTGTGTTCAAACAGTTGGGATGGTTCTATTGTGTAGGTGAATTTGAATGGATCGAAGTCAAAACGGTTTATTTCGATCAAGTCATGCAAAGAAAGGCACTTATTTAATGTTAAACAGTAAGCAAAAGAAACAATTAAGAAGTTTAGGCAATCCCTTGAAACCCATTTTCAATGTTGGCAAGGAAGGTCTAAGCTTGAATCTTATCAGCAGTTTGGAAGATTCACTCAAAGCACATGAACTCGTTAAGATTTCTGTGCTAAAAACAGCACCGAATCCAGTTATGGAATTGGCTTTGGATTTGGCTTCATCGACACACAGTGAATTGATTCAAGTGGTGGGTCGCAGCATTCTATTGTACAAACAAAGCGAGAAGCGTAAGATTCACTTAACATGAGTCGTATCGTTCTTTTCGGGGGAAGCTTCAATCCCATTCACAAGGGTCATTTAGCGATTGCGAAAGCATCTCTGAAACAACTTCAAGCAGCGGAACTGTGGTTTTTGCCAACTTTGTTTTCACCGCTGAAAAATGTGGAACTGGCTTCTTTTGAACACCGTTGTCAAATGATTGAACGCATGATCAAACCGTATCGAAAATTGAAACTCTCACGTGTTGAAGCTGAACGTGAAGGGTTAAGCTATACCTACGATACAGTAAATGTATTAATGGATCGATATCCGCAGCACCAGTTCATCTGGTTGATGGGATCTGATCAAATGGTTAAATTCGATCAATGGTATAAGCATACTGAGTTGATTGATTTGATTGAATTTGCGGTCTATCCTCGTGATGAGCAACATACAATTGATAAACCCTTTATCAAGATCAAAGCGATGGACATTTATCCCGATGCAAGTCAAGCGATTCGTCAGGGAGCGGTTCACTATACATCAGCAAAAATCGTGCGCTATTTCATGGAAAATGCACTATATGTGGATTCAATTGTAAAAGAATCATTGAGTGAAGCACGCTTTGCACATGTTCAGGCAATGACCGAATTGGCCTTGCGTTTAGCAGATGCTCATCATTTGGATCGATCACAGGTCTATTTAGCCGCAATGTTACATGACATTGCGAAAGAATGGCCAAAAGAGAAGTTGAAACAGTGGTTAATGTTTGTGAATCCGGATTATTTGAATAAGGCAGCTGCGATTTGGCACCAAAAGGTTGGATCCGCCTATGCAGCACGTGTCTTACAAATTCGCGATCCTAGAATACTCAAAGCAATCGCTCACCATGTGGATGGACATTGCGATCCATTGTCCCAAGTCGTTTATATTGCGGATAAATGTGATGCGACGCGCGCTTATGATACAACAGATCTCATTGATTTGGCGATGCGTGATTTGAAACGAGCATATCAACTTGTACGAGAAAAACAAATGGAATATCTAGATAAGGAGAAACACATTTGAATGCACTAAAAGCTTTTGTGGAATTTTTGGAAGATAAGAAGGCTGAAAAGATTACGGTTCTTGATTTGCGTTCAACTTCGTCTATACAGGATTATGCGATTATTGCGGAAGTGAATAATCCTCGTTTATTGAATGCGATCAAGGATTATTGCATTGAATTTGGTGAGTCTTTAGGTTATAAAGTTCATCATGTGGAAGGACAGAATGAGAGTGAATGGCTCCTTATCGATTTCGATAGTCTTGTCCTTCATTTGTTTTTAAGTCAATCACGCCAGTTTTATCGCTTGGAAGACTTATGGTTGGACAAGATCATCAAGCTATGACTTCATTTGCGGATTATTATCACGCTTTGACCTTTAGCCACGAAGGGTATGAACATTACTTTAATTGGTTAAAAGAAGAAGCAGCTGGGAAAAGTTTACTTGAATGTGCGTGTGGAACAGGTTATTTTAGCAAGCTCTGTGCTGAAAGTGGTTTTCGAGTGGATGCCTTGGATCTTGACGCAAATATGATCGTATATGCGAAGCAAAACAATGCGCATCCTAAGGTTAACTATGTCTGTCAAGATATGCTTAATTTAAATGATTTTGATGATTATGATGTGATTGTGGTTTTCTTGGATAGTCTAAATTATCTTGAAGACTTAGGACAACTTGAAACATTCTTCAAAGAAGCCTATAAACATTTAAAATCTAAAGGGTGCCTATTATTTGATGTCCATCAAGAACAAAGAATCGAAGAATTTCAAGAAGAGTTTATTGAAGAGGGCTTGGTGTTGAGTGTTCCGTATCAATGGACGATCCAATCAATCGATACCAACAAAATACAACACCAACTCATCTTCTATGAAGAAATTCTCAATAAACAGGTTTTCACACAAACGATCTTTTCTCTTCAAGAAATCATGAAAATGCTTGAAGCATTAAACTTCAGTGTGGAAGTCCAAACGAGTTTGGGTGATTCACAGAATAATGAGAAATATTACATTAAAGCAAGAAAGGATTAATCATGTACGCAATTATAGGTGCCATGGATGAAGAAGTCAGCGCACTTCATCATCGCATGCAAGATGTAGAATTGAAATCGATTGGACCCGTTGATTTCATGTTTGGTAAGTTGGGCAATAAAGAGGTTGTTTTATTTAAAAGTGGAATTGGTTTGAGTATGGCAGCCATGAGCACAAGCATTTGTCTCAGTCACTTCAAAATCGATGCCGTAATCAATATTGGGACCGCTGGTGGTTTAAAACCTGAGCAGAATGTATTGGACATCGTGGTCAGTGATAAGATTACGTATCATGATTTTGATATCACACCCTTTGGGAATGAAAGAAACTTTAGTAATCGCAACCGTTATGTCTTCAAGAGTGATGATCACATGATCGAAGTCTTCAAGCAACTCGAACTCGATCATCCGGTATGGAGCGGTCCCTTGGTTTCAGGGAATCAATTCATTCACTCCGATGAGCAACTTGCGACGATTGAGAATTTCTATCCTGAAGCCATAGCAGCTGAAATGGAAGGTGCGGCTATTGCACACGTATGTTCGAGTTTCAATTGTCCTTTCATTGTGATTCGATCATTGTCCGATATCGCACACAATCCAAAGAATGATTTGACTTTTGATGCGTATCTTCTTAAAGCAAGTGAGCGGAGCGCAGGGTTTACGGAAGAGTTCATCAAACTACTCGATTAATAAAACGGACAGTTCATTTGAACTGTCCGTTAGTTTGTGTATTCATCCAACCATAATTGGTTTTGAATCATCCAATTTCTAAGATCATATTGTGTGAAGTTCATTGCGTCATTCCATTCCAATACAGAAAGAATATTGAGTTTACCATCTGATTTACTTAATAGAACAAATGCCGGGTAATGTGAGAATCCCAAACGTTCTTTGATGGCAGAGGGGAGTACGTTTTGATTGAGTTCTTTCACATCGACAAAATAGATTTGGTCAAAACGATTGGTACTCGCGCTTTTCAATAGAGGCTCGATGATTTCATTTTCTGTATAAGTACAGTTTTGATTATCCAAGGTACAAAAGAAAAATGCCTTAGGACTATCGGTGACTTGATTCAACAGATCGATGTAGTCGATTTTAACGAAATTCAAGCTGTCATAAGGTTCCAATACTTGTTCATCCGGCTTAAAATAGTTGAAGAGTATGACTCCAACCACAGTGGTTAATACAAGTAGTAAAAATATGAAACGAATTAGTTTTGTCATGTTTTCGCTTCAAATTTTAGCATGGGACAGTTTATTTAGCAAACCTTGAAAGGCTTTGTTATAATTAAAGACATGAACGAATATAAACGCAGTTTGACAGTTTATCTATTTCTTGTGATCATCGCGATTTTTAGTTTCAATTTCGTGGTGTTTGTGCTGAGCCCAGCGAACCAACTGTCAAATACACAAGCAAGAATCATGGAAAAATTGTTTGAGCGTTATGCGATCGAACGTTGTCAAACGATTCAGCGTTATCAATATTCACGCGTGATGTATGTGTCGAATTGCCGTATCAATGATGTGGACACATATATCTTTTTTGATCACAATGGCATAACACATTATAAAATGCTTGTGGATCAAATGAAAATAAGTCAGGATCATGAGATATTATTGGGTGAATTGAATCTTGAAGATGCGAAGGTGACGCTCATCTATGAAGAGGGAAAGGTACTCTATCGCGTTCAAACACGAACAATGGAATACCTATTTGATTATAGTGATTTGCAGTTGATTAAGAAAGTGAGATTGACCTATGTTTGAGCGTGTATGGGAAAAAAGATATTTTGATCGGAAAACGTTTCTGTTAGAGGAAAATGATCGTCTTAAGTTGAATCCTTTTGAATTGGTAATTCTGCTCTACATTGAACATTTCAATCTAAGTCAAAAAACCATCGATCTTAATTTGCTTGCACAAATGATGCAGGTGAGCACAACACAAGTCGATCAATATTTAACAGGTTTGATTCAACGTGGTTTTGTAAGTTTGGATATCAGTGAAACAGGGGTGCACTATCGACTCGATGGTGTTTATCAATTTGAAGACAAAGCTGAGTCAACAGAACTCAAGTCATTGGTTGATATGTTTGCGGATGAATTCAAACGACCGTTGACAAGCAATGAGACTGAAAAATTGGATTATTGGTTGATCAAGTGCGGGTTTGATTATGTCGTGCATGCGTTACGTGAAGCGGTCATCTATCGCCAGTTGAAGTTTCCTTACATCGATCGTATTCTCAATCAATGGTTGAAAGATGAACTTACATTAGATGATTTAAACGCAGGTAAACGTAATGCAAAGTAAGCTTCGTTTTGCATTGGATACGATGTATGAAATGTTTCCCAATGCGTGTTGTGAACTGGACTTCAAAACTAATGAACAATTAGCAATCGCTGTCATATTGAGTGCACAAACCACAGATGTATCCGTGAACAAAGTGACACCAAAGCTCTTTCAAACCTTTCCTTCCATGCAAGCCTTAGCGGATGCGAATCTTGAAAAAATTGAAGAAACGATAAAAACAATTGGACTTTATCGTAATAAAGCTAAACACATAAAGCTATTTGCTCAGCAACTCGTTCAGAATCATGATGGGATATTGCCTAACATCGAACAAGAACTGACGACACTGGCAGGTGTTGGTCGAAAGACAGCTAACGTCATCATGGGCGTCGCTTTCCATCAACCTGCTTTGGCTGTTGATACACATGTGTTCCGTGTGGCACACCGCTTAGGGTTGGTGACTCAGAAGGCAAATGTCTTACAGACTGAGTTACAACTAAAACGTAAAATACCAAAAGATGAATGGATTGATGCACATCATACGATGCTCTTCTTTGGGCGCTATCATTGTTTGGCTCGACAACCAAAATGTGATGCTTGTCCACTACAAGCAAACTGTACATATTACAAACATCAGAAAACGACTCCGTCTAAATAATTAGATGGAGTCGTTTTAGGCTTATTTATGATCAAGGGGTTAATGCCGTACCCTCAAGTGTATACTGGATTCCGCCAGCATTTTTGATGACACTAAGTTTAGGTGCAGGCGTCGGTGCGGTTGTATATGTTGTTCCACCAATCGTTACACTTGAAACTTTGCCAGTAGTGTTTGTTCCTATACGTGTACACAGATTATAGGTTGAACAGTAGCTAGGTAGAATTTCCTTACCGAGAATATCATTTAAATTGATATCCTTGTCTTTGATGACTGTAACCGAAAATGTGAGATCATCTTTCTTGCTGGTTTCGTAAGCTGTGTTTTGAAGATTTGGATTTAGTTCCGCAATCTTACCAATGAGGGCGATTTCGTCCGCATTGCGTGGTTCAACTTCTGTGATTGGGAATTTAGATGCACTTAACTGATTGTCTGCAATCCATTGAGTGAGTGTACTGATCGGTTGACCAATGAGTTCAGGTATGTTGATGAACATATCTTTCATGCTATAGCTCGTACAGAGCTCTGAGCTGTTGATTTCTACATAATCATAGCCATAATATCCACAAGCGTTAACAACGGAATTAGGACCTACTGCGATGGTTGTACTGAGACTGCTGCTGGATGATTTCAAGACATCTACGACATTGCCATCAATGCTTACGCGTACTTTATAGACGATTGGTCCATAGAGCCAAGAATAATCGAAGAGACGGCGTCCAGTGGCTTGCACTACTTTACCATTGACTTCAAGATAGAGTTCTTTGGTATCCGGTGCTAGGATCATTGCATTTGCATCTGGATAATCATTTAATTTAAAAGCAAATGAACGATTGTTTCCAGAACTCGTGACAGTTCCATTAAAGGACGAAGGTGCGTAGACACTTGGTGTAGGAAGGCTGGCAAGATTAGCATATTCGGACTTGATCAATCCGGTTACGACCAAACTTGGATTCGTACTCGCATTCGGTGCGACATATGGATAGACACCAACGACATGTGTGATATCGATGACATCGCGAGGACGTTGGACTGCACTAGGATTTGGTCGATCAAGATAGAGTGAATTCAATACTTGATTGCTGACTTTACCAGGTAGATTCATATTGATTTGTGCTTGATTCAAGTAAGATATTTGATCTTTGACAGCTTTATCATATCCAACCCAAACAGCTGTAGTAAACTCGCTGGTAGAGCTCAACATCCATTTGTCCTTTGCAGCACCAGCAGGGATCCCATATTCAACACCCGTATTACCCCAATCTGAAGTGCCCGTCTTAGCATAAACAGGGAAGTTTCGCTTTAAGATCTGCATGAAATTGAAATATGGACCCGTAACATTTTGTTCCATCATGGTCGTTGTCATGTAGGCGGCTTCTGCGGAAATACTGGTTGTTGAGGTGTAACTTGGAGTGATCGGCTCTTTGCCATCAAGAAACTCTATCCGTGTAACCGTATGTGGCTGAATGTAGGTTCCACCACTTACAATACTTGCTTGTGCGCCAGCCAACTGGAGCGGGGATGCTTCAAAGCTTGATCCACCGATGCCATAACCGATATCGAAACTACCAGTTGTGACTTGTGTGAAGCCTATACTGTTCAAATAGCTGACGACTTTTTTAGACCCGATCGTATCCACGACACTTTGCAGTGTTTGAATGGCTGGTATATTCAAAGAATTTCCAATTGCTTGAGGGACAAGAACGTCACCACGATAGACATTATCAAAGTTCTTGACGATGACATCGGTACCAACGTATTGAATCGGTTTGTCTTCCAACATATGTTGGGTTGACCATCCGAGATGCTCAAATGCTAAGGGATAAGTAAGGAATGTTTTTACTGAAGATCCAGGTTGACGACGCATATCGATGGCACGGTTTAATAAACGTTCACCATTGTAGAAACGACCACCACCGATGCCAATGATTTCACCAGTCTTATTATTCATGGTTACAATCGCTGTTTGTATGATCTCATTTGGCCATTCGACACTCTTGTTTTCACCATTTTGGATTGATTCGATCGTTTCTTGAAGGTCACGATCCATAGTCGTATAAATACGCATCGGTACGTCGACAGGATCCAAGCCGGTCAATGTCTTTACTTCAGCGACTGCCGCATCGACATAAGCTTGATAAGGGTAGGCATTTGCACTGTTCTTTGTGTTTCCTACCAAGAGGTTTTCTAACGGTGTATCAGCAGCAAGTTTGTATTCATTTGGAGTGATGTATCCATGATACTCCATCAAATCCAGTACGATATTTGTTCGCTTCTCAGCGTTTTCAAGGTTATACAAGGGATTGTATAAATTAGGAGCATTGATGATTCCGGCAAGCATGGCTGCTTCCAATAAATTGACATCTTCTATGTTTTTACCGAAATAGAACTGTGATGCAGTCTGGATGCCACGTTTGTTTCCAGGGACACCATAATTGATACGATTCAAATAAAGCTCTAAGATCCGTTTCTTACTGATGATCTTCTCTGCTTGAATGGCGACATAGATTTCACGAATCTTACGATTGACACCTGCCAAACCAGAGCGAACTGCTGTCGCTTCTTCAGTTTCAAAATAAGTCCCCTTAACCAACTGCATTGTGAATGTGGAACCACCTTGACCAAAACTCAAGGTTCGAATATTCTCGAACATCGCTTTAGTGAAGCGCGGAATATCAAATCCGTTGTGTTCGAAAAAACGGGAATCTTCTACGGCGACAAAAGCATCGATAACGACTTGTGGAAGCTCATCATAACTGATGTTCTCACGGATTTGGAAACCGATATCGGCAATTTGGTTACCATCCGCATCAAAAACCTTTGAACTATCCGAAGTAACGAAGTCTGAACTATTGAGTGTAGGAGCACCTTTTAAGACTGTGGCAATATAAATGATGCCAGTCATAGAGCCTAGGATGGCAAGCACTAAGAAAGCTGAGACCAAGATGGCAAGCTTGTTTTTCAATAGCTGCTTTTTTTGTGGCTTTTCAGTTTTGTTTTTATTCAATGTTTTGAATAGTTTGAGTTTTCTCATTTAGAAGCTCCTTTAAAGAAGGTGGTATCAATCACGTTAAGATAATTGACGGGGGGTGTCAAAGAAAAAGGTATTGAGTATGCATTGTCTTTGACCCATGCATAAGGAATCGATTTACGATCGTTATTTTGTAGAAATCGATCAAAATCTTTTAAATAAAGTAAGTAGGTTTCATCATATGCGACGAAGCGGAGAATCAAGAAACTTAATCCACCATGATGTTCAACACTTCGCATATGTTGTAACTGATGAGGATGTATGTTCTTAAGCGGAAAGGCTGTTAAAGATTTGGTTTCCTTGGCTTCAAAGTCAATTGCGATACCGCGATAGACACCATTGTAATCCGTCGTACTTGGAATCTTATAGTAAGCTTCACGGATGCAGGCCTTGTTGCGGGATGGGTAGTCCACTTTGACAACGGTGATTGGAGTCGGTTTCTTATGAATGTTGGCTCGATTCAAATCAAGATAATACTGATTGGTTTGATTCAAGTCATCTTCGAGGTTCGCACCACGTTGAAAATGGGGTTCTTTGATGCCTTGTTTGATCAGTGTTTTTTTGCCGTTTGGATAGTTTACCATATTTTTAACAGTCTTATTATAGCTAAAAGGTTTAAACAATACTAGTTTATGGTAGGTGAGTGTCCTTGTATTCAAGGTGTAAATTTGGTTTAATAAAGGTGTTGGTAACAAAAATGGCAAAATTAACAGATCAGATTATTTTTAATAAAAGTTTCAATGTGGAGTTCAAGGGGTATTCAACCCTAGAGGTGGATACATTTTTGGATCAAGTGATTTTGGATTATCAGTATTTTCAGTTTGAAATGAAAAAGATGCAGGATAACCTACAGACTCTGCAACAACAGAATGCAGCACTTCAGGCTCGTTTGATTGAAACGGAAGGTCGACTGGATCTTTACCAAAACAATCAAGAAAGTGCACCCTTGAGTCAATCCGATCTCTTGAAAAGACTTGCTAAATTGGAACAAGAAGTTTATCATAAGTAATTGCATCGAAGGCAATCGCTGGTCGTAAGATTAGAGGAAAGTCCATGCTCGCACCTTCTGCGATGAAGGTAGTGTTTATGCTAAATGAAAAAATAAATTTAGGCAGGCAACTGACGGCAGAGTCAATCCTAAGGCGCAAGCTATGGAAGCGCTCTTGAAAGTGCCACAGTGACGGAGTCTTTCGGGAAACGGAAAGAGTGGAACGCGGTAAACCCCATAAGCGAGAAACCCAAATTTGGTAGGGGAACTTCAAAGACCGAATTGAAGGTCGATGAGGACAGCAATGTAGATAGATGGTTGCCCCTGGAAACAGGACAGAACATGGCTTACACGATGCATAAAATTGAAAATGGGAGTCTACTTCCATTTTTTTTATACATTTGTTTTTTAATGGTATAATAACAAAAGTAGGAGTTGAGCATGCAAAAAATTGGTCTAAAACTTAAGGAAAGAAGAGAAGAATTAGGGTTCACTTTAAGGCAGATGAGCGATAAGACACGTGTTCCAATCGGTAAACTTGAAGCCATCGAAGATGGTGACTTGAAGCGTTTGGAAAACGACTTGTCTTATATTCGTTTTTATGTGCGTTATTATTGCAATGCCTTACATATCGATTTTGAAGAAGTACGTGAGTACTTGGATGCGAGTTTAGATGAGTATTCCAATACAACGAAAATGATGAAGTTGTCAGAAGTTAATGAAATTTCAGATCGTATCCAGGAACGCGCGTTGAATCTTAATCGCTCAAATCGCAAAAAATGGGATATTTCTTTGATTACTTTTGTGGTTTCAGTGGTTATTTTAATTATTACTTTGATTTTGGTTTTCATCTTTTTGATTTTACCGAATCTCAGTCAAGCTAAAGATCCGGTGCTTGTCAATCCACAGATGCCTGAGCCGATTGAACCATTACCAATTACGCCTGAAGAGTCGACGGTGGTGGAAGATCAAGTTCTTGCGATCAGTCAAGTGGATGCATTGAATTATGAAATCACAGGTTATGATGAGAATGAGGAATTGAGTTTGATTGTGAATTTTGCGTCCAATGCTTATGTTCGGATTACGGTCAATGGGGATTCGGCCGTTAACTTACCAAGTAAGCTCTACAATGTCGGGACGACCTTGGATTTCAAATTTACGGCAAGTGACGCAACGACTTTGGAAATTTACATCGGTTGGATGAATGGCAATACGATGTTTTTAAATGACTTGAGCGTTCCATTGAATTCTGAGATTGCAGCTCGTAATGGTTCGGTCACATTGAAGTTCAAATGTATAGGAGAAAGCGCATGAATCTACCCAATCGGTTGACCTTGATTCGTCTTTTGTTTATTCCTGTCATCGTGTTTTTTGCGACTTTTCCATTTGCTCAATTCAATATAGTGTTTGGCTATATCAAATATGAGTTTGTTAGTCTTCCAATTGTCAATCTGATTATTTTGGTTTTATTTACCTTGGCAAGTATCACGGATTTTTTAGATGGTTACCTTGCCCGTAAGAATAATCAAGTCACAACCTTCGGTAAGTTTGTAGACCCGATCGCAGATAAGCTCTTGGTCAATACAGTATTCATCTTATTCGCCTACCAAGGTGTCGTTCCAGTCATTGCGGTGCTAATTTTAATTTGGCGGGATACGGTCGTCGAAGGCATACGTATGATTGCGGCGCGGAATGGTGTGACGATTGCGGCTGCTTTCTTAGGCAAAGTTAAGACTGTTGCACAGATGCTTACGATCATTCTTTATCTTGCTGGTAATTTACCCTTTGAATTGGTTCAACTACCTGTACATGAGTTGATGTTGTGGTTCACGGTCATCATCTCAGTTTTAAGTGGTGTATCCTATTTTGTTCAAGCTAAGGATATGATTTTGGAATCAATGTGATGAGAGCTTTAATCGATTTACTCATTGAGAAGCAACTGAGTATCAGTACCTGTGAAAGTTTCACAGCAGGTTTGTTTGCATATGAGTTGGGAAAGATTCCTGGCGTTTCTGCTGTTTTTAGAGGTTCGGTGGTTGCATATCAATCTAAGATAAAGCATAAGGTGCTTGGGATTGATTCATTGTTACTCGATAAATATGGCGTCGTAAGTAGCGAAACTGCAGCACAAATGGCGCGAGCAGGACAAAAAATGTTTGAAACGGATGTTTGTGTTTCTTTTACTGGTAATGCTGGACCGGGTGTTTTGGAAGGAAAAGCATGTGGCTTGTGGTTTGCATGTGTTCGGATCCAAAATAGACAGTATGATTATGCATTTCAAAGTGAGTTGGATCGCAATGAACTTCAGGCGTATGCAGTGCAAATGATATCAGAGAAGTTAGTCGAATTAATTAGGGATATGCCAAATTAAAGCATATTAAACAGAAGAGGAACCTATGGAAAATAAAAAAGATATTTTATTGGAAGATGCTTTAAAGCAGATTCAAAAACAGTATGGTAAAGGTGCTGTCATGCGTTTGGGTGATCGTGCGAATGTTGAAATTGATGCGATCAGCAGTGGTTCGATTGCGATCGACTTCGCTTTAGGTGTCGGTGGTTATCCAAAAGGTCGTATCGTTGAGATCTATGGTCCAGAATCGAGTGGGAAAACCACATTGGCTTTGCATGCGATTGCGGAAGTTCAGAAGAAAGGTGGCAAAGCAGCTTTTATTGATGCGGAGAATGCCATTGATCCTATGTATGCTAAAGCTTTAGGCGTCAATATCGAAGAATTGATTTTGTCGCAACCAGATAGTGGTGAGCAAGCTTTAGAAATTACAGAGATGTTGATTAAGAGTGGTGCGATCGATTTGATCGTCATCGACTCTGTTGCGGCCTTGGTTCCTCAAGCTGAATTGGATGGTGAAATGTCGGATGCCCATATGGGTCTTCAAGCACGTTTGATGTCCAAAGCGATGCGTAAGTTGGCTGGTGTCATGAATCGGAGTGACTGTACGGCGATCTTCATCAATCAATTGCGTGAGAAGATTGGTGTTATGTTTGGTAATCCAGAGACGACCACGGGTGGTAAAGCGCTTAAGTTCTACGCTTCAATACGAGTTGATGTTCGTAAGAGTGAAGCTATTAAGTCGGGAACGGATATCATTGGTAATAAAGTCAATGTCAAGATCGTTAAGAATAAGGTTGCGCCTCCATTCAAAGTCGCAACAGTTGATATTATGTATGGTAAAGGTATTTCGCGAATTGGCGAATTAATTGAATTGGCTGTTGATCGCGATATCATTCAGAAAGCTGGAGCTTGGTTCTCATATAATGGTGAGAAGATTGGCCAAGGTAAAGAAGCAGCGCGTGCGTTCTTGCAAGCGAATCCAGTGATTTGTGATACGATCGAAGTAGAATTGAAACAAAAGCTCTTCGCAAAGGTTGTCGAAGAGGGTGAAGAAGGACGTTAGAGTCCTTTTTTGTTGAGAAATGTTCGAAAATTAAGTATGATTATAAGTAGAGTTATCAAAACTCTAAGCTGGAGGAAAAATATGCGAGATTTACCATACTTTTTCGTCTTAGCTAGTATTATCGGTGGTTTTGCTTTGGGTATCATCTTGATGGTGATCATCTCAAAGTTAGGATTAAATAGAGATCAACAAAAAGCTAAGCTTATTTTAGATGAAGCGAACATTAAAGCAGATGCTGCTTTACGTCAAGCGCAACTCGATGCGAAGACGCAAGCTTATGATTTAAAATTAGCTGCAGAAAAAGAAATTAAGGAATCAAAACAATCACTTCAAGAAATTGAAACCAAATTGAACCGTCGTGAAGACAGTCTTAATTTTCGTAATGAGACGTTGACCTCAAAAGAAAAAGAACTTGATACAAGAAATAAACAAGTTACCGAAAAATTAAACGTACTAGAGAAGATGGAGAAAACCCTGCAAGAGAAGATCGATGGGCAGGTTGTTGAGTTGGAACGAATTGCCAATATGTCGGCAAGTGACGCTAAACAGGAGTTATTGGATATCGTTCGAGTAAGAACACAAAATGAAGTAGAAGCTTATATTCGTGACCAAGAAGAAGAAGCGAAGTCAAAGGCTTCTGATATGGCGCGTGAAATCATTGGATTGGCAATTCAGCGTTATGCTCAAGAGGAGACTTTGGAACGTACCGTTTCAGTGGTTGCCTTGCCTAATGAAGAAATGAAGGGGCGTATCATTGGTCGTGAAGGACGAAATATCCGTGCGATTGAACAAGCCACTGGAGTTGATATCTTGATTGATGACACACCAGAAACCATCACTTTATCTTGTTTTGATCCGATTCGTCGAGAAGTTGCACGATTGGCTTTGGAATCTTTATTGAAAGATGGTCGAATTCAGCCTGGACGCATTGAAGAGGTTGTTGCACGTGTTCAGAATGAGTTGAATGAAACCATTCAAAAAGCGGGAGCGGATGCCGTATTCAAAGTCGGTATCGGTAAGATCGATCGTGAAATCGTCGGTTTGATCGGACGTTTACGTTATCGTTATAGTTACGGACAAAATGCCTTACAGCACAGCATGGAAGTTGCCTATTTAACAGGCATGATGGCTGCTGAATTGGGTTTGAATCAAAACTTGGCAAAACGTGTTGGTTTGCTTCATGATATTGGTAAAGCTTTGGATTTCGAAATGGAAGGAAGCCATGTGGAACTCGGCGCTCGTATCTGTCGTAAACATGGTGAACATCCAGCCGTCATCAATGCGATAGAATCGCATCATGGTGATGTGCCTGCAAATTCAATCTATGCGGTCTTAGCGCAAGCAGCGGATACTTTGAGTGCTGCACGACCAGGAGCTCGTTTTGAGTCCTTCCAAAACTATATTCAACGTTTGGAACAGTTGGAAAAGATTGCCACATCCTTTGATGGTGTTGAAAAAGTCTATGCGATTCAGGCAGGACGTGAGATTCGCGTCATGGTTGTACCAGATAAATTGGATGATTTGGCATGTCATCGCGTAGCACGTGAAATTCGTGAGAAGATTGAGAAAGAAATGACCTATCCTGGTCAAATCAAAGTCACGGTCATTCGTGAGACTCGGACGTCAGAAGTAGCGAAATAATGAATATCTTATTTGTAGGTGATATCGTAGGAAAAGCAGGTCGAGCAATTTTATATGCTCGACTTGTTTCGCTTAAACAAGCGTATAATATTGATTTCACCATCGTGAATGGTGAGAATATCGCTCATGGCAAAGGGATGACCTTGAAACTTTATGAGGAGTTGCTTTCCAATGGTGTCGATGCGATTACTTTAGGGAATCATGCGTACTCAAAATCAGATATTTTAGCTTTCATACAAAAAAGCAAGCATCTTGTCCGACCATTGAATATGCATCCACAAACGCATGGTAAGGGCATCCAGGAATTTGAAGTTAAGGGTAAGACGATTCGCGTCATCAACTTGATTGGTTCTGTTTTTATGGATAATGTTGTTGAGACGCCATTTGAGGCCATGTATCAACTTGAACGCTTTAATAAGGATAAGATCGTCATCGTTGATCTACATGCGGAAGCGACCAGTGAAAAGATGGCATTTGCTTATCAGTTCAAAGATCAATGTGCTGCTGTCTTAGGGACGCACACCCATGTTCAAACAGCGGATGAACGAATCATCGATGGTTGCGCATTCATTAGTGATGTTGGAATGACTGGTCCATTCAATAGTGTCATCGGTCGCGACATCCAAGAAGTATTGGATCGCTTCAATGGGAATTTTTCTAAGCGATTTACTGTAAGTGAAGAGCCAGCGCAACTTTGTGCTGTTGTTATAACGATCGATGAGCAAAGCATGCGTTCGACACAGATTCAGCGGATCCAGATTCGACCTGAAAAAGAGTTGAATAATGAGCACTAAGTGCTATAATTGATTTATTAAAAGGAGGATTCGTTATGCCTGTTGTTGTAGCAAAAGATACCTGTATTGGTTGTGGTGCCTGTGTAGGTGTTTGCCCTGTTGGAGCTTTATCTTTGGATGCGGATGGCAAAGCAGAATGCGATGAATCGATCTGCATTGATTGCTTAGCATGTATCGGTGTTTGTCCAACTGAAGCGATAAGTCAAAAATAACCAAGCAGAGCTTGGTTTTTTTAAGGAAAAATTATGAATGAACTATTTATCAAACCAAATTTAAGAAGTGCACAAAGAAGAACGAAAGATGAAACAGTCATCGAACGTTCACTTTTCAATATACCGGAAGAGTACCTTAGCCTAGGTTTCAATAAGAAATTTTACTTGCGTACCTATGGTTGTCAAGCCAACGAACGTGACTCAGAAACACTTCGTGGCATGCTTGCATTGATGTCCTACAAAGAAGTCTCTGCGCCAGAGGATGCTGATCTCATCATTATGAATACCTGTGCGATTCGTAAGAATGCAGAAGATAAGGTATTTGGTGAAATTGGTCACTTGAAACAATTGAAATATGAGAACCCAGATTTGATTTTTGTCGTATGTGGATGCATGGCTCAAGAAGAAGAAGTGGTTAATACAATTCTTAAGACACACCAACACATCGATATCATTTTTGGAACACATAACATCCATCGTTTTCCTGAACTCTTGATTCAAGCTCATTTCAGTAAAGAAAGAGTTGTGGAAGTCTATTCCAAAGAAGGGGAAGTTTATGAGAACCTTCCTGTCAATCGTGTTCAAAAGTCAAAAGCTTGGGTGAATATCATCTATGGTTGCGATAAGTTTTGTACGTATTGCATTGTTCCTTACACACGTGGTAAAGAACGTTCGCGTTTAAAGGAAGACATCCTAAAGGAAGTCATGACTTTGGTTGAAGAAGGGTATCAAGAAGTCACCTTGTTGGGTCAGAACGTCAATGCGTATGGAAAAGACTTAAATCTTGACTATGGCTTTGCGGAGTTATTGGAAGATGTGGCTAAGACGGATATTCCACGGATTCGCTTCATGACGAGTCATCCTTGGGATTTCAGTGACAAAATGGTGGAAATCATTGCTAAATATGACAATATCATGCCTTTTGTCCATTTGCCACTTCAATCTGGAAGTAATGAAATTCTTAAAATCATGGGGCGTCGGTATACGACCGAAGAATATCTTCATGTATATGATGCATTGAAAACGAAAGTTAAGAATATAGCATTTTCTACGGATATTATTGTGGGCTTCCCAAATGAAACCGAGGAACAATTCGAAGATACATTGAAGATGATTGAGTATTGTAAATTTGACAACGTCTACACGTTCATCTATTCGCCACGCCATGGAACACCAGCGAGCAAAATGGAAGACAATATTGAGTTGGAAGTCAAGCGTTCTCGTTTGAAGCGTTTGAATCAACGTGTATCGGTTTATGCCTTGCAAAACAACAAGAAACTTGTGGATTCAGTTCAAAATGTTTTAGTCGATGGACCCTCAAAGAAGAATCCGGATGTCTACAGTGGATATACAGAAACGAATAAGTTGGTCAATTTTGCACCGAAAAATGCGAAAGCTGGTATGATTGTAAAAGTGAAAATTACTGGAGCAAATACTTGGACCCTAAAAGGTGAAGAAGTTTTAGCTTAAGTTAGTTTTATACGCTATAATTAAAATAGTGTTTATTTAGGAGGAAATATAATGAATCAAGTACGCATTTTTGCGTTGGGTGGCTTAGATGAGGATGGTAAGAATCTAACCGTCGTCGAGATCAATCAAGATCTTTTTGTGATTGATGTGGGTCTCAAGTATCCAGATAAGGAACGCCTCGGGGTTGAAATCATCATCCCGGATTTTAAGTATCTTATCGAAAACAAACAAAGAATAAAAGGGATCTTCATCACTCATGGTCATGATGATGCGATGGCAGCTTTACCTTATCTGATCAAGCAAGTGAATCTACCGATTTACACCACGCCTTTAACGGCTAAGCTTATCGAAAAGTTGTTTAAAGAAGAGAAGGTCAGTGATTATCAGATCAAGGTCATCAAACGTGATGATAATATGAATATAGGCAAGGTCAACATTCGTACCTTTAGTTTGACCCACTCGATTGCTGATGCGTTTGGCATCGCAATTGAAAGTCCTTTTGGTTATGTCGTTTATGCTGGCGAATACATCATTGATTTCAATACACGCAATCCAGCATTTGCTTGCGACATCACGAATTTTGCCGAAATAGGTAAGAAGGGTGTTTTCGCCTTACTCACTGAGTCCATAGGAGCGGATCGTCCAGGTTATACAGCACCGAATCACATGATCACAGAGACGGTTGAAGATGTGTTGGAAGATGCAAAAGGCCGTGTCTTTGTGACGATGTATGAACAAAATTTATTCCGTTTAATGGAATTGATGGAGTTGGCTAAGAAATACAAGCGTAAAGTATTTTTCTTCAACCAAGAACAACGTGAGTTGCTTCGCTTGGCTGAGTCATTGGGCTATTACAAAATGCCTTTGGATTTAGAATTGCCAAAAGGTAAGTTTAATAATGATTTAGACAATGTCATGATCATCATTTCAGGCAGTGGTCCTCAAGTCTTCAAGCTGATGCATAAGATTGCTTTAAAAGAAGAAGAAATGTTTACACTGGATTCAGATGATACAGTCATCATTGCTTCGCCGATAGTTCCAGGTACGGAAAAAGAAGCAAGCATGATGGAGAATGAGTTGTATAAAGAAGATGTCAATGTCATTACTTTGGACCGTCGTAAAGTGATTTCGATGCATGCGTCGATTGAAGACATCAAGATGTTGGTTTATCTATTGAAACCAAAGTATTTCATTCCAATTCATGGTGAATATCGTCATCTTGTGAACAATGCGACGATTGCATTGGATTTGGGTTATTATGCGGATAAGATCGTTGTCTTGGACAATGGTCAGATTGCGACTTTTGAAAATGCGAAGTTGGCGAATACTGCGAATATCATCAAGTTGGATGAAATACTGATTGATGGTAATGCACATTTGGATTCAAGTGGTTTGATTCTTAAGGATCGTGAGATGTTGTCGACAGATGGCGTCATTGTCATTGGTGTTGTTTTGAATTTCAACACAAAAGAGGTCATCGGTGGTCCGGATGTTCAATCCCGTGGTGTTATTTATTTAAAGGATGCGGATTACATTGTTAAAGAAATTGGTGCGATTCTGGAAAATACGATTTCTTCGATGGTTGAAAATAAGCGTTATGAGAATATGAGTGCACGTAATGAAGCGAAGGATAAGATCACTAAGTATGTCTTGAAGGAGACTGGTAAGCGTCCGATGATTTTGCCAGTCATTGTTGAAATCAATTTAGCGGATTAATATGCCTCGAAAAAAGAAAGTAAGTTTCAAACACAGTCAGATCATCCTCATTGCTCTCATCGGATTAGCATTGATTTTCATTGCGTTTCAACGTTTGGGTGTCATTGGCATCTATTTCGATCGGATCATGAATCTATTGTTCGGGGTGCGTCGTGATCTTGTTTATTTTGGCTTGGGTGCGTATGGCATTTATCGGATTTTTAATCGTAAGCATTTCCACCTTTCGTTTAAATATGCTTTGATGGGGATATTAAGCATTATTTTGATCATTCTTACCAGTACATATATCAGCTATGAAATCGGGGATGTGGGTATTGGTATTTTGAATGCTTGGATCGAGCAGATAAATTTTATTTTTTTTGATAAGTTTCCATCTCACGGTGGCGTTTTTGGAGTTGCTTTATATGCGTTTTTTACAACTTTATTTGATCGTTTAGGGACTTTATTTGTGTTGATCATCGGATATCTTGCTTTGATCATGATGAATGTTGATTTCAGTTGGCTTAAGACGAAGATCAAACCAATTCAGTTGAATCGTGCTAAGAGGGAAGTCAATTATATTGATGAACCGCAAGTCAGCACCTCTCGCACAGTTTTCTTAACGCCTGATGAACCTAAAGTGCATCCTAAGACTAAAAATTTGGAGCCTGAGATTAAAACGAAATCAGCTGCGACAGTACATGTGTCAGGTGGAAATTATTCGATTCCGAGTCTTAGCTTACTCGATGAAGTCGCAGTAAAGTCCAAGTCTAATGCGAACAGTGTTGCGGCAAGTCAAAAAGGTAGAAAATTGATTGAGATCTTAGGTGAATTTGGTGTTACGGCGAGCCTAGTGGGGACGCATATTGGTCCTGCTGTTACTAAATTTGAAGTCAGACCTGAAAGCAACGTTAAAATATCAAAGATTGCGTCGCTACAAGATAACATCAAGATGGAACTTTCAGCGAAGGAGCTTCGCTTGGAGGCACCGATTCCGGGACGGAATGCGGTGGGTGTCGAAATACCCAATATCGAAATGGTTCCAGTTCGGATGATAGAATTGATGAAAGATGTGCCATCAGATAAACTGTCTAAGAAGTTGTTGTTTCCATTGGGGAAAGACTTGATGGGGAAGTCCGTATTTACCGAGTTAGATAAGATGCCGCATTTATTGATAGCTGGGGCAACGGGTAGTGGTAAGTCGGTTTGTGTCAATTCGATCATCATCAACTATTTATTAAGAACAACTCCAGATGAGTTGAAAATGGTTTTGATCGATCCTAAAAAAGTTGAGTTTACACCTTATCATAAGATTCCGCATCTAATATCGCCAGTTATCAGTGATGCGACTGAAGCCGCAAAAGCCTTGAAAGTCATTGTATCGATGATGGAAAATCGTTATGAAGTGTTTTCGAACATCGGTGTTCGTAATATACAGAGTTACAATGAGTTGCTTGCTAAGAAGACGGATCCAACTTTGAATCCGATGCCTTGGATCGTAGTCATTATTGATGAGTTAGCCGATTTGATGATTGTTGCTGGTAAAGATGTGGAAGGAAGTATCCAACGCATCACGCAATTAGCGCGTGCTGCTGGAATTCATTTGATCGTTGCGACACAACGTCCAAGTACGGATGTCATCACGGGTATCATCAAGGCGAACATTCCATCACGTATCGCTTTTGCGGTCTCTAGTGGTATTGATTCACGTGTCATCTTGGATGGTGTTGGGGCTGAGCGTTTGTTAGGTTATGGAGATATGTTGTTTTTCCCAGTGGGTGAGCCTGCTCCAATACGTGTTCAAGGTGTTTACATAAACGATGAAGAGATTCGCAGAATCACGGATTTCGTTTCGAAAAGTCAAAAACCTCAGTTTGATGACGCATTCTTGAATCTGAGTGATCCGGAAGGAACTCAGAATGGTCAAC
Source organism: Erysipelotrichaceae bacterium (assembly GCA_003543215.1). Taxonomy (GTDB): domain Bacteria; phylum Bacillota_I; class Bacilli_A; order Erysipelotrichales; family Erysipelotrichaceae; genus UBA2212. The sequence goes on along the minus strand of DPJD01000001.1, from coordinate 727,619 downwards.
TGGCCTTTGATGATCCAATCTTTGAAGAAGTCAAACAATACGTCATTGAAACACAACGGGCGTCTACTTCAAACATTCAAAGACGATTTGGCTTAGGTTACAATCGAGCGGCACGATTGATCGATATGTTGGAACAACAAGGCATTGTTGGCCCTGCCCAGGGCAGTAAACCTCGGGATGTCTATTCCCACAAAGCATAGTACTTCGCACTTCTATTTGACTTATAGGTTCAATTTGCATAAACTTAAAATGTAGTTTTACTACAACGGAGGAACATAGATGAAGAAGTTATTTATTCTGTTTACACTCGTTCTTCTAACACTCGGAACTTTGACTGCTTGTAGCAGCGATGAACCAGAAGTGGTAGAAGAAGAAAAGGGATACGAAATTGGTTTGGTTACCGATATCGGTACAATCGATGACAAGTCCTTTAACCAAGGTGCTTGGGAAGGTGTTGTTGCTTATGCTGAAGCGAATGGCTTGACATACCAATACTACCAACCAGCTGCTGCATCTACTGCTGACTATATTGAAGCGATCACATTGGCAATCGAAGGTGGCGCTAAGGTTGTTGTTACACCTGGTTTCATGTTTGCTGGTGCGATTTATGAAGCTCAAACAATGTATCCTGAAGTTAATTTCATCTTGTTGGATGCAGATCCACACACAGATGATTATTCCGCTTTCAAGATTGAAAGCAATGTTTATTCGATTTACTACGCTGAAGAACAATCTGGCTTCTTGGCGGGTTATGCTGCTGTTAAAGATGGCATGACTAACTTGGGCTTCATGGGCGGCATGGCTGTTCCAGCTGTTGTTCGTTTCGGTCATGGCTTTGTTCAAGGTGCTGAATTAGCTGCTGTTGAATTGGATGTTGATGTTACAATCAAATATGAATACTTGAATGACTTCGCACCAAACGATAATCACAAAGTCAAGGCTTTAGGTTGGTATTCCGAAGGAGTTGAAGCAATCTTCGTTGCTGCTGGTGGAGCTGGTTTGTCCGTCATGGCTGCTGCTGAAGAAGCTGATAAGAAAGTCATCGGTGTTGACGTTGATCAATCCAACCTTTCTGAAACTGTCATCACTTCTGCTATGAAGGGTTTGACTTCTTCTGTTGAATTGGCATTGACTGATCTCTATGCTGGAAACTTCAAGGGTGGAGTTATCGACACTTTAGACGTTACAGTTGGTGGTGTAGGTCTACCTGCTGATTTCTCACGTTTTACAACATTCACACAAGCTGATTACGATGCGATCTTCGCTAAGTTGGTCAGTGGTGAAGTTGTCGTCGTTAAGGATGCTGCATCCGTTAATGACTTAGCAGTTACTAAAACAACAGTTACCTTAATCGGTGCTGAATAAGCAGTAAAGGTGGAGCAATCCACCTTTTTTTTCTGTCACTTAAGAGTTGATTAAGGTATAATTTCCCTGAAGGAGTAATGAAATGGAATATGTAATAGAGATGCAAGGCATTACTAAAATTTTCCCAGGCATCATCGCCAATGACAATATTGATTTGAAAGTCAGAAAAGGTGAGATTCATGCACTGTTAGGGGAAAACGGTGCGGGGAAATCAACGTTGATGAGTGTATTATTTGGTTTGTATAAACCTGAAAAAGGTAAGATTATTATTAATGGTGAAGAGGTTTCAATTAAGAATCCCAATGATGCCAATCGTTATGGAATTGGTATGGTTCATCAGCATTTTAAATTGGTGCATAATTTCACGGTTTTGGAGAATGTCATTCTTGGTGTTGAAAGTGTCAAGTATGGACATTTGCTTATGGATGAGGCACGTAAGAAAGTAATTGAATTATCCCAGAAATATAGTCTTTTTATTGAGCCGGACGCATTGATATCTGACATCAGTGTCGGTATGCAACAACGTGTTGAAATCTTAAAGATGTTGTATCGTGAGAACGATCTTTTAATCTTTGATGAACCCACGGCTGTATTGACACCTCAAGAAATCGATGAGTTGATGAAAATCATGAAGGATTTGGTTGCGGAAGGGAAGACCATTATTTTTATTACGCATAAGTTGAACGAAATCAAAGCTGTGGCAGATCGTGTCACAATTTTACGTAAAGGTAAATATGTTGATACGGTTGATGTGAGTTTGAGCAGTAAAGAAACATTATCGGAATTGATGGTGGGTCGTAAAGTATTGCTTGAAGTTGAAAAGACAGCAGCACAACCAAAAGAAATTGTTCTTGAAGTAAAGCATCTTGTTGTTAAGTCAAAAACGCATGGGAAAAACAAAGTCAATGATGTAAGTTTTAAGTTGCATCGTGGTGAAATATTATGTATTGCTGGAATCGAAGGCAATGGTCAAACCGACTTGGTTTATGCGTTAACTGGACTGGAAAAGGTATCGAGCGGTGAAATCATCTATAAAGGTGAGGACATAACACATCGTTCAATTCGTTATCGTAACTTAAAAGGGATGGCTCACATCCCTGAAGATCGCCATAAACATGGCTTGGTTTTGGATTATAATGTTGCGGAAAATCTTATATTGCAGGATTATTACACGAATAAATTTCAAACCAAGGGTTTCTTGAAATTTAAAAAGATCTATGAGAATGCAGATGAATTAATTGAACGCTATGATATCCGTAGTGGTAGTGGTGCTCGATCCATTGCACGGAGCATGTCTGGTGGGAATCAACAGAAAGCCATTGTGGCACGCGAGCTTGAGACACACCCAGATGTCTTGATTGCGGTTCAACCTACGCGAGGTTTGGATGTAGGCGCAATTGAATACATCCATAAGATACTCATTGAGCAACGTGACAAGGGTAAGGCGATTCTTTTAGTGTCACTTGAACTTTCTGAAGTCATGAGCGTGAGTGATCGTATTTTAGTTATTTATGAAGGTGAGTTGGTTGGACAAGCCGATCCTGCTGTTGTTTCTCAACAGGAATTGGGTTTGTATATGTCTGGTTCTAAACGTGAGGTACTTGAATGAAAAAGTTCATCTTAAATGAAAATGTCCAAAAAATTCTTGCCTCATTGACAGCGATTTTAATTGGTTTCATTTTTGGATTTTTAATTCTTTTATTTGCGGCAAGCATCAAGACACAAGCTACGAATCCAATTGAAGGCTTCATCACCATCATTACAGGGGGGATGCGTTATAACGGTATCAAAGGGTTTGGGATCATACTACGCTATACAACGCCTGTATTGTTAACGGGTTTGTCGGTTGGTTTCGCATTCAAAACGGGACTGTTTAATATCGGTGCCGCAGGTCAATTTGTCATGGGCGGATTCACAGCTGCTTATATCGCCATCCGATGGACTTTTATTCCTTTGGAGTATTTATGGATTGTGGCTCTACTTGGCTCAATCGTTGTTGGTGGAATTTGGGGTATGATCAGTGGTGTGCTTAAGGCATATCGAAACGTAAATGAAGTTATTTCATCGATCATGTTAAATTATATCGGAATGATCACAGTGAGCAATCTAGTCTTTACGATTAAAGATCGCTTCAATCCATCCCGTTCCCAAGTACCTTTGAGTCGTATTCCAACTTTTGGTTTTGATAAGATATTTGGAATTAACACGGTTGATTTTGGAATTTTCATTGCGATTGCAGTTGCGATTCTCATTTATGTCATCCTAGAGAAGACAAGCTTCGGCTATGAACTCAAAGCATGTGGTTTCAACCGTGAAGCAGCACGTTATGCGGGTATCAATGATAAAAAGGGCATCATCCTTTCAATGACCATCGCAGGTGCTCTATCTGGGCTTGGTGGTGCATTGGTTTATGTCTCCAGCATTACAAAAGTCTTCGATCAGTCTTTGGTTCTGCAAAGAGAAGGTTTTGATGGTATTTCGGTTGCGTTGCTAGGCTTAAGCAATCCGCTTGGAATCATCTTTTCAAGCTTCTTCATCAGTATGTTACGGAATGCAGGTTCGTCCTTGTCACGAGCTGGATTCAATGATGAGGTTATCCGCATCATGACATCCACAATCATTTATGCCAGTGCATTTTCACTTCTATTCAGAGACAAGATTCATAAATTTTTTAGTAAGAAGGAGGTCAAATAATGGATACGTTATTATTTTTACTTAAAAATATGTTTCCATACATGATTCCACTTACAGTAGTGGCATTGGGTGGTATGTTCTCAGAACGAAGTGGTATCGTGAATATCGCATTGGAAGGCATCATGGTTTTTGGGGCTTCAATTGGGATATTCTTCATGTATTTCTTTCCTGATTTATTACCTCCGCAGATGATGTTGATTGCGGCATTGATTGTTGCTTTGATCAGTGGAGCCATCTTTTCACTTCTTCATGCGTACGCATCGGTTAATTTGAAAGCAAATCAAGTCATTAGTGGAACCGCATTGAATTTATTCGCGACCTCGTTCCATGTTTTTGTGGCACGTATTGTGACACCAAATGGTGTTGAAGGGGTTAAGTTCAACAACGTTTATCGTATTCCTACTGTACCGTTCTTCTCTGACATTCCAATTCTTGGACCGATTTTATTCACGAATACGTACATTACGACCTTCATTGGTTTTGGAATATTGTTTATTTCATCCTATGTCTTATTCAAAACACGCTTTGGTTTACGATTACGCGCATGTGGTGAACATCCCCAAGCTGCGGATTCGGTTGGGATTAATGTCAATCGTATGCGTTATATTGGTGTTTTGATTTCAGGTGCTTTGGCTGGAATGGGCGGTTTGATTTTAATCGTACCGAGCACCGTCGAATATACCGGAGTCGTCTCTGGATATGGCTTCTTAGCCTTAGCTGTCTTGATATTTGGTCAATGGCGTCCTTCTAAAATCATTCTAGCAGCCGCATTCTTTGGTTTGATGCAAACGATATCGAATTCCAGCGGTTTGAATTTCTTCATGAGCCTAGGCATACCTAAGTATTTCTATCAGATCGTTCCTTATGTTGCGACTTTGATCGTCTTGACATTTACATCTAAAAAGTCTGCCGCACCTAAAGCAGCCGGCGAACCCTACGATCCAGGAAAAAGATAAGAAGGCATTAAGCCTTCTTATTTTTTTGAATGAGATCATTTTTTAGATTATAAAGTTTTTCTGATAAGTCGACGTAATACTTATGCGGGAAGCGTAAACGTTTTACTTCATCCCAAATTGTATCCATTTGCTCTTGACAGAATTTGCGAGTTTCTTCGGTTGTCTTCACAGCATAGACACAGTTACCATTTACGAATATCGGTCTTTGTAGTTGTTTGTAGTGGTAATTAGAGATTTCTTTCTTTTTCCAAGGTGCTATTGGATCAAAAAGTGTGTAGGCATCCAGTGGAATCACTTCGTCAGCGAGACAAATCAAATCACCAATTGCTTTATTTGAAACATTATCATAAAAACGAATCAATTTCTTAAATCCTGGATTAGTGATTTTTTCAATATTTTCACTGAGTTTTATGGTAGGAATGATCTCTTCGCCTTTTTCATAGGCAACGACCTTATATACGCCCCCAAGCACTGGATGTGAACTTGAAGTGATTAAGTTCTCGCCAACACCAAACACATCGATTTGAGCATCTTGCACGAGTAGGTCATCAATGATGTCTTCACTTAAGGAATTGGATGCGATGATCTTGCAATCATGTAAGCCAGCTTCATCCAATTCAATTCGTGCTTTTTTAGAGAGATACGCCAAATCACCACTATCGAGACGTATTCCCTTTAAACGATATCCATTGGGAATCAAATAATCCTTAGCGACTTTGATTGCATTGGGTATTCCACTGTGTAATGTATCGTACGTATCGACAAGTAATACAGAATTATTAGGCTGTATCTCGACATATTCCAAGAAAGCTTCATATTCGCTTTCATGCATTTGGATGAAACTATGCGCCATCGTTCCAGAAACTGGAATACCGTGTATTTGTCCTGCCAAAGTATTGGAAGTTCCAATCGCACCAGCGATGTATGCAGCACGTGCACCTTCAACGGATGCATCAATGCCTTGAGCACGACGTACCCCAAATTCTAAAACCGAACGATTTTTTGCGGCTTCAACGATCCGACGCGCTTTACTAGTGACTAGGGTAGCATAGTTGATACTCAACAACAAGAGTGTTTCAATCAATTGCGTTTGAAGCAATGGACCTCGAACTGTAACCAAAGGTTCATTTGCAAATACAGGTGTACCTTCCTCAATTGACCAGATGTCTAGAGTTAATTTCAAATTGCTAAGGTAAGTCAAGAAATCCTCATCAAAGAAACCGGTGGATCTAAGATAATCACAGTCTTCTTCCGTAATCTTATAATTATTGATTTGATCGATCAATTGATTAAGACCATTAAAAAGGATATAACCACCTTGATTTGGGATTGTTCGAACGAACATATCAAAATAAGCAATATCTTCATGTCTGTTTTGCTTGAAGTAGGTGTAAGCCATTGTGAATTCATAAAGATCAGTAAGTAAAGCGGAGTGTTTGTAAGAGTTCATGACAAGTACGGTTTCCTATTCTGTGGTATGATGATGCGTGTAAAATCATTATATCACGATAGAAGAAGAGGAGTTTTCAATGTTTAAAATTAAACAAGATCTACCATTTAATTGGATCGATACCGATAAGTTCAAAGATATGATCATATCCATACGTTTTGCGGTTGAAAACCGTGAGCCCAATGTTAGTATGAGCAATATCCTGTCTTACATGATGAGCGATCGATCAGAATCTTATCCAAGTAAACAAGCAATGTCCAATCAAATGGATGCACTTTTTGGCTTGAGTCTTAGCAGCAAAACAACAACCTTTGGTGCGGCGCATGTTTTAGAGATTCGTATTCGTACTCTGAATGAACGATACACCGATCAACCCCATATCCTGAAAGCGGCACATTTCTTAATGGATTGTATACGTAAACCTTTAATGAATGAAGCCAGTTTGAGTGAGGCAAAGAAGAATTTAATCGCAAGTTTGAAACGTATTCAAGACAAGCCTAGCCATTTAGGAATCATTAAAGTGTGTGAGGGCGTTGGGAAAGATACACCGCTGGCTGTATTCAGCCAAGGAAATATCGAAGTGATTGAATCCATTCAATTGGATGAGTTAAAAGCGTACCACAAACAACTGTTGGAACAGATTCAACCGATGATCTTAATCATGGGTGATTTCAAAGGTTTAGATCAAAATGAACTGCAAAGTCAATTGTCGTTCAATCAAACATTAAGTATTTTGCCTTCAGCCTATATTTTCCAACCACGCCATAATTTTAAAGCAACCATCCAAAAGGAAACCAGTCAAACGACATTTACGCAACTCTATGCGACACATACGGCATACAATGATGCACAGTACCTAGCGATGCGATTGTATGTGATCATGTTGGGACAGTTACCGAATTCCTTATTATTTCAAGAAATCCGTGAGAAACGAAGTTTGTGTTATTCAATAAGTGCAAGTTCATTCAATTTTGATGGTGTGATGGCCATTCAAACGGGTATCAATCATAAAGATTTGGATGAAGTTGAAATGTTGATTGAGCTTCAACGGATTAAGCTTGCTAAGGGTAAGTTCAGCCATGCTTTGCTTAAAACAGCTCAGAAAATGTTTATCAATGGTCTGGAGTCTATGATCGATGAACCCTATGCTTATTTGAATTTCATGTATCAAAGAGGTTATACCCAATATGATTTGGATTTGAAAGCAACCATCAAAGCCATTCGAAATGTGAGTAAAAGCGATATTGAAGCAATCGCTCAAAAAATTGAATTGGTTGGACAATATACAATCAGAGGTAAGAATTGATGCGTAAAACATTTAAAGATATAAACGAACATTATGATGTGTTTGAACTAGAGAATGGTTTGAAACTCTATGTCATCCAAAAGGTGGATTACCAATCTTCCGTATTTTATCTTGGGTTTCCATTTGGATCCTTTGACTTGACGCAAAAGGTTAATGAAGAAATCAAACATTTCCCATCAGGAGTCGCACACTTTTTAGAGCATAAACTTTTTGAGAATCCAGGTGGCATCGACATCATGCAGAGCTTTAGTCATCTTTCGTGTAATGTCAATGCGTTTACTTCGTACAATGAAACCGTTTATTATTTCAATTCAAGCAAAAAATCACTTCAGAAACCTTTGAATCTTTTACTAAACTTTGTTCAAAACCTATCAATTACCGAAGCTTCCGTAGAAAAAGAAAAGGGCATCATCACTCAAGAGTTGAGAATGTATAAACAGATGCCTGAACAGCGCTTGATGGCCGAAACATACCAATCGCTATATGCAAATCATCCTGTTCGCTTAGATATCGGAGGAACGGAAGAATCAGTCAATGCGACGGGCATGGAAGATTTAATGGATGCTTATCGATTGAATTATCATCCAGCGAATTCAACACTTGTTTGTGTTACGCCTTTAGCTCCGGAATTGATTTTTCGATGGGTCAAGTTAAATCAAGACCAAAAGTCATTTGAGCCAAGTCATGAAATCAAGCGTGTACTAGAAGCTGAACCTAAAGAAGTGGTGCGTCCTTTCCATCAATTCGAGATGGATATTCAAGCATCCAAAATAACGTATTCATTTAAATTAGATGACTATTCGGATGATCAGAAAATGAACATTGAAAGAGAATGGCAGTATCGACTTTTTCTTGAATTGATTTTTTCACCGACGAATCCAGCTTATGAGGATTGGATGGAAACAGGTCGTATCGCTGAGTATTTTGGTTATGAAGTTGAAGTCAATCGTGAGTATGGATTTGTGATGTTCTATGGTGAGAATGAAGATGAGCATGATTTCATCGATTTGATTCGATCAAGTCTTAAAACTGAACTCGGTGCTTTTCAACAAGCTTTTGATCTTTTAAAACGTCGATATTATGCACAGATGTTGCGTAGTTTTGATGATCAAGATGATTATGCCATCACACTTTTACGTTCACATTTCAATGATGTGGAGATGATGGATTCGATTGCACTTCTAAAATCGATTCAATTTGAAGATATCCTGAACATCGGTGAAGATTTATTGAACAAACCCACTGCATTAGTGAAAATGACAGGTCTTAGTAAACTTGCTTAATTGGCAAGTTTCGTTCATGTAAGCGTGCAGATGGTCGAGAAATCTAACCATTTTGACCATTCGAAAGTTAATCTTGATTATGGCATACTCTTTTCACAAGGAGGAATTTATGTTGAATCAAGTTGTATTGGTAGGTAAGGCTGTTGGTGTTCCGAGTTTAAAAGAAACCAGCAATGGCATTAAGTATGCGGAGTTGATTTTGGAAATTGAACGGAATTTTAAAAATACGCAAGGGGATTTTGAAACTGATCAAGTTCAATGCATGTTATGGCGAAACTTAGCGGAATCAACCATTGAACAATGCACGGATGGAGCATTGCTTGGAGTGAAAGGACGCGTTCAATCCAACAATTATGAAGGTAAGGATAGTATCCGCATCTATCACTGTGAAGTGATTGCTGAAAAAGTTTCATTCTTAGGCACACGTTGAGTCGATATCTTTCAGGCTATTTGAGCTGAAAGATTTTTATTTGTGGTTTATTTCTTCCCATCTTAGTCTATTTTGAATCGTGTTATAATGATGGCAAGGGTTAAAATTATGAAACAATATCACGCTTTATTAAATGAAATACTTGAAAAAGGAACGGATCGTCTTGATCGAACATCAACTGGAACACGTTCAATTTTCGGTTACCAAATGCGCTTTGATTTAACGAAGGGTTTTCCGCTGTTGACGACAAAGAAAGTGCATTTCAAATCAGTTGTTTATGAATTACTTTGGTTTATAACAGGATCAACCAATATTCGACCTTTGGTATTGAACAACGTGAGAATTTGGAATGAATGGCCATATGAACGTTTTGTGAAATCAGATGATTACAACAATGAAAGTTTAGACGAGTACGTAGAAAGAATTAAAAACGATCAAGTGTTTGCGGATAAGCATGGCAATCTTGGCCCTGTATATGGTAAGCAATGGCGAGATTTTAATGGTATTGATCAACTGAAACAATTGATCGAAGGAATTCGTCATAATCCATTCTCAAGACGTCATATCATCAGTGCATGGAATCCAGCTGAGTTAGAAAACATGGCTTTACCTCCATGTCACATGATGATGCAGTTCTACGTGTCCTCAGATCGAAAACAATTGTCTTGTCAATTGTATCAACGTTCAGCGGATGTGTTTCTTGGGGTTCCTTTCAATATCGCATCGTATGCATTGTTCACACATCTGATTGCACAAGTTTGTGATTTGGAAGCAGGGGAGTTCGTCCATACGTTTGGGGATGTACATATTTATAATGACCATATGGAACAGGTCGCTTTACAGCTGGAACGTGATCCATTGCCTTTGGCGCATTTGCGTTTAAATCCAATGATTAAAGACATTGAAGACTTTAGATTTGAAGATATTGAGCTGCTCGATTATCAATCTCATCCTGCAATCAAAGCGAAGGTGAGTGTATGATCTGTTGTATCGTTGCGATGGATGATCAAGGTGGCATTGGTTTAAATGGAACTCTACCGTGGCATATCAAAGAGGATCTGATGCACTTTAAGAATACGACCTTACATCACACGATTTTAATGGGTAAGAAAACGTTTCTGAGCATTGGAAGAGCTTTACCGAAACGAAGGAATCTTGTGGTGACACATCATCCAGAATTGTTGCAGGATATGCAAGATCTTGAAATCATCGAAGATCTTCAAACTTTCCTGGAAACACATGCATGCACAGAAGAATTAGTCTATGTCATCGGTGGTGCTAATGTATATGCCCAAGCATTACCCTATGCTAAGTATCTTGCAATCAGTCATATCAAAGGAATTTATACCTGTGATACGTTCTTTCCGCATTTCGATGAGAATGATTACACCATCATCAAAACAGAAGAATTTGAGGCTTTTGACTTCAAATTGTATGAGAAAAAACAATGAAACATCTTTTTTTGTGGATCAAAATGATTATTTATTATCCATCCTTTTTGTTAAGTCTGCTTCATGTGCGCAAAGATGATATTGAGTTGAATCAATATACGGCCAAAGTCATTGCGACCATCTTGCTTCGTTTGATTAAGGTCAAAGCAGAGATGACACATAAGAATCATATTCCACTAGAAGATGGCCATGTATTCATAGCACGTTATTCAAATGCATATGAAGCTGCTTTGGTATTGGCCCAGATTCCTGTGGATATCAGCTTTGTATTTGGTATAAAGACAAAGTTGCCTTATATGAAGACATGGTTCAAACGGATTCAATCTCAATTCGTTGATTTGTCCAATTATTCATTTGTCTTACACGACGATCATTTGAATCAGATTATGTTAACATCCAAGAATCTATTTGTCTTTGTCAATCATAAAGATTCTGTGATCAATGATAGTTTTTATCACTATTGTCAAGCGCATCAAAAAACAATCATACCCGTAGTATTTGATAATACGAATGACATTATGATCAAAGGGAATGCACATCGTGTAACAATCGATGTTCGTTTACCACTTCATCATGAAGAATATCGTGATTATTCCATTGATGAACTTAAACAGGAACTTCAAAACAGGATGTCATAAAGCTTTTTTGTATCTTATCGTTATTTTGGTATAATAAACCAGTCATGCAAAAATTCACTGTTACACTTGAACAATTTACCGGACCTTTAGATCTCATGCTTCATCTCATTAAGGAGAAGAAACTGGATCTTTTTGACTTAGCAATGGACGTTTTGATTGAACAATACATCCAGTATTTGAATGCGGTTGAAAATAAACTTGAAATCGCAAGTGAGTATCTTTATGAATTAGCAGCACTCTTGGAATATAAATCTAAAAAATGTTTGCCTGCTGATCCAAAGCCATTGGAAGTCAATGATTATGAAGAAGATCCAAAAGATGCCTTAGTTCGACGTTTGATTGAATATCAACAGTTCAAAGACATATCGCAATTACTGAATGAACGCTTCTTGGAACGTCAGAAGCAACTTGAAAAGCCAATAGAACGACAAATCATCCAATTAGCGGATGATGAAAACATTCGATTCACACAAGGGAATCAAAGTGATTTGCTAAAAGCGATGCAGAAGTGTTTAGAACGTTTCAATTATACCCATCCCATGCAAGTTAAAATCACAAAGACAGAACTTTCAATTGATGATCGAAGTGACCAATTGATTGCGATGATCATGAATTTAGTGGAACCATTCTCATTTGACGACATGATTCAAGATGTTCAAGATCGTGGTGTGTTGATCGTTACTTTCTTAGCCATCCTTGAGCTGAATCGAAGAAATCTTCTCAGTTTTAGTTTCAATGATTTAGAAGTACATTTTAAAAGGGGGGATGCTTATGGATATAACACTTAAGGCCATCATCGAAGGGATCATTTTCGTTTTTGGTGAAGAAGGCATCAGTTTGATGCAGTTATCAGAAGCATTAGATCTAGGGGAAGATTATATACGAAACATCCTGGACGAGATGGTGAAAGAATATCAAAGCGAAGACCGTGGGTTTGAGCTGATATCCGTTCAAGATCGTTATAAATTCATTTCAAAAGCTGCTGTTCATGATTATGTGCAGCGTATCATCACTTTGACGAAATCTCGTCAACTCTCGCAATCTGCGCTTGAGACGTTGGCGATCATCGCTTATAAGCAACCAATCACTCGAATGGAAATTGAAGAGATACGTGGTGTCGGTTGCGAAATGATGTTGAAGAAACTACAGGCTCAAGATTTGATTCGTGAAGCGGGTCGCTCTGAAAGTGCGGGTCGACCGATATTGTATGAGATTACGGAGGAATTTTTAGATTTATTCAAACTGATGAGTTTGAATGAACTACCAAACCTTCCAAACTATCAAGAGGAAAGCAGCGAACATCAGCTGTTTGAGTAAAAAAATGGAACGATTACAAAAAATACTGGCGCGTGCTGGAATTGCTTCTCGTCGCAAGGCGGAAGAATTGATTCTTGCTGGGCGTGTTGAAGTGGATGATGAAGTGATTACAACTTTAGGTTTTGTTGTTAAGAAAGGTGCTGTTGTCAAATTCGATGGTAAGAAAGTCGAAGGAGAGAACAAGGTCTATTATCTTCTTCATAAACCAAAGAAAGTCATCTGTAGTTTGAATGATGAACATGACCGTCAAACGGTTGTTGATCTTTTAAATGTACCTGAACGGATCTTTCCTGTGGGACGATTGGATTACGATACAAGTGGTGTGCTCTTTTTAACCAATGATGGTGAGTTTGCAAATGAGATGACGCATCCGCGTTTCCATTTACCGAAGCTTTATGAGGTCTCAATTGATGGCATCTTGTCGACTGCCCAAATCAAACTGTTAGAAAAAGGAATCAAATTGGATGATGGGACCGTAACCTTACCTTCTAAAGTTTGGATCACGAAGAAAAATATCGCTAAACAGACATGTGAATTGGAACTAACGATTCAAGAAGGTAAGAATCGTCAAATCAAGCGCATGATGGAAGCACTTGACCTAAATGTCACACGTCTTCATCGAGCTAAGCTTGCGTTTGTTGAGTGCAAAGATTTAAGACCCGGTGAATATCGACGTTTGAAACCTTTTGAAGTCAAGCAATTACGTGAATTAGCAAACAATGGAGTTACTAAATAATGCAGCAGTTTTTTGTGGATGAACCTTTGATTCTAAATCAAACGATTCCGCTCGATGCCGAACAAGTTCACCAATGCATCAACGTGTTACGTTATCAAAGTGGACAAGAGGTCATCTGTGTTGATAAGAAGCAGATGCGTGCTCTGTGTCGCTTAGAGATTCAGGTGGCACATGTTTTAGCTACACCGATTGAAATGCTCAAACAAAATAGTGAAATGGAAATTAAAATCACTTTGATTCAAGCTTTGATTCGTAAAGAGCGTTGGGAGTTCTTACTTCAAAAAGCAACGGAACTGGGTGTTCATCGTGTCGTACCTTTGGTTTTGCGCCGTAACGTTGTCAAGTGGGATAAAACAGAAAGCCAACACAAGCGGATTCGATATCAAAAAATCATGCAAGAGGCTTCTGAACAAAGCAAACGGACTTATGTACCACAACTTATGGATGTGATCACGTTACAGGAGATTCAATCCTATCGTTCGGACAACAATCTGGTGTGTTATGAAAATGAGCACGCTCGTTTTATCAAAGAAGTTCTAAATCCCCATGAATCCATCACACTTGTTTGTGGACCTGAAGGTGGGTTTGATCCAAGTGAAATCGAGCAATTAGAAAGTATGGGCTTTAAGACGGTTCACTTAGGTGCGCGTATCCTAAGGGCTGAAACCGCTGGTTTATATGTTTTAAGTGCGGTTGATTTTATGTTTGAGGAACATCAACGATGATTGAAACGATATTGTTTAAAGCAAATAAGATCGATGTTTACAAGGATCGTAATACTAAGCAAATCGTTGCCAATATGAGGCAGGCTTTTTCGATGCATAAATTGGAAGTAAAAATGAAATCGGAGTTCGATTTTTTCAATGCTTTGATTTTTCATGAAGGTTTATTGAATAAATCCCGTATGGAGGCGTGTTTTGAGGACGCTAGAAGAGATTTATTTGATTATTGGGATAACTTATCCTATCAAGAACGAAATCGCTTGGTAAGCCTTAAAAACGATGAATTGAAGAATGATCTTCGTTATTTCAAGAATGCTCAAGGGAAATATATTTGGATAGCATTCTTTGACGAGCTTCTTAATGCACTCTATGACAAAGAACTTGCCATCTTGGAACTTCCTCAATATTTTAAACTGTATCGTAATTTCAAAGAACGTACGATCAATATCGATCAGTATGGACTCGAACCCTATAAACAAGCCTATATCGATATCCATGTGATCAAACGTTTTGATGATGCGGTGATTTTTTACTACGCCAATACCAAAAGCCTGTATCAAGTAGACGCAACAAATAAACTGCGTCGCTTTGCTTTGAGTAAATCAATTGGAAAGCTTATTCCATTAAAAGAAGAATTAGAAATCATAGCACAAGCCATGTTATCTGAGCATGAACTTGAAGCTATAGATTATCTCTTGAGTTCCACACTCATCGATGATAAAACAAAAAAGCAACTTAGTAAGATTCAAACAAAATTAGCTAGGAAAAGTAAATGAAGACATTTCTCATACACACCCTGGGATGTAAGGTCAATGCCTATGAATCTGAATTCTATCGTCAACAACTCCTTGATGCAGGTTACCAAGAAGGCCTGCCCAAAGAGAAAACTGATGTGGTGATCATCAATACATGCACCGTAACCAATACAGCAAGTTTCAAGAGTCGACAGAAAATCGCTCAAGCTAAACGCACCAATCCTGAAGCATTCGTGGTCGTAGTGGGCTGTTATGTTCAGACACATCATGCTTTCTTAAAAGACAAGTATGATATCGATCTGCTTATTGGCGCAAAGGATAAGGATCGCTTGGTTGAGATGTTGGAGACTAAACGTGATCAAGTTGATTATGCTTATCCTCGAACTTTTGAAAACCTTCCCATTCAATCCTTTAAACATCAAAAAAAGGCATATGTGAAAATCCAAGATGGTTGTAATCAATTCTGTACATACTGCATCATTCCATTTGCTCGTGGTCGTGAACGCTCAATGGACATGAATAAGATCATCGAACAAATCAAAGCATTGGACCAACACCAAGAAATCACCTTAACCGGAATCCACACAGGACGTTACGGTTTGGATATTGGGTCAAATCTTGTTCAGTTACTGAAAAGAATACTTGCCGAAACATGGATACCACGAATTCGAATCTCATCCATAGAAATCACTGAAGTAAGTGATGAGATGATTGAACTGTTGAGGAATGAACCACGTTTGGCGAAACATCTTCACATACCCATACAAGCCGCAAGTGACGAAGTGCTTCGCGATATGAACCGACCTTATACATTGAATGACTATAAGCAAAGACTTCAATTGATTCGTGAGCAGGTAGCGAATATTCTAATCAGTACGGATTTGATTGTTGGATTTCCAAGTGAATCAAAGGAAGACTTTGAAGAATCGCTTCTTGCATTGGAAATGTTGAATTTTAGTTTCATGCATGTTTTCCCTTATTCCAAACGAGAAGGAACGAAAGCATCGCTCTATAAAGAAGAATGGACCAATGAGATTAAGAAAGAACGTGTGCATCAAGCTCAAAGCTTATCGGATAAGATGCATCGTAAGACAATGGATACCTTTCTTAATCATGAAATAGAAGTCCTCCTTGAAGAAACACAAGATGATATGTGTTTTGGCTATAGTGGTGAATATCTGCCTGTACTTGTGAAAGACAGCCAAGATTTGCTAAATCAACGTGTTTTGTGTAGAGTAATAGGTGTTAAAAACGATCATTTGATTGCGGAGAGAGTAATTCTATGAAGTTAAATCGCTTATTTAGCACTGCACCTGAAATAGAAGTTAAAGATTTGGTTACAGATTCAAGAAAACCAATGAAGCTTGCTGTTTTTTATTGCCTTAAAGGAATGGTCAATGACGGCCATCGTTTTGTCGATCAAGCAATCGCAAATGGAGCAATCGTCATCGTGCATAGTGATGAAATTGTATATCAACCCAATATCACATACATTCGAGTCAACGATGTTTTGGACGAGTTGAATCGTACAGCTGCGATCTTTTTTCATAAACCACATCAGAAATTGAATATGATCGGTGTGACAGGGACCAATGGTAAGAGTACGATTGCTAAGACCATCAAGGAAGTCTACAATCATTTTAGTGTTTGTGGTTACAGTGGAACAATCTCAATTGAGTATGGCGATGTCTATGAAAAGCCGGATTACACAACAGATGAGACCGTACCAACACTTAAAATGCTCAAGCGTATGTTGAAATATGGAATGAAAGCAGTGAGTATGGAAGTATCAAGCCAAGGCTTGGATCAAAAGCGGGTGGATGCCATAGCGTTTGATATCGCGATATTTACAAATCTAACGCACGATCATTTAGATTATCATGGCAATTTCGAGAGTTATTATCTCGCTAAGAAACGATTGTTCTCGCTCATCAAAACACATGGTTGCGCCATTATCAATATCGATGATCCTTATGGAGCACGTCTCTTTAATGAAGTCAATCAACGTAAATACAGCTTCAGCATCGAACATGAAGCAGATTATCAAGCCAAAGATCTTGTCATTAGGGCTACGCAAACGCAATTCAATCTTGTCGTCTTGAATCAGAGCTATCCCGTCGTGACGAATTTTGTCTCTAGTTTCAATATTTCCAATCTATTGGCCATCATTGCATCTTTGCATCAATCAGGTTTTGCGATTGAGGATATCCTACCTCTACTTGTCAATCTACCACAAGTTGAAGGACGTATGGAGGTCATTCAAGAAGGACAGAACTTTGATGTCATTGTCGATTATGCGCATACACCAGATGGTTTTGAAAAAATATTCGCATTTGCTAAATCAATCACATCACCCAATAATAAGATCATCAGTGTCTTTGGATCCGCAGGGAAGCGTGATCGTAAAAAAAGACCGATTCTTGGATCGATTGCAGATAAATACAGTCAAATGATTATTTTGACAGAAGAAGATCCACGTAACGAATCGGCACTTGAAATCGCACAGGAAATTGCTGAAGGCATCCAACAAGCGAATCACATCATTGTCTTAGACCGATATGATGCGATTCAACAAGCGTTGGAACTGGCCAATCAAAATGATACCGTCCTCATTCTAGCAAAAGGAAATGAACGTTACATCACACGTCAATTTGGTAAAGAACCATGGATCGGCGATGATGTGGCGACCAAAGAAATCTTAAAAAAATCCATCTCGGAGAAGGAGCATCTCGTATGAATTACAATGAATACATCGATCATACATTATTGAAAGCGAATGCGACACAAGCAGAAATTCTACAATTGTGCCTAGAAGCTAAAACCCATGCCTTTGCCTCAGTCTGTATCAATCCTTATTGGGTTCCTACATGTCGTAAGGCTTTGCAGGAATCAGATGTCAAGGTATGTACGGTTATCGGGTTTCCACTTGGGGCAAGTTCAACTTTAAGCAAAGCCAATGAAACTCGCGTTGCATTAGAGCAGGGCGCAGATGAATTTGATATGGTCATCAACATTGGTGCGCTCAAAGACAAGCAAGATGATATCGTACTTAAGGATATCCAAGCGGTCGTAGAAGCGGCTCAAGGGCGTACTGTAAAGGTCATCATCGAAACCTGTTTGTTAAGTGTAGAAGAAAAGATTCGGGCTTGTGAGCTCTGTGTTGAAGCGAAGGCACATTTTGTTAAGACATCCACAGGATTTTCAACCGCTGGTGCGACATTTGAAGATGTGGCCTTGATGAAAAAAGTTGTCAATGGTCACTGTAAAGTCAAAGCGGCTGGCGGAGTGCGTTCAATGGAAGATATGCAAAAAATGATCGAAGCTGGTGCGGATCGTATTGGAACTTCAAGCGGTGTGAAGCTCGTTCAGGGTTTAAATGCGAATTCATCATATTAACTTGCAATTTAACTTTAGTTTGATATAATTACAACGGTAACTTTAGGAAAGGAGGGGAGAATATGCCAAGAGTCATTTTGAAAGATAATGAGAGTTTAGATGAAGCATTACGCCGATTTAAACGTTCAGTGTCACGTAACGGTACCCTCGCTGAAGCACGTAAAAGAGAATACTACGTTAAACCTGGAGTTAAACGTAAATTAAAACAAGAAGCAGCGCGGAAAGCACGTCGTTCAAAATAGAAGCGCAAGCTTCTTTTTGTTTACATTTCGATATTGTGGCTTAAAATGAAATTGGAGGTTCTTCATGACCCATCGTTTTGATCTAGATGCATATAATCTCGAAGACAGTAAATTGCTACATGGTTTCAACGATCAGAATCTACGCTTGTTGAAACAGCTTTTTGAAGTCGATTTTGTCATCCGTAATCATGAACTGATCGTAAATACAAATGATTTGAATCGTGCTGAACAATTGAAGTCCAGTATTTTGGCGCTAATCAAACACATTCAAATCAATCACACCTTAGATGAAAGAGATGTCATCTATTTATCTCATTGTGTCATGGAGGATGCCCAAGAACAGTACTTCAAACTGACGAATCAGTTGATTGGAAGAACTGTTGCAGGCAAACCGATTTATGCTAAAACATTGGGACAGAATCGTTTCATTGAAGCACTCAGGAATGCGGAATGTGTGATTGCATCTGGACCAGCAGGAACTGGTAAGACTTATCTTTCTGTTGTCTATGCGGTATCACTTTTAAAAAAGGGGGATGTCAAGAAAATCATCTTAACGCGACCTGTTGTAGAGGCAGGCGAGAATCTTGGCTTTCTACCTGGAGATATGAAGGAAAAGATTGACCCCTACTTAAGACCCCTTTATGATGCACTAAATGATGTTTTGGGACTTGAGGCCGTCGACAAGATGATTGAGAAGGGTGTCATTGAAATCGCACCCTTGGCGTATATGCGCGGACGTACTTTTGATGATGCATTTGTCATCTTAGATGAAGCTCAAAACACAACACGCATGCAGATGCTAATGTTCTTGACACGGATGGGATTTCATAGTCGACTGGTCGTGACGGGAGATGTGACGCAAGTGGATTTAAAACAAAGTTCAGGTTTGGCGCATGCCAAGAGCGTCTTAAAGGATATCCAAGAGATTGAGTTTGTAGAGTTGGGTAAAATGGACATCGTACGACACCCCTTGGTTCAAAAGATCATTGAATCGTACGCAAAGGAAAATAATCATGGCTAATATACTATTTGTGGATGATGAAATCAATTTACGTAAATTAGTAAGTTATGACTTGAAACAAGCAGGTTTTGACTTTAGTGTTTGCGAAAACGGTGAAGAAGCATTGGGTTTGGTTCGTAAGCAAAAGTTTGATCTTTGTGTCATTGATTGGATGATGCCAAAACTATCGGGCTTGGACTTGGTTAAAACCATGCGTAAAGAAGGTAGTGATGCGATCTTAATCATGTTAACGGCTAAGGATGAAGAAGAAGATTTAATTGATGCATTTGATGCTGGTGTAGATGATTATGTTCGGAAACCATTTTCATCGCGTGAATTGATGTTACGTATCAATGCCCATCTCAAACGTTTGAAGTTGACACAAACAACCAACAAATCTTTAGGTGATGTTCATCTCGATCTTGCGAAACGCACATGTCTGATCAAAGAAGAAATGATTATGTTGACAAAGATTGAATATGATTTGTTATTGTTCTTCATTGAAAATGTCAATCAGGTCTTATCAAGAGATATGATTCTAAATGCATTGTGGAATTTTGATTATGATGGGGATACACGTATCGTAGATGTACATGTGTTTAAACTTAAATCGAAGATGAAAACAAGTTTACTTGAGTTTAAGTCCATTCGTGGTATTGGATATCAACTTGAGGTTAACAATGAATAGACGATTTTTAGCCAAGCTCATCCTAGCTTTCTTGATTTTGATTCTGAATGACTTCGTAAAATTCGTCGAACCGGTGGTTCTAACTTTTATTGTTTTCGTGTTTATTCTTTATATTTTTTATGATGAAATCAATTTAAAGAAGATACGTATCGATCAACTTATCCGTCAATACCAGCAGGAGATGAATATCGTCAATAAAGAATCAAGTCTAAGAACAAAGCAACTGGAATCCATCATATCCAACATTAATTTCCCAATGGTTCTTATTGATCAACATGCTCAAATCCTACTCGTAAATGATAACTTCTTAAAATTAAATAACATTACCGAAATCAAGCAACTCAATGAAAACAGTCCATTACATAGTGAATTGCGTAATTTTATGCGTGAAGCGTTTCTGAAAGAGATAAGCAATCAAAAGACGATGAGCATCCATCAGCAAGATTACAGTGCACTTTCGATTCCTATTTATGAGAATGGACGTTATATGGGTTGTTTGTATATCTTTCAAAACATCACCTATATTTTGGAACGTGAACGGATTCAAAAGCGTTTTATTGCGGATGCATCGCATGAATTGAAGACACCTGTTTCAGCAATCAAAGGCATGATTGAAATCATCAATCGTCCAAATTTCAATGATGAAGAAATTCTACGTGATTTTCATCAACAAATCGAAATTGAAACCAAGCGTATGGAAAATATCATTCAAGATATGTTGACACTTTCTCGAAACACAGCGAAGAATGTCTTGCTCAACATTGAAAATTTTAATCCATATCAACTGATCAATGATGTGATTCGTAGTCAACAATCCAACATCCAACAAAAACTACTCCATGTAGAAAACAATCTATCTGAACATTTAGTAATTGAAGCCGACCGCGATAAGTTCTATCACATTTTTTCTAATTTATTGAGTAACGCGATTAAGTCGAGCACACAAGGTACGATTCGTTTTGAAAGTTCGATGGATGATCGTTTTCTATCCATCAAAATTCAAGATGAGGGGGTGGGAATGCGTGCTTCCGAGATTCCGTATATCTTTGAGCGCTACTATCGTATCGATGAGTCACGTTCACGTGATACCGGTGGTAGTGGGTTAGGCTTAGCAATCGTCAAAACTTATGTCAATGCACATCAAGGAACCATCGAGGTAAATTCAAAAGTAAACATTGGCTCAACGTTCACATGTAATTTTCCTATTCGAATTGTTAATAAAGCTTAACATCGCATTAACATTCAATAAACCAATCTATTTTCAAGATTTCATATACTAATCTCAGGAGCAATCCTAGGAGGAAATATGAAATCTTTTCGTTTATTAATCATAGCGCTCATTTTCGGTTTGACACTCGCTGCATGTACATCAAGTACACCTGTTGAACCTGAAGCAACTGGAGTAACTGGGACAATCAATGTCTATACTCGTGATGCATCTTCTGGCACACGTGGTGCATTTGAAGAATTTATTGAATTGGAAGACAAATTGACAGTCAGTGCAATCGAAGTTACAGGTAACGGAGATATGGCAGTCAAAGTCGGTGAAGATTTAAATGGGATTGGATATGTATCCTTGACAACAGACTTTGCAGCAAATGGAGTGACTCCATTAACGTACAAAGGTGTTGTTGCGAGTGAAGAAAATGTCATTAACGGTACTTATGAACTTGCACGACCATTTGAAATGGTGACACGTGCTTCAGGCGACTTTGCTTCTCCTGAACAAGAACAATTGGTCTTGGCATTCGTTGATTTCTTACTCAATTCTGTAGAGGGTCGTGAAGTTGTATTCGCAGAAGGTGGTATCGTTGATGTTGAAGCGGGCACACCATGGGATACTTTGAAAGCAAATCATGCTATCTTAAATCAAGATGTTTCGACCTTCGTTATTAAGACAGGTGGCTCGACATCCGTCGAAAAAACACTAAAAGCTGCTTTAGAAGCATTCCAAGCTTTGACAAACGTTCAATTTGAAATGAATCACACTGGATCATCGGATGGATTCAAACGTACGCTTGGTGCTGAAAAAGACAGTGCGAATGGCGTAGACGTAGGCTTCGCTTCGCGTTACTTTAAATCTGAAGAAACTGTCAATCTAGGTGCTGCAACAGGTCCTTATGCCATGGATGCCATCGTAGTCGTTGTTAATGATGAAAATACGGTATTGAGTGATGCAAGCAAAGAGTTGATCTTCAATATATTCTCAGGTTCTGTAACGACTTGGGAAGAAACTGTTGAGTAGTCGCTAGATTTTAGGATTCAATAGGACAGGGTACACCCTTGTCCTATTTCTGTCTACAAGGAGATAAGATGACAACTACGTTGATAAAATCGAGTAAAGAGAAGAAACGCTTCAAACGTATTCAAGATCAATTTACAAAATCGATGTTTTTACTAAGTGCCATGATTTCATCATTGATGATTCTGGTTATCATCCTGTTTATTGCTCAACGGGGTCTGACCCCCTTTATGCCTGACTATAAGTATGGAACGCAAGATCTATTTAAGTTTCTTTTCGGAATGGTTTGGCGACAGGATCAGGCGATTTATGGGGTTGGATTCATTGTTATCAACACTTTGATCAGTGGATTTGCCGCCTTGATCTTAGCGTTTCCGATTGCAGTTTTAACAGCTTTGTTCAGTGTGAAAATCGCACCAAAAAAAGTTGGAACATTATTGGAAACGACCATTGAAATCTTAGCTTCCATTCCTTCTGTTGTCTATGGTGTCTTCGCAGTGGGGAGTATTGTTCCGATGATTCAAACAATCGCACAAGGATTTGGGATTCAAACCGCAGGCGGAAGTTCAATGCTGGCTGTGATCCTCTTGCTTGCCATTATGATTTTACCAACGATCACTTCGATCTCTATCACTGCGATCAAGGCAGTTGATGAAGATCTTGAGAAGGCTTCTTTGGCACTCGGTGCAACCACTACTCAAACAAATTTCAAGATTGTTTTGAGTGCTGCAAAATCCGGAATCTTTGCTGGTGCGATTCTTGGTTTGGGGAGAGCATTTGGTGAAGCAACTGCAGTAAGTATGGTTGCAGGAAACAAAATGTTTGGGCCGACGCTCGATTTCTTTGATATTACGCGAACCATGACTTCCACAATGTTGGCAGGATTGAAAGAGACCATTGGACTAGATTATGACATTCGATTCTCTGTCGGCTTGGTTTTGATGGTCGTCATTCTTGTTTCTAATTTAAGCATCAATCTATTGAAGCAAAGGATCGGTAAGCAGCATGCGTAAACGAAAACTATCCGACATCCTCTTAAATTCAATAACTGCGATCTCTAGTTCGATAACAATCGTATTATTGGCCAGTATTTTTATTTTCGTTTTCAAGGAAGGTCTTGGCGCACTTAGTCTTGGCATGTTCACACAACCCTACTGGTCAGAGAACTATTATGTTTCGATACCACAATCAGAAGGTGAATATGTATTAGATACAGAATTGGATGAAGACGTTTATTATTCGAGTAAACATGGCATTGCATTGAGAGACGATTTGGATCCTCAACACGAAGCAATCATTGTCATTGACTACATTCATCCAGATTCATCATTCAACGCATTGACCAATAAAACAAGTGGACCTCTTGAAGGGACAGAGATTATTATCAATGAAGGGATGATCATTCGAAAGATCAGTTATCTAGGAACCAATGGCGTTGTTCGATCCGCTGGTCCTGTCGTAAAGCAGGATGCGAAGGAAACGGTTGAGACACTTGAGAAGTCAGACGTATTGAGTGAAGCTTTTATTCAATCGCAAGGTGGTGGTATCTTAGGATCAATGATAGCGACACTGTACTTGATTTTGATTTCATTGATCATTGCTTTGCCCATTGGTATCATGACTGCAATCTACTTAAATGAATATGCGAAGTTTCATAAGATGGCACCATTCATACGCAGTTCCATAGAACTGCTGACAGGTGTTCCGTCGATCATATATGGATTGATGGGGGTATTGGTGCTCTTTCCCATTACAAGTGCATTTGGTGCGAATGGGACCAGCATCTTGCTTGGAGGCATGACATTGGCTGTCATTTTGTTGCCTACGATCATCCGCACAACTGAAGAGTCATTGAAGGTTGTTCCACAAAACTTTAGAGAAGCGAGCTTCTCACTCGGTGCAAATCAGACTCAAACGATCTTCAAAATCGTGCTTCCTTCTGCTTTGCCTGGAATCTTGACCGCAACGATCTTGGGTATTGGTCGAATCATTGGAGAATCGGCTGCACTTATCTATACGATGGGAACGTTCATAAATGATGACCCAAATCTACTTCATGGTGCGACTTCATTGGCAGTTCAGATATGGTCGATTATGAATGGTGAGCAACCAAACTTCGCACTTGCAAGTGCGATATCAATTATAATTCTTGCGATGGTCTTGATTATGAACATTAGTGTGAAAACAATTTCACGGAAATTATTCAAACGGTGGTAAAATATGGAAAAAGCATTTTCAATTAAGAATCTAGATCTCTACTATGGAGAAAATCAAGCATTGAAGAATATAAACTTAGATATCATGCGCTATGAAGTTACAGCTTTCATTGGTCCCAGTGGGTGTGGAAAGTCAACTTTATTACGTTGTCTGAATCGAATGAATGACTTGATACCCAATGTGAAGATTAATGGAGAGATCCATTTTGATGAGATGGAAGTCGTAAACAACAAAATAGATGTGGTGGATCTAAGAACACGCGTAGGGATGGTCTTTCAAAAACCCAATCCATTCCCTATGAGTATTTACGAAAATATTGTCTATGGACTTCGATGCCAAGGGATCAAGAATAAACAGACATTGGATAAAGTGTGTGAGCAATCATTGAAACGTGCAGCTTTGTGGGATGAAGTCAAAGATCGACTTAAAGACAGTGCGTATGCATTGTCTGGTGGGCAACAACAACGTTTATGCATCGCTCGTGCCATTGCCATGGAGCCTGAAGTCATACTAATGGATGAGCCTACTTCTGCTTTGGATCCGATCGCAACAGCGAAAATTGAAGAATTGATTCAAGATTTAAAGAAGGATTATACCATTATCATTGTTACACACTCGATGCAACAAGCAGCACGTATCAGTGATAAGACAGCGTTCTTTCTCATGGGAGAGGTCATTGAATTTGATCAAACTGGACAGCTCTTTCACATCCCTAAAGATAAACGTACAGAAGATTACATAACAGGAAGGTTTGGGTAAAAAGAATGGTAAAGATCAATTTAGAGTTAGATTTGTTCAAAGACAATATTCGATTAATGGGTACACGTGTTTATAAAATGCATGAAGACGCATTACTTGCACTCAAGACGGCTGACAAGGATATTGCTCTCTCCATAATCGAGATGGATGAGTATGTCAATAATGATGAAGAATCGATCAATCGTAGAGCATTAGAAGTTCTTTCATTGCTTGCACCGGTTGCTTCAGATCTAAGAATTATTATTGCGGGTATAAAAATCGCTTCAGATTTGGAACGCATCGGTGACTATGCAAAGAATATTGCTCGATTTGTATTGAAGAGTAATCCGATAACTGATATCCAGATG
The DNA here is from genome assembly GCA_003543215.1 of Erysipelotrichaceae bacterium. Taxonomy (GTDB): domain Bacteria; phylum Bacillota_I; class Bacilli_A; order Erysipelotrichales; family Erysipelotrichaceae; genus UBA2212. Next base: position 701,625 of record DPJD01000001.1, on the reverse strand, counting down.
GAGTTGATTGAGAAAGTTTATGTAAGCTTTATGGATTTCTATGTTAAAACGATTGATGCATATGAAAACAGACAATCGACTTTAGCGATGGAATTGCCAAAAATGGATGATGTGATTGATCAAGCTTTAAGGGAACTTTTCTTTAATCTTGAGAAATTGGAACCAAATCAATTAAACACAGTAACCATAATATCCATTGTTGGTATGGCGCGCAACATCGAGAGAGCCGGGGATCATACAAAGAATATCTGTGAGCAGATCATCTATGAAGCCACTGGTCAACATTACGATTTTGGCTGATTTCAACATAATGCACAGAAAAAAAGAACATTTAATAGAATGTTCTTTTTATGTATTAAGTTTCTGATTCGATGGTTTCCGCATCGATGATCTTTGGTTCATGTGTTGTATGGACATTGAATGCTGATCGAGCGATATTATCCGCATGATCGGCGATACGTTCTAAAGTACCTAAGATATCAATAAAGACAGAACTTCCAACAGCCGTCGTACATTCACTTGAACGCATTCTTTCAAAGTGTCTTTGACGAGCTTTTTGTTCTAACAAGTCGACATAACTTTCGTCTTCAGAAATCGAATGCGTCAAGGCAAAATCATCTTCTGCATAAATTCGTATGGCTCGATTCAACATATGCATGGTTACTTCATACATGTTGTTGACATCTTCCAATGCAGAAGTGGAGAAGTCTTCTTTCGCGTCATAGACCAAATCATAGAATTCCGCGAGATTCATGGATAAGTCACCAATTCTTTCCAAGTTCTTAACGATTTGAAGATTGATGGAATTAGCGTCAGTATCTTTCTCTGAAAGACCTTCTTTGGAAATGATCAAAAGATAATCCGTGATCTTAGAGTCGAAATTATTAACAATATCTTCTAGTTGACTAACGGTATCCACAGAGGCTTTCTGTTCTTTGTTAAATAATTTACGTGTTTCTAGTAAACACTCAGAAGTGATCTCACCCATCTTGATCGTTGCGCGTTTTGAAATTTCCAAAGCCGCAGAAGGTAGACTCTTGGCAAGTTGTAAGTCGAAATCGTTTGTATTGATTTCAATACGTTCTTGTTCTTCACCACGAATGACTTTACGAATGATCCAAACCAGTTGTTTGATAAACGGGTAGAACAAGAGGGTTCCACCGATGTTAAAGATAATATGAGATATTGCGATCTGCATCATTGGCTCAATTCTGAATCGATCGGTAATGAACATGATCAAGTTATAATAAGGGACCAATAATATCATGGCGATTACACTAACAAGTATATTGAACAAAGTATGAACTCCAGCAGCTCTACGCGCTGCTAGTGATCCACCCATTGCGGCTAGTATTGCTGTAACGGTCGTACCAATGTTTGAACCAAATAGGAAAGGCAAGACTGCATCAAAAGCAATACCACCGGATTCATATATCTTTTGAATAATCGCAATCATTGCGCTTGAAGATTGAATCAGACCCGTCATGACAGCACCACCTGTGACAGCTAAGAGTGGACTATCTGACATTAATAATGCTAAATCATGGAATGCATCGATATCTTTAAGTAGTTTCAAAGCAGTGCCCATGATGCTTAAACCGAAAAAGAGAACTCCGAAACCGAGTACGATTTCACCGAGATAAGCATTTTTCTTACGTTTAGAAAACAACAACATCATTGCACCGATAAAGATGAAATAAAGCGCGTATCTTTCAACTTTCAAACCAACTAAGAAAGCAGTTGTTGTTGTCCCAATGTTTGCACCTAGAATGATGCCAACCGCTTGATCCAAACGCATAAGACCAGCACGTACGAAACCAATGGTAATGGCAGTCGATGCTGAGCTTGATTGCACTAGGATGGTAGCAACGATTCCAACCAAAACACCCATCCACACTTTAGTTGTGTAACGATCGATGAAGTCTCTCAATTTATCACCGGCATATGATTTTAAACCATCGCCCATGAATTTGATTCCAAATAAGAATAAGCCAAAGCCACCGAGAATGGATTGCCAGTCCAAATCTGCGAATGTATATGTTCCGCTCAGTAAGGTTATCATTATAATTCCTCCGCCTCTAATTTTAGCAGAAAATCATGAAATCCTGACTCCAAATTTCAATATCTGGTCATTTGTGTGTGATATAATGGACTCGCTATGATAAATTATCAATTCATTAATCAAAGTTCAGAAAACTCATGGCTTAATTATCGACGTTATATTCAAGCGATTTGCGAAAAAACCGCATTGTTCTTAAAGCTGGATGAAACGTATTCTTTCTCGATCATTTTAATGGATGAATCCGATATTCACGTCATCAATCGTGATTATCGACAAATTGACCGACCAACAGACGTGATCAGTTTCGCTTCAAGTGATGAGAATGCTTTGGTCGTTGGTGGTGATGAGATTGAGTTGGGTGATATTTTTATTAATATTCAAGCCATTCGTTCACAAGCTGAAGATTATGGGCATAGTTTGAAACGAGAGTTCAGCTTCTTGGTCACACATGGTTTGTTGCATTTGTTGGGGTATGACCATCTAGATAAGAAGGAAGAAGAAGTCATGTTCAAGCTTCAAGAGGAAATATTGAGTGAAATTGCACGAAGGTAACGCACTGAATAAACTAATTTTTAAGTTTCAAGTCGCATTTAATGGGTTGGTTGAAGGTTTGATCCATGATTTTAGCATCCGTATCCAATTTGTATTTGCTTTATTGGCAATTATCATCGCATTTCTATTTGAATTCACTTATATTGAATGGTCAATTTGGTTACTGTGTATTGCAATTGTCATTAGTTTGGAATATTTGAATAGTTCAATGGAGCAAATGATGGATCGCTTGGATCCTAGTTATCATGTATTGACGAAGAAGGCCAAGGATCTTGGCGCTGCAGCGGTTTTAGTTAGTGCATTTGTTAGTTTAGTGATTGGTTTGATCTTTGTGTTCAACCATCTATAGGAGGAAAATCATGCAAAAAGAAGAAGTATTGAAGCTTGCTTTTAAGGCAATGGGCAATGCGTATGCACCTTATTCAAATTATCATGTTGGCGCTTGTGTCGTTACAAAAGATGGATCGACATTTTTAGGAGCGAATATTGAGAATGCGTCCTTTGGTGCAACCAACTGTGGTGAACGTAGCGCGATATTCGCAGCTTATTCCAATGGCTACCGTAAAGAGGATATTGAAGCGATCGCAATCGTAACAGATGGACATCGTATCGGAGCGCCTTGTGGTATTTGTCGTCAAGTGCTATCTGAATTGCTAACGGATCAAACTCCGATATATTTGTCGAATGGTATCGATACAATCGAAAAGACAATTGATGACTTGTTGCCGATGCGCTTTACACAAGAGGATGTTCTATGAGTTTCAAATCTGGCTTTGTTGCTTTGATTGGTCGACCCAACGCAGGGAAGAGCACCTTATTGAACCAAATCTTAAAGAACAAGCTTGCTATCGTATCCAATAAAGCACAAACAACACGTAACACCATTCGTGGTGTTAAAAATGGTGATGACTATCAAATTGTTTATATCGATACACCAGGGATCCACAAACCCCAACATGAGTTAGGCCGTCAACTCAATCGTTTGGCTTTTTCAGCGCTTGAAGGTGTTGATTTGATCTATTATTTACTTGATGTGACAAAACCATTTGGAAAAGGGGATGAGTTCGTTTTAGACTTATGTAAACGACAAGAATTACCGATTCTGTTGGTGTTGAATAAAATCGATTTAATAACAAAGAAAGCATTATTAGAAAAGCTTTTAGCGTTTTCAGAGATGAATCTATTTGAAGAAATCATACCGATCAGTGCAAAAAACGATGATAATATCGAACGCCTTATTGAGGTTAGTTTAAATTTTATTCCTGAAGGCGAAGCAATCTTCAGCGATCCTGAGATGGTGGAGTATCCAGAGTACTTTTACATCACCGAGATCATTCGTGAACATGTTCTTCATCTTACGAATCAAGAGGTTCCGCATTCTGTAGCGGTTACTTTAGATGATTTTAAAGAAGATAAGAAGGGTATTTTGATACAAGCCAGCATTATTGCGGATCGAGATTCCCAAAAAGGAATTTTAATTGGGAAACAGGGATCGATGTTGGTGGAAATTGGAACGAATGCGCGCTTAGAACTAACTAAACGTTTCAATAAGCCGGTATATTTGGACTTAATGGTCAAAGTAGACAAAAATTGGCGTAATATTCAAAAGCGTATCAACGCGTATAATAATTGGGACCTTGATGAATGACATCACGCGTGTGATTGTATTGAGTCAAAATGACTATCAAGAAAATGATGCGATTATCAAAGCTTTTTCATATGATTACGGATTAATGAGTTTTGTTGCTAAAGGAATTCGTAAGATCAACAGTAAGAACCGTAGCATCTGCATGCCGTTTGCGATTTCTGAATTTCAATTCAATCTCAAAGAAAGCTCTTCATTACAGTCTTTGCTTAATGGTCAGATCCTTGTTACCAATCATAAGCTTCACGATGACTTGAGTAAATATGCGATTGCAAGTCTTTGGACTGAACTTTTAAGTATGAGTCTTGAAGGTGAAAGTGAAGAGACTTTGATTCACGAACTATTTGAAAACACGATCACTTTATTCAAACTGATTGAGGAATCTGATAATTATTCAGCATTTATTTTATTCATGTTAGCAAATTTCTTGGATCGCACTGGATTTGCGCCACATGTGGATTCATGTGTTGTGTGTGATGCGAGTAAGGTAAATAGCTTATCCATCGAAGAAGGTGGCTTTGTATGTAGTGATTGTCAAATGCATCTACATTCTCCAATATTTGAAGTAGAGCTGTTACGCGACTTTAGACTTGCTCAAAAAGTAGGTTTTGATAAATTGAAAGATTATTTGAATTATAAAAAACCGCATACAGATTGTGTCAAATGGATGATTCAGTTCTTTGAATATCACATTGGAACAACACTTAAAGCGTGGGAATTTATGCATAAATGGTCTATAATAGAAGAGTTATAGGAGATAAAAATGGACATCAAATTTGAGACAGTCGTCAATCATGCAAAAAGTAGTGGTTTTGTTTATCAAGGATCTGAAATTTATGGGGGTTTAGCCAATACTTGGGATTTTGGACCTTTAGGGACCTTGCTCAAAGAAAATATCAAAAATGCTTGGCGCCAAAAATTCATTCAAGAAAGTTCACACAACGTTGAGATTCAATCAGCGATTTTAATGAATCCAAAGGTATGGCAAGCGAGTGGACATCTTGCGACTTTTAGTGATCCACTGATGGATTGTAAGAAATGTAAGACACGTCATCGTGCCGATAAATTGATTGATGCCTTCATGGAAGGCAAAGTCAATGCTTCAACCATGTCACAAGTCGAAATGCAGACATTCATTAAAGACAACAACATTGGATGCCCAAACTGTGGAGCACATGATTTCACGGACATCCGCCAGTTTAATTTGATGTTTAAAACCTTTCAAGGTGTTGTGGAAGATGCGAAGAATGCGATTTATCTGCGTCCTGAAACAGCACAAGGTATGTTTGTCAATTTCAAGAATGTACAACGCACAAGTCGGAAGAAAGTTCCTTTTGGAATTGGTCAAGTCGGTAAGTCATTTCGTAATGAAATCACACCTGGAAATTTCATTTTCAGAACCCGTGAGTTTGAACAAATGGAGTTGGAATTCTTCTGTAAACCAGGCACGGATATGGAATGGTACGACTATTGGAAGAATTTCTGCATGAATTGGTTGACGAGTTTGAATGTCAAAGCTGAGAATCTTCAACTGCGTGAACATGATCCAGAAGAATTGTCTCATTACTCAACCGGTACCAGTGATATCGAGTATCGCTTTCCTTGGGGTTTTGATGAAATCTGGGGGATTGCGGATCGTACGGACTATGATTTGAAGCAACACCAATCGCATTCTGGCTCAAATATGGAGTATTTGGATCCAGCCACAAATGAGCGCTATATTCCATATTGTGTTGAACCTGCTGTGGGTATTGAGCGTTTGTTCTTAACGTTCTTAACCGATGCTTATGAAGAAGAAGCATTAGAAAAGGATACGCGTGTCGTTTTACACCTGCATCCTTATCTAGCGCCTTATAAAGCGTGCATTATGCCTTTAAGCAAACAACTCTCTGAACAAGCGGATGTTATTTATGCTCAGCTAGCTAAGTCGTTCATGGTAGAATATGATGAAGCAGGTAGCATTGGAAAACGATATCGTAGACAGGATGCGATTGGAACACCATTCTGTATTACGGTTGATTTCGATACAGCGAATGATCAAAAGGTTACGGTTCGTCATCGTGATTCGATGCAACAGGAACGTGTCGCTATCACAGACTTAACAGAATACATCAAGCAAGCAGTCCAGTTCTAATATGCATGAATCCTTGATTCAAGAAATACGTAGTAAAGCGGACATTGTTCAAATTATTCAGAATTATCTTCCGCTAATTAAAAAGGGCAAGAACTTTGTCGGTGTTTGTCCTTTTCATGACGATCATGATCCATCGATGTCCGTTTCCCAGGATAAACAGATTTTTAAATGTTTCGTTTGTGGAGCAGGGGGAAATGTCTTTAATTTCGTTAAAGATTTTGAACAGATCCCATTTCCTCAAGCTATTTTAAAAGTAGCTCATTTAGCGAATATCGTCGTTGAAGATCAATATATAGAACGTCAAAATGTATCGGATGCTAAGCATAAACACTTATATGATGTCTTAGCAGAATATGTTCGCTATGCTCATTACATCCTGAATACAACAGATGGTCAAGGCGCACGTGACTATCTTATGAAGCGTGGGTTGGATGAGACCATCATTGATAAATTTGAACTGGGATTCAACTTAGACCAAGATCAAGCAACGCGTTTCTTGCTTGCAAAGGGACATTCACTTGAAAATTGCGTCAAGGCGAATCTAACACGCACAAATGAGTATGGTAATAAAGATGTCTTCGCGAAGCGTATCGTCTTTCCAATTCATAGTTCAGAGGGTAGACCAATCGCGTTCACAGCACGTACCCTGGATCCCAATGAGAGCAGCAAGTATATTAATTCCACTGAAACGGAGCTTTATGTCAAAGGCCAGGTTCTCTATAATTACCACCGAGCGTTACGAGCAATAAAGCAGAAAAAAGAAATGATCGTCGTCGAAGGCGTCATGGATGTGATTGCTTTGGATCGAGTCGGGATTGAAAACGTTGTCGCAACACTTGGGACTGCATGTACTAAAGAACAAATACGCTTGATGCAAAGTGCGAGTCATAATGTCACAATTTGTTATGATAGTGATGAAGCTGGCCAAAGTGCCAGTTTGCGCTTGGCACGCTTGTTGTTGGCGGCTCGAATGAATATTCAAATCATACGTAACAATACGGGTTTGGATTTGGATGAAATCATAGAGAAGCAATCAAAGACGAGTTTACAGGCTTTAATGGAACAGAAACTTTCTTATCTTGATTTCTTCTTTGAATACAGTTTACGACGTTTGGATCTGGCGAATTTCAATCAACGTAAAGAGTTTGCGAAATTAATCATGCACGAAAGCAATCAACTGAAAGATCGCTTTGATCAAGCTTTGATGGTTGATCGCTTGGCACAAGCCACACAGTTCACACCAGATCAATTACGTTTACTTGTACAAGCTCAAACAAGCAATACGAGTCAAGTCGCGCAAAGACCACTTTTAAAGAGTAAACTTGAGTTGACGACCTGGGCTGAGAAAGAAATTCTCGGACAAATGCTTTTCAGTCAACAAGCTGTTCTCGATTTTAGACAAGAATTAGGCTTCTTTGCGGACGCTGGTTATCAAAAACTAGCCTTAACCATTATAAATTACTATCGAAGTCATGAAGAATGCGTGATTGCAGACTTCATTAGTACACTCGAAGACGCAAGCATGATAGAATTAGTTACACAGATTGTAGATAGTGAAATCTACTTTCGTGCGTATTCAAGCGAAGCCTTGCACGATGCGATCCTTCGCGTTAAGATTAATAACCTTGATCGACAACTTGAACTGTTCAAACAGAAATACAGCGATGAACTCGCATTTCAAACAAACATGGAACGAATTCAAGAATATCAATCATTACTAAAACAGAAGCGGGAATTGGTTCAATTGAGAGGAGTAGACAAATATGGCAAACAGCATTAAAACGCTCGATGAGTTAAAAAAGGAATTACAGAATAAGTTTAAAAAGAAGGGTGTTCTAACCCAGGATGATGTGGATAAGGAACTATCCATTTATGATTTGAATGACAGTGAGGCAACGGAATTCATTGATTCGCTTTTAGGAATGGGCGTTAAGCTCAGTGATGAGGTTGTCATTGAAGAAGATGTCGATCTAACTGATAACGCTTTGGTTGTGGAAGACATCGAGATGAAAGATGATTTTGTGGATGATGAAGATGAAGAAGTTGAAGAGGAAAGCTATTCCGCAAACTATGCATCTTCTAATCAAGCTCGTGTCAATGATCCAGTTAAACAGTATTTAAAGGAAATTGGACGTGTTGATTTGTTGACATCAAGTTTAGAAACTAAGTATGCGATTGACATCAAAGAAGGTTTGGTTGTGTTCAACCGTTTTAAAGTCGTATTTAACAACTGGTTGACTTTGACAAACTTGGAAGAAAAAACATTTGCGGAAGCAAGTGCTGCTGTCAGTCTTGATTTTGATCTTCATACGAAATTGAATGAGAATGAAGGTTCAATTTTTGATACGGTTATCTTTACGATTACGCAACGTTTGAAAACTTTGATGTTCAGAAAAGATGCGTTCATGAAAGAAATCGAAGCCTTCAAAACGTTTGAGGATTATGATCAGATTCAAGAGAGTATGACACCTGTTCAGATTTATCGTATGTTGGCTAAGGATTATCCACAACTCGCAAATCTAGCCCATGATTTCAAAGCTGATTTGGAACCCTATCGTACGTTTGCATTTAAGAATTTCATGTACTGTTTGACACATCATTTCAATAAATTGACAGATACCTTTGAAGAAGATCTTAAAATCATTGATAAAGGTGATTTTGCTAAACAAGAACTGATTTCAGCAAACCTTCGTTTGGTTGTATCCATCGCTAAGAAATACGTTGGTCGAGGCATGTTGTTCTTGGATCTGATTCAAGAAGGGAATATGGGATTAGTTAAAGCGGTAGAGAAATTCGACCATACAAAGGGTTTTAAATTTTCGACCTATGCGACCTGGTGGATTCGTCAAGCAATCACTCGTGCGATTGCCGACCAAGCGCGTACGATTCGAATTCCTGTCCATATGGTTGAAACCATTAATAAATTGACACGTATTCAAAGACAATTGGTCCAAGATCTTGGTCGTGACCCAAGTGCTGAAGAAATTGCAGCTAAGATGGAAAACATCACACCTGAAAAGGTTCGCGAAATTCAAAAAATCGCTTTAGAACCTGTTTCATTAGAAACACCGATTGGTGAAGAAGATGATTCTCATTTGGGCGATTTCATTGAAGATAAAGATGCGATGTCACCAGACGAATACGCAAACAACCAACTCTTGAAAGATGAAATAAACAACATCTTACAGGGCTTGACAGAACGTGAAGAGAAAGTCCTTCGTTTGCGTTTTGGTCTCTACGATGGCCGTACACGCACCTTGGAAGAGGTTGGTAAAGAATTTGATGTTACACGTGAGCGTATCCGTCAGATTGAAGCCAAAGCTTTACGTAAACTAAAACACCCAACACGTTCGAAACGTTTGAAAGATTTTAACGACAAGATCTAATGCTTAACTTAAGACTACGGCATATCGCAAAATTAATAGAGCCATGTGAAGTCCTGATTGATATCGGGAGCGATCATGGCTTTTTACCTTTACATCTTTTACATGAAAACACTATTAGACATGCGGTTATCTGTGATATCAATGCATTGCCACTTCAGTCCGCAATCAAAAATGCACGTAAAGTACTATTGGAAGAGTACTGTACTTTTGTTCAGTCAAATGGTTTACAGTCTTATCAAGGAAATATACAAGGTGCTGTCATTGCTGGCATGGGATTTGAAACGATCGCTCAAATCATTGTACAAGATCTTGAACGTTTTAAGGGTATTGATCAGATCATCCTACAATCCAATACGCATATTGATAAATTGAGATCATTCTTAATGGATAACAGATTCAAAATTATTGATGAAGAACTTGTCAAAGATCGTAAACACTTTTATGTGATCATTAAAGTGAAATATCAAGATTACGAGATTATTTATGATGATTTTGATCGATGGATTGGTCCAGTGCTTAAACTACGCAAAGATACATTGATGCATCAATATTTAGTGCATCTTAAACATATTGAAGCCAATGTCTTGAATGGACAAAAAAAAGAATCTTCAAAGAAGATTCAAGTGATACAGACTTGTTTGGACATCATACAAACATCTTGATTGAACTAACTGCTTCGAGTGGATCCAAACCATCACGGATGGCATTACAATATGCAATGACTTGGTTGACTAGATACGAAGGGGTTGAAGCCCCAGCTGTGATCGCAAGTCGATTAAACGTATCAAATGGGAGATCAAACAAGTCTCGATATGTTTCAATTTGATAAACCAGTGGTATTTTCTTATTCGATCCTATTTTAGCCAGCATACGCGTATTATTGGATTTTGGATCACCGATCACAATCAAAGCATCGATATTTTCTAATTTCAAGATTGCTTCTTGGCGCATACGTGTAGCACTACAAACCTCATCACTGATAATCGCATGAGGATATTTTTCTTTAATCGCATCCAATAAAACTTTTATATCCAATATGCTCATCGTGGTTTGATTGGTCACAAAGATTCTTGGATGATCGAGTGTTAAGTCCTTGATTGCATCCAAATCCTTGATAAATGTGATATTTTTAGGATCCATATCGCAAATTGCTTCAGCTTCAGGATGATTTTCTTGACCAATGTATAATATGTGATAAACTTCATCAAGGTATGTTTGAATTAAATTTTGTGTCGAGATAACATCTTCACAACTTGCGTCAACCGTGATCAAGCCTTTTGCTTGAGCTTTATGGACGACATTTGAACTGATGCCGTGAGCAGAAAAGATGACGACACCTTCATTGACCTGGTCTAAAAGATCAAGTCTTGATTTTCCTTTGGATTCAACAGTTTCGACACGATGGTCTTTCATTGCTTCTACAACAAAGCGATTATGGACCAATTCACCGAGAATGGTAATCTTTTGGTCCGGATATTTCTTCGCAGTTTCTTTAGCGATTTGAATCGCTTTGACAACACCTTTGCAGAAACCGCGTGGATTTACAGTAATAATTTCCATTTTTCACCTCCACGTTATCATACCATACTTTTAAAATAGTGTTGAAAACACTATAATGTCACTGAGGTAGCAATATGACGATAAGACAAGATGAACGTTTAAATCGCTTTTTAACAGATCAAGGATTCAAATTTGAAACTGAGATCCAAAAACAAGCTTATTCTCCTATATTGAAAGGCAAAGATGTCATTGCCATTTCAAAAACGGGTACAGGTAAGACTTTAGCCTACTTGATGCCACTTTTCGCCCGCATCAATGTGAGTGAGAATCGCATCCAAGCTGTCATTCTTGCACCAACTCAAGAATTGAGCCAACAGATCTATCAAGTTACAAAAAAACTTACAAAATACTTTCCTGGAATTCGTTTGCTTCGCGCAACCAAAGGTGAAGATCGCCGTAAGTTTGAGAAGGAAGCAGACCATCACGCACATGTCGTGATTGGAACCGTTGGTAAATTAAAATCATTATTCTTAGATGATAATCTGCTTCGTTTGGACCAAACGAATATGCTTGTCATCGATGAAGCAGATATGATGTTGGATTCGACAAATCTAGCAGAAATCGATCAATTGGCTGGTCGTATGGCACAACAGCTACAAATGTTGGTTTTCAGTGCGACCATTCCGGATAACATGAATGCTTTCATGCGTTCTTATATGCATCAGCCAAAATTGATTAAGATTGAAGAAGATGTTAAGTTCGATCCTCGGTTAGAACATGTTCTCATTCCATTCAAGAGTGAATCGTATGATATCGTATTCAAACTCTTGCCGCACATCAATCCTTCTTTATGTTTGATCTTTGTGGAACATCACGATCAACTCTTGAAACTAAGTAAGCAATTCAACGAACAAGGTATACGTCACTTGTTGATCTCTGGCAAGATGAGTGCACGTGAGCGCAATCAAGTTTTAAAACAAGTTCATGAAGGATCCTTTGTCTATGTCTTATCCAGTGATGTGGCAGCCAGAGGTTTGGATCTTGAAAATCTAAGTGATGTCATTTCACTCGGTATGCCAAGTGATTTGAGCTTCTATACTCATCGTGCTGGACGTACTGGCCGTGCAGGGCGTAGTGGTCGTGTATTTGCTTTCTACTTTGAAAAAGACCTACCTAAAGTCAGACAATTGATCAAGAATGGCGTTATATTCAACTATAAAGCATTGACCAAAACGGGTTTACGCGAAATGAAAGAACTGGATTACCAACATAAACGGAGAGCAAGTGAGTTGGATATTGAAATCCATAAGATTGTTAAATCAAGACCTAAGGAAGTTAAACCGGGTTATAAGAAGAAGATGACGGCTGAGATTGAACAACTAAAACGTAAACGTAAACGCGACATGATTCAAAAGAGCATCAAAGAGCAACAAAAGCTCAAGTCAAAGCTCAAACAAATCGAAAAACGCTCAGAAGCAAACAAGGATCATGACTGATCCTTGTTTTTTATCATAAATTGTATTTCTGCTTTGAGTTCTTCAACGATTCGCTCTTGAGGAACGGAACGTACATAGACACCTTTTTTAAACAATAAGGCTTCTTTATGACCACCCGCGACGCCAATGTCGGCTCGCGATGCTTCTTGAGGTCCATTGACCGCGCATCCCATGATCGCAACGGTGATATCTTCATTTAACTCATCTAAATACTTTTCCATTTCTTTAACGATGGGCAACATATCGTATTGGATTCGACCACAAGTTGGACAGGCGATTAGATTGGCTACTTTATCATATAAATCAAAGTTCTTTAAGAGTTGTTTAGCTATCTTAAGTTCTTCGCTGGGGTCATCACTAACGGAAATGCGCATCGTATCTCCTATGCCTAAATGGATCAATGTGCCCAATGCTGCGGAAGATTTGATTGCGGCAGACAACATCGCGCCGGCTTCAGTCACACCCAAATGCAAGGGGTAGGGGAAGACTTCAGCAGCTTTTTGATAAACTGCGATCGTCAAGGGGACTTCTGAGGATTTGAAGGATAAAACGATGTCTTCAAAACCATTTTCATTGAGAATATTCACATGATATTGAGCACTTTCGATCATGGCATCGACACAGGGTTTACCATATTTCTTCAAAATGTCTTTCTCAATCGATCCTGAGTTGATACCGATTCGAATGGGGATGTGTTTGGCTTTGCATGCTTCAACAACTTCCTTGATGTGTTCTGGATTCTTGATGTTTCCAGGATTGAGTCGGATTTTATGGATCCCATTTTGAACGGCTAACAAAGCCAAGCGATAATTGAAGTGGATATCAGCCACGAGAGGGATATTGACTTGTTTGACGATTTCGGCGATGGCATTGGCATCTTCTTCGTCGAGTACGGCTAAACGAACGATCTCGCATCCGTTGCCTGCCAAGGTTTTTATCTGGTTAACGGTTGCGTCCACATCCTTCGTTTTGGTGTTGGTCATGGATTGAATGATGATTCGATTCTGACCACCGATTTGAATATCTTTGACCATGACTGGTCGTGTTTCGAGTCGTTTCATAAGCTCCTTTATTGATTGCGCAATCAAGTATGATTTTGCGACTAAATGCATTATAATACAAATGATGTTAAAAATTACGAAACTTGCACGCGATTTGCGTTTAAAACAGAATACAGAAGACTATATCAAACGTTTCAATCCACGCTTATTAATGCTAAGTGTTTTGTTGATTGGTTTGTTTTTGATCGTTTGGATCAATCTTTTCTCGATTCAAATCTTACGTAATAAAGAGTATATCGAAAAGTTAAACAATTTCACAAAAACGTACCAAAACATGGCTTCTCCACGTGGTGAGATTCGTGATCGAAATGGTGAAATCTTGGTGGCTAACCAAGAACGTTTAGCCATCGTCTACTATCCACCATTGAACATTTCCTCAAATGAAGAATGGGACTTGGCGTATCAATTCGCTGAGGATTTCGAGATTGATATCTCGACTTTGACCCAACGTGATCTCAAAGATGTTTTCTTGGTCAACTTTCCTAAAGAAGCCGAGAGCTTGGTTACGGAAGAGGAGTGGGATGCTTATTATGATGGCAAGTTGACGGACAATGGCATCTATCAACTTAAGATTGAACGTTTGACAAACACACATTTGAATCAGTTGACTGAAATGATGATCAAAGCTTATCAAGTCAAGCAAGCCATGAATCAAGCCCCGCGTTTCAATCTTAAGACGATTAAGGATAATGTCAGTATTGATGAGATTTCTTTTTTAATCGCGAATTCGAGTACGTACAAAGGCTTTGATGTTTATGTCTATTTTGATCGCTCTTATCCTTATGATACGATGCTTCGTGGTTTATTAGGCGGTGTCACAAGTTCCAAACAAGGCTTGTTATCTGAGCGTTTGAATTATTATCTTGCACTTGGTTATTCAAGGAACAGTTCAATGGGCCGCAGTGGTGTCGAGTATCAATACGAGAATCTTCTAAAGGGTGAAGATACGGCCTATACGGTTGATTATAATGATCAAGGTTTGGCAATTTTCAATGAAGCCATTGTTGGCGTTAAAGGGCAAGATTTGAGAACTTCAATCGATGTGAACCTTCAATTGAAGGTAGAAGAAATATTAACGAACAATTTCATTCAAGAAGCGAACAATCCCTATCGCAAATATATGGATACGATTTATGTTGTGGTCAGTGATCCAAGAACGGGTGATATCTTAAGTTTAGCGGGTATGAAGAAGGAAGATGATGTCATCTATAACAATCCTGTAGCGACGTATACCGAGTCCTTAGCGGCTGGTTCCTCCATAAAAGGAGCCACAATGTATTTAGGTTATAATGAGGAATTGGTTCGATTTAATGAGTTTATCGTTGACGAACCCATTAAGATCGCAGATACACCTTTAAAGAAAAGTTTGCACGATCTTGGTCGTATCAACGATCTTGTGGCCTTGTCAAAATCGAGTAATGTGTACATGTTTCATATCGCAATGCGTTTGGGCGGTGCGAATTATGTATACAACGGTCCTTTGAATATTGATAAACAAGCCTTCACAACGATTCGAAACACATTCAGTCAGTTTGGCTTAGGAACCCTTACAGGAATAGACGTTCCAAACGAAACCGTTGGGTACATAGGCACATCGACTTTGGGTGGACACTTATTGGACTTTGTCATTGGTCAATATGATACATATACACCTATGCAATTAGCTCAATACATCAATACGATCGCAAATGATGGTGTTCGTGTTAAACCACGTGTTGTCATTGAAGCAAGTGTCACAAATTCAAATATGACCAGCTACACAAATCCTGTGACAGTCTTGTCTACCTTAGAAAATGTACCTGCGATTGAGCGTGTTCAGGATGGTTTCAGATTGTGTGTAACCGATGGTTATTGTACAGCACTTAAAGACCTACCTGTTGCTGTTGCTGCTAAAACAGGCACAGCAGAAGCCTTTATGAGTGACGAAGCAGGTAACTACTTTGATTCACCCAATTCACTCTTAGTCTCATATGCACCTTTTGAGTCACCTGAAATATCGATCGCATGTGCGATTCCACACGCTTGGAATGATACTTCGCAAACCAATGCATGTTTACGAATCAGTCGTGATATTTATGCGTATTACTTTAGTGAAATTTCAAGCAATGAAAATTGATGACAAATTCATATGATTTGTGCTATATTAATATAGCGTAGCGAGGAAAGTGAAATGAGAGAAAATCTAACTTTAATCTGTACGGAGTGTAAAGAAGAAAACTACATCAACACCCGTAACAAGAAAAAACATCCTGAACGTATGCAGGTCAATAAATATTGCCCTCGTTGCAATAAGCAAACCGTTCACAGGGAGAAGAAATAAAAAGGCCGTTGAGGCTTTTTTGTTAGCTTGATATGGAAGTAAGAACCTTGGTATTAGGCTTGTTTCAAACCAACACCTACCTTTTAGTTGAAGATGGGGAAGTCGTCATCATCGACCCTGTTAGTAAATCTGAACGTATTCAAAGTAAGATTCTAGAGGGGGAAAGGGTTGTTGGAATTCTCTTGACGCATGGTCATTTTGATCATATCGGTGCTGTGGATGAGCTGGCAGAGCTATATCAATGTCCGGTTTATCTTCATTATAATGACTATGAACTGACACAAGATCCGCAAAAAAATTATTCTCAAACTAAAAAAATTAAATTGAAGTCAAAGCTTAGCTTTTATGAAGATCATCTACACCTTGGCCAATTTAACTTCTTCATTCATCATACACCGGGACATACACCCGGCTCAGTCTGCATTGAATATAAAGATCGCTTGTTTACTGGAGATACCTTATTCAAGCATAGTGTCGGTCGAACCGATCTCTATAAAGGAAGTTCACAAGACCTTAAGCAAAGTCTACGTATAATTGCGAAGATGGATCCTCACTTGGTGATATACCCAGGGCATGAAGAGCAATCTACTTTAGCAGATGAATTCAAAAACAATCCATATTTCTAAGACTGAGTAAATACTTGGTCTTTTTTTTAGGACATGTAGCACTAAATACGTAAACATAAGTATGCAATATGAAAAAAAATTTCGAAAGTTGATTATTCAAGCGATTGAAAATAATGCAACGGATATTCACCTTGAGATTTCAAAACTTGGATCTCACTGCGAGTTCAGAACACTACAAGGTTTGATTCAATGCGAAAACATCAAAGTTGTCCCTGAGTTATTTGCTTTCATAAAATATCGCTCGAATCTTGATCTCTATACAGATCGAAAACCACAATCAGGAAGAATCGTTATTCGTTTATTGAACCATGATATCTATTTGAGAGTTGCACACTTCAAAAACTACTTGATTGAAACTATGGTCTTGCGTATCTTAAATCCTCAACAAGCACTGAGCTTCGAAACACTTTTTAATCACAGTGAACAAGCAATCATCCATAAACTGATTTCAAATGGTACAGGTTTGATTCTCTTTGCTGGAAGCACTGGAAGTGGCAAGTCTACAAGTTTGTTTACTATGATTAGTCATTTAAAGCATCAAAAAATCTATGCGATTGAAGACCCAGTCGAATTCTATTATCCAAATATGGTACAGCTCGAAATCAATCCTTCGATTAATTTCGATTTTGAAGCAGCTATTAAACAAGTGCTTCGACATGATCCCAATGTCATCATTATTGGTGAGATTCGTGATGAAAAGGAAGCGAAAGCAGCGATTCGATGTGCGTACAGTGGACATCTTGTCTTATCAACAATTCATGCGAATGATGTCCATTCAGTTATTGGACGATTAGAGAATTTTAATATCAACAAGCAAGAAATCAAGCAGGTTTTAAATGGAATCATTTATCAAAAGTTACGCTATGATGATGAAAGAAAAATGCGTTATGCCCATTTTGAAATCATTACCCAAAATCAAATCCATGAAGCGTTTGAATCCGATGCAGATCGAACTGTTATTGGAATGTACAGAACACAAACTTAATTTTGATGAGATTCATCGCATTCTTGGTATCGATTTATCACAAGATAAATGGTTGCAGTACTTGACTGACATTGAGCAAATTAATGCTCAGAGCCTAATTAAGCACCTACATCCAAGTGATGTGATGATTTTAGTGTTTAAATCAAAGTTGAATGCAATACAACGTAATTCATATATCAATCAGATCTTTACATATCCTGTTTTACTCTATTTTTTAAGTTTGAATCTCTTGAGTTTTGTTATTTTGAGTTTGATCCCTTCAACATATTCAAGTTTACAAACGCTAAGTACGAATCATTCTACAGTTCCTTTGAAACTTCTGCAGTTCATCATAGGTTTAGAATGGGGAGCGCTCATACTTATTCTCTATGCCTTGACTCAAACTCGTAGATTTCGTTATTTTGAAATTTATACTTCGTTATACAAACATAAAACTGATAATTTCATAACGTTATGGCATAGTCATGTGTTTGTGTCCAATTTGCATTTCTTGAACTGTCACTCGATTCCACTGCATACAACCATCGAGATATTGTGTGAAAGTGCTTCTATGATTCAAAGAAACATCGCACTCAATATTCAAAGCAAGCTCGAACAGGGGACACCCCTTCAACATGCTTTTGAATTTCTTGACCAACAATTAGGGTTTACCTTAGGTATCGAAGACTTTGAGCATAAAATTGATGTACGTCTTGAGCGTTATTTATTGATTCTTGAAAAGCAGATACGGTATCGGTTGAAACGCTATGCGAATATTTTCTCTGCATTCGTATATGCTCAGATTGGATTAATGGTTATTTTGGTCTATTCAACGCTTTTATACCCCTTGCAAATACTGGAGCAAATCATATGAACAAACGTGGGTTTACCTTACTGGAGATGATCTTTGTCTTATCTGTCATTAGTCTGGTTTTCTTGTTGACGATTCCTAATATTCAAAAAGCATTGCAATTGTTACACAATAAAGGATGTGAAGCACAGGTCACTTTAGTAGATGGTGCGATTCTTCAATATGAATTGACTTATTTGAATCCACCAACTTCAATTCAAGAGTTGATTGATGAGGGATATCTGAAAGAGAGTCAAAGTGTTTGCCAAGACAATCGCAGTATCGAGGTTGTGGATGGTCAGGCAAGTGCTCAATAAAGGTTTCAGTATGATTGAAGTATGTCTTGTATTGATGATCATCAGTTTGCTTACGCTTATACCATTCAAACATATCAAAGTGACAACAGAAGTGAAGGAGACTATGGATGATCTTATTTCAACTCAATATCGAGCTTTTGAAACGCATCAAAAACAAAAGCTTGATCTTTCTGAATATAATCAAGCAATTACATACAACGCGAATGGGAACATCTCACAAGCAATGCGAATTGACTTGTTTAATAAGCAACAAATTACAATTATGCTCGCGACTGGTCGTATCTTCATGCACAGGTTCGAGTCTGATTGAAGTTCTATTATTACTTGTGATTGTTAATATGATGTTGAATTTGAGTCTTGGACTACTTACTTTGAGCAAAGACAAAAGCTTTGAAATACTCGAAATCAAGAAAGGGTGTGACATTGAATGCGTCATCAAAATGGATACACATTAATTGAATTACTCATTTGTCTTTCATTAAGTGTAATGTTAAGCCCAATTGTGATAAAGCTACTTCAATATCAACTAAGATTTCCTGATCAGAATGTGGTTCGTCAAAACCAGCTTGGCATCCTTCAATTACGTCGATACTTAAGTTTAGGCATCAATCATGAAATAGATGATGATCGTGTTTGCATGAATTATCAAGATGAAGAATTTTGCTTTTATCAATATGAAAGCAATTTAATCGGTACACCTGGCACTCAATTCTTTCTAATTGAGGTGGAAGATATAAGTTTCCATGTGGAAGATCATTGGTTGATTCTTGTCTATAAATCATCAAATCGTATTTTTCAACAACATATCCTGTACAATGCGAAATTCTAGTCTATTCACATTCTTTCTGATTGCATTTAGCCAATTCTTAAAACTCTATCTTGTTAACAATGAGATCCTTTCAAGTTTAATCTATGAAACTTCACATTATCATCAGTTGGAGAATTTTTCGTACATCGAGTCATATGCCATTCAAAAAACGATTAAGCAGTTCAGTGATTACAAATTCGATTCGATTACCATTGAAACAAACCTTGGACATGTCTACATTATTTTTATTGAAGAAACTGCATATTTACATTTCGATTTTGAAAATGCTGTATATGGAAAATTGAACTACGATTTGGTATATGATTCAGCATTAGCTTATGACATCATTCCGGAAGCTTTGTTTCCAAGTGTTGACAAAACTTTGCATTAGCATAAAATATATATGGCTACAAGGAGAAAAGATATGATTATTGTAAACGATTTAAGACCAGGAATAACCTTTGTATATGAAAATAACATTTATAGCGTAATTGAAGCATCCCATAATAAAACAGCGATGCGTCAAATGATCATCAAAGCAAAAGCGCGTAATTTACGTTCTGGAGCAATCATTGAAATATCATTCACGGGTGGTGACAAGGTCGAACCAGCTCACATTGATAAGAAAGAAATGCAGTATCTGTATGATTCTGGAGACGCATTGGTCTTCATGGATACCAATACGTATGAACAAATCGAAATTCAGAAATCAAATTTAACATGGGAATTGAATTTTTTGAAGCCTAATGACAATGTGAACATTTCATCTTATGAAAATGAAATTCTTGGCTTGATTCTACCTGATAAAGTGACACTACAGATCATTGAAACAGAACCTGCAATCAAAGGGGATACCGCAACCAATGCATTGAAGAATGCGACGGTAGAAACTGGACTTCAAGTACGTGTGCCAATGTTTATTGAACAAGATGAGTACATCATCGTCAACACATCGGATGGTAAATATCACAGTCGTGCCTAAGATCTGAATCTCAATCAATAAAGATTGAGATTTTTTTGTACTAAGGATTTCAACTTTGTCCAATATATTCTGGTATTTTATTTGAAACGTAACATTTCAATAATATCGCTTGACAAGAAATTAACAAACATATAAACTATAAATGAACTTCAGGGCAGGGTGCAATTCCCGACCGGCGGTATACCCCGCGAGCCGAAAGGCAGAACTGGTTAGATTCCAGTGGCGACAGTAAAGTCTGGATGAAAGAAAGTTTTTTTCTTTTTTGATTTAGCCCGGAGTCTCGGGTTTTTCTATTAAAGGAGGAAAAAAATGAAAAACACAAGAATCGTTACCTTAATTGGTATCATGACCGCTTTATCTTTTGTATTGTATCTGATTGAAATCCCGGTTGGATTTTTGTTTCCGAGTGCTCCATTCTTACAATTAGATTTCAGTGATGTGCCTGCTATCCTATTGAGCATTGCATATGGTCCTATCGTAGGAACAGTCATCAATCTATTTAAGAATGTATTGCACTTTATCTTTAAGTCGCAGACGCCTGCCGCATCAGGTGAAATCGCAAATTTCTTTGCTGGTTTAGCGCTTTATTTACCGATCTCTGTTTACTACTTCTACATTGTGAAGAACAAGAAATTCAAACTTGTACCTAATCTTATTCTTTTTGCAGTAGGGATAGCCATGATGGTTGGTGTAATGGTATTAATTAATTTCACCATCACATTGCCACTTTACGGGTTCACCGGCGATGCAGAGAAATGGGCATTCGTATCAGCAATTACTCCGTTTAATCTTATGAAGGGTACCTTATTATCAATTATTACAATGCTTTTGTATCCTCGTTTAGCAAAATTCCTAGTTAAGTAAAAGCTTTACTTTTTGATGTATGGAGCGCTATGCTATAATGTGTGAGAGGTAAATATGGAAACCCTATCACGTGTCAAGAAATATCAAGCGCTGCGCAATGAAATTGAAAATGACCGCGAAGAAGAACTGGTTTCACCAGCTCTTTCTTCATATGCGGAAAGATTGAACAAAATCGATCCTTTATTGTCGAAACAATCCACCCTAGGAAGAGAT
Organism: Erysipelotrichaceae bacterium; assembly: GCA_003543215.1. Taxonomy (GTDB): domain Bacteria; phylum Bacillota_I; class Bacilli_A; order Erysipelotrichales; family Erysipelotrichaceae; genus UBA2212. The sequence continues at coordinate 679,845 of DPJD01000001.1, read as the reverse complement.
GAGAGTTATGAAGCTCTCCATTTTAGACGTGAACAAGCAATCACTACAAATGAGAAAAACATTGATAAACCCCTAGAAACGGATTATATCCAAGAATTCTTGGAAGAAGTTCGTAACTACAATCTTTCCAAAGGTTATCGTAAGGAATTTGATACGGAGCTTGATATTCTCAAGAAACATGGCCCAGTCAGTTTGGTTCAAAACGAAACAATCAAAACTGTTATGGATGATTCGCCAGTAAATGACGACGATTTGACGATGCAGATCAAATCATTGATTGAAAATGATTTTGAAGAGAATGAATCAAATACCAAATCCAATGAACCTGAAGAATTGACGCAGGTTTTAGAAGAAACACAAAAGTTGCGGATTCAATTAAGTGACTATGAAAAAGAACTCGTCAATATGAATGAGTCTGTCTTATCTTCTCATCGAGTATTGAATATGGTTGTATTTTTCTTGGTTCTAGTATTGATTGTCATGCTTGGTTTTGCGATATATTGGGTTTTATATTCTAAAGGATATTATTAATGAAAATAAATATTGCGATTGATGGACCGAGTGCTTCGGGTAAAAGTACGATTGCGAAAGCACTGGCTAAACGTCTGAATTATACGCACATTGATACAGGTTCAATGTATCGTGCTTGCGCTTATCTAGCGTTGAAACATGATTTGAAGCCAGAAGCGATCGAACTTGTGGATTTGGTCAATAGAAGTCATTTTGGGTTTAGTGAGAATGGTCATATCTTATTGAATGGTAAAGATATCGATGCGAAGATCCGTTCGAAACATGTGGATCTTTTGACATCTACGATTGCTCAAAATCAAGCAATCCGTTCTACTTTGGTCAGTATTCAACAACAAATAGCGAATACGAAAGGATTTATTCTTGATGGACGAGACATTGGTTCGGTTGTCTTAAAGGATGCGGAACTTAAAGTGTTTCAGACCGCAAGCATTGAGTCTCGTGCGAAACGACGTTTAACAGAGTACCAAATCAAAGGCATTGATGTTGATTATCAAACAATTTATGATGAAATTAAATTACGTGATTTACAAGATCAATCGCGCGAACATTCACCTTTGATTCAAACAGAGGATGCATATGTTTTAGATACTTCTGATTTAACAATTGAACAGAGTGTGAATCAAGTTTATGAATGGGCTAAGGAGCTCATTGAAGAAAGAGGGGATACAAATGATTGATGGAGTTGTAGCGATCGTTGGTCGCCCTAATGTTGGTAAATCGACGATCTTTAATCGAATCATCGGTGAACGATTGTCGATAGTAGAAGATACTCCCGGAGTCACCCGAGATCGTATTTATGCGAAAGCAAATTGGTTGACCAAGGATTTCCGCTTGATTGATACGGGCGGAATTCAGGTTGAGAATGCGACTTTCCAAGAAGAAATTCGTGTTCAAGTTGATATCGCGATAGATGAAGCAGATGTGATTCTATTCATTGTGAATGGTAAAGATGGCGTCACGGATGATGATCGTTTTATTGCGCGTATGTTGAGAAACACAAGCAAACCGATTATTTGTGCCGTCAATAAAACAGACAATCAAGATCAGGTTCACGGTATCTATGATTTTTATACCTTAGGATTAGATGAGATCATTCCAGTGAGTGGTGTTCATGGGATCGGTATTGGGGATGTTTTAGATAGCATCATCAGCAAGTTCCCTAAAAAGACACTTAAAGACAAAGAAGGACAAATCAAATTTGCCATCATTGGTCGACCCAATGTCGGTAAATCTTCATTGGTCAATGCCATTTTGAACCAAGAACGAGTTATTGTTTCCGATATTGAAGGAACGACACGGGATGCGATCGATACTGTTTTCCGAAATGAAGGCAATGATTACGTCGTCATCGATACTGCTGGTATTCGCAAACGTGGTAAAGTTTATGAAAACATTGAAAAGTATGCCGTTTTACGAGCGATGCAGGCAATTGAGAGAGCGGATGTCATCTTGTTCGTTATCGATGGTTTGAGTGGTATTCGTGAACAAGATAAGCATGTGGCAGGTTATGCCCATGAAGCTGGGAAACCGATCCTAATTGTTTATAATAAATGGGACGTCATCACTAAGGATGAATCCAGCATGATTCGGATTACGGAACAAATCCGTAATGAATTTGCTTACTTATCATTTGCACCAATATTATTTGTTTCTGCGAAAACCAAGCAGAGAGTCAATCAACTCATACCATTGATCAATCGACTCTATGACTATAGTAATCTAAGAATTCAAACGAGCATCTTAAATGAAGTCATTATGGATGCCCAGCTGGTCACACCACCACCTTCACACCAAGGACAACGTTTAAAAATCCTATATGCTGCTCAGGTTTCTGTAGCACCTCCTACAATTGTTTTGTTTGTGAATGATCCTAAGTTATTACATTTTTCTTATCGACGGTATTTAGAAAATCGTTTAAGAGAAGCCTTTGTATTTGAGGGAACACCGATACGCATCATTGCGCGTTTAAAGGAGTGATAACATGAAAGTCGCAATCATTGGAAGTGGAAGTTGGGGTACTGCCTTAGCACAAGTACTTGCGGATAACAAACAAGATGTGATGGTTTGGGGACGTAATCTTGATGAGTTGGTCGACATACAGGTCCATCATCAGAATGAGAAGTATTTTCCAGGCATTTTCATTCATGAGTCGATCCAGGCAAGCATGGATATCCATGCTTTGTTGGACGCCGAAGTATTCTTACTTGCGATTCCTTCAGAAGCCATAGAAGATGTTTGTGTAACTTTGAACGATGTTCTTGATCATCCGGTCATCATCATCAATGTTTCAAAAGGATTTCATCCTACGACTCACCAACGTTTATCGGTTTATATCAAAGAGAAAATCAAGCCTGAGATCTTAAAAGATGTCGTATCTTTAATCGGTCCCTCCCATGCAGAAGAAGTCATCATGCGTCTCCCAACGACTGTGAATGCAGTTTGTGAAAATGAAGAAAGTTCGATTTTCATCCAAGAACTATTTTCAAATTCGTATTTCCGTGTATATCGAAATACCGATGTCATTGGAGCTGAAATAGGCGTTGCAGTTAAGAATATCATTGCATTGGCCAGTGGAATGATTCAAGGCTTAGGCTTTGGAGATAATGCGAAAGCTGCTTTGATTACACGAGGTTTAGCAGAAATGACGCGCTATGGCGTCTTCTACGGTGCCAAACCCGAGACTTTCCTTGGTTTGACTGGGGTAGGAGACTTGGTTGTTACGTGCATGAGTGTTCACTCGCGAAACTTCCAAGCGGGATTGACGATTGGGAAAAACAATTCTGCAAAGTCTTTCTGGGAAAATAATACAAAGACAGTTGAAGGCGTCAAAGCTGTTAAGATCGTGTATGAAGAATCGATTAAGCACAACATTTATATGCCGATTACTTCGGCTGTATATCATATCATTTATGAGAATCAAGCCCCATCGGATTTAGCAATCAGTTTAATGCAAAAAGAGCTTAAATCCGAGGAAGTGTAGACTGGTAGTGTTTCTTGTATTTGAAGGGTGATAGTGATAAACTTTACTCAATGGAGGAATTTAAAATGAATGAAATATTAAACAAAAAAGGATTGGTTGATCTTGTTGCTGAAGCAAAAGAAATGAGCAAGAAACAAGCTACTGAATTGGTTGACTTTATCTTTGATACCGTTAAAAATGAATTGGCTGAAGGCAATAAAGTCGACATCGCTGGTTTTGGTAAATTTGAAGTTGCAGCTCGTCCTGCTCGTGAAGGCATCAATCCAAAAACATTGGAAAAAATCCACGTTGCGGCATCTAAAGCTCCTAAATTCAAAGCAGCTAAGGCATTAAAAGATTCCGTTAAATAATAATGGAGACTATTGTTTATCTAATTGCGATTGGGCTTACATTTTGGGCTCAATATAAGGTTAAAGGTGCTTATTTACACTTCAGCACTGTTCCTACGAATAATCGTATGAATGGTGCAACTGTTGCGCGTCGAATTTTGGATGCTAAGGGATTATATGATGTACCGGTTCAAATGAGCCAAAATGGTGTTTTAAGTGATCATTTTGATCCAAAAGCAAACACGGTAAATCTGTCACCTAAAGTATACAATGAATCCAGTATCGCTTCGGTTGCGGTGGCTGCTCATGAAGTGGGTCATGCGATTCAATATGCTGAGAAGTATTCTTTTATCGGGCTGAGAAATACTTTGCTTCCAATGGCTATTATTTCTGGTCACATGGGTTGGATTGTTGCATTCATTGGTTTGATTTCTGGGTTTGATGCAATTTTCTATCTTGGATTAGCGATGCTAATGGTGATCGCTGCATTTCAATTTATTACGTTACCAATCGAATTTGATGCTTCGAAGCGTGCTTTAGTCAATCTCGAAGAAGGTGGTTTTGTTGATTTAGATGAACGTGCAGATGCCAAGTCGATGCTTAGTGCAGCCGCAATGACGTATATTGCAGCCTTTGTCGCAACACTCTTGCAGATTTATCGACTCGTACTGATGTCAAATCGTAGACGTTAAGATCCATTCGTGGATCTTTTTTTTAGGAACTGTCAATTATAAGCCGTATCAATAGGTATGGCTTATTTTCATGTTAACGATCCAAACCAAACCCCAATAAATCAAATCTGTGTTTTTAATGAACCCTATATCTCTGGTTTAGAAGTTGGACAAGTGTTAGTACATTTGGATCCTGCATTCATGCAAAAAGATAATGGTCTCATGGTAGGAGTTGATCATAGATTCACCAGTTTTTATGTTATTAACCAAGATCATTTAATTATCGATAAATTAAACATAACTTGGAATAATTGTTTAATTACGAAATCAGATTCAGTTCAAACAAAGATTATTGAAGAAGAAGTTCGGATTCCAGTATTTTGGTTCAGTTTTATCTCAGTATTTATGATCATGATGATGATCAAGAGGGTGATACGATGCAAACGCTATTGAGATGGCTTAAGTATATCTTTATCATATATACGATTCATACAACACTGATTCAAACGAACGCTTATACAGATATGATGGTTTCAAAGAAAGATTTATCATTTGAGGTTTTGAGTATTGAAACGAATCAAAATGAGCTAATCGTTCGTGGTTGGGCGTTCATTAGTTATAAACAACACTTCAACAATTCATCAGATCACTCGTCTTACTTAGAGTTTTTTAATATCAACGATCAATTCAGAATACAAGCAAGTTTAACAAATATCTCCCAAACACAAATGATGAAATATTTCGGATCACCAAGCTGCTCAAGTATTTCAACTTATCAAATGCCGGAAGTATGTAATTACAATTATGAACAAGTTGGTTTTGAAGCAAAAGTTCCTTTAGAACGATTTAGGGTAGGGGATAGTTATCAAACAAATATCATTGTACAAGGTCATACAGCTGGTATAAGCTATAAAACAGCTCTATATTACCCCTTACCAAATGACGTGATTCTGTCTTCAACTGGCCGCGAAACCGTCGTAACGTCAAGATTAGACGCAACAGAACTCAAAATAAATGCAACAACTGTATTAGCACGTAAACAAGCACAAAAACAAAGTGCATATTGGTTTTATGGTAGTAATTGCTCCACTACTTATCGAAATCAACTATTTTTTCAAATAAATACAATCTATCGAAAGATCTATGAAAAAGTTATAAATGAGAACACATCATACTATCGTGTTGGCGGTAATTTGAACGTTTGTTATGACTCTAGGCGTAGGATAACAGAAGGAACACTAATACAACCGGTTTGGATCGCAAGCCCATATGTTCTTTATAGTGGAACACCCCTTCAAATAAAAGTAAACTTAAAGAATCAAGCTCCAAGTTTCATAAAAGAAGAGATAAACATATATCAAGGTGAGACATTCGTTTTAAGCGACTATGTTCAAGCAATAGATCCGGAAGAAGGGGACATATCCTATCGAATCGTCGAAATATCAAGTAACTTAGATCGATATACGGTGGGAAGATATACAATAAATGTTCAAGTAAGTGATAATGAAGGTTTAAGTTCAAATACAAATGTATTTGTGAATGTACTCACAAGACCAAATAATGCTCCAATCATCAATGCAAGCGATATTAAAATTCAACAATTCGCTCATTTTAATGGATTAGAATATGTTAATGCATATGATGATGAGGATGGTGATTTAACAGAAAATGTATTGATTCTTAATTCAATCGATACAACTTTGCTAAGTGATCAAGAGTTGTGTTACTATGTTGAAGATTTAAAATATCTGAGTACAACGAAATGCATAATCGTAAGTATATATAGTTATCAAGAACTCATGAACAAAATACGTTATGTTTCAAAGAATAATATGTTTTATAATGAATCATTACCAATCAATTGGACACACAAACAGATCATCTTAGAACAAGTTATACTGAACAATAATGCACTCGAAAATCAAAGTATCAATTAACTGCGCATAATGTATATTATGTAATATCTAGATTTATTATTTTAAGGGAGATTGGACTCCCTTTTCTTATTTAAGATCGTTTAAGTATGATTTACCGTGTTCTGGTTGTTTGACATTGAAATTATCTGCAATTGTTTTACCAATTGATGTGAATGTATCGCTAACGAGTAATCCAGAACCTTTATGTTTCTTGCTATAGAGTAATAGCGGAATCATTTCGCGTGTATGGTCAGTTCCAGCAAACACTGGATCGTTTCCATGATCAGCTGTTAAAATCAGTAGATCGTCATCTTTTAATTCATTAACGAGTTCACCAAGTTGTACATCGAAATTCTCAATTTCTTTAGCATAACCGATTGGATCACGTCGATGACCCCATAAGGCATCGAAATCTACCAGATTTACAAAACAAAGACCATTGAAATCAGTTTTTGCTGTTTCAATTATTTTTACCATGCCGTCATGATTGCTCTTTGTTTTGATAGCTTTAGTGACACCTTCACCATCAAAGATATCATTGATTTTGCCGATACTAATCACATCAAAACCACCATCTTTTAATTCATCTAATGTTGTGCGACCAAAAGGCTTGAGTGCATAGTCATGGCGATTGCTTGTTCGCTTGAACTCCCCTTTTCGATCACCAATGAAAGGTCGAGCAATGATACGTCCAACTTTCCATTCATCTTTCATGGTTAGTTCACGAGCGATCTCGCAACAACGATATAATTCATCTAAACCAAATGTTTCTTCATGGGCTGCAATCTGTAGTACGGAGTCTGCAGATGTGTAAACGATCATCGCTTTGGTGCGCATGTGCTCTTCACCAAGTTCATCTAAGATTTCAGTACCACTGGATGACTTGTTACCTATGATGTCATAGCCACAACGTTCCTTCAAAGCTTCTAACAATTCATCAGGGAAGCCCGTATCTGTAAAGGTTTGAAAAGGTTTATCGATGTATAAACCCATGATTTCCCAATGACCCGTCATGGTATCTTTACCAAGACTTTTCTCGATTAGCTTCGTATAGTAAGCTTGGGGTTGATTAACTGGCTGCAAATTTGTCAATGGATGAAGATTCACAATACCGAGTTTCTGCATGTTAGGAATGTTCAAACCATTGTTGGCTTGAGCTATGTGTCCTAAGGTATCTGATCCCACATCACCGTACTCATGTGCATCAGCAGAGGCCCCTACCCCCACACTGTCTAAGACGACTGTAAAAATTCTACGATAGTTCATTATTTTATTCTCCTTTTTTATCATTCATCGGATGGAATTTCTGATAAGCTTCTTGCATCCGTTTTTTCTCAATATGAGTGTAAATTTGCGTTGTGGAAATATCCGCATGTCCAAGAAGTTCTTGAACGACCCTTAGATCAGCACCACCATTCAATAGACTCGTCGCAAAACTATGTCTTAATTTATGTGGAGAGATTTCCAGATCCAATCCCAATAGTTGACTTCTCTTCTTGAGCATTGTGTAAACATATTGACGAGTAATGGCTTTTCCATTCGGTTTGATAAAGACGCGATTTGATTTGGTTTTTAACCAAACATACCGATCCATTTCTAAGTAACGTTTCACATTATCTACTGTGATGGATGCCATTGGGACCATTCGCTCCTTATTTCCCTTGCCCAAAACGCGAAGGTAGGCTTGATCAAGATAGACTTGGCTGAGTGTAAGTTCTACTAATTCACTTACACGTAATCCACATGAATATAATACATCAATCATGGCTAAATGAAACCGTTCATGCTTGAGATTTTCTTGTTGAAGCAAGTTGTCGATTTGACTTTGATCGATGGTTTTTGGATAACGATGTAATTTTCGAATTTTCTGGATATGACTCGCTGGGTTGTCCTTGAGTTGATAATATTGCTTTAAAAAACGATGAAAATTGATGATGCTTGTTTTTGCTCGCAAAACACTTGCATTTGCATATTCATCGTTTAGTAATTGTAGGTAAGTGTTGATTTGTTCAGACCGCACTTGATCAAGCGCTATGTCTCTGTTTGAAAAATTCGTAGCATAAGCTTTCAAATCCCGTAGATAAGCTTGAATGGTGTTTTTAGATTTTCGATCTACATACTCAAGCTGTTTCGCATAAGCATCAATCGCGGTATTCCAATCAAGCATCGATATTCACCAAGTTTTGATTATGTCGAAACAGTTCTTGTGCGGCAGACAATGCATTTTGTGTGTTTGAACCACTGGCAATCATAGCAAGCTCTTGGATGCGACCCTCTTCAGAAAGCTCAATGATATTCGTATTCGTTAAGGTGTTTGCTTGTATTTTTGAAACGAGATAATGTGTTTTTGAACATGCAGCAACTTGACCAAGATGCGTAACCGAGAACACTTGAGCATGACGCGCTAAACTGGACATCTTTTGGCCAATGGCGGTGGCGACTCGTCCTGAAACACCAGAATCGATTTCATCAAAAATTACGGTTTCAATGGATTGAAGATCGTTAAAGATTACTTTCATACCTAACATGAGCCTGGACAGTTCACCACCACTCGCAACCTTAATCAGTGGTTTCAAGCTCTCACCCGGATTCATAGAGATTAAAAATTCTACGAAGTCCAAGCCGTATTGATTCGCAAAAACTTCACTGAAAACAATCGAAAATTGCGCTTTTTCTAAGTAAAGATCACGTATCTCTTTAATAATCGCTGTTTCTAGGGCTCTAGCATTGTTTTTACGTATTTCACGTAATTCTAATGCCTTAAGCTCAAATTGCTTATAGGCACGTGCGCAATCGCGTCTCAGCTGTTCAAGAACTTCTTCACGATGTTCAATCGCATGAATTCGTTCATTTATATCCGCGTGTTGTTCAAGGATTTGCTCAATGGTACGTCCATACTTCTTTTTAAGCTTATTGATTTGGAAGATGCGGTCCTGAATTTGATTCAAACGATCTTCATCAAAACTGAGTCCATTGAACTGTTCTTTGAGTTCCTCGATCTGTTCTACTAAGATGAAATAGAGCTCATCGATTGCGGTAGTTATGGGTTGTAGCGACTCCAATTCATCAATGTGTCGTAAAGCTTTAACGGCTTCATAGATTTTGACACGTGCACCCTCGTTCTCATCCAAAAGATCGATCGCACTGGTTAGTCGAGTGGAAACTTTTTCAAAACTCATCAAAAGACGTTGTTGCGTTTCCAACTCTTCATCTTCACCAACCACTAGATTTGCATTTTCTATTTCGAGTGATTGAAAACTAAGAAAATCAAGATCATCGGGATTCAAATCATGCTTCTCTTTTTCATTAAGTTCATTCTTTAGCTTTGCATAGACATGATAAAGTTGCTTAACATCTTCAATCAATTCACGATCAATATTGTAAGCATCCAGTAATTGTAGATGGTAGCGATTATTCAACAAGTATTGAGTATCGTTCTGACTATGGATATCGACAAGATACTGGCCAATTTCTTTTAAAAGACTGACAGGCACGGAACGATTGTTGATTCGATTAATGGATCTACCCTCTTGTGACAATTCACGAGAGATAATTAACTCATTCAAATCAAAATCATAATTCAAATCACTTAAAAGCGAAGCGATATGTTTACTATTCGTAGAGAAAACAGCTTCAATGATCGCCTTATCACTTCCGTGACGAATCATATCTGCCGTAAAACGATCCCCCATCAGCAAGCCGATGGCATCAATCAAAATCGATTTACCAGCACCTGTTTCACCTGTAAACACACTAAAACCAGACTTAAAATCGAGTCTTAACTCGTCAATTAGAATATAGTTTTTAAGGTAAAGATTTTGTAACATGTTCTCTCTTTAATATGCAGAATTTTGCTTAATTCCTATTTATAGCCTTCTTAATTCTCTCAAATAAAGAACTGATATCGATGTTTTCATAACGTCTCAAATCCGGTACGGAACCATGTGTCACAAAATGATCCATGATGCCAATTCGATCCAAATCAAGTGAAAGATGACGCTCTGCCAACCACTCCATAATTGCACTGGACAATCCACCCGCTAACATATCCGTTTCATACACGATGACATGCTTCTTCAATTGAGCTAAGTAATTCAAAAGCCCATCATCCAACGGTTTTATAAAACGTGCATTGATAACACAAACTGGAAGTTGATTCGCATCAATCTTATCCTTTATTTTATCGACATCCGGTCCATACGCAATAACAACAACGCTTGCTTCTTCAAGACTTCCCAAAATCGTCCATGAACCTGTTTTGATGATTTCAAAGGCTTCAACTTCACGAAAAAGCGCACTTCCCCGAGGATAGCGAATGGCATAGGGACGATTCAGTTTAAATGCACTGAAAAGAAGATTTTGAGCTTCATACGCATCCTTAGGTTGAGCAATGATGAGATTCGGAAGCGGACGCAAGATACCAATATCAAAGACACCATGATGAGTTGGCCCATCCTCCCCTACCAAGCCACTTCGATCGATTCCAATGACGACAGGGCTTTCCATCCGTGCGATATCATGATTGATTTGATCGTAAGCTCTTTGAATGAACGTTGAATAAATCGATAGAAATGGCTTCAATCCGTTCAAAGCCATAGCAGATGCCAAGGTTGCAGCATGTTCTTCTGCAATACCACAATCAATGCTTCTTTGTGGATACAATGCAAAGAACTTTTCTAACTTACTACCCTGAATCATCGCAGGTGTGATAACCGTTAAGTTCGGTTCTTGTTTTGCTAATCGAATCAATGTTTCTGAAACCACCTCAGACCAAGACAAATGATTCAACGGCAACGATCCAAGATTGTTGCCAGTATCAGGATCAAACTGACTGACACCATGCCAATGACCATTCTTATCATTTTCTGATAAATGGAAACCTTTGCCCTTGGTTGTGATCACATGAACTAAAACAGGGCCATCATGTTGCTTAGCTGTTTCTAAAGCATTGAACAACTCATGAAAATTATGCCCATCAATGGGGCCTAAATACTCCAAACCCATTTCTGTGAAGATTGAAGGATGAATAATCGTGCGTTTGATCGAGTCTTTGACAAGACGCATCCCCTTCAATACAGCAGAACCAACAAAGTTTTGATTCAAGATTCCTTTAACTTCTTGTTTAGCATTTACATAGGATTGACTATTACGTAAACGCGCAATTGAATGGGACAGAGCTCCAACATTCTGCGATATCGACATATTATTATCATTCAAAATAACAATCAATTTCTGTTTATTTGAACCAATATGATTTAAAGCTTCAAAAGACATGCCATTTGGAATCGAACCATCGCCAACTACCGCAATAATCGCATGCTCTTCATGTTTCGCATCTCTTGCGATTGCCATGCCTAAAGCTGCAGATAACGCCGTTCCTGCATGTCCCGCTTCCCAAACGTCATAATTGCTCTCACTCATTTTTTGAAACCCACAAAGTCCATGCAATTGACGCAAATGAGCAAAATCCTTTGCTCGACCAGTCAATATCTTATGCACATAAGATTGGTGTCCTACGTCAAAAAGTAGCTTATCCTGACTAAAATCGAAGACAGTGTGTAGAGCGATTGTAAGTTCCACAACACCCAAATTACTCGAAAGATGACCTCCGGTTTTTGAAACACTCTCAATCAAAAAAGAACGTATACTACTCGCCAGTTCTTTTAAGTCTTCATTTTTTAAATCCTTGAGAAACAAAGGATTTTCAATATCAATTACATTTTGCATATTATTTGATTCGATCTTTCATCCAATTAACGATATCCAATAGCTTTGGATACGTTTCGTTTAGCAACATTATATCACGATTGAGCTCAGCATAAAGTTCATTGATTTTCATTTTGGTGCCTTCAATCCCTAAAAACTCAATGACCGTTTTCTTATGATTATCAAGATCGCTTTGGTTTGATTTCCCAATCACATCAAACGTGCTTGTACGTTCTAAGTAATCATCCTGGATTTGAAAAACAATTCCAAGTTTTTTTCCAATTCGATCCAAATGTTCTTCATTCTCCTGATTCTTATTCAAAAGATTGCCCAAACGGAGTGCGGCACTGAAGAGGCATCCTGTCTTATACGCGTAAAGTGAATACAAGTCAGATATTTGATTTGCATGGTCTGTATCATTTTGTATGTCTAGAACTTGACCAAGAATCATCCCATTCGCGCCAGAAGCCTCACTGAGAATACGAATCGCAGATACGACAATATCACTATTTAGGTCTAACAACGAAATAACTTGAAAGGCTTGTGTCAACAAGGCATCTCCAGCCAAAATCGCAGTTGCTTCATCAAATCGTTTATGCGTCGTCAATTGACCGCGACGGTAATCATCGTTATCCATGGCTGGTAAATCATCATGTACGAGTGAATATGTGTGCACCATCTCCAAAGCATACGCCAGTTTCAACATCGTTTCTTCATGAACCCATTGATTCGACATCGCAAAGACCAAAAAAGGTCGCAAACGCTTACCACCTGCCTCCAAAGCATAACGCATCGCATCTTTGACATTGGACTCAACGACATCATTTAAAACAGTATTGCTATACCCATTAAAAACTTGAACAAATTCATCAAACATTGGAATCATCACTATATTTCACCATTAATTCTGATACCTTCTTCTCAAATGTTTTAAGCTGCGAATCGCATTGTTTAACCAAAGTCAATCCTTCTTCAAATAGCGTGATTGAACTTTCTAAATCATGATCGTTTCGATCAAGTGCTTCAACGATTTCATTTAGCCGCAACATGGCTTCTTCAAAACTCTTTGCTTTTTCACTCATCACTTTGCTCCTTGATTGCTTTCGCAAGTATCGTACCATCAAATAATCGTATATTTAGATTTTTATCAAAATCAACATCACTCGTCAATCGAATGACCTTTTCTTCCTGTAAGACAATGCTATACCCCCTTGCTAAACTATTCAAGGGTGAATAGGCATTCAATAGTTTCACTAACTGACCAAATGAATTTTGTTGAAAGGATGTCTTGCGTTCGATACGTTTGATCAGTAAATCGTGCAAACGCGACAATCGTATTGTTTGATTATTGGTAAAACTTAAAATACGCTGACTCAAACGTGTCTGTTGCGTATTCAATTCAACTCGTAAAGTATGTGCACGTCTTGTCTGTTGACTCAGTTGTTGAGCAAAATTGGATAATTGTAATTGATGTGACATCATCAAACGTTGTGGTTGCGTAAACACTGGATGTGTCTGCATTTGTCTTAACTCAGTTCGACGTATATTTAATTGTGATGTCATCAATTGGTATATACGTTTTGATTGGTTATGTACATTTTGTTCAACTTCATGAATGCCTGGTACAGCAGACTGTATCGCAGCTGTCGGTGTGGCTGCACGAAAATCTGCGACTAAATCTGCAATCGTTGTATCTGTTTCATGGCCAACGCCAGTAATTATAGGTGTTTTGAGTGCTTCGATGGTGTAGGCTAATTGCTCGTTATTAAAAGCCCAAAGATCTTCAATCGATCCCCCACCCCGTGCAAGCACCAAGACATCATGATGAGCGTTATCAGCTTTTGTAAGTTGCATAATGATATTCTTAGGCGCTTGATCCCCCTGAACCAAACTCGGATAAATTGTGACGTCTATAATTGGCCAACGAAGTGTCAATGTCTTCAACATATCTTGTAAAGCTGCAGTTTCACGTCCTGTAATGATACCAATCGATTTTGGATAGGAAGGTATCGCTTTTTTACGATCATCACTAAACAATCCCGCTTCATACAACTTCTTTTTCAAGAGTTCAAATTGTAAATATAGATCACCAAGCCCATCGTTACGCATCGAATACACGGAACATTGAACTTGACCTTGAAGCGCATATACACCTAAAGCCGCTCGTAACAGCACCTTATCCCCATTCTTAGGTTTAAAATCGACAGCACTCGTATACGTAGAAAACATCACACAACTGATCCGAGCACCCTCATCTTTCAATGAGAAATACCAGTGACCTGAGCTATGTGATGTAAAGTTAGATATTTCGCCTTTTAAATAAAACGACTTAAAAGCAACATTCTGTTCAATGGTCTGCTTTAATCGATTAACTAAAGTTGAAACCGTCCAAACAACATTACTCATATCGATCTAAAACAGCATTGATGTATTTATACGACTCGTCATCCGCATATTCTTTAGCTAATAAAACAGCTTCATCAATGACGACGGGCTTCTCATCCAGCTTTCTTTCCAATTCACAGACAGCCAATAAAAGAATGGCCTGTTCCACATACGGTAGACGTTCAAACGTCCAATCCTGTAATAAGTCATTGATCTTTTCAACCAAAGCCTCTTTATTGATTTCAATGAACTCACAATTCAATAATACAAAACGACCTTCATCTTGTGTGATCTCGAACTCATAATCTTCTAAAATCAACGTCAAAGGACGTTCTAATAAACAATGTTGATAAAGACACTCAATGGTCTTTTGACGTTGTAAATGACGATTCATAATAATCAGCTCTCTTTCTCAAAGAAAAAAACGCCCTATTGGGCGCTAAAAACAAATCCGATGACATTCACGTCAACATTTCTGCAAAGTAGCCCAGTCATCTGTTCAATGGATTGTGTCACTTTAGTTTGTATTGACTGAGAAACATCTGTAACATTCATTCCGTATTGAAGTTTCACATCAACACGAATGTGCAACTGATTATCGACAATTTTACTCGTTATTCCTTTACGCGATTCACATTGAGCACGTTGTTCCTCACGACAAGCAAAGAATGCGATTGAATCAAAAACATCTTTTTTAATGGAAGTAAATCCAAGTTGATTTGGGTGTGTAAGTTTTATAAATTCTTGTGCCATAATGATCTCCTAATTCATTATAGCACAGGATGCTTTTTATAAACAATTATTCACCGAACCATTTCGAATCCAAAGCTGCCAAACTTCCATCTTCTTTCATTTGAGCTAAGGCCGCATTTACTTCTGCAACCCATTCAGAACCTTTAGGGAAAGCAATCGCAGTTCCTCCATCACCATCTAATGCTTCGTCCGTAATCTTGAAGGTTGTAAGTTCTGGATTAACTTCTTCATATGAGATAGCATTTTCATAATCAATAACCAATGCATCCAAACGACCTAATTTAATGTCTTCAATGATGGTTAAGAATGTTGCACGTGATTCAACTGTGAAACCATATTTTTCTGCAATTGTTTTCATTGCATTTTCTTGAACAGTTCCTGTTTGAACGCCAATTTTTAAACCACTCAAATCTTCAACTGTAGCATAACCCTTATCTTTAAGTACGACAGCTGTATACAAGGATTCACCAGCCTTATAGATATCAGAGAAATCAACGGATTTCAAACGTTCCGCATCGACATTCATCCCAGAGATCGCCATATCACCTTGACCAGCTTGTAAGCCAGCAATGATACCGTCGAAGGATTGTTCCTTCCAGACAACTTCAGCACCCATGATATCTGCAATAGCTTCCATCAATTCAATGTCAAAGCCAACGTAAGTTCCATCTACGCCAATCGACTCATAAGGAGGATAATCCGGTGAAGTCAATACTGTAATCTGTTTTGTCTCTACAACTTCCTCTTCTTGAGCAGTACAGCCCGTTAATACGATCGCCAATAGAGCGATAATAATCCATAGTTTTTTCATTTTGTTTCCCTTTCTTAAATCATATTCGCCAAGAATTCTTGTGCTCTTTTAGTTTTTGGTTGCTTGAAGAATTCCTTGGTATCTGTGATTTCTAATATTTCTGCTTGATTCATAAAAATAATGACATCCGCGACTTCTTGAGCAAACTTAATCTCATGCGTTACGATCACATTCGTCATTCCGCGATGATTCAATGATTTGATGACCTTCAATACTTCTTGCGTCATCTCTGGATCCAAAGCACTCGTTGGCTCATCAAACAACATGGCTTTGGGATGCATCGCTAAGGCACGCGCGATCGCAACACGTTGTTTTTCACCACCCGATAACTGATGCGGATAATTGTTCAAACGATGTCCTAATCCAACACGTTCCAATTGTAAGATCGCCTCTTTCTCAGCATCTTCCTTACTCATCTTCTTAACTTTCAAGAGCGCGTACATCACATTTTCTTTAGCACGCATATGAGCGAAGAGATTGAAGTTCTGGAAAACCATCCCAATCTTTTCACGAATTGAATAGAGTTGACCTTTCTCTTTGACAATGTCAATCCCATCGACAATGACTTGTCCTTGGGTTGGTTTTTCTAAAAGATTGATGCATCTCAGCAAAGTACTTTTACCAGCCCCACTGGATCCAATGATGGCATAGGTCTTATCCGCTTCGAAAGTCACATTGACGTTATTCAAAACCGTTGTATCATCAAACTTCTTACTAATGTTTTGTAGACTAATCATAACGTAACTTCCTTTCCAGCATCTTGCCCACATTGCTTAAGATGATATTCAAACCTAAATAAATTAGGCCAATGATCAACAAAGGTTCAAAGAAGCGATACGTTGCCGCACTTACGATCTGTTGTCGTCGCATGATGTCCGTTAAGCTGATCATGGAGACAACGGAGGTTTCTTTAACCAATGTGATGAATTCATTCATAATCGCAGGCAAGACGTTACGTAAAGCCTGTGGAATGATGATATTGAAGGTGATGTCCCAATTTCGAACACCCAAAGCATGCGCTGCTTCAATTTGACCTTTATCAATGCTCTCAATACCAGCTCTCAAAATTTCTGAGAGATAAGCACTGGAGTTTAGTGAGAAAATGACTAAAGCAGATATGTAAGGTGTTGGAATCCATCCTGTAAGTTGTGGTATCCCATAATGGAAGAATGCCAATTGAAACAACAAGGGCGTCCCCCGGAAGAAATCAATGAAGGCTTTGATTAAAAACTGAGTGATACCACCTCTTCTACTTAATAAACTAAAAATCAACGCCAATAAAGAACCCAGCAATGCGGCCGCAATTGCGATCTGCAAAGTGACAAGAATGCCTCCAAGCAGATAAGGTATGTAAGGATAAATTAATTCGAATTTTATGTTCATAGTTCCTCCAAATAAAAAACGCCCCATACAAAGGACGTGTGAAACGCGGTACCACCTTAATTTCAGATCATTGACCTGACATCTCGAAACTTTAACGCAGCCATACGTGTGATCCTTCTTACGTCGTATCACAAGCTCCCAAACACGTTCACTGGACCTTCATCTTGTCTTTCACCTTACACAAGTCGCTCTAAGAAAGTTGATCAGCTACTACTTTTGTTCATCGCTTATGGACACATTATACAGAACAAGAAATATATTGCAAGTATTTTTTCAACAATTTACAATATTTTACATTTAGAATTAGATACGCTTATCTTTCAAGTAGCGTCGTGAATCAATTTCATCAAGCTTAAGTTGTTCAATCAAGCCATCAAGATTTGCAAATTTTAACTCTGGTCTTAGATAATGAACAAAGACAAAATCTACATTCTTATGATAGATATCACGATCGAAATCAAAGATATGTGCTTCGATAGAAACAAGTTTATCGCTCTTTACAGTTGGGTTTAAACCAATGCTTATCATGGCTCCAAATTGAAGTCCATCAATGTTCACAAAACCAGCATAGACGCCCATCTTTGGAAGAACATATTCTGGATCTACTTCAAGGTTTGCGGTAGGATATCCAATCTTACGCCCAATCTGTCGCCCACCAACTACTTCACCATGTAGGGCATAAAAACGTCCCAACAATTGTGAAACAAGATCCATTTCACCATTTTTCAGAGCAATCTTGATGCGAGTACTACTCACCTTTTCATGATTGACTTGATATTCCGATACTTCATGGACATGAAAAGATTCAGATTCATTCCGTTTCAAAAACTGAACATCGCCTAAACCATTTTTTCCAAACTTAAAATCAAAGCCACAAACCAAATCTTCAATTTTCAAATCCCAAAGTTTTTCTAAAAATACTAAAGGATCCAAATTGGCCATTTCTTCATCAAATTGTATGCTGATCCAAACATCAAAGCCCAAAGCAGCCGCCAAACGTTTACGATCTTCTATGGTCGTCAGATGATTCGCATTTGGAACCTTATGTATGACAACCCATGGATCTGGATCAAAACTAATGATCGCAGACAAGCGATTGTTTCGTTTAGCAATGGCCAAAGTTTTATTGAATAGGCTTTGATGACCTAAATGAAAGCCATCAAAATAACCGATACACGCAGCCATTGTTTGCTCAAATGTTTGTTTTTCAGCCCCTAGTTTAATTTCTATCATCTACCATAACCCTCTTACACAATGATATAAGCCATCTTCTTCTCGATAATGATAAACGGCAATCAATTCATTTTGATGTGTTATCAATATCTCATCGGAAGTATGTTTCAAATTCAATGTCTTTCCATTCTTAACATCCACAACATTCTCAACTTCTACTTTATCCAATTCAATCGCATCAATCACTGGCAACAATCTATAGTCGCCATTACGTAATGTAGTGATATCGATTGCATCTTCAATCTGATATTGGCCAATTGAAGTTCTTGTCAGTGCTTGCATCGTTCCAAGCGTATCCAATTTAATTGCAATGTCTTCACAAAGACTACGTATATACGTTCCACTTGAACATTCAACTTTAAATGTTAGAACACCCTCTTCATACGCGATTTTCTCGATATTGAATATTTCAATCTCTCGCTCAGGAATTTCTACATCAATATTGGCACGCGCATATTCATACAGGCGTTTGCCTTTGATGGAGATAGCCGAGACCTTAGGCGGTGTCTGTTTGGTGATTCCCAAAAATGATTTAAGGACACGATCAATTTTCGATTCATCAATATTCAGTGACTCATCTCTATCAATCACATCGCCCCAGATATCGCCTGTATTTGTTTTAATCCCAAAACGAAGTTGAGCAAGATACGTTTTTCGATTTAATGCTAAAAATGGCAAGGCTTTGGTTGCCTTGTCCACAAGAATGATCAATAAGCCTTCGGCATTGGGATCCAAAGTCCCCGCATGACCTATCTTTTTTATATTGAGTGTTTTACGTACCACGGCTACGACATCGAATGACGTCATATCTTGTGGTTTATTGATTAATATTAAGCCTTGCATTGTTGTTCGTTAACCTAGACTATTATACAATAGAATCCTGATTATGAAAGAAAGATATGCTTATGAAAACACTGATTAAGAAAATAGGTCAAGCAGATAAAGATTATGCGATGTTCAATGACGATGATGTCATCGCTGTAGGTTTAAGTGGTGGTAAAGATTCAACTCTGTTACTTTATGCGCTTGAAGAATACCGAATCAAGTCAAGGAAGAACTTCAAGTTGATTGGTATTCACATTGATCTTGGTTTTGCAGGTGAAGATTATCAACCCGTCAAAACATTCTTTGATGCGCATGGAATTGAGAATCATATCTTCCCATCTCAGGTCAGCGAAATCCTCGAATTGAATAAAAAAGACGATCGCATTCAATGTTCTCTTTGCTCGAAATTCAAGAAAGGGATCGTCATTCAAAATGCTCTGGATCTTAAATGCAATAAAGTAGCCTTTGCCCATCATGCGGATGATGCGATTGAAACTTTGTTTCTAAATGCAATCTTTGGTGGCAAATTGAATACATTTGATCCCAAGATGTATATGAGTGAGTCGAAAATTGATTTCATTCGTCCTTTTGTCTACATCAAAGAATCTGAAATCATAGCAAATACAGAAAATCTTGGATTGCCTGTTAAAAAATCTGGATGTCCAATGGATGGATATACGAAACGTCAAGACATTAAAGAATGGCTACATGAATTGTATAGAACCTACCCTACTGCGCATGATAACTTTATTAAGATGCTTCACAACACAGAACAAACAAAACTTTGGGTCAAGGGCTTGACAAAGGAATAGATTATACTTATACTCTTAAGGACAAAAGATATATAGAGGTAGCGACGCAGAAGAGTACTAAAGTGAGCTGGCAAGCAATGAACTTTAGGAAAGGCAACCGTCGCCGAACGATCCATCTGGCAAGATGACTCGTGGGGTCATGAATAAGATTCATGACACTCCTTCAATTTGAAGGGCGCTATAACAAACACCTAAAGTACAAAGGTCGCGTTATAGATGCGATCTTTTGTTTAACGAAAAGGAGCAAGAATATGAAAAAATTAGTCACATTATTAGCCTTACTCAGTTTAAGCCTTAGCGCATGTACAGCTGCACCAGCAGAGGAAGATGTTCTCTATGTCGGTATGGAATGTGCTTATGCACCTTTCAACTGGACACAAGTAGAAAGCAGTGAAACAGCACTTCTCATCAACAATGAGCAAGGAACAGGCTATTGTGATGGTTATGATGTTCAAATCGCGCAAGCAATCGCAGCCGAAGTTGGCCAAGAACTCATCGTTAAGAAAATTGCTTGGGAAGGTTTGATTGATGCTTTAAACAATGGTGAGATCGATATGATCGTTGCAGGTATGACCGATACGGCAGAACGTCGTGAATCCGTTAGTTTCTCAACCCCATATTATGCGTCTGACTTGGTCTTGATCGTTCGTAATGATTCCGCATTCGCAAATGCATCCGCTTTGGTTGATTTCACAGGTGCCAGTGTTGTGGCACAAAAAGGAACCTTCCATGATACAGTTGTCGATCAAGTGCCAAGTGTCGTTCATGGTACACCTTTAGGCAGTTTCGCTTTATTAACCAATTCAGTCGTCAATAAAGAATTCGATGCGATGGTTTCGGAATACCCAGTTGCATTGAGTATCGTTGCTTCCAATCCTGATTTAAAGATCATCAGCTTTGCGGAAGGCAATGGTTTTACGACAAGCTTTGAAGATACGACCGTATCGGTTGCAGTCGCAAAAGACAGCGTTGAACTTTTAGAAACAATCAATGAAGTGCTTGCGAACATTAGTGAAGAAACTCGTGCGGAATGGATGAAAGATGCCATTCAACGTCAACCAGAGGGTGAATGATTACCCTTTTAAGTAAAATTCCACAAGATCTCTTTGGAGCGGCCGGCTACATCTTTTCAAAGTACGGTTCGCTCTTCTTCTTTGGAGCAAAAAACACCTTATATATCGCACTGAGCGGTACAATCATCGGTTTGATCATCGGCTTGGGTATCGGTATTCTACGTGCCCTACCCGTATATGATTATGATTCAAAGCTAAAACATTGGATTGTCAAAGTTGTACGCATTATTACATCGGTCTATGTTGAAGTTTTCCGTGGTACACCGATGATGGTTCAAGCAGTCTTCATCTATAACGCATTCCTACCCATCTTCAAGAACTCAAAATTATTAGCGGGTATTGTCATCGTATCCATCAATACCGGTGCCTACATGGCTGAAATCATCCGCTCAGGCATACAATCCTTGGATAAAGGTCAAAACGAAGCAGCTCGCTCCATTGGCATGAACAATACCCAAACAATGGTATTTGTCATTCTACCACAAGCAATTAAGAATGCATTCCCAGCAATTGGTAATGAATTCGTCGTCAATATCAAAGATACCTCTGTATTGAATGTCATTGGTGTCACAGAGTTGTTCTTCCAGTCCACAACGGTTGCAGGCATTATCTATCGTTTCAGTGATACATTCTTCGTTTCAGCCTTGATCTATCTATTCTTAACTTATTCCACAACCTTGATTCTTAAATACATTGAAGGCAAGATGCAGATATCGGGTTTCGATGGACCATCAAGTCAAACAACACCTTTAATCAAAGGCCATTTTAAAACTAAGGAGCCAAAGCAATGATCATTGAAATCGAACATCTTGTAAAACGCTTTGGAAAACTTGAAGTTCTTAAAGATGTCAGCTTAAGTGTCAATAAAGGCGAAGTCATCAGTGTCATCGGTTCAAGCGGCAGTGGAAAAAGTACGCTATTACGATGCATCAATCTCTTAGAATCCTATCAATCTGGAACCATCAAGTTTGAATCAAAAGACATTCTCAGTTCAATCAAAGGCATCAATCAATATCGTGCACAAGTGGGCATGATCTTTCAATCCTTCAACTTGTTCTCACATCTCACAGCCCTTGAAAATTGTGTCATCGGACAAGTCAAAGTCCTCAAAAAGAAACGTTCAGATGCGGAACAACTCGCAATGGAAATCCTCGACAAAGTCGGTTTGGCAAGCTTTGCGAACGCTTCTGTCATGACACTCTCTGGTGGTCAGAAACAACGTGTCGCCATTGCTAGAACCTTGTGTATGGAACCAAAGGTCCTCCTATTTGATGAACCAACAAGTGCTTTGGATCCTGAGATGGTTGGTGAAGTTCTACATGTCATCAAATCATTGGCAAAAGAACATCGAACGATGATGATCGTGACTCATGAGATGGCTTTTGCGAAAGAAGTTTCCGATCGTGTACTTTTCATGGATAGTGGCATCATTCTTGAAGAAGGAACTCCAGATGAACTCTTCAATCACCCCAAACAAGAGCGTACAAAAGAATTCTTACAAAGGTTTAGAAACCAATAGCGGATTAAGTTCCGCTTTTTTAATGCAAATGTTAGAATAACACTATGTTCCAACGAATCTATATCGAAATCACCAATACATGTAACTTAAATTGTGTCTTCTGCTTAAAGAACAAACGTTCACCTAAGATGATGACGCTCGATGAATTTAAGCACGTCATGCAAGAAATCAAAGACCATACACAACATATCTATCTTCATGTTCAAGGTGAACCTTTTATGCATCCAAATCTATTGGAGTTCATGGACTTAGCGCATGAAGCCAAATTAAAGGTACATCTGGTCACCAATGGAACCTATCTAAACCGTGTTGATTACGCGTTATACCAACACCCAGCCCTTGTTCAATTAAGTGTCTCTTTGCATGCACTTCAAATCAATGAACTTGATCGAAATCATATAGTGCTTAAGCAGTTGATTCAAGATTCAGCAATACATCATTTCTCACTCTTTCTAAGAATCTGGCGATTTGATGATCATGACGCTCGATCAAAACTTTCACAACTTATTGGTATAGCGATTGATCAACTCCCAATGAAGAGAAGTAAAATCGCAACCAATCTTTTCATCGACCTCGATGATACATTTACATGGCCATCTTTTGATAATCCATTTGTCTCCAATCAAGGTTATTGTCACTCCGGAACCAAACTCATTGCGATATTAGCAGACGGAACGGTAACACCCTGTTGTTTAGATGCGAATGGATTATTGAAATTGGGAAATATCCACCAAAACAGCTTCATATCCATAATCAATGATGAACGTTTGACTATATTCAATCGTTCTTTCAATCAAAACCAATGCTCAGAAGAACTTTGCAAGCATTGCACATATCGTTTAAGATTCAATAAAAAAAGAGGGATAACCCTCTAATTCTGTCTTTGTTTCTGCAACAAGTCGATGATGTCATCAATTTTCTTACCTTGTTCGAATGTCGAATCAACTAAGAATTTGATTTCTGGAATCTTTCGAATCATCAATTTTTTACCCAGTGCTCCACGGATCTGCTTTGCATAACCGTTGAGTGCTTTTAATTGTAGATCTGCTCCCTTTTCTTTATCGAGAAACGTCACATACAACTTTGCAAGTGAATAATCATTTGTCATCTCGACATCCATGATGGTCACAAAACCAATATCTGGATCCTTGATTTCAAACTGAATCATCTCTGAAACTTCTTTAAGAATGACTTGTGCAATTCTTTGTTGGCGTATCGCCATATTGATACCTCCTAGACTTGAGGAACTTCACGATCCTCAAATGCTTCAATGACATCGTTTTCTTTAATATCATTGAATCCATCAATCGTTAAACCACAATCATATCCAGCTGCTACTTCTTTCGCATCGTTTTGGAAACGCTTCAAAGTACCTAACTTGCTTGTGTAAACAACGGTACCGTCTCGAATGATACGAACTTTCGCATCACGAACAAGCTTACCATCGGTAACCATGCAACCTGCGATGGTTCCAACTTTAGTAACTCTAAAGAGTTGACGAACAGATGCTTGGCCTAATACAACTTCTTTATATACCGGTGCAAGTAAGCCTTTCATCGCACTTTCCATCTCATTGACGGCATCGTAGATGACATTGTATAAACGAATATCAATGCCTTCTTCTTCCGCTTTTCGACGTACAACCGCATCAGGACGAACATTGAAGCCCATGACGATCGCATTACTTGCCGAAGCCAACATAATGTCAGATTCCGAAATTGCGCCTACAGTAGAGCGAATAACATTGATACGAACCGTCGCAACATCAATCCGCTCCAACGCTTGCTTGATGGCTTCCGCTGAACCTTGAACATCTGCTTTGACGATGATGTTGATTTCTTGAAGATTACCATCTTCAATTGCCTTCGATAATTCTTCCAAACTAACAGAAGAACTTCCTTTACGTTCAGCATCAATCTTGACTTGCGAACGACGATCAGCAAGTGCACGTGCTTTCTTTTCATTGTCAAAGACTTTGAAAATATCACCTGCAACAGGAACATCATTCAAACCAATGATTTCAACTGGCATTGAAGGTTTGGCATCTTTGATCTCACGACCACGATCATCCGTCATTTTACGGACTTTACCAAAACACGCCCCAACAACCAAGATATCACCAGCATGCAGGGTACCATTTTGAACCAATAGGGTTGCGACAGGACCTCTGCCTTTATCTAAACGAGCTTCGATTACCGAACCCGTAGCCATACGGTTTGGGTTTGCCTTTAAATCTTGAACTTCTGATACAACTAAAATGGATTCCAACATGTTTTGAATGCCTTCACCTGTTTTAGCAGAAAGCTTACAGAACATGACTTCTCCACCCCATTCTTCAGGTGTTAAATCCAAATCAGCTAAAGCATTGTAAATCTTCTCAAAATTTGCGCCAGGTTTATCAATCTTGTTGATCGCAACAATAATGGGCACCCCAGCTGCTTTCGCATGATCAATGGCTTCACGTGTTTGAGGCATGACTCCATCATCCGCTGCAACGACGATGATGACGATATCTGTTACTTTAGCACCACGCGCACGCATGGATGTAAAAGCTTCATGACCTGGAGTATCCAAGAACGTCAACTTCTTACCATTGACGGTGACTTGATAAGCACCAATGTGTTGTGTGATGCCACCGTGTTCGCCATCCACAACCTTCGTTTTACGAATCGCATCCAATAAACTGGTTTTACCATGGTCGACATGGCCCATGATGGTGATGATTGGAGAACGTTCCAATAAATCTTTTGGATCGTCGATGTCAATATCTTCCAAACTATCCTCATCAACAGCTTCTTCTTTAGTGACTTCTACATTGTATTCCATGCAAATGAGTTGAACCGTTTCATCATCTAAATTGGAATTGATGGTAACCATCTTACCCAACATGAACAATAATTTAATGAGATCGCTGGAGTTTTTATTCAACTTCTCAGCAAGTTCACTAACCGTAATCCCCTCTTCATATGCAATCTTCGTTACGAGTTCAGCACGTGGCTTAAACTCTCTTTGCGTAGTTCCTTTACGCGGCTTCTTGTTGTTTCTTCTTACGGGTCTCCCCATAAAAATCACCTACTTTCTTTTAATACTTTATTTGCCATATCAATATTTGTGATTCCAATTGCAATGGCAGTCTGATTGATGTTTGCATGCAACAACTGACCATCCAAATCATCAAGCAAAGGAATTCCATAAAACGAACATTTATCACGAATCACTTTTTGACTACGTAATGAAGCATCATTACTCAACAAGACCAAATAGACCTTTTTATTGCGGATGCCTTCAAGCATGCGATCGCCACTCACCAACGCATTGGCGCGTTTGATGATGCCGAGAAACGCATAATCATTGAATGCCATCTAAGTAATCCTTGATTTCATCAAATAAACGTCCGGGAATCTCACATTCTAAAGCACGTGCCAATGAACCCTTCTTACGTGCGACCTCTAAAGCCTCATAGGACTTTAAGAGATAAGCACCGCGTCCATTCGCTTTACCTGAAAGATCGATCTTCACTTCACCTTCAGGTGTTTTGACGATTCGCAACAACTCTTTCTTGGGAGCTTGCGTCATCGTCGCAACACAACGTCTTAAAGGAATTTTCTTCATCAAAACCTCCTTTATTCTTCATCCTCATAATAATCTTCAAATTCATCGAAATCAATTTCATCTTCCCACTGTGATTTCTCAGCTGCTTCGCTACGAGCGATTTCAGCAAGCTCTTCTTCAGTGTATTCAATCTTGATTTCGTAATCCTTGTCTTTCTTCAACTCAGAACCGCGTAAACGTCTTTCTTCTTCTTCCTGCTTCTTCGTCTTACGTTTCAAAGGCTCCTTCTTCTCAGGAACAGGCTTGTTATCGGCAATCGCTTCAAACTTAGAAACATAATCATGACGAACTTCTAGAGGCTTACGTTCACGTTTAGGTTTAGGTTCTTCTTTTGGTTTTTCTGCTTTGACTTCCTTGACGACAGGTGTTTCCACAACCAAGGTTTCAGAAGGAACATATTCTTTTTCTTCGTAGAAATCGGAACTTTCTTCATCTTTTAGTGTCAAATCTTCAACGATCTCAGAATAGACTTGTTGCTTAGCCGCTTCAAGTTCAGCTTGTTTAGCACGTTCTTCTTGTAGTTTACGTGCCTTACGTTCGACGATCTTCGCTTCTTGCTCTAATGAGAATGCTTGTGCCTCACGATTCCAATCACGACCTTCAGCTTCAATATCCGTACGTGATTTGATATCGATCTTCATACCCGTCAAACGTACCGCAAGACGTGCATTCTTACCTTTTTTACCAATTGCTAAGGAAAGTTGATCATCTTCAACCACAACCACGATTCCGCGTTTTTCTTCACTTTGGATAACAGCTAGAATTTGTGCAGGACTCAGAGCATTTTTGATCAGTTCAATGATGTTTTCACGCCATTCAAAGATGTCGATCTTCTCACCCTTCAACTCTTCGATAACGACCTGAACACGTGAACCACGAGGCCCAATACATGCACCGATTGGATCGACATCATCACGTTTTGAGAAAACGGCCATTTTGGTGCGCTCTCCAGCTTCGCGTGCGATTGCTTTGATTTCAACAATCCCTTGGAAGATTTCAGGGACTTCTTTTTCAAACAAACGTTTGACAAGTTTCGTATCCGCACGTGAAACCAAAACTTGAGCACCCTTGGTGTCTTTGGTTACTTCAGTGATGACCAATCGAATTTTTTGGCCTTCTTTGTACGCTTCACCTGGAATTTGAGCCGCTTTTGGCATCATCGCTAAAGTTTTACCCAAATTGACGACGACGAACTTCTCTTCTACCGATTCAACGATCCCAATGACCATTTCATCAAGTTTATCAATGTACTCATCGTAAACAGCTTTCTTTTCAGCTTCACGGATCTTCTGCTTCATGACGTTCTTCGCCAAAAGAGCAGCCGCTCTACCCAGTTCATCAATGTTTACTTTGATATTATGCAACTCACCCAATTGATATTCAGGATTAATGGCTTGAGCTTCTTTCAAACCAATTTCCAACTCATCATCTTCAACTTCTTCGACAATCGTGTATTGTTGATACAAATTGACTTCGCCTGTGTGATGATCGATATCAACCTTTACCAATGCATCTGGAATTTCGATGTGTTTACGATAGGCTTTGGCTAAAGCTTCATTCAACGCTTCCAAAACAATCTCTTTCGTAATGTTTCGATTCCCTTCCAAAGCTTGCATTGCAGCTAAGAAATCTTTAAAATTCATGCGCCTCTCCTTAGATTTTCACTGCCAAGTTAATCTTAGCAATATTTTCTTTCTCAAACTTCAATAATTTTTTACGTGCTTTTATTTGAACCTGAAGCAAGCCTGTGACACCATCATAGTCCATCAAAGTACCATTCCATTCCAAGGCTTTTTCAAGCGGATGATGAAATAAGATTCTGACTTCCTTTAGTATGGATCGCTTGATATCAAAGTCATCTTTTAACTCACGTTCAGCACCAGGTGAGCAGACTTCAAGAAAATACTTCATCTCCTTAAGAGGACTTTCATCCAACAAGGGTGAGATGTCCGATGCAATCAATGTGCAAGTGTCTAAATCCATCGTTCCATCTTCAAACATCACAGCACATTGCAGGATTCGCATGGACGCTTCTTGGGTCCATTTCAACTCTGCTAGTTCAACCTTGTGTTTCAATAAGGCGGGCTTAATCAATGCTTCAATTTCTTTTAGTTCCATATTCTCCTTAAACAATAAGTAAGGAGTGGCGAACCACTCCTTTTTTCTCATCTACGCAATCATAATACACAAAATCGCACTAAAATGCAAGTTTAAAACAAGCTCATCTGATTCTGATCATCTAAATGATCCAATAAACCATACAGTTCAAACTTCTTGATTGTCGTATTGTTAACTTGGGTGCGAGCCATGACATCTTCCTTTGATATGAACGGACGTAATTCACGTGCTTCAACGATGGATTTCGCTACATTCTCACCCAAACCATCGACGATTGTGAATGGAGGAATCAAAGCCTTTGGATCCTTTGGATCGATTGAGAATTCGTTGGCAAGAGATGCATTCAATTGCAAATGACTGAAATGATAGCCCCGTGACAACATCTCATACGCAACTTCCAAGCTTCCAAACAATTCTGCTTCTTTATGCGACACCGTATTTTTAAGTCGATTGTCATTAAGTCGACGTTGGATATCTTTTAAGCGCTCTAAGATCTTAGCTTCACCTAAGATATAGGTTTCATATTCATGTGAAGTAGCTCTTAAGCTAAAGTAACTTGCATAATATGCTAAAGGATAATTGACTTTGAACCAAGCGACACGTACTGCCATCAAGACATAGGCAACCGCATGTGCCTTCGGAAACATGTACTTGATCTTCAAACACGATTGAATATACCACTCTGGAACTGCGTGTTGAGCCATGAGTGCTTTCCATTCATCTCTTAAACCACGCCCTTTACGAACCGATTCCATGATATCAAAAGCTGATTTAGCTGGTAAACCCTTATGGATCAAGTAAACCATGATGTCATCTCGACACCCAATGACATCACTAAATGGATAGCCTTCATCAATTAAATTTTTAGCATTGTTCAACCAGACATCTGTCCCATGGGACAAACCAGAAACACGGACCAAACCAGAGAAGTTTTGTGGATGTGTCATCTCAAGAATCTGACGGACAAAGCCCGTACCAAATTCTGGTAATCCAACTGCACCTGTTTTCTCATTGTAATGTGGATTGATGATTTTAAGTGCTTCAATCGAATTGAAGACAGATATCGCAGCTTTATCATTCATTCGAATCGTACGTACATCGACATTTGTCAAGCGTTGCAACATCTTCATGGCTGTTGGATCCACATGCCCTAAGATGTCTAGCTTCAAGACATTGTCATGAATGTCCGCAAATTCAAAGTGAGTGGTCAACCATTCCGATTGAGCCTTATTCGCAGGGTACTGTACAGGTGTGAAATCATGCACATCGTTGTCTTGAGGAATGACGATGATGCCTCCTGGATGTTGACCAGAAGTACGTTTGACACCTTCACAACCCGACGCCATGTAATTCATCATGGCTTGACGTAAGCTACCCTCTAATCCCATTTCTTCTAGATAACCTTTTACATAACCAAAAGCAGTACGTTGAGCAACCGTCGAAATCGTACCAGCACGATAAACGTGATCCTCACCAAAGAGCACCTTGGTATATGCATGCGCTTTATCTTGATAATCCCCAGAGAAGTTTAAATCGATATCTGGAACTTTATCCCCTTCAAATCCTAAAAAGGTTTCAAACGGAATATCGTGCCCATCCATATGCATATCCGTTCCACAAACAGGACACTTCTTATCTGGCAAATCGTAACCACTATCCACACTTCCATCTAAAACAAACTCACTATGATGGCACTGCATACAAACATAGTGCGGTGCTAAAGGATTGACTTCGGTGATATTCGCAAGTGTCGCAACCAATGAGGAACCGACTGAACCACGCGAACCGACTAAATAACCATCTTCGATTGATTTTTTAACCAGTAAATGAGCGATGTAATATATGACGCCAAAGCCGTGGGTGATGATCGAATTTAATTCTTTCTCGATTCGATCGACAACGATCTCTGGGAGCTCATTACCATAAATTGTATTTGCATTCGCATAAACAAGTGTACGAAGCTTATCATCCGCACCTTCAATGCTTGGTGTATAAAGATCCTTTTTAATTGCATAGACCGTTTCGATTTGATTGGAAATGAAACGAGGATTGAGTACGACCAAACGGTATGCTAAGTCTGTACCTAAATAAGCAAAAGCTTCTAACATTTCATCAGTCGTTCTGAAATGTTGATCAGGTGCGACACTTGATTTGCGACGAACTTCGTTATAGATATACAAGGGATGACGTCCTGCCCCAACGCCCTTGGCTTGGATATAAACATCTCTAAACTTCTTATCCATGGGATTGAGATAATGCGCATCGCCTGTTGCGACAACCGGTTTCTGAAGTTTGATGGATGCTTGTATCAAACGTGTCAGAACAGCCTTCAAACGTCCCATATCCGGAACGCTTCCGCTTTCAACAAGCGGTCGATAGTTTTCGAGCGCTTGAACCTCGATGTAATCATAGAATTTAATGGCTTCAAACAATTCGTTATCAGAACGATTGGCAGCTAACTCAAAGAGTTCTCCATTGAAACAAGAACTTCCAACCAGGACATCCTTACGTAAACGAATGATGTCAGCACGCGTGATCCGTGGTTCACTCATTCCATCGTTTTCTGCGCGATTTGAACTTGAATTCGTTAAACGATCTGTATGTGCAATCGTAACCAGTTCAAAGATGGCTTTCAATCCAGCTTGATTCTTAGCTAATAAATTGACATGATTTTTCATATTTTTCTGAAAAGCAAGACTCTGATCCAATTGATTGAGTTGATCAACCGACTTCAAGCCTAAACATGCATCATGAACCAACATCTTCTGATACACCTGTAAAAGAACTTCCGTATCATAATCTGCACGATGGGCACCCGCATCATCGTATGGAATCTTAAAATGTTTAGCCACAACACCCAAACGATAATATTTCTTATCTTTTAGTAAAGCTTTGGCCAAATCCAATGTATCAATGATTGTATTGTTTAAAGTTGGTTTATTCAAACGATTCAATGCCGCATTCAAAAACCCGATATCAAAGCTTGCGTTATGTGCCAAGATCACTCCATCGCCAATGAACTTCAACCATGTGTCGATGGCATCATGAAGCTCTTGAGCAGAATCCACATCACTTTGCTTGATATGTGTCTTTTCAATGATGAACGAGCTTAGTTTTCGTTTAGGATTCACAAACATTTGGATACGATCCACGATCATACCTGCTTGTACCTTGATGGCCGCAAACTCAATGATCGCATCAAAATGGGATGAAAGCCCGGTTGTCTCCAAATCCAGTACTATGTATGTTGTATCATGAAGACTTTGACCTTTTGGATTCTGGACAATTGAATAGCTCGCTTCAACCATATTCATTTCCAAGCCGTAAATCATCTTGAAATTACGATTTGGGTTTTTCTTATTCAAAGCTTCAACCGCTTTTTGAGCCTTTGGATATGCCTGTACTGAATTATGATCCGTGATTGCGATCGCTTCATGGCCCCAATCATAAGCTTGTTGAACATAGGCTTCAATCGGTGATACACCATCCATCTCAGACATGTTTGTATGAAGATGCAACTCGATTCGTTTATCACTAGCCTCATCCGAACGTTTCATCCAATCTGGAATGATACGGACATCACGAACTTGAATCTGAATGTCTTTGTTGAAATTGTCATAGATGATATCTCCAAAGATTTCGAGACAATCCCCTTTTTTAAGTAAACCGAACTTTTCGATTTCATCTTTATTATCTAAAAACTGACTGAATGATAAAGCATCTTCTTCATCATGCAAGAACACGGTTTGTCTTAGTGTCGTATTATTCTTGATCCATTGACTTTCAATGTTGAAAACTTTGCCTTGAATCTTGATTCCTTTCATACCTAAAACACAGTCTTTAAGTGGAACCAATAAACTATCTTCTTTTTTAATGCGTTTTGATTTGATTGGACTTTTATTAAATTCCGGCTCTTCTTGAATAATTACAGGCACGGATTCAATTTCAGTAGATTGTAAAGCAACACGTTGTTTACAAAGGTAATCAATACCATAAATTCGCAAAGCATTCGATAGTTCAGACAATTGTTGATCCATTAATTTCGCATCCACATTTGTTTCAACCATGAAATAGAGCGCATCTTGCTCAAAGGTATACAAACGATTTGCTTGTAAAAGATTCCAATGATGCTCATCAATGCAATGATTGACATAACGTTGAAGATCTTTTTGAGTTAGATCGTTGTCTTCTACAATCAAACATAAGGATGTTCTTACTCCAAGAATCTTCTCTAACTCTTGAATAAACTTTTGATATAAATCAAAAGTAAGATTCTGTTTCAACTTCAACTCTAAAACTACACGGCGTTCCTCACGATAAAATTGGATTCGTTGAATATGTGCATCATTGAAATAGACTTGATCAAGCAAGTCTAAATTCATTTTATCGATAAGTGGTTTTAAATCTAACATTTTTTATTGATATCTTTCTATGATCTTTTCAGCTGCAAGTTTTCCTGCTGCCAAGGCATGGATAACTGTTTTAGGACCTGTAACTACATCGCCTGCCGCGAAAACACCTGGAATATTCGTTTCATAATGCTCATCAACTAAGATGCGACCTTGGCCATCCAAAGCTAAACCTTCAAAATTCAAACGTTTTACACTTGAACCAATTGCCATGACCATCAAATCCACATCCAAGCCGAAACGTCCTTCCGCATCGACGATTGTTCCGCGATCTTGTTCATCCACTTTGATCAATTGCGTACGTTTACACTCGACATGAATCGCATCATCAATTTCACTTACTTTGACAGGGTCACATAACTCATGGACATGCACACCGAGATGGAGACATTCTTCAACTTCAGCTTTGCGTGCAGGCATCAAATCGATGGTACGACGATATACGAGATGTGTTTCAATCCCAAACTTCGCAGCACTGATCGCTACATCCATCGCAACATTTCCACCGCCTACAACACAAAGACGCTTTATGTGTGCAAAATGTTCATGGAATGAATTTTCACCAATATTCAAAATACTTAAGAATTGCTTCCAACCAATGACTTTGTAATGATCAGAACCTTCAATTTTACCGAAATTTTGCTTCGAAGCGCCCATGGCAAGATACATGCCTACAAATCCTTCGCTAAACAAATCATGATAATTCCGTGTTCTACCAAAGTTTTCTTCGATTTGAAATTTAACTCCAAGATCCATTAGCTCTTGAATCCGATTGTCGACAACTTGATTGGGTAAGCGATAAGGTGGAATACCAAACTTCAAAACCCCCCCTAAGATCGCCTTCTTTTCAAAAACAGTCACATCAAAACCAGCTTGAATCAGTGCTGAAGCACAAGCTAAGCCAGATGGACCTGAACCAATGATTGCAAACTTCTTATTGATTTTCGTTTGAACTGATTTTAGCGATGCATAATGATCCGCAATAAAACGCTCAATCAAACCTATCTTGACCGGTGCGTTCTGTTTCATGCGAACACATTTAGCCTCACACTGAATATCTTGATAACAAACACGTCCACAAAATTCAGGAAAACTATTTTTAGCTTCCGCGATCGCTTTCGCCTCTTCACCACGGCCTTCAAGAAACGCTTTGATCATTGAAGGAATTTCCATATGTGCAACACAACCATCGACACAAGGCTTATGACGACAATTCAAGCAACGTTCAGCTTCTTTGACAGCTTCTTCATAACTTAAGCCTATTTCCTCATTAAACAGTTCATATTTCATTTATTTCACCAACTTCTTCAAAGCTTCCTGTGCAGCCGATTGTTCTGCTCGTTTCTTTGAACTGCCCTTTCCTTTTCCATAGCTAATCCCATCGATTTGTACACTGATTTCAAAAGTCCTTTGATTAGAAGGTCCACTTGTATTTAACAATACATAAGCAATCGTACGTTTATCATCCGCTTGAACATACTCTTGCAATTCAGTCTTAAAATCCTTAACCAAACGAGCATCTTTGAAATCATCTAAATTCTGATAAACAACACTTAACAAACTATCCACTGTCATAAAGCCTGAGTCTAAATAAAGTGCACCTAAAAAAGCTTCAAACATATCCGCAACCGTAGAATCACGATTCTGTCCTTGGTCGATACGTTCACCATGACCAAGCTTTAAAAACTGATTGAGTTCAAGTTTAAATGCGATTTGTGCGAGCGATTGTTCACACACCAATTGTGCACGCAACTTCGTCATCTCACCTTCATTCAACTTTGGCACAAGATGAAAAAGATGATTTGCAGACCACAATTGTAATACAGCATCTCCAATAAACTCGAGACGCTGATTATCCTCATTGTATTGATTTGGATTCTCATGGAAATAAGAACGATGTATAAATGCCAGTTCGATTGATTTAAGATCATTGACCTTTATGTGATGTTGATTGAGCCATTCTTGTAGATTCATACGATTATTATACCTTAATCCACCACTTGGGTTTCAAGTTCTTTTCGACATTGATCCAACCAATCCTTAAACTTGCTTGGACTATGCATGATTTCTTGACCATCTTTCTGAGCTGTCATTAAGATTGCTTGATCCGTAACGACATTCGCAATCAAAAAGCTTGGAACACCACTTTGCTTCAAACCAAAGATTTCCCCAGGACCCCGCAGTGCCAAATCCTTATTTGCAATTTCAAAGCCATCTTGACTCTCAACTAAGACATTTAAGCGTTGCATGCTTAACTCATCATCATTGTCACTTAATAAATAACAGCGACCTTCTACACTTCCGCGCCCAACACGACCACGCAATTGATGAAGCTGTGATAAGCCGAATCGATCACTGTCATAGATAACCATCGTATTGGCAGACTGAATGTTTACACCGACTTCAATGACGGTCGTTGTAACCAGACAATCATATTCGTGAGCATAGAAGCGCTCCAACACAAGTGCCTTCTCCTCTGCTGATAATTTTCCATGTAAAATGCCGATGCGGATATGAGCCGGTAAACCTTTTTTAAGGGCTGCGGCAATAAGCTCAACGCTTTTCGTTGGACGATCACTTTGTTCAATACTTGGACATACAAAATACACTTGATCATTCGCTTCAAACCGTTCTAAAAGTTCTGCATAGATGGGTTTGATGCTGTTTTCACGAACAAGGATTGTTTGAGTATTCATTTTGGACGCATGATAATTTGTAATCGTTGAGATCTCTACATCGTTGAATAGAACAGCTGCCAATGTACGCGGAATCGGTGTCGCACTCATTAAAAGGAAATCTACTTTATCCCCTTTTTCACTCAGCAATTGTCGTTGCTTCACACCAAAACGATGTTGTTCATCCGCTACAACCAGACCACAATTCGCAAACTTAACATCCTCTTGAATCAATGAATGTGTCCCAACTAAAATATCGATCTCGTTGTTCAAAAGATCACTTAGAATCTTACGTTTTTGCACTTGCGACAACGAAGAATATAAAACTTCAATACGAATTGCATCAGGCAAATATGTTTTAAGTGTTTCGGCATGTTGACGTGCCAAAATTTCCGTAGGGGCTAATAAAGCACTTTGATAATGTGCCAATGCAGTCGCATACATTGCCAAGGCCGCAATAACGGTCTTGCCGCTCCCTACATCACCCTGCAAAAGTCGATTCATGCGTTGTTTTGACTGTAGATCATTCAATATCTCATTGAGAACTTCATTCTGATCTTTAGTCAACTCAAAAGGAAGATGTTTCATCCAAGCTTGAATATGCCTACGATCGAATACTTTAACTTTACCAAACTGACCGCTGAAATTTATCGAACGATTCAATTGCAACTTGGTTTGAAAACGAAGAAATTCTTCATATTTTAGCGTTCGTGAAGCTTGAAAAACTGCTTCCATTGTATTTGGCTTATGAATATAATGTAGTGCATCCTTCAACCTCAATAATCGATATCGATCACGAAACAAATCAGGCACATCAACTTTAATGCTTTGATCAAGAAACATTAACGCTTTATCAATCAACTTATGCATATCCTTTTGCGTCAATTCTTTACGCAAGGCATATACAGGTACAAGTCCCAGCTGACCTAATAGTGCTTGTGCATTGTACTGAAGTCCAGTTAACTGATTTTGACCATCATAACGAGCTTGAAGTGTAATTCGTTGATTGAGTTTCAACCAAGGTCGATTGAAAATCGTAACTTGAAAGAGTCCTTCTTCACTTTGAAATTGGAACTTTGTGACACTTCGATTCTTAGGTAAATAAACTTGTTTGAAGGGATCTACAATGATTCCCTCAAGCCATACTTTATCATTAACCAACCAATCCGAAAAAGGCTTATGACGAATCTCTTCATAACGAACAGGAAAAAACCAAAGCAGATCTTCAATTTCATTGAATCCTGCTTCAGCACATTTCTCAATCATTTTCGTACTCAGTTTCAGGTATTTCAGTTCCATAAAAGAAAAGGGCTGACGCCCTCTTACTCAATTCCAAATATAAATGAATATACTGGTTGCTGTCCTAGCGTGACTTCAACTTCGCAGTGATCGAAATGCTCACCAATAAATGCTTCGATATCCGCAAGTTCTTCCTTACTGACATCTTCACCTACCAATACCGTGATCAAACCATCTTCAGTTTTCACAGCCTCTAACAACAATTTCTTAGTCGCATCCAATTTATCATTGGTGCTACATATGATTTGTTTTTCCAAAATACCCATGTAATCACCCGCACTAATCGAAACACCTTCAAAACTGGTGTCTTTGATCGCATAAGTGACCATAGCTGTTTTAACATTCTTAAAGGCTTCAGTCATTTCCGCAACATTCTCATCAATACTGACTTCAGGGTTGAACATGATGCAAGCACTTAAACCTTGAGGAATGCTCTTGGTTGGTAAGACACGTACATCCGCATCCTCGATTAAAGATTCAGCTTGTTGAGCCGCAAGAATGATATTTGAGTTGTTAGGAAGGATGAAGATGTGTTCCGCATTAAGCGATTGAATCGCTGCTACGAAATCTTCAGTCGACGGATTCATGGTTTGACCACCACTAATGACCACATCGACACGATAAGATTCAAACAATTCTTTGACGCCATCTCCAGCCGCAACCGCGATGATCGCATATTTTTGTTTTTCTTTAACAACAGGTTTCAACTCAGGAGCCATATGCGTCAGATGCTCATGTTGCTCCTGCATGTTCTCAATTTTCAATTTAACGAAATCACCATAACGTTGACCTAAATTCAAGGCGTCCCCTGGCGTCAATGTATGGATATGTACTTTGACGATTTCTTCATCCTGTACAACCACGATTGAATCACCCAAACGTGATAGACGTTCGCGTAATTCCAATTCACTAAATGTTTCAATCAACTCTGGTGTCAAACGTACGATGAATTCAGTACAATAACCAAATTCTTCATTTTCAATGTTCTTTTGGACACCTTCACCAATCTCAATATTATCGAGAATGGCTACAGGTTTGCCTTGTAAGCCTAATCTAAATCCTTCAAGAATCTTGATATATCCATAAGCACCACTATCCACAACACCAACTTCCTTTAAAACAGGCAATAAATCAGGTGTTCTCAATAAGGACTCATGCGCCGAAGCAATCAAGAAATCAAAGTATTCTAAAATATCTTTTTCAGGATAAGTTTTCAAGTAATCTTGAGCTTGCTTACTACTTTCACGTAAAACCGTTAAAATCGTTCCTTCTACAGGACGCATGACAGCTTTATAAGCAATTTCCGTTCCTTTTACAAACGCATCCGCAAAATCCTTGGCATAGATATCGGCTTTACCATCCACGCTTTGATAGAAACCTCTAAAGATCTGAGATAAGATGACACCTGAATTGCCACGTGCACCCATCAATAAACCCTTGGATAAAACCTTAGCGATATCCCCCACATTCATAGTGAGAATGGATTGCGTATCCTTAACCCCAGCACTAAAAGTCAAATTCATATTCGTACCAGTATCTCCATCCGGTACAGGGAAAACATTTAAAGCATCCACTTCATGGTGATGATTACTTAAATTGTTCGCACCACTCACCAACATGGATTTGAACAACGATCCGTCTAATTTATTCATAGTTCTAACCAATCACCCGAACGCCTTGGACATAGACATTAATGGCATTGAATTTCAAATCCAATGATTTTTCCAAAACATACTTGGTTTTTTTCTGTACTTCATTGACGACTTCTGAGATTTTGACGCCAAAACCAATGATCAAGTAAAGATCAAGTTCCAATCCCTTAGCCCCATCACGAACGATGACACCCTTACTATAATTTTCTTTACGTAATAGCTCGGCAATGCCATCTTTAACGACTTTTTGAGAAGCCATACCAACAACACCGTAACATTCCGTTACGACACCACCAGCCAAACTAGCAATCGCATCATGCGAGATATTGATATTACCTAATTGCGTTGAACGCTCTATTGACATACTGATCTCCTTTTAACAAGTTCATTATAACAAAAATTCTACCTTTTTCACATTTTAAGAGGCACAA
Organism: Erysipelotrichaceae bacterium; assembly: GCA_003543215.1. GTDB lineage: Bacteria > Bacillota_I > Bacilli_A > Erysipelotrichales > Erysipelotrichaceae > UBA2212. The sequence goes on along the minus strand of DPJD01000001.1, from coordinate 640,722 downwards.
GAGAAACTATACGGTACAGCTGTGATTTCGTCAATCGCAATACAATCATGCTCAGGACTCAATGCATTCCGAATCTTGAGATAATCGTTCAATACATGCAAGCTGGATAAGGCCGTATAAACCTGGATCCCATCCATCATACGCAAATGTGCATAATACGCATCGTAGGATTTAGGATCACGTTTAAGCTCTGATATGTTCATCAGATTCTCAGCACTCAAACTCAATAATGCTTCCGTTAGTCGCTCATGAGCAATTGCATCTTCATATCCACTGATCAAAGGAACACCAATTGGATAAATCATCTTCGATGCATCAAAACTTACAACTTGATTATTCTCAAGCAAAACCTGGTTCTGATCGATAAGATGAGCCAATGTCCGATATTCAGTGACACTAACCATGATTTCATTGAAACGCGGATAACGAATCGAATAAGAAGCAATCAATGTCTCTTCATCAATCAATGCACTTAATCGCATCCCTGAGGTAAGACCCACTTTATCTTGCATCTGTGACCACATGATATCTTGAAGATATTCTGTCTTTAAAAAACGATTCCCTGTCACATCAATCTTTTTAAGATTGAAGTAATCTAATCGAATAACGCCATAAACCGAACCACCGAAGATAACGATGATCATCATACTGACTAAAAAACGTTTAAATTTAATAAGTTTTAATGCTTTCTTTTTAGCACGTTGTTCTGCGATCAGCACATCAACCGAAGGAACCTCAGTCATGATTGCTCCAATTGAAGAACTCGATTTCAGGTTTGAGCCTAATGTTGAACATTTCTTCTACTTTATTTTGCGCCAAATAGATCAAATCCATGACATCTTTCGCCTTCGCATCCTCATTGTTGACAATAAAATTACTGTGTTTTTCAGAAAACATTGCCCCACCGATACGGTATCCTCTTAAGCCTACCGCATCGATGCAAGACCAAGCACTCATTGTCTCAGGATTTCTGAACACACTGCCTGCACTGGGAAGATCTAAGGGTTGAGATGCGATCCGTCTTTGACGGCGTTCATCCATTGTATGCAAGACACGATCTTTATCTGCATCATTACAATTGAACACAGCCTCAAGAATAATCCAATCACGATGATTCATAAAGCTTGTATAGCGATATTTCACTTCGATTTCATTCTTTTCAATCCATTCCACACGATCATCACGATAAACAAGGATTTTATCCAGACATTCATAGACATCATGTTTATATGCTCCAGCATTCATAAACAAAGCACCCCCAACTGAACCAGGAATACCCGATGCAAACTCGAAACCACTTAGGGCATTATCTGCTGCAAGATAGGCTAACGCAATAAGACTGACACCAGCTTGAACATAGATTTTATTCCCTTGAAACACAACCGATTTCAAACATAGATCTAATTTCACAACTAATCCTTGGTAATGATCATCACTCGCCAAGATATTCGAACCCATCCCCCATATCTTAAACGGAATTGAATCTTCATGAAGATCTTTTAATAAACCCAAAAGCGAATTTAAATCATGTGGATAGATCAAGGCATCTACCGTGCCACCTACTCTGAGACTGGTATATTTCTTCAAAGATGCCTGATATTTGATTTCACCATAGATTTGATACTTTGCATAACGATCCATCAAGGCATCACCTCATCAATCCATGCAATAAAGTCCTCTGCCGCATTAGGTCTTCCAAACGTCTTTGCTTTTTCACTCATCAGCGTCAAACGATCCGTATCCGCAACCAAATCTAAAATCAACATGCTCAATTGTTGCGCATCGCAAGTCTTCTCTTCGACTAGGATACTTGCGCCTGCATCGTACAACACCTTTGCATTATGATATTGATGATTATTAGGCACAAAAGGGCTTGGAATGATGATGGATGGACAGCCACTCACCATGATTTCTGCTGCTGTTGTAGCTCCACCACGTGTAACCATCAAGCTTACTTCATGCATCGCTTGAATTTGATCGATATAAGGTACGATCTTAATCTGTGCAGTCTCATCATGTTCCTCGATGAATGTATCATAATGCTGCTTACCCGTAACATAAATGCATTGTAAATGGTGTTTATCTAAAAGCGCTAGAACACTCCCCATCATCGCATTGATGGAAGCCGATCCTAATGAGCCCATGACAAACAATACACTCGGTTTATTAGGATCCAAGCCTAATTCATTCAGTAATGAATTTGCACGTGCTTTCTGCTTAAAGACGTACGTTCTTGGATTTCCAATCAAACGTGTTTTACCTTTTGGAAACTGATTTAGATTCGCTTCATAACTCGCAGCGATTCCATCCACATGTTTCGCAAGAAAGAGATTTGCTTTACCCGCTATTGCATTTTGTTCATGCAAGAACGTTTTTATGCCAAACTTCTTAGCTTCTAGTATGACAGGCACACAAACATAGCCACCAAAACCAATCACAAGTTCCGGCTTAAATGAATTGATGATACTTCGAACAGATTTACGATTAAAAAATAATGTATAAAGTGCATAGAGTTTATTCAAGATGTTGCCTTGAATTCCCTTTGTTTGGATTCCTTTGAAAGCATAGCCAGCTTGTGGAATCATACGCGCTTCCATTCGGTCTTCGTTACCTATGAATAAGAGCTCATGCTTAGCGTCTTGATCTTTTAAAGCTTGAGCAAGTGCCAATGCAGGATAGATATGTCCCCCTGTACCGCCCGTCACAATACAAATTTTCATGTGAAGACTCCCTTCGCTAAGTCATTATATCATAATCCAAAAAAGCTCTTTATGATAAAATGAAACCATGAAATATAAATGTTTAGTCCTTGATCATGATGATACCGTCGTAGACAGCTCCAGAACAATCCATTATCCGGCTTTTCTTGATACACTGAGACAATTACGACCAAATCATGACCCACTTACTTTTGATGATTTCAATCATCACTGTTTTGTCTATGGTTTTCATCACTTATGTGAGCTTCGATATGGTTTCGATAAAGTCGAAATGATGACGGAATATGCAATATGGAAAAATCATACAAGCAATAAACAAGCACCCGCCTTTGATGGTTGGTACGAGCTCTTACATCGCTTCAAAGCACAAGGTGGAATCATTATTGTCGTGTCTTATTCTGAGTCAAAGGAAATTCAACGTGATTATCAGGATCATTTCAATTTTATCCCCGATCGTATCTATGGGTACGATGCAGGTCCTGATAATATCAAACCTCACATCAAACCAATTGTTGATGTATTAAAGGACTATGAACTTAAACATGAAGATATCTGTGTGATCGATGACATGCCTGTAGGTTTAAGCATGGCTGAAAATGCAAAGGTTGATTTTGTCTGGGCAAAATGGGCACACAACGATGAGCGCTTGCTTGAACACATAAAAAAAACATCTCAACATGCATGTTCAGATGTTTATCAACTCATAAAGTTTCTAGAACTTTAAACTAAACCGTAACGCCAAGTACCAACGCCGCCAATATTGTGGACATCCGTATAACCTAAACGTTTGACATATGCAGTCGCATCCGCTGCACGAGCACCACTGTAACAAATGATAAAGATCTTAGCGTCCTTATTTGGCACGACTTTTGCAAAATCGTTTGGAACGGTATGCAAAGGTACATTGATACTTCCCTCGACATGACCATCTTCTTCAAACTCCTCTACGGTACGAACATCGATAAGAATGATACTCTTATCGTTTTTTAATTGCTTGTATGCTTCTTCCTGACTTAATTGATTACGACCAAAATTAAACATGTGTCCCTCTCCTTGATTAACGACACAATAATAACATAACTCCAAAAAAAAACAAGAGTTTTACTCAAAGAGTCCCTCTTGTATTAGAATGCCTAAATGTTGGTATGCTTTTTGTGTAACGACACGTCCGCGTGCCGTACGGTTGATGAACCCAATCTGTAATAGATAAGGCTCATAAACATCTTCCAAGGTCATGGCTTCTTCCTGGATACTAGACGCAATCGCATCTAAACCAACAGGTCCCCCATTGAAGCGTTCGATGATACCCTTCAAATAGCGAATATCCACGTCATCCAGTCCCAAATGATCGACTTTTAATCGATCTAAAGCCAACTCCGCAACTTTGATATCAATATGTCCATCATTCAATACCTGAGCGAAATCACGCACACGTCTAAACAAACGATTCGCGATACGTGGTGTCCCACGACTGCGTTTTGCGATTTCATTGATCGCAGCTTGATCGATGCTGGTCTCCATAACTCTAGAAGTCCGCTCAATGATCTGCTTTAATTCTGCATGCGAATAATAATCTAATTTACTTACGATCCCGAAACGATCTCGCAAAGGTGCGGTTAGATCCCCCGCCCTTGTCGTTGCGCCAACCAAAGTGAAAGGCGGCAGTTCTAAACGAATCGAACGCACCGAAGCTTCCTTTCCAACGACCACATCAATCGCATAGTCTTCCATCGCAGGATACAATACCTCTTCAACTGCTTTAGGAAGTCGATGGATCTCATCAATAAACAAGACGTCCCCTGCTTGTAAAGTACTTAGAATCGCAGCTAGATCACCCGAACGCTCGATACTCGGCCCACTGGTAATCCGAATATTGCTTTCCATCTCGTGAGACAAGATATACGCCAAAGTAGTTTTACCCAAGCCAGGTGGCCCATACAATAAGACATGATCCAAACTCTCTTCGCGTGACTTCGCAGCTTGAATAAAGATACGAAGATTCTCTTTTAAACTCGTTTGACCCACATATTCATTCAAACTCTGGGGTCGTAAATTAACATCCTCATCTTCTTGCATCAAATTTGATGATAATAAGCGTTCCATCTTATTGTCTCCTTCTTTGAGCCAAAAGCTGTAAAGCGAGCTTTAAGATGACATCGACACTCTCATTGCTCGATTTCTCAAGCTCTTTCAGTAAGGGTGTCAATTCACTTTGCTTATAACCCAAAGCCTTCAATGCCTCAAGTGCTTCTTGAACAGATCTTGAACCCTTCACTTCTTCATTACGCATGGAAATGAGTTTTCCCTTAAGATCCAAGATGATTTGTGAAGCAGTCTTTGCCCCAATACCAGGCAAACGCTTTAAGAAATCCAAATCAGAATTCTCAATGGCCAATACGAGTTGTTCAAAACGTGAAGCTGCGAAAATCGCATTCGCTGTTTTACATCCAACCCCTTTGACACTGATCAACTTTAAAAAGAACTCATATTCTTGCATGTTTAAGAATCCATAAAGACTGTGTTCATCTTCACGGATGTACTGATAAGTGTATAAACAAACTTCTTCATTAAGTTTCAAACGTTCCGGATATGCGAAAAAGATTCGATAACCTAGACCCATATGATCTAGAATCACCCAATCTGATCCGTAACTATGAACTTTTCCTGTAATGTATGCAATCATAGACTTATTATAGCACAGAGCTAGTCCATGAAGATGAACTGATAATCGTTGATGACGATGACATCGCCGTCCTTAGCACCCTTATCACGCAACGCATCATCAACACCCAATTGACGCAATGTGCGCGCAAAACGTTGTGCACCTTGTTCGGTTGTGATATCGGCTTTATGAAAGATACGTTCGATACGATCACCACTAATGACATAAGTGTTCGCATTGAATTGCTTGATTTCGTAAGGCACTTCCTCGATGAATTTGTAATGGACAGCTTCATTTTGAACTTCATCCATAATGAATGATTGTGTTGTTTGAAGTAGATCCGCAACGGCATAAAGCACTGGATCCAAACCTTCTTGAATTAAGGTGATTGTTTCAAAAACCAACAAATCAGGATACGCTTCTTTGAATCGTTCCAAATTCTCATCAGCACCCGGTAAATCCATCTTGTTAGCGACCACAACTTGAGGACGTTCTAACAAGCGATACTCGTACTGACCAAGTTCATCATTGATGACACGATAGTCACTGACAGGATCACGATGATCCTCAGCACCCATATCGATGATGTGTATCAAGACACGACAACGTTCGATATGCTGTAAGAACTGATGACCTAAACCCTTGCCTTGGTGAGCGCCTTCAATCAGACCTGGAAGATCTGCTAAAACAAACGAACGACCATCCGGTGCTTGGACGACACCCAATTGTGGAATCAAAGTTGTAAAAGGATAAGCGGCGATTTCTGGTTTTGCTTTTGAGACAACCGATAGGAAGGTGGATTTTCCAACGGATGGGAAACCAACCAAACCGACATCTGCCAAAAGCTTCAATTCAATCTCAACTTCTTTCTCTTCACCCATTTCGCCTTTTTCTGCAAAATCAGGTGCTGGATTGCGTGGTGTCGCAAAATGCCAGTTACCACGGCCACCACGACCACCTTGAGCAATCGTAGCTTGTTGACCCGTTTCAATTAGATCCGCTAGAATCATATCGTGTTTGATGTCCTTGATGATTGTCCCAATCGGAACTTTGACTATGATGTCATTTCCTGTTGGACCATGCATCTTTTTATTCAAACCACGACCACCATCTTGAGCAACGATGAGCCGGTTAAAACGTAAATCGAGTAAAGTAGATTTGTTGGAATCCGCTTCAAAGATAACGCTTCCGCCATTACCACCATCACCGCCGAAAGGGCCGCCTAAAGGTACATACTTCTCACGCCGAAAGGAAGCCATACCATCGCCACCCTTACCAGCTTTAATTTTAATCTTTACGCGATCGATAAACATTTTAACCCTCCGATAAAAAAATCCCTGAACGGGATTTTATGCTTGTGGATAAACAGAAACTTTTTTCTTGTCTTTGCCTAAACGTTCAAACTTAACGATACCGTCGACTTTCGTAAACAACGTATCATCACTGCCACGTCCAACATTTGTACCTGGGTGGATTTTCGTTCCACGTTGACGATACAAAATTGAGCCCGCTGTAGCAAATTGACCATCTGATTTCTTTGCACCTAAACGCTTCGATTGACTGTCACGACCATTGCGTGATGAACCAACACCTTTTTTAGAAGCGAATAATTGGATATTCAAGGTAAACTTCATAGCTACACCTCCTTAATTGTTATATATTTTGATTGATTTTCTGCAAGCGTTTGGATTTGAATATAGAGCATTCTAAGTAACGCTTGTAGGTTTTGATGATTCTGTAAGACTTTGATTTCAATCACTGCATCTGGAATCTCAGTTAAACTTAATTCGACATCCTCAGGATAGGCCGCATCCAAGGCATTCAAAGCACCCGTTGCGATACTACTAATGGAAGCACAAACCAAATCCGAACCTTTTGGACCAGCATTCGCATGACCACTGATTTTGATGATCATGATTGAATCCACGTCCCTTACCACCACGACTTGGACCATATTAAGCTTCGATGGCTTCGATGACAAGTTTGGTATAAGGTTGACGATGACCTTGTTTGCGGTGAGTAGAACCCTTCTTAGGTTTGTACTTATAGATAACGATCTTCTTTTCCTTACCTTGTTTTTCTACTTTTGCGCTAACGGTCGCACCTTTAACATACGGTGTTCCGATCTTAGTGGATTTTGCGTTGACAACCAATACTTTGTCAAAGACAACCACTTCACCGGCTTCAACTTCCAACTTTTCAACGTAGATACTTTGTCCTACTTCGACTTTGAGTTGTTTGCCACCTGTTTCAATAATTGCGTACATGTTTTTGCACCTCCTTCTGTTTTTGAGACTCGCCGTGTACGGTGGCCAATTTTGGCGCTTAAAAACCTTAACGTGCGGTTGCATCCCATAAAAGAGATTACAACGTAGTTAGTATACCATAATAATGAGTGTTGTCAAATCAAAGTCATCCCATAAGAAAGCACGATCATAACAACAATAGCAGGTAAAAAATTAGCCAATTTCAACTTAGTCATTTCAAGCATATTTAGACCAATCGCGATGATCAAAGCAGAACCTACGGCACTGATGTCTGTAATCATCAAATCCGTCATTATCGGTGCGACAAATGTGCTCAAAACCGTTATCGACCCTTGATAAAGAATAATAACAAAGGCTGAAAACAACACTCCCCATCCATAAGTAGACGCAAAAACAATGGATGAAATGAAATCCAATAAAGACTTCGTATACAATATGGTTTCATTTTGACGGAGTCCACTCTCTAAAGAACCAACGATTGCCATCGCCCCTACCCCAAATAATATGCTCGCACTGACAAACCCTTGTGCAAAGCTGTTATCATTACCTTTTGCAAAACGTTTTTCTAAAGAATATGCAAAACGATTGATATGTTCTTCAAGTTTCAAAAACTCTCCAATCAAGACGCCTGAAGCAAGCGACACGATAAGCAACAGCACATTAGGATAACTAATGACGCCTTGAAATCCAATAATGAGTGTACTTAGGCCTAAAGCCCCCATAATGGCTTTACTTTTCGCCTTGATGAACCCACTCTTTAATACGATTCCAATAATTGAACCCAATACAATCGCAATACCATTTACCAATGTTCCATTCATATCAAACCCCTGTGTTCACAATCGGTGCTTCAACCTTACAATGAACTTTTCCCAATTTATTGAATTCCATGCACACACTGCTAGCTGGATGTTGCAAACTGTGATGAATCATCTGAATCCGCTTTAAAGCAAAGCGATGATCCGCAAAAATCTTAATCGCTTCACCCATCCGTTCAGCTCCAAGTATGATCGAACATCTTCCCTTGTCTTTCAAAACCGTAAAGGCTTGTTTGGCAAGATCCTCTAGATTTAATGAAACATCGAGCTTCGCTTGATCATCATTTTTATTTAGATGTTTATAATATGGTGGATTGCAAACCACCAAATCAAAATTAAGTTGATTCAGATGCTTGAAGTCCATGCATTCAAATCGAACATTCTTGATTTCATTTAAAAGCACATTCTGTTTTGCCAACTCCAATGCATCCTGATTGATATCAATACCTAGGCATTCGCGATCCGTATATTGACTGGCAACCATGATGATTACACCATGGTTACACCCAACTTCCAAGACACGGTCATGTTTACGTACTTTGATGAACTTGGCTAAGTGATATGTATCAGATGTCATTTTATAGATTCGTTCGGATTGAATCAGTTTTAAAGCTGTTCCTTTTATATAATCAATGCGCATCATAAGACATGTTCCGGCTTCTTGGCATAAGGCAACTTAAACCAGAAAACACTGCCTTCTTCAACAACACTATTCACTCCAAATGGATAACCATGACTCTTCAATACTGCAGCCGCAATGCTCAAACCGAGACCAGTCCCTGCTAAATTACGATGATGATGTTTATCAATCTTATAATATCGATCCCATATATAGGGTAGATCTTGTTCACTGATACCGATGCCATGATCAATGACTTCGACCTTGACCATATCTTGCTCGCAGAGTATTTGTAAAATGAGTTTCTTATCTTTACCTACGAACTTGATCGCATTGCTGACAAAATTGATAACGACTTGTTTGATCTTCAATGGATCTCCAATAACGATGACCTCTTGCGGAGAAAACAACTCCACTTTGATTTTATTGGATTTAATTAAGCCATCTAACAGACGTAAAGACTCATTAACCAAATCGACACAATTGAATTGTTTCAGATCTAAAGTCAACACACTGGATTGCATCTGTGATAACTGCGTCATATCTTGTACCAGATGATCCAAGTGATTGACCTCATCCAAGATAACATCCAAATGTTCTTCACGCTTCTTTTTATTATCACCAGAGATATCTTTGATCATCTCTGCATAGGCTTTGATCATCGTCAATGGTGTCTTGATATCATGGGAAACATTCGCGATCAAATCCTTACGTAAATCATCCATCTTCTTCAATTCACTCGAGGTATTATTCAAGGTGTCCGCCAGTTCACTAAACTCCGTAAACTGCGTTTTTTCAAAATGAACATCATAATTCCCTTGCGATAGTTTCAATGCTTCCTTTTTCATTTTGATGATTGGTTTTGTGATATTACTTGATATATAAAGTGATACGACACTAAATAGAACAAAGACCATGATGGTGACATAAATAAATTGTTGTTGGAGTATCGAGATTGTTGAATCAATCGGCAACAAACTCGAATTCAAGAAAATATAGTAATTTCCAAACGGTAACAATACTTTCTTACCATACACAATCATATCTTGTTGGATAACCGCATTGTTGACCGTTAAAGCAAACTCACCTTGAGGGGATTCATTGATCATCTGCGTATAGTTCTGAATCTTCTGAGAAAAACCAATCGCATTCGAATTTAAGACACAGCCTAAACCTAAAGCATCGACTTGATACAGCAATTGACCTTTTGAACTATAAACCAAACCACAGACATTATTTTGTACCGCGCTGACCTGAACACTCATGTTGAATTGATTATTCAAGATTGATTCTTCAATCTTGTTGGCAACACTTTCAACTTGTGATACTTTCATTTGTTTAAAATAAGCACTTAAAAAAACAATCTGCATGACCCATAACATGATTAAAACACCTAACATCAAGGTGAAAAAATACAACCATGTTCGAAAGCGTATGTTATGCAAATCAAACTTCAAATTTATACCCCGTTCCACGAACCGTTACGATAAACTTACGATATTCTTTTAAATTATGACGTAACATCTTTACATGTGTATCGACAGTACGATCATCTCCGAAGTAAGAATAGTTCCATACCCTTTCCAATAAGACTTCACGATTGATTGCCATGTTTTTGTTTTTAATCATGTAGACCAATAGATCAAACTCTTTTGGTGTTAAAGTTACTTTTTCTTTATTCACAAAAACATCGCGTGCATCGATATCGATTTCGAGTCCTTCAAACACATAACGATTGTGTTCTTTTTCTTGATTACGTTTGATGACCGCATTGATGCGAGCCATTAGTTCTTTTGGGCTAAATGGTTTGACGACGTAATCATCGACACCCAAATCAAAGCCATGAAGCTTGTCATACTCCTCATCTCGAGCTGAAAGCATAATTACCGGTATGTTCTTGATGCGCTTGATTTCACGGCAGGCAGTAAAGCCATCCATGACGGGCATCATAATATCCAAAATGATCAAATCAAAGTCTTGATGTTCAACTTTCGTGATGGCTTCATAACCATTTTCAGCTTCTTCTACTTCAAAACCATGAATCAACATGGCATATTCTTTAACGACTTCTCTAATTTTCGCCTCATCATCTACGATTAGTATTTTTGCCATTGTTTGACTCCTATCTTTCAATGATTTCAATTTTCTTAATTAAACACGATTTTTCTTTTTCTATCAAGCCACTGACCTTTACAATACGATTGATCTTCAATTGCTCTTCCAAGCCTTGATAGATCTGTGGCATCAAGACACCATCCATTTCACCACTCTCATCTATCAATTGAATGAAAGCCATCATCGCACCATTTTTAGTTCGATGTGTTTTGACCTTCTTGATCATGGCGATGAAGGTTTGACTTTGATTGGAGACATTCAATTGCATGATTGCTTGAGGTACGCCTAAGCTCGCTTTAAGATGCGTCAAGGGATGATCACTTAAATAATACCCTAAAACCAAACGTTCCTTTTCTGCGATATCTAATGGATCATCCTTTACCACAACCATGGTTAAAGGTTTGACTAAGCTGGTATCGATTGATATCTGTTGATTATGTTCAATCCGAACCATATCTGCATAATCCAAAGCATCTTGAAGCGAAGCTTTCATGGTATTACGAGTAAGTTTGAAGTCATCCATCGCTCCCGCATCAATCAGTGCATCAAAATTTGCTTTTGATATACGATACGTACTCATCCGTACGACAAAGTCATAGAAATCATTGAACATTCCTTTTGAACGCTCCGTTAGAATCGCTTGATTCAAAGCTGTCCCAACGCCCTTTATGATCAATAATGGAAAGCGGATTGCGCCTTCTTCCAAAACATAATGACTCATGCTGTACTTTACTGAAGGATTGGCTACTTTGACACGATGTGCTTTTGCCTCTTGGAGATATTCATAGGTCTTACTTTCACTTCCAATGACACTGTTTAATAGAGCCACAAAGAACAAATCTGGATAATTCGCCTTCAAGTATGCCATCTGATAAGAAATCATCGCATAGGCGACACTGTGTGACTTATTAAAGCCGTAGTTCGCAAATTTGAAGATCAAGGCATAAACCGTTTTGGCTGCTTCATCGGTAAATCCGTTTTCGACACAACCACGAATGAAGGCTTCTTCGAGCTTGCTCAATTCAGATGCATTCTTCTTGCTCATGGCTTTACGTAACAAATCCGCTTTCGCTAAGCTGAAGCCAGCCATACGTTGAGCAACTTGCATGATCTGTTCTTGATAGATCATGATGCCGAATGTCGACTCTACGATTGGTTTGATGGCTTGTACTGGATAATTGACTTTGTCTGGATTCTGGCGTGCTTGAATGTACTCCGGAATATTCTCCATCGGTCCAGGTCTGAATAATGCGATCGTCGCCACGATATCTTCAAAGCGTGAAGTCTTCATTTGACGTAAAAGGTTCTTCATTCCCTCTGACTCCAATTGAAAGATGCCCACAGTATCCACATCATGAACCAATTTCAATGTCTTCTTATCATCGATTGGAATCCTTAAAATGTTAAATGTTTTATTCTCACGGTGTTGAATAGCCTGAACAACTTCATCGATGATCGTAAGGTTTCTCAAACCTAGAAAGTCCATTTTAATTAAACCCAAAGCTTCCAAATGTTCCATTGTGAATTGCGTTGACAGCATATCTTGTTCAATCTGTATCAATGGAACCACATGATCCAACGGAACACTGCTCATGACAATACCTGCCGCATGAGTAGATATGTGTCGTGGCAAACCTTCCAAAGCACTTGCGATACGATAAAGCTTTTGATAACGTTCATCTGACGCAATCAGCTGTCTGAAACGATTACTTTGCTCATAGGCTTGCGCTAAAGTGATTTTAAGGGCTTGTGGAATGGTTTTACTTAAACTATCGAGTTCGCGTACCGAAATCTCCATGACTCGACCTACGTCCCTTAGAACTTGTTTAGCAGCTAAGGTTCCAAATGTAGAGATATGCGCCACATGGTCTTTACCATACTTCTGAACAACATATTGAATCACTTCATCGCGGCGATTATCGGGAAAGTCAGTATCGATATCGGGTAAGGAGATACGCTCTGGATTCAAGAAACGTTCAAACAATAAATCATGCTCGATTGGATCGACATGCGTTATGCCCAAGCAAAAGGAAACCAAGGACCCAGCAGCTGATCCACGACCTGGACCCACGTAGATTCCTTGTGTTTTTGCAAAGCGAATGAAATCCCAGACGATTAAAAAGTAATCCTCGTAATGCATTGAAACAATGACATCGATTTCGTACTTCAATCGTGAACGATAGTTGATATCGATTGGCTTTTTAGGAAAGCGTTTCTCTAAACCCGCCAAACACAGTTGTGTAAGGTACTGAGCTGAATTCAAGTTCTTGTCTGGTGTCTCAAATTTAGGCAATCTCGTCTGAGCTTGGTTCCACTCCATCTTGCACTGTGAAGCAATCCAATCCGTCATCTTCAAATCTTCAGCGTCATAAAGTTGAATTAACTCATCTTCAGAAAGTAGATAGCGATAACGTTCCAAAATCAATTGTTTATCCGACAATAACTTCTGCAATCCAATCGCTTTTAAAACGCGATGATGTTCATCATGATCTGCTTCTGCATATAATACACGATGTGCCGCAACCGATTTAATTCCAATTTTCTTTAAGATTACTTTCAAACGTTTATTTTGAACTTGATAATAGCTTTCCTCTTGACGATTGATGCCCAATAAAACATCAGGTATGGAATTCTTAAATGCTTGCATGCGCTGGAGTATCACAGCCTCATCATCATTGATGAACGCTTGATCAAAGACACTTTGATCAGAATATACGATCACAAAAAGTGATGTTTGATATGCACTCAATTCTTCTAGATCAATCGATTTTTGATCACAATTCAACTTCGAAGAAATTGCCATTAATGCCTGATACCCTAAATTATCCTTAGCAATACACAAAACAGAATAAGACGTAGCGTCAAACATCACATCAAATTCAAGCCCAATAATGGCTTGCATTCCCTCTTTCTGACACAAGTGGACAAACTCCAAACTACCGTGCATGACACGTAGATCACTTAAAGCAAGCGCATTAAAACCTAAGGCTTTCGCCTTAGAAACAAGATTAGGAATTGTCATGGTGCCATTCAAGAGTGAATAACAGCTTCGAACAGACAGATGTGTACTCATGATCGATTCTTTTTCTTTAACATGTCTCTATTATACCTTAAAGCATCCAAAAAAAAGAACAGCTTAAGCTGTTCAATAATCGAGATTCAAATTATCATAGCCTTGGACATCATAAACCAAATCACTGCGTTTCTGATATTGAAGGGATACATTATCCCCAAGCTTCGTAAGTGAAGCTTCAACACTGGTTTTGCTCGATACAACGAACAATCCTGCTTGTCCTTCTATCATCATGTAATAGATACTTGTCCCATCCATCACGACTTCTTTAATATCCAAGACCACACCCTCAGCACTAAAGGAATCGATGGGAAGATCCACAATCTGCCCCCCATCTTTAAGTTGATTCAAATACGTCATACGTGCTTCTTCAACACTCGCTCCTACACCAACCAAAGCATAATCTTGAACACTGACCATCGCATATAGCTTAACCAAACCCTCATAGTCTTTTAAAGCCATGAAATAGGTTGGAAAGCCATCCACATTTAACAATACAGGGAATGTCGATTCATAATTTAAATGTTGAACTTGACCCGTAGCGGAGTTCATGGCAGAAAGTTCATCCGCACCACCAATCTGAATATAAGAAGCTTCTTTCGTTCTTAAGTTAATCAATGCAAAGCCGACAATCGAGCGATCCGCCCCAACCGATGTCAATCCAGAAAAGATATGCGTCTGACCATCAATGGATACATAATTAAAACCATCCGTCGTTTGGATCATGTCTTTTTGACCAAACAAAGTATTGATCCAACCGTTGACGTAATAACCCCAATTATCAATCTGATACCAAGCGATTCGTGCCGATTGAGCACGATCGACCCAAGCAGGCATATCTTCAATCGAGTACTTATTCATATCACCACTGACGGTATCAACCGTGATGACACTACTCGTATCCCAACCACCAAACCATCCTATTTCAGGTTCAATGACAGAAATCACATAGAATGGATTCCCTTCATCATCGATTTCAAATGAAGTCGCATCAAATATCTCTGTACGATACTTGAATCGAACATGACGCATCAAGTCATCACTTAAAAAAGCAGATGGAGCATATTTGATGCCCTCATTCAATTCCACTAATTTCACGTCACTCGCATCCGTCACATTGACACGAACATAACCAGGAATGCCCTTCTCACGATTTTGAAACCACTTGATTGAATCTTGGTATTCCAGTGAAGAAACACGATAGACATTATCTTTTTGATTGATGAGGATATATTCATCATTGATATCGAATTGTGAGCCCAAACCTTGCACACGCCCAATCTGCTTATCACCAAGTTGTTGCGCGGTGTTTTGGTCGACCAAAGGTATTTTCTCCAAAGCAATCGCATCGAATTGCGCATTGAATTCACTGCTTGAAGTGATTTGAATTTGATCGCGATAGCGTCCAGCATTCAACATCTCACTGCTCAATAATGAAAAGACAAGTGTGAAAGCAATCAATGCAAAACCAAGACCGATACAAAGTTTGACAACAAAATCAATTTGATATGAAAAGGCAAAATACACCAAGCCAAAAATAAACAGATAGAAAACCATCAACATGATAAATGCCGTATCATGAATGTTATAAGCTGGCAAAGTCACATAATCAATCCCAAAAGCTAAAACAGCTAAAACAAGAAAAGCTCGGATGAGCGCTTGCCATTTCGGTAATGCTTTTTTTGCTTTGGGTATATTGAATCCATAGAATGTCATTAGATTTCACCTCGAATTCGTTTACGACAATCTTCTAAACAAAGATCTACTTGATCATCTGTCAAATGCTTGACAGCCGCTGCTAAACGATGACCACCACCATTATATCTCTGAGCGATATCATTGACGCTTAGGCGACGTGAACGAAGACTGCCATTGTATCGAATCAAGCCATCTTCTTCTTGTTCAATGAGAAGTGCCCAAATCTGGAAACTACGAACCAAGCCAAGTTCATTGACGCGTTCCTTAGCTAAACCGGGTGTAACCCTTAATCTCTCCATTGTACTGCGATCCAGTTTGATGTAAACCAAGCCTGAATCCTCGATGATCGCATGCGTACGGATGTAGTTCGTCAATTCAAATTCAATCCGCTCCATTCCAAATAAATCATCATTTATCTGAGAGAGATTCAGATCACTATTCACCAAGAAAGCAGCACAATGCAAGGTACTCGCACTGGTGTTCGATGTAGAAAAACGCAAGGTATCTGTCAAGATGCCCATATAGAGATATCGAGCTGTCGTAGGACTGAGTGTCTCACGTGATTTGGATTGAATCAAACGACAAACGAGCTCCGAAGTGCTCGCTGCCGTATCATCAATGAATTCATACATTGCATAGGCATCCGTAAAGGGATGATGATCCAATTTAATTGAATCATAAGCATATTGATAACGATCGTCATCAATTCGCGCCGCATTGGCTGTATCCAAAATAATCGCTAAACTCTTGCGAACGACATCATCACTGACCGTCTCATAGTTCCCAAATAAGGCTGCCGATTGACCCCGATGCCATCCCATCGCATACACTTCTTTGTTGGGATAGGTTTCTTTAAGCCAATTGACCAAGCCCCACTGACTGCCTAAGGCATCAGGATCAGGAGCTTGGTGACGAAAGACACATATAATGGGAGCTGCTTCAATTTTCGCAAGGATCTCATTCATTTTATAAACCTAAGATTCGAACAGTGTCTTGCGCAATGACCAATTCTTCATTTGTAGGAACAACCCAGACTTGGACTTTGGAGCCTGCTTTACTCAAGCACACTTCTTTGCCGCGAACCGTACTATTCAAGTTATAATCCAAATCAATTTGGAGTGCCTGCTCAACATTCTTAAGAATGCTTTCACGCGCCGCAACATCGTTCTCACCCAAACCGCCTGTAAAGACCAGAGCATCCACTTTGCCCAATTGAACAAAATAACTGCCGATGGTTTGTGCAACACGATTCGCATAAATCTTGCGTGTCAGAACCGCACGTTCATTGCCTTCTTTGATGGCCGTATCGACATCGCGCGCATCACTGGATAAACCACTGACACCCAACATACCTGATTTCTTATTTAAAACATCGATGACTTCTTCAGCTGTTTTATGCGTCTTACGCATCAAATACGTGATGATTGCAGGATCGATATCACCAGAACGTGTACCCATCATGATACCAGCCAACGGCGTGAAGCCCATGGATGTATTGACGGATTTGCCTGCTTGAACTGCCGCAATGGATGCACCATTACCTAAATGACAGGTAATGATATTGACGTCTTCAACCTTTTTGCCCATCAATTCCGCAACACGATTTGAGACAAAGTAATGCGAAGTCCCATGGAAGCCATAACGACGGATTTTATAATCTTGATAGTATTCGTAAGGAATTGGGTAGAGATAGATATCATCCGGCATTGATTGATGAAATGCCGTATCAAAAACCGCAACGTGACGAGCTTTTGGCAAAGCCTTTTTGAAAGCTCTATACCCTACCATATTTGCAGGATTGTGCAATGGAGCTAATTCAGATAATTCAATAACCGAAGTCTCAACCGCATGATCGATTTCAACCGATGCACCATACATTTCTCCACCATGAACGACACGATGACCAACACCTTTGATTTCATCAAGATCGGCAACGACACCATGACTGATCAAAGCTTCTAAAACCAATTCGACGCCAACTTTGTGATCAATGATCGGGAGTGTCTTTGTGATTTTTTCGCCATTGACCTTGATTGAGAAAATACCATCCTTAAAACCAATACGTTCGACGATACCACTCGTCAATACTTCTTCACTTGGCATTTCAAATAATTGAAATTTCAATGAAGAACTTCCTGCGTTAACAGACAAAATTTTGCTCATTTTTTCTTGCTCCTTATTCAATCTCATTCAAACGCTCAACCAAATTATCGACTTCATCAATCTTAAGCGCATTGAGCTTCTGATAGATTGTTTGACGAAGGATAAAGTGTTGGTAACACTGGAGATTGTCTTCATATTTATCTAATAATGATTCTACTCTTTGAACACTGTCGTGTACAGCACTGCGACTGCTTTTCGTATGTTCCGCAATTTCGGATAATGAGAAATCTTCACGAAAATACATATATGCGATTTCCTTTTGCTTATCCGTTAATAAACCCTCATACCAATCAAGAAGATTATTATATCGTTCATTCTTATTCGTCATTGCGATAACCTTGCGTGATGGAGGAAAGGTAAAGTTCCTTATCAAAGACACTCAAATCATCCACCTTCTCACCTAAGCCCACAAACGCCACCGGTAACTTTTGATTCATCGCTAAGGCAATGATCACACCACCCTTGGCTGTCCCATCCATTTTCGTACAAATGATCGCATTGATCTTTGAACTTAACAAGAAGGCATCCGCCTGGCTAAGTGCATTCTGACCTGTACTGGCATCCAACACCAAGAAACTGTGTTGTGCAGGATAGCCAATGATTTTCTCAATCACACGATGGATTTTTTCCAACTCTTGCATCAAATTGACCTTCGTCTGTAGTCGTCCGGCCGTATCGATGATCAAGACATCGTATGCCTCTTGTGAAGCTTTCTTACATGCATCCACAACGACCGATGCTGGATCAGAGTTCTCTTTACCTGTAAAGCATGGTACATCGATTCGTTCTGCCCAAGTTTGAAGTTGTTTTACAGCCGCCGCGCGAAAGGTATCCGCCGCAACCAACATGACTTTCTTGCCTTGTGCCTTGTAGAGCGCAGCTAACTTGGCACTGCTCGTCGTTTTACCACTGCCATTCACACCTACCATCAAGATGATGTTCAATCGATCTTCCAGAATCACTGGATATTCCATTAAATACTCCAGTAAGATCTCCACCATTTGCTCGATGGCTTCAGAACTGGTTTTGATGTTCAAACGATTGACATCTTTTTCCAAACGTTTAAGAATCTGTTTAGACGCATCTACACCGACATCGCTTTCAATCAGAACTTGATTCAATTCCTGATAGAAATCCGCATCCAAATTTGGTTTCTTTCTTAACAGCTTGAACAAACCTTGACCGAATCGTTCATCCGTTTTCTTAAAGCCTTCGAAGTATACATCCTGTTTAGGACTGAAATGATCTTTTATTTTTTGAAAGATATTCATTCTGTCACAACCTCCTCTGCCAACATCATCGCATCCGCCAAGCGAACCTTAAGCATTTGTGAGACACCACTGTTGTTCATTGTAACACCAAACAAGACATCACATTGTGCCATGGTTCCAGGGCGATGCGTCAAGACAACAAACTGGGTACTGTGTGAGAATTTCTTAAGATAGCTCGAGAAACGTTCCACGTTTGCCTGATCGAGTGCGGCTTCAACTTCATCAAAGACACATAAAGGTACGTGTCTTGCCTTTAGAATCGCAAAGAGAACGGAGATGGCAATCAGACTCTTCTCACCACCCGAGAACAGACGCATGTTTTTGATGGATTTGCCTGGAGGTTGAACATGGATTTCAATCCCAGAGTTCAAGTAATCATTCGGATCTTCAAGCGCTAAATACGCCTTCCCACCACCAAACATGGCTTGAATGACTTCTGGGAGCTCGGCATTGATCTTATCCAGCATCTCTTTGAATTGTTCCACCATGATGCCATCTAAATCTTGAATCAAAGCGAGGATTTTATCCTTACTCTCCAAAATCTCATCATATTGGGCTTTCATTTCTTCATAACGAGCGTTGATGGTCTCATACTCTTGCGGAGCCAACATATTGATGTTGCCTAAAGCCTCGATATCCTTGCGCAAACGATTGACTTCTTCATGCGCATCTTCAACCCCTTCAAGCTTTGGTAATGTCAAACTGAACTCATACGTCATTTGATAATCTTGACTCAAGCGATTCATCAAATTTTCAATATTGGTTTCTTGACGCGTTACTTGTATTTCAATATCACGCTTCAAAATCTGCAATGCGCTGAGATCGCGGCGTTGTTGCCGTACCTGTAAATCACGACGTTCACTCTCTTGAGCATATTTTTGACGCAGTTCACGTTTAGTCTTCAATTGACCGTTCGCATCATCACGGTTGAAATAGGCTTTATTTAACATATCGATCAGATCTTCCTCAAATCGAATACCTTGTTCACTGCCTTGAGGGACCAATTGATCTAAATCCGCTTTTAAACGTTCAAATTTCGCACGTTTCGAATCCACAACAGGCTCTAGTTGAGCAGCCGCAATCCGTTTCTCCATCAAATCATTTTCAAGCTCAGCTTTTTGATTATTCAAATCAAACAATTGATCCTGACTCGTATGCAATTCTTTTTGGTAACGCTCGATATCCACTTTCAATTCATTGATTTCTTTGGTAATGGATAAAGGTGAATGCGCATCTTTTTGACGTCCACCCGTCATTGAACCACCGCGATGAATGACATCGCCATCTAAAGTTACGAGTTTATATTGATAATTCAAAAGTTTGGCCAGGTGATTACCATTTTCAAGATCATCACAAACCAATACATTACCCAACAATGAACTCTTAACCAGCTCAAACTTACGGTCACAATCCACAAAGATGTCCGCTGTACCTAAGAAACCCTTTGAACTTTGACAAACAATTTCATGTTCACGGTTCAAATGACGAGCGAATAGAACAGACATCGGTAGGAAGGTCGCACGTCCAGATTCATTCTTCTTTAAGAAGTTGATGGCTTGTCGTGCTGAAGCTTCATCTTGCGTCACAATGTGATACAACGCACCCCCTAAAGCAACCCCAATGGCATCTTCATACGTAGCCTGTGGTTTTAACAATTTAGACACGACCCCATGGACACCCACCAAGCTTTGTGAAGCATTGATGATGGCTTGAACACCCATTTGATTCATATACGGGCGTGATTCTAAATTTTTCGCAACTTCCAAGCGATTTTGAACTCGATTAAGTCGACTTTGTGCTTCTTCGACACGTGTGTTTTGATCAATCAATTGTCGATTGATCGCGATGCTTCTTCCGGTTAACGTCTGTACATCCAAATTCAATTGATTGAGCCGTTGATCACGATCCTCATATTCACGACGTGCTTCTTCCAATAAACTTTGGACTTGGATAGCCTTCTCTTCTTGATTCCCAACTTCCAAGGTATACTTACGCTTTTCATCAATTTCAATCTTACGTGTCTCTAAAGTTTGAATTTCATTCACAACACGAACCAATGCTTCTTGAAGATGATGAAGTTGTTGATCCAATTGCGAAATCTCGTCTTTAGCCAACATATTATTATTCTCAGAGACTTGAATGGATGCCTCCAACAGTGCTTCTTTGGCTTGCAACTCACTCAGTTCATTCCGCGCATTCGCAATCTCTGTTGTTAAGAAGGTTATTTGATCACTTAGAACCGCGATTTCTATCTTCTGCAAACGTTCTTTCTTTGTTTTATAAATCTCTGCTTTTTGCGCTGCTTTTTTTAATGGATAAACTTGTTTCTGAAGTTCCAAATAAATATCATTGATACGCTCTAAATTGGTCTCAGTTTTAACCAACTTATTAATGGCTTCATCTTTACGTTTACGATACTTCGCAACTCCAGCCGCTTCTTCAAAAATACCCCGCCGATCAATCGGCTTCGCTTCTGAAAAACTCGTAATTGTCCCTTGTGATATCAAACTCAATGAATCGCGTCCAATCCCACTGTCCATTGTCAAACTTGCGATATCTCTTAGGCGACATGGCACTTTATTGATGAGATATTCACCTTCTGCATTTTCGCGATGGAGTCGTCTAGTGATCTCTATTTCATCAAAGGCAAGATTGAATGCACGATCGCTATTATCAAAAACCAAGGTCACTTCCGCAAAATTGACTTGGCGACGATGTTCACTTCCTGTAAAGATGACATCCGTCATGGTGGATCCCCGTAAAGACTTAACGGATTGTTCCCCTAAGACCCAACGAATCGCATCAACGATGTTGCTTTTGCCACATCCATTTGGTCCTACGACACCCGTAACTGGATGGTCAAAACTGATATTGACGCGATCTGCGAAGGACTTAAACCCCTGTATTTCAATTCGTTTTAAAAACATGGAAATCCTCCATTCCTCAATAATGAATTATACTAAAATAACAAGTGAATTAGAAGAGCGAATAAAAAGCTAACCACAGTGGATTAGCCTAAAATAGATTTTAATACAAGCTCTGAATCCAATTTTGGATCCACTTTTATAAACACATGCGCAATCTTGCCTTCAGGATCGACAACGAAGGTGGAACGTTGAACACCAAACACCATCTTTCCATACATATTTTTTTCTTTCCAAACATCGTAGGCTGTGATGACATCTAATTCTTCATCACTCAAGATATCAAAGTTAAGCTCAAAATCTTGTTCAAACTTTTGATGACTCTTTATGCCATCTTTACTGATTCCAAATACCTTGATGTTATTCTTCTCATATAGAGGCATCGCATCGCGATAGGTACACGCTTGGGTCGTACAACCGGGTGTATTATCTTTAGGATAGAAATAAAGCACGACATATTGCCCACGATAATCACTTAAACGACGTGTTTCACCTTTTTGATTCACCAATGTGAAGTCAGGTGCTAGATCATTAATTTGTAACATAGGATCTCCTTTTTTCTTATTGTGTTGGAAGATAAGCTTAAAGTCTAGTCAAATGACTCGGTAGACACGTGCTTCATAAGGTCTGAAAACCATCTTCGCCATTAATGGGCCAACCGAATAGTTACTAATGACACATTCAGTATTGATGAAGTTCTCACTTACGGGAAAATGAATCGTATGCTTGGACATATTGATTAAAACAAGATAGCGGTGACTTCCCACACGCTCAAATGCAAGCAATTCAGTATGCTTTATCAAGTAAGGAATCATATCCCCAAACGCAAAGGTATCATCCGATCGATAAAGCTCAATCGCTTTCTTTGTGAATGCTAGAATCGAATCTTCTCTATTTTTTTGATCCAAGACATTGATCACATCCTTGTTAGGATTTACTTTTATCCATGGTTTCGATGTAGAAAAGCCTGCATACGTTTCGTTAGACCATTGCATTGGTGTACGTGCATTGTCTCGCGTCATTTCTTGAATAACTTTCTTTGCAATGCCTTTTGGCAGATGCATCATTTCTTGTAAGACGTCATAATCATTTATTGCCTCAAAATCACGCCAATCTTCTTTCTCAAGTTTCAAATTGGTCATTCCAATCTCTTCACCTTGATATATGAAAGGTGTTCCACGACTCATTAAAGTAAGCAGATTAAGTGCTTTCGCACTTTCTTTGTGATATTTCTTTACATTTCCAAAACGTGTTACTGCTCTCCCATTATCATGATTCGATAAAAAATTACCGAGATAAAAATTATCCTTAACCGATGCCAATTGCCACTTGAAATAGATATCCTTAAATTCTTTAATCGTCCAACGATATAGTTTTCTAAAATCATATTTACCCAAAGGGCCACAACCAATCAAAACCGTATCAAAATGAAACATCAAATCCAACATCTTGGTGTCTTTTCCACTATAACGTTTTGAACTCTCAGGATTGATCAATACGCCTTCACCAACAAACAAGCCCGATCGATCACTCAAGACCTCATCATACATTTCCATTAGATAATCAAAACTCTCTGGTCGCGAAATAATATAATCGTCCGCAAATTGATACCCTCTTTTATGTGGATTCTTATCCCTTAAATCTGGAATCTTACTGATCATATTGATGACATCCATTCGGAAGCCATCGATCCCCTTATCAAGCCAAAAACGCATGTTCTTATGAATTTCAGATCGAAGTTCTGCATTACGCCAATTCAGATCGCACTGATTTGGCGTAAATAAGCTTAAGTAGTACATATTGTTCTCTGATACTACTTTAGTCCAAGCACTTCCCCCAAACAGACTGATCCAATTATTCGGTTCTTTATTTTGCTTACCTTCACGAAAAAAATAGAAATCACGGTATTTTGAATTCACATCTTGCAAGGCAGCTTGAAACCAAGGATGTTGATCTGATGTGTGATTCGCGACCAAATCCATGATCAATTCGATACCACGATCATGACATGCTTGTATCAACAACTCCATGTCCGCCATCGTTCCAAATTCAAGCTGTATGCTATAATAATCTTGAACATCGTATCCATAATCGTGATTTGGAGAGCGATAGACAGGGCTTAGCCAAATTTGATTTGCGCCAAGCTCCTTAACGTGGTCCAAACGACTTAAGATTCCCTTAATATCACCAATGCCATCATGATTGGAATCCATGAATGATCGCGGCCAGATTTGATAAACAACAGAATGGATAGATGATTTCTGCATTACAATGTCCTCTGACATTAGTTTAACATGAACCCGAGGTAAATATGAATCATCAGGAATATCGCATAAAATATCCAAATATCCATGAAATCGTAGCCGTAAGCAAAACTTTTGACCTTGAAGCCATTAATCGTGTCTACGATCAAGGATTTCGTCATTTTGGAGAAAATAAAGTGCAAGAACTCAAAGGTAAAGCACCCTTCAAATCAGATATCAAATGGCACTTCATTGGTCACCTACAAAGCAATAAAGTTAAAGATTGTGTTCGCTTCGCCGATGCCATCGATGCGGTGGATTCCATCGAACTGATCGATGCGATTGAGAGGGAATGTCTTAAACTCCAAAAAGGTATGCCCATACTGATCCAACTCAAACTTACCGATGAAGTCACAAAAGCTGGTGTCACGATCAATCAAGTTGAAGAATTAATTGAACAAACGAACAAATGCCAATTCGTGCATTGTGATGGACTCATGGTCATTGGGCCTAATACTGAAGATATGAAAGAGATTGACAGAGTATTTGGTCAAGCACAACAGTTATTTCAAGATTTGAAAAAAAAATATCCTCAATTGAGGACATTGTCGATGGGTATGAGTCATGATTATGAAATTGCTTATCAAAATGGGGCAACCCAGTTTCGTCTTGGTTCGATCCTATTTGGTCAAAGAAGTCCTAAGTGACTTCTTTTTTATACGCTTGAATAAGCGATCCAGAGCATCCGCAAAAACAAGTAATAGTGCTTGTACACCAATACCCAAAAGAAATATTATCTTCAGCTTGAAATCAAAGGCATGTGCATTGACTGTCTTAAAGAAAATACCCAATGGATAATTGAACCAAAATAAGTAATCCCAATACGAATACCCTTGATTCTCAGCAATAAACACAATCGCATAAGCAACAAATAATAAACCAAACAAGATCCGTCCTTGAAATGGATATTGATAAGCATCTTTATACCATTTACCTAAAACCCAACGCATCATAGCATATAGAAAACCAACACTTATGGCATGGATTGTGAACGCCAACAGTAATTCTTGATTGAATAATGTATAAAAGTCTAAATTGATGAGTGAAAAAATAAGATAGCTGAAATAAACAGCAAACAGATGAATCAATATAACTAAACCCAATGCTTTAATGATTCTTTTCATTACGCAAATCTTTCACCATGACAGCTAAACGATTCAAGCCTTCATATAAGTCTGTTTCTTTGACAGCATATGATATCCGAATGTATTCATCTTTAGAGGTATTGAAGTAAATACCGGGAACCAAAGCAAGTTTATAGGTGTGTAGTGCTTTGTTGCAGAACGTCTCACTATCTAAGCCAAACTCACCGATCTTGATGAAGATGTAGAAAGCACCTTCTGGTTTGACATATGCAATATTATTGTCATCCAAAATTCTCATGGATTTTATCAAACGTTGACGATAGAGTTCACGCACCTGTGAGGTATCTTCATTCAATGCTTTGATTGTGGCGACTTGCGTAAATGTAGAAATACCTGTTACCAAATAACTGTGGATCATATTGATATGAGCAGCGATCGGCGCATCTGCTAATAAATAACCAATCCGCCAACCTGTCATCGCATAAGGTTTTGAAAAGCTCTGTGCAACAATCAGTAAGTGTCGCATCTCCACATCATCACTCAACTTCTCAAATTGATCGGTATAAACAAGTTGTTGGTACACATCATCACTGATGACGAAGATACGGTGCTCAAGCACAACGGACTTGATCGCATCCAAACTCTTTTTATTTAGTACTACTCCGGTTGGGTTATTGGGTGAAGTGATGACCATCAACTTGGTACGAGGTGTAATCAAAGCCCTCAAAGCATCTTCATCGATTTGGAAATCAGATAAACTTGTATCCAAGGGAACCAACTTTGACTTACAGTATTCAATCATCGGTTCATATGTAACATACATCGGTTGCGGAATGATGACCTCATCCCCTTCGTTCAGCAGTGCTAAAAAACAAGCTGCCAATCCTTCGGTTGAGCCATTTGTGATGATGACTTCTTCAACCTTGTAATTCATTTTATTATGCTTGCTTTCAAACGTCGCTACAGCTTGACGCAGACTTAACAAGCCTTGTCCTGAAGGATAATGGGTATGGTTTTCATCAAGTGCCTGCTTTGCCGCATCTTTGATCAAATCTGATGTATTGAACTCAGGTTCACCTATGGTTAAAGATACAACACCTGGCATCATGGAAGCTGCTTCTGCAAATTTACGAATACCACTCTTTTTAAATTTCAAAACTTGTTTGTTAACGCGATCTAGCATAAGGGACCTCATATTTACTTGCAATTATGCCACAGTAAAAAAGCACTGTCAAAATGATTAGTGCTTAATTTCATGGATTTAATGAATATCGATAATGTGCTTTGATACCCATCGTATAAGAACCATATTCTAAACGATCCTCTTCACGTACGGGTTGATCATTATTATGAATCAAATAAGGGATGTCATTTGCATTGCGAATATCGGATACGATGCCAATATGTTCATAGTTTCCAAACACGACGATGTCCCCCGCTTGCCAAGCTTGAGTATCATATACATCTGTAGTTAGTACTTCAGCGTTGTATTCAAAAAATATGGCTAGATTTTGTACACGTCTAAAATCAATATTGGGGTCACGATATGCAATGTGATCGTATCGTTCTCGATTCGTTTTGATATCTTCATCAACCAAGTCCTTCAATAGAATATCCGCTTCCATAAAAGCACGCCAGACCAGATCCGTACATGTACCTTCATTCTCAGGTGGATAGCCCCCCGCATAGTACGCATTCACATATGCAGGCATAGCCAATGCGTCTTTTCGTGCTCCCAAGATCAAGCGATCGAGTTTCGAAAGAACGACTGGTTGTTCCACAACTTCCTCGATAACAGGTACAGGTTCCCGGTTTTGAGAATATGCATAGATTGCCACACTCAAACCAATCACACTTAACGTAATGATCGATGCAGGTACGATCCATTTAACTTTTTTTCGTCTTCTTGTCGTTTTAATCATGGTATTAGTATACCATTTCAATCTAAATCATGTGTTTCAACTGCATTTTTTTTGCTATAATTCATTTAACGAAAGGATTATAGGACACAATGAAACGTTATCAATGTTTAGCTTGCGAATACATCTACGATCCAGCTGTCGGTGATCCAGACAGTGGCATTGCACCAGGAACTGCATTTGAGGATATTCCTGATGATTGGTACTGCCCACTCTGCGGCGTAGACAAATCGACATTCGAAGCTATCGAAGAATAGTCATCTAAAATTAAAGTAGTGATACAACTGTACCACTACTTTTTTTATGCAAAGACGACACAGACAGCTTCAGGAGCCGTAAAGTCTTTTTGTAACAACGTTAACAAGCCCGACGTTTGATCAATTGCGAATAAGGTCAAGTTGTTTGTATCATGATTCGCAACAACGCAATAATTACCACACGGACTGAGATTAAAGTCACGTGGTTGAACACCTTCCGTCGAAACATTTTGGATTAATTGCAATGTTTCACCTATTTTGAATACAGAGATCGAATCATGTCCACGATTGGAGACGTAGAGATACTTTCCATCTTTAGATAGACGAATCGCAGCGCCCCATTTTTGAGCATCCACAGCTTCAGGTAAAGCTGAAACCTTCTCAATCAACTTCACTTCATCATCAGTGAAATCAACAACATGGATCTCACTGCTCAGTTCTGTAAAAATGTAAACGAGCTTTGTTTCGGGATGAACCACAAGATGCCTTGGTCCTGTCTTAGTATCTGCCTTGTAAGTAGCACTTAAACTAAGTTTATTGTCTTCATTGACTTTAAAAGCATACACACGATCCAAGCCCAGATCACAAACCAGAACACGATCCAAATTTTCATTGTATTGAATGTAGTGAGCTTTAGACCCCTCACCAAAGCTTATACTTTGATGATCAACCAAAGCTTCATCCTTTAATGCATAGACATTGACGCGACCACCATGATAATTCGCACTGAACACCAATCCTTTCGATTGGATACTACTAACGAAACATGGAGGTGCCCCTTCTTCAACAACTTGATTTACGAACAATCCATCTTTGAAATAAGCAATACCCCCTTTTGTGCCATCCTTTACAACACTGAATAGACTATTTGCATTTAAATCAATGTAAGTTGGATTATCAACTCGATGCAAAAGTTCAAGATTTTCAAAGCGATCTTGATTCAATTCCAATTGATAAATGCCTTCACTGGCTTTCTTTGTATACGTTCCAAGATATAGTTTCATGTTTTTACCTCTGTTTAAATGATAGTGTAGCTCAATTTATTTCGCAAGTAATGCACTTCCATTAAGAATTGGATCGATTTCATTGGTATGTTGGCAAGCTGTTCGAGCACCTCTGTCTTTAATACTCAATGATGCGGCGATGCTCGCAAAATGGCCTGCTCTTTCAAGTGAATCACCGCGAATGTACGCATGTAAGAACGACACATTATACGTATCCCCTGCGCCAGTCGTATCGACAACATCAACACCATAAGCAGGAATTTGAATGATAGAATCCGCTGTATGGATTTCACTTCCTTTATCAGCTTTTGTGAATATCAATAATATTCCTTGATCGACCAATCGTTGTTGATAATCTAAACCAAGTTGCTTAGTTAACACGTCATCCGCTTGCTCATTGATGAAAAGAATTGAAGCCAAGGATAAGGTTGACATGATATCACAATCCATTCCCAAAGCATTTTTCTCAATATCCATCACCAAACGAATTCTTTTGGCTTGCATATCCTTGACTAAGCCTTGATAATCTTCAACTTGTAAAAGATCCGCAAAACTCGTATATAAGAACCCGCAATCAAATAGAAGTTCTTTTTGTCTATCATTCAGTTGATAACGAACATGTGTGTTGTCCAAAACATAAATAATACGTTCGCCATCTTTCAACATGATCATACATTTACTGGATGGATAAGCATCATTAAACGCAATACCATCGATATTGACTCCATATTGGATAAGGTCTTTAACCAATAAATCATTTTCAGGACTCGTATTCATGAAATCCAACATTACAGCTGGATTTCCATACGCTGCATAGATACTTGCCGCATTACCGATCATTCCACCCACCTTATGATCTATGAAACGACACAAAGCTTTCTCACCTAAACTCGGTACGTCATTTAATTCATAGTACTCATCAATACAATTACGCCCTAGAAATGCAATGGCATTGTTCATCTGAAGGCCTCGATCTTATTGGCTATTACGTCCAAATCAAAGTTATTGACACGGTTCAACAGTTTCAAGTGTTCCGATGAAAAAGCTTTGCTTCCATAATATGCACCTAAGATCCCTCCAACCATGGTTGCGATCGTATCCGTATCATTCCCAATGTTTACAGCCGCATAAATAGCCTCCATTGGTCGATCAAAACTCGCTTGTATCAAACCAAATACCGCCGGAACTGCTTCTGCAGCTGCCAAGCCTGTCCCAACCAAGTCACTGATGTCATCCATGATTTCAATAAGCGGTTTAGCTTGCTTACCTAAGTCGATAGCCCATTCAATTCGTCGTTTGACGCTCGGTCCAGCTAAAGTAGCACCCGTTTCAGATCCTAAACGCTCCCCTTCAATCGCACCATAAATGCCTGCATCCATGATTGATGACAATGTCACATCTGCTTGCATTGCCTTAGCCGTTGCGGCCGCAATCGCACAAGCCGCTGAAATAGAGATGTTATTATGATGGGACACTGTTGAAACTGTATACGCAATTCGAATTGCCTTATCCACATCACCATGACTAAACAAAGCAATCGGACTCATTTTCATCGCTGCTCCATTGCTTGCTTTACTGTTGTCATTACACAACTTAAACCCATGCATGTCTGGAATGATTTCGCCTTTAAGTTTACGTATCGCAATCTGAGTCGTTGGACCAGCAAAGCGACTGTAAAAATTGGAAGGATCCCCCCAATGTATCAATGCTTTCTTAGCTGTATCAAGATTGATCACAGATTCAGAAAGAATCGTTTCAATGGTTGTAAAGGCCAAACTGAAATCATCCGTTACTGATCCTGCTTCACAACCTCTTGCAAAAGTATCTTCTGGTGGAGTCAAAAAATCACGCACATACCCAAATTTCGCTTCAATTTGCTTACGTGTACGCATTTCTGTTGCAGCACCCATGGCATCACCAATGGCAGCCCCTAATAGACATCCCAAGTATTTATTACTCATAACTTACCTCTTTTTATCATTGTATCAAAAAAACCCGGTTGCCCGGGTTTAAAGCTTATTTATTCTTTAATGCAGCGTGAGCAGCAGCCAAACGAGCGATCGGCACTCTGAATGGTGAGCAAGAAACATAACTCAAACCAGCACGGTGGAAGAATTCGATCGAACTTGGATCACCACCATGTTCACCACAAACACCTAATTTGATGTCTGGACGCGCTTGCTTACCAAGTTTGGAAGCCAATTCAACGAGTTTACCAACACCATGTTGATCCAAACGTGCGAATGGATCTTGTTCATAGATCTTCTTACTGTAGTAAGCATCCAAGAATGAACCAGCATCATCACGACTGAAACCAAAGGTCATTTGGGTCAAATCATTGGTTCCAAATGAGAAGAATTCAGCTTCTGTAGCGATTTCATCTGCCAACAAAGCAGCACGAGGAATCTCAATCATCGTACCCACCAAGTACTCAAGTTTGACACCTGCATCCGCAATCAAACGATCCGCTGTCTTCACAACGATATCTTTTACATACTTCAATTCCTTGATTTCGCCAACCAAAGGAATCATGATTTCGGGTTTCAAATTCCATTCAGGATGACGCTTGCTTACATTAATCGCAGCTTCAATGACAGCTTGTGTTTGCATTTCAGCGATTTCTGGATAGGAAACAGCCAAACGACATCCACGATGACCCATCATTGGATTAAACTCATGAAGATTCGCAATGATTTGATGTAAATCAGAAACTTCAATGTTCATTTCCTTCGCTAAATTGACGATGTCTTCTTCAGCTGTAGGTAAGAATTCATGCAAAGGTGGATCCAAATAACGAATCGTTACAGGGAAGCCTTGCATTGCTTCATAAATGCCTTCGAAATCGGAACGTTGCATTGGCAATAGTTTTGCCAAAGCCACACGACGTTGTTCCTCCGTACGAGCAACAATCATCTCACGCATCGCTTTGATACGTTCACCTTCGAAGAACATATGTTCAGTACGTGTCAAACCAATACCCTCAGCACCGAAATCAATCGCTTGTTTCGCATCCTTAGGCGTATCCGCATTGGCACGAATCTTAAGTGTTCTAAATTCATCTGCCCAGCTCATCAATTGTTCAAAGTCACCGGTGATGCTTGCAGGAACAGTCTTAATTGCTTCACCGTAGATAATACCCGTAGAGCCATCCAAGGAAAGGTAATCCCCTTCATTGAAGGTACGACCACCCAAGGTAAAGGATTTATCGGATGTGAATTTGATATCACCACAACCGGAAACACAACAGGTACCCATACCACGTGCCACGACAGCCGCATGGGAGGTCATACCGCCACGTGCCGTCAAGATGCCCTGTGATACATGCATCCCTTCAATATCTTCAGGAGAGGTCTCTAAACGAACCAAGATGACCTTTTCACCACGATTCTTCCATTCAACAGCAGCAGCGGCCGTAAAGACGACCTTACCACTTGCCGCACCTGGCGAAGCAGGCAATGCACGTCCAACAACTGAAGCAGCTTTCAATGCAGCCACATCAAATTGAGGATGTAATAAAGCATCCAATTGCTTAGGATCGACTTGAAGAACAGCTTGTTCCTTCGTGATCATACCTTCCGCAACCAAGTCAACCGCAATCTTCAACGCGGCCGCAGCCGTACGCTTACCATTACGTGTCTGTAACATATAAAGTTTACCTTTTTCAATCGTAAACTCCATATCTTGCATATCACGATAATGTTCTTCCAACTTATCACAGATTTCAATGAATTCATTATATGCATGAGGCATGATTGCTTGAAGACGATCAATGGTTTCAGGCGTACGGATACCCGCAACGACATCTTCACCTTGAGCATTCATCAAGAATTCACCCATCAACTTCTTAGCACCCGTCGAAGGATCACGTGTGAACGCAACACCCGTACCGGAATCATCACCTGTATTACCAAAGACCATGGCTTGAACATTGACAGCTGTTCCCCAGTCTCCTGGAATCTCATTCATACGACGGTAATAAACAGCACGTGGATTGTTCCAAGAACGGAAAACAGCCTTAACCGACTCAATCAATTGATCAGTAGGATCTTGAGGGAACTCCGACCCTTTGACTTTTTTATAGAAAGCTTTATAGCGTTCGATCATTTCTTGTAAATCTTCCGCTGTAAACTCCGTATCCAATTTGATGCCCTTCTCTTCTTTCATTTCATCGATGATTTCTTCGAATTTCTTCTTAGAAATCTCCATGACGACATCCGAGAACATCTGAATGAAACGGCGGTATGAATCATAAGCAAAACGAGGATTGTTCGTCAAAGCCGCAAAGCCTTCAACGACATCATCATTCAAACCAAGATTCAAAATCGTATCCATCATCCCAGGCATCGATGCACGTGAGCCAGAACGAACTGAAACCAATAAAGGATTGTTTTTATCACCGAATTTTTTCCCGGTCAATGCTTCAAGCTTTTCAAGATTTGAAAAGATTTCAGCAATAATCTCTGAGTGGATCTGCTCCCCATCATCATAATAACGGGTACAAGCTTCCGTGGTAACGGTGAAACCTTGTGGAACAGGCATGCCCAAATTGGTCATTTCAGCCAAATTTGCACCCTTGCCGCCCAGCAAGTTTTTCATCTTACCAGAACCTTCAGAGAATAGATATACGTATTTTGTACTCATTTTCCCTCCTGTGGCCTAAGCCATATGTAAGCGTTTCAATTATACTAAATGTTTCAAAGATTTGCCACCGATTTAGCTCAGTTTAGCAAGTTCTAACAAGACTAAATCATACTGTCTTTGATATTCCAACAACTTCTTCTGTTCATCCTCAATCTTGTTCTTAGGCGCAGAAGCGATGAAGCGTTCATTTGCCAACATATTTCGTGATCGATTCAATTCATTTTCAAGTTTTTCTTTTTCCTTATTCAAACGCAACAACTCTGCTTCTTTATCAACCAACTGTCCTCTTTCCAATGCCAAAGTGCCACTCAAAATCGAACGTGTGATCAATTCATCCCCAAGCTCATCCACAATCGTCGTCTTGACCATCTTCAATAACATCTCTTGATAGACGTTATCCAATGCATACGATAATTTGATATTGAGTGGAATCGACGGTTTGACATTGTATTCAGAGCGAATGTTACGAATTTCTGAAATGATCGATATGACCTTTGCCACATCCATATGCGCTTTATCATCATGATTACCAAACGCTGTTGGCCAAGTGCTTAAACATAAAGCCTCATCACTTAAACTTGCATAAAGCGCTTCACTCACAAACGGCATCGTTGGATGACACAACTTCAAGATACCTTTCAAGACCGCAACCAAGGTTTGACGTGTGCCTTCTACGATCTCTTTATCTTCACTGTTCAGATTCGACTTACTCAACTCAATGAACCATGAGCAATAATCATCCCAAACGAATTCATATAAGAAGCTTCCAGCTAAAGCAAAATCAAACTTCTCCATCGCTTGAGTGATCTTATTTTGATTATCATCAAAACGTTGTAAGATCCATTGATCGATAGACGATAGTCTTAATTCAGTCAGTTCTTTTTCTTCAAAATCATCGGGTAGATTCATCAAGACAAAACGTGACGCATTCCAAAGCTTATTGATGAAATTCCAAGAAGCCTCAATCTTCTCATTCGAATAACGCAAATCTTGGCCAGGTGCGGAATTCGTTGTCAAGAAGAAACGTAAAGCATCCGCTCCATACTGATCGATCACTTCCATCGGATCGACACCATTGCCCAATGATTTACTCATCTTACGACCATCTTGATCACGAATCAAACCATGAATCAATGCCTTCTTAAATGGAACCGTTTTGGTAAAGTAACGGGCTTGGAATGCCATGCGTGCAGCCCAGAAGAAGATGATGTCATAGCCTGTAACCAATGCGTCCGTTGGGTAATAACGTTCAAAGTCTGCTGTCTTTTCTGGCCATCCTAAAGTACTGAACGGCCATAAAGCACTAGAAAACCAGGTATCCAGGACATCTTCTTCTTGAACATAGTTTTCTAAATCAAGCGGTGCTTCCTCAGATACAAAAGCTTCCCCTGTTTCTTTGTGATACCAAACCGGAATTCGATGTCCCCACCACAATTGGCGCGAGATGCACCAATCCTCGATGTTTTCCATCCAATGATTAAAGGTGTTTTCGAATCGTTCTGGAATGAATTCAATGCGATCCTCTGTATTCTGCGCATCAAGTACAGCTTGTGCCAAAGGCTTCATCTTCACAAACCATTGTTTTGATAAATACGGTTCAACGATCGCATCGGTGCGTTCACTGTGTCCTACTTGATGGACATGTTTCTCAATTTTGACAAGATTCCCTTCAGTTTTGATACGTTCCACTAAAGCTTTACGACATACAAAGCGATCCAAACCTTCATATTCACCAGCCAAATCATTCATACTTCCATCTGGATGCATACAAATGATTCTTTCCAAATCATATTTTTCAGCTAAGGTAAAATCATTGGGATCATGTGCTGGAGTACATTTCATCGCGCCTGTCCCAAATTCGATATCGATGTAATCATCCGCAAGAATCGGCATCACTTGATGATTTGCAGGATTGATGACTTTTTTGCCGATCAAATGTGTATAGCGAGGATCTTCAGGGTGAACAAAAACACACACATCCCCGAACATCGTTTCAGGGCGTGTGGTGCTAACCGCAATCTTCTCATCACTGCCAACAACAGGATAGTTAAAGGTATAGAATGCACCTTCAATTTCCTTATGGATGACCTCGATGTTGCTCAGTGCGGTCTTGGCTTCTGGATCCCAGTTGATGATACGTTCACCTTGATAAATCAAACCATCCTTATATAAATCCACAAAGACTTTATTGACCGCTTTATTCAAGCCTTCATCCAAAGTAAAACGTTCACGGGAATAATCCAAAGACAAACCCAATTTAGCCCATTGTTCACGAATATGACTTGCATACTCATGTTTCCACTCCCACGCCTTTTCCAAAAACTTCTCACGACCTAAGTCGTAGCGTGAAATGCCTTGTTCCTTCAAGCGTGCATCGACCTTCGCCTGTGTCGCGATACCGGCATGATCCATGCCTGGCAACCAAAGCATGTCAAAACCTTGCATGCGTTTGAAACGCGCAATGATGTCTTGCAAGGATGTATCCCACGCATGTCCCAAGTGCAGTTTTCCGGTGACATTCGGTGGTGGAATCACAATCGTATACGGAATCTTAGTGTTGTCACCTGCAGTGAAATAACCCGCATCAATCCATTTCTGATACGCACCCGCCTCAACAGTTTGTGGGTTATACTTTGTTTCGATTTGTTTCTTCATATTTTTCTTTACCATACCTTTCAAGCGCAAGTTCATCATCCTTGCATAATCCATAATAGAGATAATCCGCACGATGACCATCGCGCTCCTTTTTTCGTTTTCTAAAGCGACCTTCCAAAATAAAACCTGCTTTTCAATGACACGTCCAGAAGCCATATTGTCAGCACAGTGATTGATTTCCAAACGATAGAAACCACAATGATGGAACAAGACAGGAATCAAAGCTTCAAGTGCCTCAAGTACCAAACCTTTTCCCCAGTAATCTCTATGAATCACATAACCGATGACACCCACTTCATTGAAATAAACCTGATTGACATCAATTGTTCCGATCATGTGATTGTTCTCTTTTAAAACGATCGCATATGCTTCTGGCATCCCAACATCAATACGATTCAAGAAGAGCTTATCAATGATATATCGTGTGAATTCTACAGAGTCGTGTTTTTCAAACCAAAGATACTTGAGTACTTCATCATCACTGCAATAGGCATACATGTCTTCCGCATCATCAAGACGAACTGGTCTAAGCTGTATACGTTCTGTCTCGACAATCGGCATTTCAAGCTTCAACATATCTTTCTCCTCCACAAAAAAACGTCCTCCAAAGGACGCTCAAATGACGTGGTACCACCTTAATTTCACTACTGTGCTCAATGCGATAACGGTACAACCGGATTTACTTACTCATTTCAGCAATCAGCTCCCGAAGGACAGGCTTATCGTACTTGGCTTTGTCGCATCGACCCAAAGCTTTCTCAGTTTCCATAAGATAAGTTTATTTCGTTCACAGCTTTGAATACAGTATAGTCAAATTTAATAAGCGCGTCAATTACACATCGAAATCTTTTTTATGGACAGAGTACTCACATCCACAATACTCTTGTTTATAAATACCTAAGCGCTTTGCAGTAATGACCGAGAAATCGATACCTTTATTCTTCTTAAAGTTTGAATAGAAATAATTCACATTCGGATAAGCATTGGCCAATCGACGTGCGATTCCGTTGATTTTATCCGCATTTTTTTGACGTGAGATTGTCATGACTGTCGTGCAATAATCATATCCATATTTATTGGCATAAGCCAACGCTTGATTGATACGAAGTGCATAACACATGCCACAACGATTCGATCCCTCTTTATCCATACTTCGTTTCGACAAGAAATCGATCTTATATTGATCATAATCATAAGGTTCTACAATGATATCAATCGATGTGTTTTTTAATTGGTTAAATGCATCCACATACGTTTTTAATTCATTTAAACGTAAATGATATTCTGATTCAGGATAGATATTTGAATTATTATAGTACACTGTGATCTCAAAGATATCATACAAATATTCAAGCGGCCAACTGTTACATACGGCACAGCAAGACTGCATCAAAAGACGTGGTTTGACACTTAATTTTCGAAGTTCATCAAGCTTCTCGATTTCCCATTGATGATCTGTGAGTTTTCTCATTGGATAAACATGGCATCGCCGAATGAGAAGAAACGATATCGCTCTTCTATGGCCATGTGATAGGCTCTTAATATATAGTCGCGATTGGCAAAAGCACTCACCAACATGACTAAAGTGGACTTCGGTAAATGAAAGTTCGTGATCAAGGCATCAATTGCTTTGAATGTATAGCCTGGCGTGATGAAAATCTGCGTCGAACTTGCTTCTTCAATGAAACGTCCATGTTTCTGCATTTGTGATTCTAAGGTTCGAACCGATGTTGTCCCTACCGCAATGATGCGTCTTCCCTCTTGCTTAGCTTGATTCAGGATATCCGCACTCATTTGCGATACTTCATAAACTTCCTCATGCATGATATGCTTATCGATCTCTTCCACATCCACAGGCTTGAATGTTCCAAGTCCTACATGTAAGGTCACATAACATAGTCGCACACCCTTCATTTCAAGTTCGTGTAAGAGTTCTTTGGTGAAATGCAAACCCGCTGTTGGGGCTGCCGCACTGCCGGATTGTTTAGCGTAAACAGTTTGATAACGTTCAGGATCTTCCAATCGTTCTTTGATGTAAGGCGGTAATGGGATGGTCCCAAGCTTTGCTAATACTTCCAAGAAAACACCATCGCTGATGATCTTAAAGCGACGTAAACCTTGGTCAAGCACTTCAATACATTCAAATCGCAATTGACCTTCTCCAAACTCCACAATCGTGTTAAGCTTTACCGCACGTGCATTACGGACCATGCATAAAACCGTATCGTGCTCATGTCTTAAAATCAAACATTCGATATGGGCATTGGTTTCAGGCTTGATGCCAAAAAGACGTGCCGGTAAAACACGGGTGTCATTGAGAACCAACACATCTCCTGCATGAAGATAATCGATGATTTCATGAAAATGATGATGTTCAATGGATTCATCGTTACGATTTAAAACCAATAGTCGAGATGCGCTGCGATCCTCAAGAGGATGTTGAGCGATCAAGTCTGTTGGTAGATTGAAATCAAAATCTTGCGTCTTCATTAGAAACCTCGTGAATCCACACTGTTCAATTTATGCTTCTTGAAATATTCTTCTTTGAAATCTAAGAAACGATCTTCTTGGATTGCTAAACGAACTTCTTCAGTAAGCTTGATTAAGAAACGTAGGTTGTGGATTGATAATAAACGCATACCTAAACCTTCATTGCATCGAATCAAGTGACGCAGATACGCTCTTGAATAATTCTTACAGGTATAACAATCACATTCCGCATCGATCGGTCCAAAATCACGTTCATTTTTCGCATTTCGTATATTCAAACGACCATTTGAGGTCATCAAAGTCCCATGGCGTGCGATCCGTGTCGGCAAGACACAGTCAAACATATCCACGCCACGTAAAACACCTTCAAGAATCGCATCGGTCGAACCGACGCCCATGAGATAACGAGGTTTTTCAAAAGGTAGATATTTGGTCGCATAATCGATCATCTTATACATGGTCTCCTTGCTTTCACCAACGGATGTTCCGCCAATGGAGTAACCCGGAAAGTCCATTTTTACAAGTTCCTGAGCACTATATGCACGTAGATCTTCAAATTCGCCCCCTTGGACGATACCAAACAAGGCTTGTTTATCATTCTGATGCGCTTCCTTACCACGTTTTGCCCAACGAAGGGTTCGCTCAACACTATCCTTCATATAGGCATGGGTGCTGGGGTATGGAGGACATTCATCAAAACTCATGATGATATCCGCACCCAGATCATTTTGAATCTGTATGGCTTTTTCAGGAGATAAGAATAGTTTATCTCCATTCAAATGGTTCTTAAAATGAACACCCTCTTCGGTGATCTTACGATTCTCCATTAATGAGAAAACTTGAAAACCACCCGAATCCGTTAGGATTGGGTTGTTCACATTCATGAATTTATGAAGGCCACCCGCTTCTTTGACGATATCTTCACCTGGACGAAGCCAGAGATGATAGGTATTCGCTAAGATGACACCGGCATTCATTTCTGTGATTTCTTCAGGCGAAACAAATTTAACCGTGGCTAAAGTCCCAACTGGCATGAACATCGGTGTCAGGACATCCCCATGTGGGGTGTGCAAGATACCGGTGCGTGCTCCAGATTGTTTACAGACATGTGTTACTTCAAATGAAAATTCTGACATATTATTCCTCTTCTTGAGCTCTGAGTGCATCTTCTTCTTCATTACGCTGCATACGATTCGCTGTCTTGCGTTCATGTGCTTTTAAGTGTTTCTTCCGTAAGCGGATCGCTGCTGGTGTAACTTCCACCAATTCATCATCATTGATGAATTCTACTGCATATTCCAATGTGATTTGACGTGGTGTGACCAAGCGCATCGCTTCATCATTACCCGATGAACGAATAGCCGTCAATTTCTTATTCTTTGTTGGATTGACTTCCATATCCAAGTCACGTGAAGCCATTCCAATGATCATACCTTCATATACTTCGGTTTGAGGACCAATAAAGAAAGAACCACGTTCTTGTAGATTAAAGATCGAATAGGTCATCGCAACACCATTTTCAGTTGAAACCATGGAGCCATTCGAACGTCTAGGCATTTCACCAACATAATCCGTATACCCTGAGAATTGACGAACGATCGTACCTTCACCACGGGTATCATTGATAAATTCACTACGATAACCTATTAAGGAACGCGTTGGGGCTTTCCACGTGATGGTCACATACCCACCCTTTTCATCCATGTTCACCATTTCAGCTTTACGTAGATTCAATTTTGAAATGACGACACCACTGTACGCTTCAGGAACCGTCGTGATGACTTCTTCCGTTGGTTCCATGCGTTTGCCATCGACATAACGATAAATGACTTCAGGACGACTTACCGCCAGTTCATACCCTTCACGTCGCATATTTTCAACCAAGATCGTGAGATGTAATTCACCACGACCTGATACTTTGAATTTATTTGTGGATTCCAATGCATCAACACGCAAACCAACGTTGACTTCAAGTTCTTTCATCAAACGTTCTTTGAGATTACGCGATGTGACATACTTTCCACTCTTCCCTGCAAATGGTGAATCATTAACCAAGAAATTCATAGATAAGGTTGGTTCTTCAATCGTGATCATCGGTAACGCTTCAACGTTATTCACATCACAAATGGTATCACCGATATAAATATCTTGAATGCCACCAATGATGACAATATCACCACTATTGGCTTCTTTGACAGCCGTCCGCTTTAATCCCTCATAGATGAATAATTGTGCAACGGTTTGACGAATGCTTGAATTTCCACGTACAACCATGACGGATTGACCTTGTTTCAAGGTACCACGGTATAGACGACCAATACCCAAACGACCGATATATTCATCATAAGCCAAAGAGCTTATTTGCAATTGTGTTGGTTCATCATTCAAATCCGGATAGGCCCCAACATGTTTGACGATCGTTTCGAAAAGTGGAACCAAGTCTTCATTGGTCTCATTCATGTTATATCGAACAATCCCTTGTCGAGCGATTCCATAAAGAATCGGGAAATCCATTTGTTCATCATTGGCATCCAAATTCAAAAACAACTCATAAACCAAATCCACAACTTCTTCAGCTCTTTGATCCGGCTTATCAATCTTATTGATCAATAAGATCGGTTTCAAACCCAATTCCAACGATTTCTGTAAGACAAAACGAGTTTGAGGCATTGGACCTTCACTGCTGTCCACCAATAGAATAACCGTATCAACGGTACGAATGATTCGCTCTACTTCGGACGAAAAATCCGCATGGCCGGGCGTATCGACAATGTTTATTTTGACATCCTTATATTGTACGCTACAGTTCTTAGAATAGATGGTGATGCCACGTTCACGCTCTAAATCATTTGAATCCATGATTTGATCGACATGGGCTTCATTTTGACGGAAGACATGGGTTTGTTCTAGAAATGCATCGACCAGTGTACTTTTGCCTGCATCGACGTGGGCGATAACGGCGATATTGATAATATTTTTTTCTCTCATTAGGTTCCTCAGTTTAATTAACTTGTTGATTGTATCACAATCACAAGCATTAAGCTTTCTTTTTTCACTCAGCTTTCACAACTGAACTTACACCTTCCATTATAATGGAGTATATCAAGAATACAATTTGTTTCCTTCTGCTCTTCATTTCCCTCCCACTCCTACAGAAGGAATTGATCTATTGAAAGCGAGATTCTCGCTTTTAATTTTGTCTTTGTTATAATGTCATCATGTCAAAACTTCACATCGATCTTGTCAATTGGTATACACAGAATAAACGTAATCTCACTTTTCGAGTAAATCAGGACCCCTATAGGGTTTGGATCAGTGAAATCATGGCTCAACAAACCCAAATCGATACCTTGATTCCCTATTATGAAAGATGGATGAATCAGTATCCAAGTCTAAATGATCTCTATGTTGCAGAGGAAGAAGATCTTTATCGTTTATGGGAAGGTTTAGGCTATTATTCCCGTGTCCGAAACATCCAAAAAGCAGCTCAACAAATTAAGAATGAACATGCGTCCTCATTCCCAAATACAAAAGAAAAAATTCAAACACTTGCAGGGATCGGTGATTATACCGCAGCTGCCATCGCATCCATCTGTTTCAATGAAAAACAGGCTGCCATCGATGGGAATGTAAAACGCGTCATGAGTCGATTATTCCTTTTAGATGAAACAATCCTAAAAAAAGCGTTCAACCAACAAATCAAACAAAAGATTGAAACTTGGATGGAAGATGTGAATCCTGGAGACTTAACACAAGCACTCATGGAATTAGGCGCATTGGTCTGTTCGAAACAAGCAAAATGTGAGCACTGTCCAGTCAATGCACATTGCATGGCTAGGCAAAATAATGTAGTGGATGATTATCCAAAAGCAACGAAACAACTTACTAAACAAAATGAACAAATCGATGTGGTTCTCTTAATCAATGAGCAAAATGAGTTCGCTTTAACCTTAGATCACTCGGATAGCTTGATGCAAGGTTATTATCGTTTACCTACGTTATCACAAACGAATATCACCGAATATAAAAAAGACGTCACTTTAAGGCACGTCTTTAGTCATAAAATTTGGGAGGTCAACTTTCACATCGCTAAAGCTGAACCAACAGATGCTTTTAAATGGGTTAGCTATGATGCTGGTTTAGATTTACCCATTATTACGCTTCATCGCAAATGGTTAAAACAGAAAGCTGCGTTTATTCAAAGCAAGAATATGCTTTGATTCTTCTTTGGCTCTCTGATATCCAAGATTAATGGCAGCTTCTCCTTGTCCAAAGGAAAAGATGCCTATTTTTTTGTCGAACACATTAAGATTGAAATTGGCCATGTGCATCATGCTGGCAGTTGTCTGCACAGTCATCAATTCAACGATTCGTGCACCGATCTCAGTCACATGTTTGCTTCTTTCAAAAGTACTGATATTTTCCATCGATATTGAGAATACTTTGCTAAAACCCATTTCCTTAAGCGGTAAAACAGGAAGATTCATCAAGATGCCACCATCAACCAACTGCATATCCTTGAATTCCATGGTTTCAAAAACCATTGGAAATGAACAAGACGCTCTAAGTGCATCGACAATGGATACATCATCATGAATGATTACTTGTGAGGATAAGGGTTTGATCCAATCCTTACGATTCGTGAAATAGACCAATTTACCACTGATCAAATCTACCGCAATGATGATCAATGGGTATTTAACATCCCGTAACATTTTCACACGATATTCCTTGAGCTCATCCTCAATGATCTGAACGAAACGGGATGGATCTACCAAACCTGACATCGTTCGAGCGATGACAGGAAAAACTTGTGCATTCGTAGGGGCAAGAAGCTTTTCATCAAGAATGACTTTCTCAATCTTAAGCAAGTGCTCTTGTATTCGATTAATGGGGACGCCGATGGCCATGAAAGTCGCAATGATCGAACCCATGCTCGTACCTGCAAATGCATCCATTTTGATGTTTTGTTCCGCTAAATAACGCAATGCACCAATCTGACAATACGCCTTGATTCCGCCACCACATAATGCAACGCCTAATTGCTTTTTCACAAGTTCCCCCTAATAGGACAATTCATCCTCTTCAAGCCAATAATATCCATCTTCTTTAAGCATCTGATCCGCTTCTACCGGACCCTGTGTATAGGAAGGATAGATTGATAATTCAATGTTTTCTTTTTCAATCTTCTGTGTCACTGCTTCACCAAAATGCCAACTCAACTCCACAATCGGCCAAGGTGTGAACAAGCCATCATCATGATTGAAGGCATCATCCAGCAAACGTTCATACGCCTCAGGTGTGTTGATGCGATTCTCTAGGATACAGCTTTGACAGAAATCCATTTTAACTTCAGTGATCGTATTGATCGTTCCAGGCTTCTTCGCATTAAACGAAAGACTGATCCCTTCATCTGGCTGAACCTTGATGGTCAAGACTTCGTGTCTCTGACATTGATAAAGATCGTTTCCATTCGCTTTAAAAATAACTTTGATATAGGTGGCACGTTGACTCAAACGCTTCCCAGTTCTCAGATAAATAGGCACATCCTTGAGCGGTCCTTCAACCAAGTGCAATCGAACAGCCGCATAGGTATCGATCTTCGAGTCTGGATCGACATTCAGCTCATCACGATAAGCACGATGTTCATCCTTCGCACCATACTGTCCAATAACCAATTTATCCAAAGACACATTGGCAAGTACGGATATCTGCTTATCAACCATATCCAAGCTGTTCAATGAAGATGGACGTTCCATTACCACATAACTCATGATCTGCAACAAGTGATTCTGTAACATGTCTTTAATCGCACCCGCTTGTTCATAATAGGAGCCACGCGTTTCTACACCCACCGTTTCAGCAGCAGTAATTTGAATCTGTTCGATGTTCTCACTGTTCCATACCGATTCAAAAAGCCGATTGCTGAATCGGATTGCTAAGATGTTCTGAATCATCTCTTTACCCAGATAATGATCGATATGATAGATATGTTTATCATTGAACCATTGATTGAGTGATCGATTGACTTGTTTAGCGTGCGCCAAACTATCCCCAAATGGTTTCTCTAAAATGACGCGGTGGGTTCCATTTTTCAAGTACCCCGATTTATACAAACCTTCTGATATTACCGTAAAGAACTCTGGTGAGACAGCAAAATAGTAGAGGTTGTCTTCACCACATGGATAATCTTCTAAAAGACCATATGCCTTCAT
Source organism: Erysipelotrichaceae bacterium (assembly GCA_003543215.1). Classification (GTDB taxonomy): domain Bacteria; phylum Bacillota_I; class Bacilli_A; order Erysipelotrichales; family Erysipelotrichaceae; genus UBA2212. The sequence continues at coordinate 595,823 of DPJD01000001.1, read as the reverse complement.
ATTGGTGAATTCCATTTGGACGTAACGGATGTGTTTTGTAAAAGCATGATACGTTGCTTCATCAAACTTGAAACGTGTCTGTTTACGAATCCACGGCTCAATGATTTCAAGATACTCAGCCTGTGTGTAGTTTCTTCGACCAATGCATCGAATCTCAAAATCATCCGCTAAATGCGAACGATGTTTAAGGTGATACAATGCTGGTAATAGCTTACGATACGTCAAATCACCGGTTGATCCAAAGATTGTAAAAACAAGACTGGGTTTATTTGACATCTTTTCCCCATGTTTCATAATGGTAGCTTCCTTCACGATCTAAGCGTTCATACGTATGTGCCCCAAAGTAATCACGTTGTGCTTGAACGAGATTGGTTGATAAAGAATCTGAACGGTAAGCATCGTAATAATTGATTGCGGAACTGAACGCTGGTGCTGGCACACCATTCAAGATGGCAATCGCATTGACTTCACGTAAAGCAAACAATGAATCATCCGCAATCTTCAAGAAGTAATCATCCAACAATAAATTATCAAGCTTTGGATTCTTCGTATACGCTTCCGCAATTCGATTCAAGAAACGGGCACGAATGATGCATCCACCTCTAAAGATCTTCGCAATGGCTTCAAAGTCCAAGTCCCACTTGTATTGCTGGGCAGCTTCTTTCAATAGTGCAAAACCTTGTGCATACGATACGACTTTCGCTAAATAGAGTGCTTTACGTACTTTTTCAATGAATTCATTGCGATTGATGTTAGTTGTTTGTGTATGACTCGGCAATATTGCATGTGCACGAATGCGTTCATCACGTAATGAAGATATGAAACGTGCATAGACTGCGCTCGTGATCACAGAGGTATGAATTCCAAGATCCATCGATTCTTTCGATGTCCAAATACCCGTCCCCTTTTGACCAGCGTTATCCTTGATCACATCAATGATATCCGCATCACTTAAATCATCTTTTGTTTTAAAGATATGACTTGTGATTTCAATCAGATACGAATCCAAATCACCTTTATTCCATTCCGTAAAAACATCCGCAAGTTCTTTATTGTTTAAACCACCGACATTTTTCAATAAATGATAAGCTTCAGAAATCAACTCCATATCCCCATATTCGATGCCATTGTGAACCATCTTGACATAATGTCCAGCCCCATCACTACCGATATAGGTTGTACACGCTTCACCTTCAGCTTTAGCTGAGATGGCTTCCAACATATCCTTTAAATAAGCATGTGCTTCTTTATTACCACCCGGCATGATCGCAGGTCCAAAACGAGCACCTTCTTCACCACCCGAAACTCCCATACCAAAGAAATTGATGCCCTTTTCCTTAGCTGCTTTCTCACGACGAATCGTATCTAAAAAGAAAGAATTCCCCGCATCCGCAACGATATCACCTTCATCCAACAAGGGATAGAGAAGGTCTAAGAAGGCATCCACAGGTTTTCCTGCTTTGACCATCAAGATGATTTTGCGTGGACTTTCCAAAAGGTTTACAAATTCTTCCAATGTCTCAGAACCAATAAGATTTGCATTTGGGTTTTCTAACAATACATTTTTCGTAACTTCATATGTACGATTATAAATCGCTACAGAGTAGCCGTGGTCCGCAATGTTCAATGCAAGGTTTTTACCCATGACTGCCATGCCTATAACGCCGATGTTTTTTTTCATTAATTTTTCCTCTTTTCTACTATTATACGCTATTTCGTTAAAATCGATTCCATGAATGGGCGTCTCAAACCCGGTTTTTCACGCTCTTGGTATTTCTCACTCAAGGACTTGATATCTCCAACATAACCAATCGCAATCATTAATACAACTTCAATATCTTCCTCTAAAGCGTAATGATCATGTATCATTTTCTTATCAAAGCCACCGATCGCATGTGCGATCAAATCACGACGATTCGCTTCTAGACTTAGAAAAGCCCAAGCTGCTCCTACATCGAAACGACTGTAGAAATTTTCTTTTCCATTGAATGTCGTTGTTTTCTTAGAACACAACGCAATCAAAACAGGGGCATGTTGAGCCCAATCATGATTGCTGGGGAAGAGTGCTTGTTTCAAGATGGACAAATCATCTGGCTTATTCCCTAAAATAAAACGCCAAGGTTGTTCATTCAATGCCGAAGGCGCAAAAGTTGCGGCTTCAATCAGTGCGTACAAATCATCTTGCTCGACTGCTTTAGTACTGAACGCTCGGGCAGACCATCGATTTTGGATCTCTTGTAAGAGTGGATACTGTGTTATTCTTTGCATATTTACCTCAAATCAATGTTGAAATTATAACATAAGCCATTCTAAGCACTTGAATGGATGCCCTAATAAAAAACCAAAACAAACGTTTTGGCTTATTTCATAAGAATTGAGCGAACCTTCACAAAAGCCGCGATCGCTTTATCTAATTGTTCAGTTGTATGCATCGCTGTGACCATGACACGTACCCGAGCCATTCCTTTTGGAACAGTTGGAAAAATAATTGGAGAAACAAACACGCCTTCTTCAAGTAAATGCTTAGAAAATGAGACCGTTAATGCTTCATCTCTAAAGAAGACAGGCGTGATCGGTGTTTCTGAATGACCGATATCAAAACCAGCTTCCTTCATTTTTAGTTTAAAGTAATTGCCATTGCGCCAAACAGCTGTAGTGGCTTCATCGCTCTCATTTAAGAGTTTAACAGCTTCAATCAAAGCACCCGCAACCGCTGGTGGCAGATTGGTTGAAAACAAAAGTGGTCGCGCACGATGGGATAACCATTCTTTCATGATCTTGCGTCCCGCTACATAACCACCGACAACCCCAAACGCTTTCGAAAGTGTCCCAATCGTGAAATCAATACGTCCATGAAGTTTGAAATGATCGACCGTTCCCCGTCCATTCTCACCCAAGACACCTGAACCATGCGCATCATCCACATAGGTCAAGCAATTGTATTGTTCAGCAAGATCAACGATTTCAGGGAGTTTTGCCAAATCCCCATCCATGGAAAATACGCCATCCGTAATGATTAAAACTTGTTTGTATTTCCCTCTCTTTTCAGCCAAGATACGCTTAAGATCTTCAATATCCGAATGCTTATAAACCGCTTTATCCGCACGAGATAAACGAACGCCATCAATGATGGAGGCATGATTCAATTCATCCGAAACAATCAAATCACCCGCTTGCGTAATCGCTTGAATGACACCCGCATTACAGTTGTAACCGGATTGGAAAACCATGACAGCTTCTTCTTTCTTAAATTTCGCCAACACCTCTTCCAATTGCTCATGAATCGACATGTTTCCAACAATTGTCTTGACCGCACCAGCACCCACACCAAAATTTTCAATTGCTTTGATTGCCGCAGCTTTCAAGCGGGGATGATTCGCAAAACCAAGATAGTTATTTGAACTCAAATTGATGACTTTACGACCATTCAAAACAATTTCCGCTTCATTGGGCGTTTCAACGATGGGCAGTTTGCGATAAACACCTTGGTGTTTCAATTCATTCAACTGATCTTCAAGAAATTTCAAATCATGCACACTCATTTGACTTCCTCCTGATTGAACATCAATACGATTTTTCCACATTGACCACTCTCCATAAGTTCAAATGCTTCTTCATACTTCGAATACGGTAAAACATGTGTAACCAATTCCTTCAAATGAAGTTTACCACTTTCAATCAAACCTTTGACTTGGTACCAGGTATCATACATTCTACGTCCAGTGATGCCATGGATTTGAATGCCCTTAAAGACGATGTGTTTAGCAACGTCGATTTCGACGGTTTTAGTTGGTACACCTAATATGGAAACCCTCCCCCCTAATTTGACAAACTCAAAGGCTTGATTCAATGCCTTCGCATTGCCTGACATTTCACAAACCACATCGACACCTAAACCATTCGTTAATTCCATGATACGTTGCACGACATCCTCATTCAAACTATGGATCGATGCATCTGCACCAATGGAACGTGCTAAATTCAAACGATAATCATTGATATCGATTGCATAGACAACACGAGCACCCGCTGCTTTCGCCACATCAACTGCCAACATACCAATTGGTCCAACGCCCACGATCGCAACACTCTTACCAACAACAGGACCGGATAGAACCGTATGGACCGCATTCCCCAATGGTTCTTGGATTGAAGAATATTCAAACGGTACACTTTTGTCGTTGACCCAAGCATTATCTGCAGGTACAGCGATATATTCCGCAAAAGCGCCATCACGATCGACACCTAAAACTTGAGTATTGACACAGATGTGCCCTTGGCCTGTACGACAGAATTCACACTCACCGCAGACAATATGGGTCTCACAAGACACATGGTCTCCTACTTTGATTCGCTTTACGCGTGATCCTACTTTTACCACAATTCCAGCCAATTCATGGCCCATGGTTTGTGGTAGATTTTTGATGCGTCCAGCAGCCCATGCATCCCAAGTATAGATGTGTACATCCGTACCACAGATGGATGCGGCTTTGACTTGAATCAATATTTCATGATCCTCAATAGAAGGAATCGGTTTATGCACCAATTCCATACCTTTACCAGGTTTTAGTTTACTCAAACTAATCATTGTTTCTTGCATGTCGCGCCTCTATTGACTTTCCTTAAAGCCAAGTTCAAATAATATCTTCTCACATTTTAGAATGAAACTGTCTTCGCTGAACCAACTGAAATTAAAGAAAACACCTTGTCCACCACCAGAACCCACACAACTTACTTTACATCTGCCATTTTGATCACTGATCAATAGACTCAAGCTCACACGGTTATTCGCTCGATTGTAATATTGATCATATACCAAGAAGTAAACCTTTTTATCATACATCGTTCTGATTTCATCATGAACCAATTTGATCGATATCGCACTCGCAAGCAAGTCTTTTTTTAACTTCTGATATACAACTTCTTCATTCTGATCACCAATATAGATACGATTAGCCATGTGCCTCCTCAAGATCGATCGTTATGAACTCCATGTTCAACAAATCAATGCTCAATAAACGATTCTTCAACTCACTCTCTCTACCTAATAGATATTTACAAGTCTCCGCAACTTGAATCGAAGCGATACATGAAGCTGTAAAGACTGGATTTCCTAAATTTTGTTCAATGCCCTTTTCATGATTATTTTGATATAAACGCTCCATTATATTGGATTTAGGATCGACAAATAATACTTGACCAAACCATGAGCCAATCGATCCATGAACACAAGGAACATTTAAAGCTTTGCATGCTTTAAAAAGGATTCTTCGACTCGAAATGGAATCCAATGCATCAATTACGATATCCGCATCTTTAAGCAGTTCAACGGCATTTTCTTCGTTTAAACACTGTTTTTCAAAGTGATAGATCACTTCGGAATTAACCTTATTTAAACGCTCAAAAGCCGCCACTGCCTTGTCCATCCCAATGTTCGACTCGGTCGCAAACAATTGTCGATTCAAATTGCTTGCTTCAATGCGATCATAATCAATTAGAATCAGTTGCCCAATCCCTAATCGTGCGCAATACTCGCTTGCCCAACCACCAAGACCACCTAAACCAACAACCGCGACTGTAGACGCTTTTAAAACAGCTTGTTCATCCAAACTGATCGTACTTTGATTTCTAAGATATCTTTGTTCAAACATTGCCGTTTTCTACGACTTGGATTCCAATGCAATCCAAGCCTGTATGCGAAGAAATGACCGGTGCGATGTGATGAATCGAGATTTGGGCTTCAAGAACACCACGACTCATGAGTAATGCTTTCGCCTCTAAAACACGTGTCAATGCGTCACTGTGAATCAAATAAACATGAACATTGTCATTGAGTTTATCCATTAGGGCATCAAGAACATATTCTAGCGCTTTCCGCTCTGTTCTTACTTTTGCAAGAACATCGATGCGTCCTTGACTACTTCGATTTAATTGTAATACAGGTTTGATTTTAAACATATTTGCTAGAGATGCGGCCAAGGGTGTCAAACGACCTCCCTGTTTCAAATAATCCAAATCATTTGGAAGAATCAATGTATCTGCTTGATCAGCAATGGCCTGAAGTTGATTTAGAATGTCTTCTAATGCAAAATTCTTCGCAATCAGTTGCTTCGCCACATTAACCAAATGTGTCTGCAACATACAGGTACTATGTGTTTCAATAATATGACATTTGATTTCATGTTCACTTGCTGCTAAACGGATGGATTGATATGTACTGGAAAGACCAGAAGATAAAGGCATTGCGATGATTTCCTCAAATCCATCTTTCTTGATTTTTAGGATCACATCTTCTATGTGCTTAAACAAAGGTGTTGACGTTTTTGGGACTTTTTTATCCTTTAAAGCTTGTAAAATGTCTTCTACTTGAATCTCAACACCATCTTGATAACTTCGATCATCCAGATGCACCATCAAAGGCACAAGATAAATACCCAGCTTATGTGCATCCTTTAAATTTAGACCCGAACCTGAGTCCGTAAGTACTGCGATTTTCGACATATATACCTCTTTATTCAGTGTTCATTATACCATAGTTAAGTTATAAAAAAGGCAAGTCATTGTGACTCACCGAAACGTAATTGCTGATATAAAGCCAATGCTTTGTCATAATCTTCGAAATGAATGTGACAGGAGTCTATGATGTGATAATAGGTACCCACCTTAGAATCTACCCTTCCACTCAAGTATCTGTGAAAGCTCGAAAACTCGGCAAGATTCATTAAAAGTTTCTTATAAGCATCCGATGAATGTGAATGTGTATGAAATTCCAAATAGCCATGTTTACGACGTGCCCAAAGAACGAGTGTACAAGGAGAATAGAAGAAATCTTGATCCAAATGTTTATCCCATAATGAAATCTGTGCATCTCCCATAGGTTCATCATAATTCAAAACTTTAACCATATATTCAACTTGCGAACGGGGTTCATCAAACATGCGGTGATGATAGATCTTCGTTGTTTCGTGAACAACTGCTTCTTCGTTTTTACCTGTCACGATAAAGTCACAGATTAACGCCAAATCTTCTTGAGACATGGGAAACAAAGGATCGAATGACGAAGTATCGTTGTCTTCAATCTCAAAAACAATCAACTCATCACTGAAGTATTTTTGATTGTCTGTCTTACCACCCATTTCAAAAAGAGTAATGAAGGCCTTTCGCCAAGCTTCATTCAAATTGTGTGCTTTTATGTTTATCATAATTCAATTATGGCAACATCTACTGCGTTTGTCTAGATAAGCTGTTTATCACGTTTATTTGTATACATGGCTTGATCCGCTACTTCAAGCAACTCTGCCATGGTATTTCCATCGTAGGGATAACACGCTGTACCAAAACTAAATGAACATGGAATAATCGCTTCATTCGTTTTAATGGGGGTTTGTTTTACTTCCTCTTGAATCTCATTCAGTTTATTTTGAAGCAAGATGTAATCCGCGTTGAAGAATAGACCAACAAATTCATCCCCACCATAGCGTGCGACCACATCACTGCGACGAGTTTTCTCCAACAAGTCACTCGCAACTTTTTGAAGAACTTTATCCCCCATCACATGTCCATATATATCATTGGTTGTTTTCAAATCATCCACATCAAAGAGTGCGATCACAAAATGATCATGTGTACGCTTTGCCTTCTGAATCATCTGTTCAAACTGTTCATTGAAATAATGTCGATTATACAACTGAGTCAAGGAGTCAAACATCGCCATGCGGGATTTCTCTTGATAAAGCAATTGATTACTAATGGCGATTTGGATGTTCGTACTCACGAACTCCATGGATGCGATATCACTTTCATCAAAAGCATTTTCTTCCAGTGAATCCAAATTAATCATGGCATACAAATTACCATTGACATAAATCGGTGCACTCAGCTCGGATTTGATATAGACACGATCACCAGCAAAAGTTGTGACAGGATAAAAATGATCATCTGTTTCGATGCTTGAAATGTTTGTAATACGATCCATCATTCCATTTGAGTTTCGATATAGAAACGAATCCACTAAAGGTAGCTTCAAAGCCTCAATATCTTTACCAAAACCAATATAGGAGATCACATCAAAAATGTCTCCATTCAGGATAAAAATCGAACCCAGATTCGATTTTTCAATTGCTCGCATTGCATTCTCTAAAATTAGATAGAAAGTCTTTTGAATGTCTTCGATGTGTAATATCGATTGGTTGATATCCAACATCAAATCACGAAGTTTTGATAATCGCTTTAAATCATTCTCCCCACTTAGCTCACGCTTGAAATCTTTTACGTAAAGTAAAACAGTTACGCGATCTTCAAATCGAACCAATTGGCCAATGACATCAATATTATATTTTTTTAAATCACTTCCAATCAAACCAAGATTTTTGGTAAGTGGTTGAATCGCATCTTTAAACTGTTCAAACAGAAATGCATAATTTATATCAAACAACTGTGGATCCAAGATCGACTTCGTGTGTTCGTCTATGAACAAGACAGTTTGCTTATCAAATAAGAAAAAGCCAAATGGAACCATTGTTCGCAGCTCTTTCAGCCATTCTTTATCAATTATTCGAAGTTCTTGATTTATCATAGATTTGTTACCGTTTTAATTCTAATCAATCTCAATTTTAATTACAATCAATACTTTCTAAAAAAAACAGCCAATCGCTGTTAATTTTCTGTAACTAAATCCATTTTTGTCAATCCAGGCTTCAATGCGACCATAAATTGGTGAAGCAAAGGACCAAAGATCAACATTCCAATAATTGTTCCTTCACGTACGGTTAATTCATTTCTAAAGATCAAAGCAACCGCAATCGCAATCAATACGGATAAGATGTCAGCCCATTGACGAACTTTACCAAAATTCAAATGATAACGATCCGCAATGACGATACATGCACCTTCTAAAGGAAAACTGATGAAATTGATCGTCATGACATTCGCTACGCCAAAGATAATGACGAGCAGTCCAAAAAGATACAAAATCATATTCAAGTAATACTGCGTGATGACGATTCCTGAAAGCACATCATACAACATGAAATTGACAACGTAACCCAATAAAACTGCCACAAAAACCTGTAAGAACATCAATGGCTTAAATCGTTTACCGAGCATGATTAATTGCACTACGACACAACTGATATTCATGATCATTGAGAACGTCCCGATTTTCATTCCGATTACAGTAGAGACACTTAAACTTAATGCGTCCCATGCGCCGATACCTACGGCAGCCTTGACTGTCAAACTCGCCCCGATACCGGTTATGATGACTCCGATTGCCATGAATGCAATCTGTTTAAACAATTTGTTCATATTTCCCTCGACTCTCCAATACTATAACATCAATTCAATTTATGCATAAAGATTATACTTCAATTACCGTCTCAATAATGGGTTCTTTACTTGTATTATGATGAAGATGGGTTAAATCTTTCATGATCATAAAGAAGAACGTTCCTGTTAAAAGCGTCGATAACACGTCCGCAAACGGTGCCGCATAAAGCAAGCCTTGGATGCCCCAGAATTGAGGAAAGAAAAGTACGGCCGGAATCAGAAAGATGATTTGACGGGTCAATGTCAAGAACATTGCAGATTTTGATCGACCGATGGCTTGAAAGAAATTAGCACCTATGATTTGAAAGCCGACCACTGGAAGCATTAAAAACCACGAATAAATCGCCATGTCTCCAAAAGCCAATAATTCTGGGTCTTGATTAAACATTGAAACCAATTGTCTTGGAAAAAGTCGAGTGATGATGAAGCCAAAGGTCACGATTGCGGTTGCCGCAATCATCGCAAGCTTAATCGCTTGTTTGACTCGATCATATTTCTCTGCACCAAAATTGAAACTAATTAAAGGTTGAACCCCCTGATTCAAACCAATGATGGGCATGAGTAGTAAAGTTTGAATGCTATTGATGACACCCATACCTGAAACCGCCACATCCCCTCCATACATTAATAAATTACGATTCAATAAGGTATTTAACAAGCTCCCTGCCAACTGCAATAAAAACCCTGGCAGACCTAAAGACATGATTTTAATCACGATGGATCTACTCAAGACAAAATTCTTCAAGTGAAACTTCATCCGACTGTTTTTGCCAAAGAAATAAAGCACAACCCACATCGCAGATATCCCTTGTGCAATGATGGTTGCCCAAGCAGCACCTCCCATGCCCATTTTAAAGACATAGATGAACAACGGATCCAAAATAATATTCGTTCCAGCCCCAAGAAACATCGTATACATCGCAATCTTAGGACTTCCATCCGCACGAATAAAATGATTTAAGCCCATACTCAACATCTGGAACACAACCCCAAAGAAGATGATGCGCATATAATCCATGGAATAAGGTAAAACCGTCTCACTTGCACCAAAGAGTTTAAGTAAAGGTTCCAAGAAGACTTGTCCAAAAATCATGTATACCGTACCGGATAATACCAATAAGATGAACGCGTTCCCTAAAACTTGTTCAGCTTCTTGTTCACGTTTTTGTCCTAAACGCATTGAAAATAAGGTCGCACCACCAATGCCAAATAAAACACCCATGGCTAATGTGATAAGCATCAACGGAAAGCCAATTGTGATCCCCGCTAGACCATTTTTACCAATATCTGCCGCATTTCCAATAAAGATACGATCGACGATATTGTATAGTGCACTTACAAGCATACCCACGATGGCGGGTATTGAGAAGCGAATGAGTAATTTACTTATTTTTTCAGTTCCAAGTGGATTGTGATGTGTCATTTTAATGTTCCTTTTTTAATGGCTTCAACTTTATCCACCATTTCCTCTAAGCCATCGATGACGATGCTTAATGTCTGCATATTCATTGTCTCTGTTAATAAAGCATTCCAAGATTTGACTGAATTACGAACGTCTTTCTCAACCAATCGGGCTTGATCTGTCAAGTGAAGATGATTGCATCGTCGATCTTCAACACTTTTGTGACGTGTGATATATCCACGTTCTTCCAATGATTGTACGGTTCGTGTCACCGCTGCCTTGTCGATATTCAAGAAACTTACAATCGCATCCTGTGTCGATCCATCGTGATGGTAGAGATAAAGCAAAATTGGTAAGTCCTTTGCATTGATACCACAGTCCTTAAGATTATGATTATGATGTGCTTGTGCATGACGATGTAAGATGGAAATCATTCTTCCAATACTTTGTTTGACTCTAGGTTCTTGTTCTTTCATAGGTAGAATTATATTCCCATTATCGTTGACATGTCAACGATTTATTACGTTAAAAAGACACAAGTTAAACTTGTGTCGCAAATCTATTCATACAAATCATTCCGTAAAAAACAAAGCCTCTCCATATTCATCTTTACCATACTCCGCAATCAACTTCAAAGTGGAATCACTCAACATCCATGTTTCAAATGCTTTCGCTGTTTCCGCATCCACATTGGTGACTTTATCTGGGTTGATCACAATCACAGAATAGTCATTTCGTAAATCAGGACTTGCACTGACAATGAGTTTTGATGAAAGTTGATCCTCCATTGATAAATAAGTTGCTAAATCCGTTAAAGTATATGCTTCTTGTTCACTGGCTATGGTTAAGGTCGCCCCCATGCCTGTCCCTGCAGAAACATAGAATTCTGTTTCCTTGCTCAAATTATCATAGTCCAATTCAGCGAGTTTCCAGATTGCTTTCTCTTTACTATGCGTTCCAGAATTATCCCCTCGCGATACGAATTTTGCTTTAGCTTCACGTATTTTCATAAAAGCTTCTTTTGCGCTTAAGTCTTTGACACCTGCAGGATCCGATTCAGGCCCCACGATCACAAAGAAATTGTACATGAAGGTTGATCGTTGAATCCCATAACCTTCTTCCACAAAGGTCTTTTCAGCCGCAGGTGAGTGAACCAATAGGACATCCGCATCTCCTCTTTGACCAGCTTCAATCGCTGCTCCAGATCCCATTGAAACGATTTCCATTTCAATGTTGGCTTCCTCCAACAAATGTGGTCTTAGATATTCCATCAAACCACTATCATTGACAGAAGTCGTCGTCGTGAGCCTTAATACTTTCGGTTCTTCAGGAACGATAGGCTCGTCAACTTCCTGAGCTTGACATCCAAACAATGATAAAACCAACAAAACAGATAAAACTCTAATTCTAAACATACTACCCCTTTCCGAGGTTTTTGCATAAAAAAACCCCAACACTAATTCAATTATAGACCTGAATAATCATTTTGTAAGGGCTTACTTGTAAATAATCAAAAAAAAATTTATAATAAAATTAGTTCCGAGTTCAACTCTCTAAATAGAGACTGAACCGATGGGTTATGTTGGCAACGACATGGCCTCCCCTCTTGGAAAGGGACTGCACAATTTAACATGCAGCCCTTTAACCCCAACACTCTAAAGGGCTGCACCTAACGTTACGCTATTAAGCGTTTTTTATTGGGAAAATATCCAATTTTGCAGACTTGATATAATCTTTTTTAAGTTCTTGTAACTTCAAGAAATGCTCACTTCGTTTATGTGCTTCAAAGCACTCCTCATTTTCCCACTTTTCCAATAGAAACAATTGGTTGTCTTCGCCAACTGGAAAATAGTAATCATATGCATGATTTCCAACTTCTGCCTTTGATTTCTGTGGAATTTGATATTCATCTAAAACCTTCATAAAAGCGTCACGTTGTCCTTCAAACAATTCATAATACACATGTAGAATAATCATAAATCCTCCTTTTAATCTTCTTTGATTCCATGATACCGTAAAAACGCCAAAACATTATTCGTTAATAGTTTTTTTGTGAATAATTCACGATATTGAACGGTTTTTTCTTTTCCCTCAGCACGCAATTTCGCCAGTTCTTCGACGATTTCCCCTTGAGAATCAATCATTTTCGCTTGAAACTCTTCATACTTCGCCAAACGCTCAATCGCATCGTTGACATCAACACCTTCATTCAACTGCCATTTACCATCACTGTTTACAGTCAAACGTTTCATACGATTTCATCCGTTGTGATCAATTCGATGATCTTAGCACTCATTGCTTCACTCATCCAAGGACTCTCACTTAAACCATTTTGTATACATTGTGCAAAGTGTTCAATTTCGAATTTGAACTCACTATCAAATTCCAATTTGACGGTTTCTTCTTCACGACCATAAACCTCTAGAAAATAATAGGGATTCTTAGAAAAACGTGGAACTCGAATCTTACCGAGGTCGCCATAAATCGTGAAATGATTATCCGTATCGACACCAATTCCACCTTTGACACTGGCCATTATTCCATTCTCAAATCTAAGCAACATATGCGTCAAATCATCCGATCCTTGTTCATTTAACATCACCATTTTTTTCATCTCGTTGATATTCAATCCCACAAGTGACAAAGCAACGGTCAAGGGATAGACACCTACATCCATCATGCCACCGCCCATACGTTTGGGATCAAATACCCAATGATTTGCGGTTGGAAAACGATAGGTGTAAGAACCCTCTAAATAACGAACATCTCCAATTTTACCCTCTTGGATGCTTTTACGTATCGAAACCCAAGTAGGTGTAAAAATAGTCTTGTTGGCTTCCATCAAAATCAAGCCTTTATCTTTAGCGATTTCAAATAAAGCATGAACCGTCTTCTGATCATGAACAAAAGGTTTCTCACAGATGACATGTTTATTATGATCTAAACATAAACGAATATGTTCTTCATGCATGAACGGTGGTGTAGCGATATAAACCGCATCCAAATCCTTCTGGCTGAGCATTTCTTCATAACTTCCATACGCTTGCTCAATTTCAAACTTCGCAGCGAATTGTTCCGCACGATTCAACTCACGTGCAGCACAAGCGATGACATTAACCTCATCTAATTCATGCGCCCCTTTTATAAAACGTTGAGCAATTTTCCCACAACCAATGATTCCGATGTTTAGCATAATTAATACCTCTATTTAATTTTAACACAGCGATGATTCTTGCTCATAAAAAACCGAATCATTCGACTCGGCTCTAACTATTTATCTAAAATATGATTAATATGATCACTGACTTGGTTCATTTCAATATTCAATGCATAAGCCAATTCTTGATTAAACAGGTTCTCAGCTTTCTCAAAGTACTTGATCTCCAACTGAGGAACTGGTCTTGGTTTATCTTGAGCTGAGTTCAAACGCTTGAACTCAAAGATCGATTTAATAACCTTAGCCCATTCATCGATATCCCATGTCGCGATCTGTTGCTTGTAGTACTGTTCACGATCACGTACATCTTTATACCATTCAACTTCCACATCGGGTAAACGTTTGATCAAAGCAATCGCTTCGTCACGTGTCAAAACGGGACGCATGAAATTAGCCGTATCCACAGGAATCTTGATCAAGGTTGAATCACATTGGTCATAGACTTTCTCCATTAGATAATACGGACGTGGCTTTTGGTTCATCACACTTATCTTTTTGATTTCCTTAATGCGACAAAGACCATAATTTTGATAACAAACCACATCGTTCACTTGATACATTTTTCACCTCAACTAACGTTATTATACCATTTTTGTCCCCATTTTTCTAATAGTAGTTCAGTGGGTAGCGCCACATAGAAAGTATTCGTTATTTTTTGAACGTGGCCATATCCAAAATAGCACCGATCATGACACCAATGGCAACACCAAAAGCCAAGCGATTAATGGCAGCCCCAACTGCTGCTCCAAGTACCAAGCCAATGGGCATATATGGAAATTTTCCTCGTTTTGTGTTTTTTGTCATTTTCGCTCCTTTTAATGTCCATTAAACAATAAATCTATGAAAACACCACGCCGAGGCATGGTGTAATGCTTTAATCTAATTCAGTGCCATTCGATGCGATGACACGTTTATACCAGTAGAACGATTTCTTACGACTACGCGCCGCATCACCATTACCCTGATCATCTTTATTAACGTAGATGAAGCCATAACGCTTCTTCATTTCACCGGTTGATGCGCTGACTAAATCAATCGGTCCCCACATGGTATAACCCATGAGTTCTACGCCATCCAAATCGACCGCATTGACCATTTCACGTATATGTTCACGCATGTAATCAATACGATAGTCATCATTGATGGATCCATCCGCTTCTGGTATATCCACCGCACCCAAACCATTTTCGACAATGAACAAAGGTTTTTGGTAGCGATCCCAGATTTCATTCATGGTGATCCGTAATCCGAGTGGATCGATCTGCCAACCCCATTCCGAGGATTTCAAATATGGATTCTTGACGGTTCCAAAGATGTTTGCAGATGTCTTTTCAACTTCGACTGCTTGCGCAACACGTGAAGTGTAATAACTGAAGGAGACATAATCCACGGTATTTGCTTTCAGGATTGCCGCATCGCCTTCTTCCATCTTGACATGGATGCCATCACGTTCCCATTGTTTAACGATGTAGTTAGGATAAGCGCCACGACTTTGAACATCGATGAAGAAATAACTATCGTGAGCACGTTTCATTGCTTCCAACGCATCTTCTGGATTGCAAGAAAATGGATAGGTCACGCCCGCCGCAAGCATGCATCCCATTTGATTCTTAGGATTGATTTCATGCGCTACTTTGGTTACCAAAGCAGAAGCGACCAAAATATGATGCGCAGCTTGGAATTGAACCTCAAGTTCATTATCCCCTTCTTTAAACGAGACACCTGCTCCCATGAATGGGAGATGCATCAAGACATTGATTTCATTGAACGTCATCCAAATATGAACTTTTTCTTTATAACGCTTGAATAGAGTCGTCGCATATTTGACATAGAGATCGATCATTTCACGACTGCGCCATGATCCATACTTTTCAACCAATGCCAATGGACAATCAAAGTGATCGATTGTCACACAAGGTTCAATACCATACTTCAAAAGCTCATCAAACACGGCATCGTAGAATGCCAATCCTTTTTCATTCGGTTCACGCTCTTCACCCGTTGGGTAGATACGTGACCAAGCGATGGACATACGGAAAGCTTTAAAGCCCATTTCCGCCATCAATGCGATATCTTCTTTGTATGTATGATAGAAATCAATCGCTTGATGACTTGGATAACCTGCTGGATCATTGGGTACCAAGGATACATCATGACCAGACATTACGGTAAAACGACGTTTACCATAGGGAATCACATCCACATTGGATAATCCTTTACCGTCTTCTAAATAAGCACCTTCAATTTGGTTCGCAGCTGTCGCTCCGCCCCATAGAAAATCTTTTCTTAGTGGCATACATTGCTCCTTTTCTACTTCTATTGTAATAATAATTCAAACGGATATCAAACCGATTCCAGCATGCTCAGCGCAACTTTATTGCGCTCTAGATCGATATCGATGACTGTGACCGATACGATGTCGCCTACGGCAACACGTTCATAGGGTGATTTGATCCGCACTTTGCTTAATTTCGAGATATGTACCAAACCATCATTCTTTAAACCAATGTCCACAAAGGCACCAAAGTCCGTCACGTTGCGCACTGTTCCTTCTAAGCGCATACCAAGTTTCAAGTCTTCAATCTTGACAATGTCTTTATGTAACAAAGGACCATCAAATCGATCACGATAATCACGGAATGGATTCGCCAATACCTGAAGAATATCTTGAACGGTATACACATCTGAATTTAATCGATTTGCTAAGTTCTGTGCATCTGCTCCAACCAAAGCAAGTTTGTTTTCATCTTGGAGTGACTTGATTCCCAATTCTTTCATGATCGATCGCGTCAATGCATAACTTTCTGGATGAATAGCAGTCGCATCCAATTCATCTACAGCTTTGGGTATGCGCAAGAAGCCTGCGGCTTGTGTATAGGCTTTCGCACCTAAACCTTTGATTTTAGCCAATTCTTTGCGACTTTTAAATAAACCATTTTCATTACGATATTCCACCAATGACTTTGCCACATTCTTGTTTAAACCTGCAATGTGTTTTAATAAGGCTTCACTGGCTGTATTCACATCCGCACCGATTCGATTCACGGTTTTAACAACCGCAAAATCCAAGCGTTCCTGAAGACGTGCTGGGGCAAGATCATGTTGGTACTGACCGACACCAATGGATTTGGGATCAATTTTAATCAGTTCTGAAAGTGGATCCAATAAACGTCGTGCGATGGATACAGCGGAACGTTCTTCCACGTGGAGATCCGGAAATTCCTCACGTGCCAGATCCCCCGCACTGTACACCGATGCCCCTGCTTCTGAAACGATCGCATATCGTGCATCGATATCACTTTCCGACTTTAAGATCTCTGCGATAAACATTTCCGATTCACGACTGGCGGTCCCATTGCCAATGGCAATTAGATTAATTTTATATTTTTTCAAGAGTTCAATTGTTTTAGCTCTAGCTTCTTTGATCTTATTGACAGGAGGATGAGGATAGATCAAATCGATATGCAATAATTTACCAGTTTGATCGATGATCGCCAACTTACAACCCGTACGATACGCTGGATCCAAGCCTAGGATCATCGCATCTTTCATCGGTGCCTGCAAGAGCAAGCTTTCCAGATTTGCCGAAAAGACATCAATGGACTTCTCTTGTGCCATATCCGTCAAGCTGGCACGGAGTTCCCGTTCCAAGGACGGATATACCAAACGTTTCAAACCATCACGAATTGCTTCATCGATCAATGGATTGACGAAACATTCCTGATGATGTGTCATTTGATTGAATTGATAACGAGCAAAACGCTCACGATTGTAGTCCATGGACACATCCAAGATTTTCTCACGTTCACCCCGATTGATTGCCATGATGCGATGAGGTGCCAGTGTCGAGCAACGCTCATTGTAATCATAATAAACACGATAGGTCTTCTGTTCGTCCACCGCATTCTTCTTTAGTTTGATCATGATTTTCGCTTCACTCACCATCATGTCACGGATGAGTTTACGCAATTTCGCATCATCACTCACCTTCTCTGCAATAATGTCTTTGGCACCTTGAATCGCTTCTTCAATGCTTGTGACTTGATCATTCAAATATTTCTTAGCTTCCGTTTCAATCGAACCATTGCGAGGCAGACTCAAAATCCAATCCGCTAAACCCTGTAGACCCTTCGCAATCGCATCGGTTGCCCGTGTCTTGCGTTTTTGTTGGTACGGTCGATAGATATCTTCAACCAATGCCAAGGTCTCACATGCGTCGATCTGCTCAACCAAAGCATCTGTCAACTTACCTTGCGTCTCAATCAAACGTTTGACATCTTCTTTACGTTTTGCTAAGTTCTTCTGATATTGATAATGTTCATCAATGAAACGTATTTGTTCTTCATCCAAATCCTTCGTCACTTCTTTACGATAACGCGCAATAAAAGGAATCGTATTTCCATCTGCCAACAAGTCCAAGGTATTTTTAACTTGTGCATACGAAATATTCAAACTCTTTGCGATCGGTGCGATTAATTTTTCCATTTTGACCTCTTTGAATTGATGCGGATTGCTTGTAAAGCGTAACTGATTTTCATATGCAAATCAAGCGACGATCCACAAAACCGTTCATCTTTTTACTCAGTCTTGCATAACGCAAAATTATTAAATTGAATGAAATTCACTTGCTTTTTAAGTCATAAAGATAAAGAATAACGCTGTGAGCTTTCATTTTTTTATTAATGTACAAAGTTCACTAAAACTAAAGGAGAAGTCATGTCACCTACTGGTCACCTCGCAATTGGTTTCGCCGCTAAGAAATACACACACGATATTTCTTTACCCATTCTTTTAATCGCTGCTTACACCATCGATCTTCTCTACTTCGTTTTCATTGCACTCAAAATGGAATCCTACGCCTTCAATCCTTGGTCGCACAGTCTTGGTATGGCGATAATTTGGTCAGGTCTCGGCGCGCTTATCTTCTATCTTTTTAAACACAATAAAAAACAAGCCTTGATCATCGGCTTGTTGGTATTCAGTCATTGGATCTTAGATTTCATCGTTTGGGACAATCTACCCATCTTTTTCGATTCTACACAACGGATTGGCTTAGGCTTATATCCTAGAATCGGTTTTTCAATGAGTCAAATCCAATTGAATCTTGGATCAATACTGGCGACTTCACTGGAACTTCTAATGTTGGTAGTTGGTCTTGTGCTTTATTTTAGAAACAGACGTAAAGTTTAATCTTTCGCAACACTCTGAAGCAATTTCAAGAGCTCCTCGTTAAAACCTGGTGCTGTTTCATGAACACAGTGTCCTTCACCATCAAAGCGTACAATCGCATCCACCTCTGCCTTGTCTTCAATCAATGCGATATTTTCTACACCAACCCAAGTATCCTCTTCACCCCAGAAAATATGCAACGGCAAATTATGATTCAATTCATCAATCGTCACATTATCAGACGTCTTCACAAACTCAAGTAAGGCTTGAATCGTCCCTTGCGTTTGAAGTGGTTGAAGATAGCCCAATACAGCTTCTTCGGATGGTGTTTGATTATAAGCACCCTTCAAAATTGAGCTGAAACGATCTTCATTGATGATCAAATAACGTAGTGCCACTTTCATCCATTCCCCAACAGGAGTTGATAACCACCAAGTACTTCTTGAAACATCTTGTGTGACTGCGCCAGCAATTAGGTTCATGCTCAAAACCGAATTAGGTTTTTGATTACTCATGGCTAGAACCGTGGATCCACCCATGGAATGTCCCACAAGGTGCCAAGCCTCAGTTCCATCGCTCTCATCCAATTCTTCCAACCATTCCCATATGTACTCTGCTCGTTTGACCTGTGAATGATCGATGCCCATTTCCTTAGAACTGTAACCAAACGCAGGAAGATCGACAGCTACGACCAAATAACCTTGTTTTGCAAAATACGGTGCATTGTTTCGATAGCTGAAACTCGAGGCGCCTAAACCATGAATCATGACGATCTTTCCAACCAATTCACCTTCAGGTTCAAATATCTGCGCATGTAAACGAACACCATCTTGAGTTGTGAAAAATGCTGAATTTGCATATGGTTTTTCTGGGATCGCTCGATCGAATTCTCGTGGAATGAAGTATGGAAGAATCAGGAAGATGAGTAAGATTAATAGAGCAATTTTCAAACCTTTTTTTAACATATGGACTCCTGATTTCATTATAGCGACTAATACTAGACACAACCACAGACTTGCTTACGATTGGATGAATCCGAAACGATATCGTATAATGATTCAATAAGCACCATAGGAGTCTTTATGTACAGCGATTATCATCTTCACACTGAATTCAGCGATGATTCAGAATATCCAATAGAAAGCTTGATTCAAGACGCCATCCGATTGGGTCTTGAAGAAATATGTTTCACAGACCATGTGGATTATGGGGTCAAAACTGAGTTTGGATCACCGACAGCTCGAATCTATAAAGGCAAACCCGTAACAAATGTCGATTATCCACGGTATTTTGATACAATAAAAGATTTTCAAGCACGTTATGGTGAACAGATCCAAATCAAAGCTGGATTAGAGTTTGGCGTTCAAATTCATACAATGGATGCCTTTCATAAACTCATTTCCACCTACCCTCTAGATTTTATTATCCTATCGATTCATCAGGTAGATGATCAAGAGTTCTGGACACAAGAATTTCAAAATGGTAAAACACAAGCTGAATACAATCGTGCGTATTATCAAGCCTTATTGGACGTAGTAAAACACTATAAAGCTTACAGTGTATTAGGTCATCTCGATCTAATTGTTCGTTATGATGAGCACGGATTATACCCATTTGAAGAAGTCAAAGACTTGATATGTGAAATCCTTAAGATCGTCATTCAAGATGGAAAAGGCATTGAAGTCAATACCTCTTACAAACGTTATGGCTTGTATGACATGACCCCATCACGAGCAATCTTAAAGCTTTATCGCGAATTAGGCGGAGAGATCATCACCATCGGCAGTGATACGCATAAAGCAGAACACTTAGGTGCATATATCAACGAAGCAAAGGAAGAACTCTTTAAACTTGGCTTCACGCACCATTATACGTTTGAAAAGATGAAGCCCATTGCGCATGAAATCCTAATTAAGTAAAAGACAGGTTCATGGACCTGTCTTTATTGATATGGAAATTGAGAGACTAAGGCAACATCGATGATCGATGTATCAAGATCAAACTCCTCTGCAATCTTATCCATGAGTCGTTCTTGATAGCTAAGCATATCTTCATAACTTTGAATCACAGAGTATGTGTTGAGGATGATCTCGGTGAATCGGTTTTGGTAATTCTGTGTTTCCACGATTCTCATTAATTCATTTTCTGCATTGAATTCAAAGCTGATAAAGACTGAAGTGTCATCGATCGTCTCTGTGATCAAGGGCAGTTTATCTGATTTTAGAAATCTTAGATACTGATCATCTTGAGCTTGTATAAGCACATTTCGATTGGGGATATTCAGTAGTCTGAACATATCATTTTTTGTCATCTTTGTGAGTTCATCAACCGTAAGTTCTGTGTGTATGAGTTCCCAACCCTCTTGTTTAGCAAATTCTTCAATATCCCTTGGTACAAGAATATTCGAATCACTCACCAATGGGATTGCTTCAACTGTGATTGACCCAAATTCAAGAATCAATTCATGCTCATCAATGATATCTTCGATGATGGATTGCCACAAATGGATACCCTGCACATCCAACACATCAATCGTTTCGTAGGTTTCGATTGTTTTCATGAATTCATTCAGGATGAACTGTGATTCCAAATAGACATCTTGTATCGTCATATTACGATTTGGATTGACCTGTGAAGTGAAGTAAATATTGAAACCTTCTTCACCGAAATAAACACTTGTGTTTGCTTGCCGAGGATCTAGTAATTGTATACCGGTCTGACCCTTTGCATCCAAAGCCCAAAGAATATTCATCCCGTTCTTGAAATATTCAATAAATGGATCCGTACTGGCGAAGAAATCATTAAGGATTCGATAGTATTCATGCATCTCTTTTTCCGTTATTTCATAGAGCGAATAGTCTCGTCCATTGATATTCAAAGCATATGTATACATGTATTGGATTGGTGTTAAAACATCGTAACTGAATGTATTTGTCGCAAGCGACAACCAGTATAAACATTCTTGTTTCAACTGATCTTTATCTTCAGTCTTAGTAATGTTCGTAGGATAAGTTCCATAACCACTTGCCTTCCACAGCAAACCCATTTCTTTCTTCACAACATAACAAGACGCATCTTCTTTCTGCTTGACCATCACAACGGCATAATCCTTTTCATATGCTAAAATGCTTGCGACTGCTTGATTGAAATACTGTGAACGTCCTGCATTGAGTGCTGCGGACTTGGCACTTAAACGAATGCCATTGATGCCCGCTAAGAATACAAGCAATAATCCAAGCAAAATCAAGTTTAGAACCAACTTCTTGTGTTTACGCATCGTCTTACCTCAACACTTTCTCAAACGTTTCTGATACTTGTTTGTACTTCAATTCAAGATGATTGTATTCAAAGGGTACACTCTGATAAATAAGTACCTTCCAATGATCATATGCAAGCAATCCATCACGCTGAGCTAGAAAGACTTCATCATCGAGTCTTAATTGTGCATATTGACGCAAATCGAACACTTTTTCGTTTAGATGAAATAAATCAAATGCATGCATTTCTTGGTAAAGCAGAATGATCGTTCCATCTTGTGTTTGAATCAAACGATCGATCAGTAATTTGCCGTCATTCAAATGTATCGTAAGGTCCAAATCTTGATCTAATTGGGCAATTCTTTCTGCATCCCCCAGGCCACTCATAAATTGATTGATATCGAAATCTTGATCACTCACAAAACGATTCGCGAGTTGATGTGTCATAAATTTCGAACCAACAAAGAGAATGTTATATATGAGCAATGAAACAACAACCAAACGAGAAATCCACCAAAGCCAACCAATAATTGGATGATGGATTTGATTGAGTTCCTTACCAGTCACAACGGGATCACCCATATCTTCAATCACACGTCTTATTAACTCAGATTCTTCGATTCCCTGTTCAGCATATTCATCTTTCAAATCCAAGAGATGACTCATTAATTCACGTTTGATGTTCTTATGTTCAAACACAAACGCGATTTGACTCAATACATTTTTGATATAATCATCAAACTCATTCGAATTCATAATGATGCGTGTCCAAAACACGATGTACGGAAGCCTTAAAGATTTCCCATTGTGCTTTTTCATCTTCAAGTTGTTTAAGACCAATCTTGGTAATTTGATAATATTTACGTTCTTTATTATTTTCAGCTGTTTTGAAATACGACTTCACATAACCCAAATTCTCAAAACGATGTAAAATCGGATATAAAGTACCCTCCTTAAACTGAAACACATTTTCCGACAATAATTCCAAGTTCTTAATGATTTCATAACCATACATATCTTTACGACTGATCAATGAAAGAATGAGCAAATTAGAACCAACACCTATATAGTTTTTATCCATACCTAGTTCTCCTAGGTATATAGTACATCGAACTTCTAGGTATGTAAATAGAAAAAATGAAATTGATTCCACGTAAAAGCGAATCCATTTCATCATCCATCTTTGAAGTTTAAATTTGAACGCACATTCAATGTTACTTATGCATGTACCAACTCAAACCATAAAGTAAAGAAACCAACAAACCAGGAAGACTGATAAGAAGCGATGCTGGATTAAAGCCAAATCCCTCACGCAATGTGATTGCGGATGAAAGTACCATCAAGCCTACCGTAATCAAACTAAAACCAATGAAACCGATGAAGTCTTTTTCCCAAGCAAGTGCAATCACCAAAACCATCACATAAACTGGTATGTTATGAATCAAAAATCCAATCAATTGATCCAATAGTGTGCTCGTTCCATCAAATACATCCAATGAAAACATCATGATTAACAAAGTATAGAGAATCGCTAAAATACGCGGTGTCCAATAGCTCAACCTTTTCATATCTTCATCTCCTTTGAATGTTTACTTTAGATATCCATACCACTCCACATCACATACAGTGCCAGAACTGCCACATAAATAATCGCAAACAAATACTTCCAAGACAATTTGAGTCGCCATACATAATAAAGCGATGGAACGATGATCAACGCTCCCGCCAATAAAACCATCCATTGAGCTTGTTCATAAAGCATGATACCAAGGGCTATCAATAGTGCCATAAGTGGCATGGTGATCAACGTCGCTCTCAGTGTGTGCTTGATTTCATCCGACTTCAGATTGATCTTAAAGCCGATCCAGGTCAAACCTCCGATGGCTAAGAAACCTAAGAGTCGTGATAGGACCGGTGGCGCGGAATGAGGATCCGTACCAAATATGGATATCGTTAGATTCACAACCAATGCAAACAGGATAAAAGCCACATTAAACAAAATGAATCCACCACCCATGATGATGATTGCTGGTAAGACAAACCTAAACAACGCATTGTTTTTCACTGTGATGCCTCCTTCGCATCCATTTACAGATGATGAATCAATTCATGCAGATGCGTTTCAATATCAACTAAATCAAATGAAGCATAATGTCTACGATATAAAGGATCTAATAAACGATAATGCTGGGACACAAGATTCTGTTGGATCATATATCCCTCCTTTTTAAGAATGGTTTTCCACCAAAGTTTACCACCCCAGGTTTTAGGGTATTGCACATCCACATCATTGAATGCGATGGCCACGATGATGTCTTCGACATTGCCCCCCAAGGCATTGATCAGAACAGAACTATTGGAAAATATACTCGCCAAAGCGACCGAAGTTGTCCAACCCAAACTGCTGCGTCCTTTTTCAATCTCAACCAATGTCTTCTTGGACAAACCCAATAGGATCGACATTTTATCTTGTGTCAATCCATATTCGCTTCGAATGAGCTTGACCTGTGAGTCCATCATCTTAATAAAATCATTGCGTGTCATATCGATCCTCTTTATAGTGTAATTTTACACTTTTTGTATTTTATTTACAATAATTAAAAACGTCTTTTCAGACGCTTTTCATCATTGGATTGTCTACTTTAATCGAAAATCGGAAGCTTTTCAAGGAAGATGATGTCATCACGTAAAGACGCATCCCCTTCTGCCAAGAGTGCAGCACGTGCGACCACATAACCGCCGGCTTGTTCTACCAAACGATCCATGGTTGCCAACGATGAACCCGTGCTGATCACATCGTCAATCAACGCCACGCGTTTGCCTTTGATCCGGTCCACATCAAGTCGATCCAGAACCATGATCTGTTCGGATGTAGTCGTAATCGATTGAACGACATCCACCATTGCGTTTTGCATATAGGCTTTGATGCTTTTACGTACGACCACATAACGTGATAAACCCATCAAACGCGACATTTCATGCAGTAATGGAATCCCCTTCGCTTCTGCCCCAACCAATAAGTCTACTTCAGGAAGTTTAGAAACCAGTAAAGGTGCGGCTGCTTGAATCAGTTCCGCATCTCCCAATACCACAAAACTTGCGATGGAAAGTTTCTCGTTTAAGCGTATGATGGGAAGCTTACGTGTCAAGCCAGCGATTTTCAAGGTATATTGGATAAACATATCCTTTTCTCCTTTTTGTTTATTCTAGCAGAGAAACGATAGAAAACAAATTCAAACAAAATCTGTTTTAAAACCCTCTCGTTTGCCCTTTAAACGGAGCCGATTTATTCTGACTGAACTCATCGATCCCAGGACCCCCTAAGTTCTTCAACCGCCATAGTCCATAGACATACGTCACAACCAACACAAAGATTGTGAAAGGCAAGCCAAACAAGGATGTGACCCATACCAAGGCATTTAAATCATCTCCGAGATAGAACAGCCACTGAACGCCTGCACTTAAACCAAACATCACAACCCAAAACCAAGTCACTTCACGATAAGCTGGTTTGATGTCCTCACGCCAAAACCATGCCAGTGTCCACCCTCTTGTCAAATGAGACACAAAAGCCGCAAGAGGTTTGTCAATCAACACACTGACAAGCGTCACAACGAATAATAAGCTTGTGCTTAATATACCAGGTAGATAATAATTTGAAGCATTATTCGCAAACAACGCAAAACCAGAAGCAATCAAAACCGTAACCAAACCACCAAACGCATACCCGATGCCTTGACGTTTGGAAAGCCGATAAAAACCAATTAAAAGGCTCAAGACAATCGCAAAGATCACTGCGTTTAAAAGTGATGTCCGCGATTGAACCAAAACAAAAAGTAAAGGAGGCAAGATCGCATCCAATGTCTTCCCTTTTAAAACAGAATTGAGTTCTTCAAGTATTTCTCGAAACATATGTTTTCCTAACCTATTTGAATCATCTTAACGTAATAAGCTCATCATTGCCTTAAATATGACTATTATCATCATTCCTAAACATCCCTCAAAACAAGCATGTTAAAATGAATCTAAATCAAAGAGGTCCTATCATGTCACATCAAAATCATCCCCCTATTTCTCAAAAACCCTTTGAAGTCATTGTGATCGGTTCTGGTTTCGCAGGCTTGGCAGCTGCCATCGAATGCAAAATGAACGGTGGCAATGTCATCGTATTGGAGAAAATGAAAGCCATTGGGGGCAACTCCATCATCAGTGATGGTGGGATTGCAGCACCGAATACTGTAGAGCAACAACACCTTGGCATCATCGACTCCGTAGATCTGATGTTTGACGACATGATGCGCTCAGGTGAAGGTCTTAATGATCCACACATCACAAGACGCGTGTGTGAAGAAGCACTGGATGCTTATACATGGTCAAAAGAAGTTCTCAACGTTAAATACATGTCCCGTGTCGATATCTTTGGCGGTCACCAGGTGCCTCGTTGTTACTCGCCTGACCCCTTGTCTGGATCCACAATGATGCTTCGCATGAAACAGAAATGTGATGAACTGGGTATTGAGATTCGCTTCGATGCACATGTACAATCCTTTATTCAAGATGAACATCAACAGGTCATCGGTGTACAGCTGATTGAAAATAATATAACGTCTACGAACTCAACAGAAATCACAGAGCTTTATGCGACAAAAGGCGTCATTGTGGCTTCTGGTGGATTTGCGGCAGATCGAGAATTCTTAAAGGAGATCATCAAAGAAGACTTTTTAACCACAAACAAAAAAACCACAAGCGCTGAAGTCCTTAAAGCCTGCATGGCTATCCATGCGGCCACCATCCATCTCAATAAAATCCAATGGATGCCTTGGACGACACAAGATGAAAACGGTTATGGCAAAGGTGGTCTATTTGGAGATTACATCGTCTCTTCCTATGGCATCGTGGTTGATTGTAAAAATGGAGAACGTTTCGTCAACGAATTGGGTAATCGTAAACAACTTACAGAAGCAATCCTAAAGCGGAAAGATGTCATCGGTATCGTGGATGAATCCAGCTTAAAGAGAACAGGATGGAAGCTTGAGGATGTCCTTAGAAAAGGCATCATCCAATCTCATACTGATTTGAATCAACTAGCACGTCATTACAACATCCCTTATGAATCCCTTGTTCAAACCATTGAAGCTTACAACCTGAGCATCACGCTCAACACATCCGATCCATTCGGCAAAGTATTTGAGACATGGATGGTACCCCTCACCACGCCTCCCTTTTACACCATGCGGATCCATCCGAAAACACATTACAGTTTGGGTGGGCTTGTGACCGACGTCGACACCCATGTCCTGGACATCCATGGACACATCCATAAAGGTCTTTTTGCGGCTGGCGAAGTAACAGGCTTAACCCATGGTGCGAATCGTTTGGGTAGTTGTTCCGTTACCGAATGTCTCGTGATGGGACGTGTCGCTGGAAGAAAAGCGATTGAGAATTGAGTGCACAATAAATATAAATAAGAGCGAACGATCGCAATGATCATTCGCTCTTTTATATCGCGATTAATTCAAATTCATAATATGATTTACACTAATGTATCGATTATTCCAAATTCGATTGTTTGATGATATCTTTCAACACGTCTGCAGAATAGTGCAATGCCTCAGTTTCTTTATCTGAAAGTGGGATCGGTAGGATCTTTCGGATACCACCACGACCTACGATGCAAGGCATCGCCATGTATACATCCTTAATCCCCCGTTCACCGCTTAATAAACCACTGACCGTAAGAATCGATTGTTCATCCCCTAAGATCGCCTCACTGATGCGTCGAACGGCCAAGGCAACCGCATAGTTTGTGTAGCCTTTGCGATTGATGATCTCGTATGCCGCATGTTTGACCTCATCGTGAATGACGGTTTTGAATTCATCACTGCAATCCAAATTATCTGTCTTACAATACTCATCGATGCTCATCCCTGCGATTTTCGTTGAACTCCAGGTCGCGATCTCAGAATCTCCATGTTCACCAATGATGTAGGCATGGATGTTTCGAGCATCAATGCCGAATTGCTTCGATAGAATGGATTTGAAGCGTGAGGTATCCAAAACGGTACCAGACCCAACGACACGATGCGAAGGAAAGCCTGAGAATTTATACGTGATGTACGTTAAGACATCCACGGGATTGGATACAACCAAGAAAATGGCATTTGGACTCAGCTGAGCCAATCTTGGGACGGACTCTTTGAAGATCGGAATGTTCTTATTCAAGATATCCAAACGCGACTCACCCGGCTTCGGTCCAATACCCGCCGTGATGATGATTAAATCAGAATTCACCGTATCATCGATGAGACCCGCTGTAATGTTGACTGTCTTTACAAAAGCGGCCCCATGGGTAAGATCCATGGCTTCTGCCTCAGCTTTCTCACGATTGATATCGACCAATACGATGTCACTGGCAAGTCCTGCATCCATGATGGCAAACGCTGATGTGGATCCTACAAAACCTGAACCAATGATTGAAATCTTATTCGTTTTCATAAGTATCCTCCTATGCACATCATAGGCTCTAGAGGATCCAATTACAATTCATGTGATGTGTGATTTGGATAAACTTAAAGGAAAATTACGATCAGAATAAGAAACACAAATAGTAAAATCAGGGGATGAACTTTGACCCATTTCTTGAAG
This sequence comes from Erysipelotrichaceae bacterium, assembly GCA_003543215.1. GTDB lineage: Bacteria > Bacillota_I > Bacilli_A > Erysipelotrichales > Erysipelotrichaceae > UBA2212. Next base: position 566,806 of record DPJD01000001.1, on the reverse strand, counting down.
AAGACCTCATAAAAACCGAGTAGGATCTTTGATGCAATAAGAAGATATTCTATATTGGGATAAATCCTAAACGCTTCGCATTGAACTTCATTTCCCCTATAATATATCTGCTTAATACTTCTTTATGCGTTTTTACTCGTGAACTCGTTTGATCAGCTTTGCCGGAATACCACCCACTACGGTATACGCCTCTACATCTTTGGTCACAACAGCTCCAGCCGCAATCACAGCCCAATCCCCTATCGTTACACCTGGCAATACCGTCACATTGGATCCGATCCAGACATTGTTTCCAATATGAACTGGTGCATAATGGTTCTTACGATTCATTTGTGGTTCCAAGGCATGGTTGATCGTAGCTAAGACCACATTATGTCCAATCAAGCACCCATCTCCAATGACAATTCCACCTTGGTCTTGAAAGCGACAACCCGAGTTGATGAAGACATTCTTTCCAATGCTTATATTCTTACCAAAATCCGCATTGAAGGGTGGAAACAAACGAAAGCTTGGATCGATCCTTTTCCCTGTCAACTCACTCATCCTTTGAATGATTTCTTCTGGTGTATGATAGACCGTATTGATCTCCATACAAATTTTGATGGACTCTTGAATCAAATCATTCACACGTTGAGCTCGTTCCATCTTTATACTCGGATCAATCGTCTCATTGCGAAAACCCTTAAGCACATCTTCGAGTGTTGCCATTATATACCTCTTGTATATTTTAATTCGTCCTATATAATTATACGATAATTGAAACTAACGCGTAAAATGGAGACGTTGTTCAAAATAAGACCCTGTCTAAATCACTTTACGATAACTTAACATTTGAAAGAATATGATGTGCTTAGGAGGATACTGCCATGAAAACCAGAAGTCTTATACTCTTGATCACAATCGTATTCTTATTCAGTGCCTGTTCGACCTTTTCCTCACCAAAAGAAACCAGTTCCACGGATCAATCTGCTGGTATATCTGAACAAAGCGAAGGAATGGAACCTTCATTCACAAAAGATAACTTTGGTTCAAACAATCTCGAACAACCCAGTATTTCCAACGAAAAACTGATTCAAAACATTGGCTTGGAACTTGAGACAAAAGACTACACCAAGACCGTAGAAGCGATTGAAGCCTTGGTCAAATCGCTGAATGGATACATTCAGAATTCCTACATTCCTTTGCCGCGTAATGAAAGTGAATTCAGCAATCTCGTCGCCAACCTCAGTGTAATGATTCCGACTTCAAGTATTGAAGATTTCATTCTTAACGCTGGCAAAACATCTAAGATCGTCAGTGAAAGACGTGAAGTCTATAATGTCACGGATGTCTATCGGGATACGGAAGCGCGTATCGTCACTCTACAAGCCAAGGAACTTAGATTGTTGGAGTTGTTGAAGCAATCCGGTTCACTTTCTGACCTATTACTCATCGAGAATGAGCTATCCAATACGCGTTATGAAATCGAACGCTTGGAATCCTCAATTCAAGACTATGATAAACGCATCGCATATACCCAGTTCAATTTGAGCATTCGTGAAGTTTATGAATACTCTCCATCTGAACGTGCAGGTCTATGGGAACGTATCGTTGAAGCATTCAGCAGTAATGCTCAAAGCTTTATCAGAACATTGGAGAATGGATTTGTTTTCATCGTTTCCACCCTTCCATTCTTATTGGTCGAAGTAGCATTATGGACCTTACCGATAATGTTCTTTTATTTCGTGTATCGAAAAGTCACGAAAAAGCATAACGTCACTTTTTGGTTTAAAAACAGAATAACAAATCGTATCAAAACCAGCAGTAAAGATGATTCTTCAAAAAAGAATGAATAATGCGGATTATGGTCTGTAAAAGCATGACGACAAATGGATTAATAAAAAAGTGTCTCACGATTTTAAAGTTGTGAAACACTTTTTAAATCAATTTTTATAGCTAATCTCAACTTCAAATGAATATGTACCCTCAATAGCATAGTTATGATCGTTCCATCTTATAGTAAATCTAGAAGCACCATCACTAAAGAAATCTTGACCTTCTGCACCATAAAGCCAAACACTTAACGTAGAAGGCGTTTGTACCGAGTTGCTTGAATTCTCACCAAGATTTTGGGCATGATTCAGGTTTAAAAACAAAGCTCTTCCCTCTTGAACATATACACATAAGTCTTGTGGCTTTATACTGAGCACTTTCTCCTGACCACCTTCAAATGTCTCGTTACTTAACAAGTGTTTCCATTTTCCTTTTGGAAAATACACTCTCTTTTCTGTCTGATTTTCATGCAGGATCGGTGCGACCAAGAGCGCTCCAAAGGAGTACTGTTCATGGAAATCACACGCTTTTGTATCATTCGGAAATGCGACCCACATATGTTTGATCAAGGTTTCACTCTTTTGAACAGAGTCGATAGCCCATGAATAAATGGATGGAAGCAGATTCATTCTAAGAGCGTAGTAAAATCTGATATTTTGAATGAGTTCATGCTTATGATAATACTCGACAATATTCCACGGCGTGCGATCGTTCTTAAAAACCTTCGAAGCATCCAACAGAGCGAACTGTCCACCAACGGGTTCTGAGTGGAATTGCATGATAGGTGTAAACACCGCTAACTGAGTAGCCCTTTGATAGAGTTCAACACTTGGCAGATCACCCGCAAACCCACCGATATCAAAACTCCAAAATGAGATTCCTGAAAGACTGGATGAGATTCCTGCTCGATAGATCGATTCAAACTCGGACCATTCAGATTTTTGATCACCAGCCCAGTGAATGGTATTGGATTGTTGTGCAATATATCCCGCTCTACTAAACAAAAGCCGATCTGATCCTACAAATTCCTTATAAGATTGAATCGTGAGCGCACTATATCGATTAATCATATCATACCCACGTTTCCCATTAAAAAACCGTGCATCCATATCATATATGAACTCACCACCATCCGTTTTGAATCCACTTATTCCAATATCCAGCAGATATTGATGCTTTGAGAACCACCACTCCTTAGCCTCAGGATTCGTAAAATCGGGAATCATCGAGCCCGGAAACCAATGACCTTCGGGAATATAGTAAGGACCCCCTTCAGCATTTCGCACCATGTAATTGTTCTTCAAGGCTGTTTCATGATCAAGTTCATTTTGCCTGTTTTCGGGTTCATGTGCTTCAAGCTTCTTGATTATAGGCGCTTGCCAGAGCAACGTATAGATACCCATATCTTTCAGCTTTTCAATCATTACCTTTGGGTTTGGCCACTTAGCATCTTGATCAAAACTAAAATCATCATATTCCAAAGCATTTACAGAAGGTTCATACTTCGCTTCATTAAAAATATAAAAGCTCGCCTCATCGCTCCACTGTTCAATGACCAAAGTCGTAAAGGGGATCTTATGCTCTTGACTCTGCCTTATCTGTTCCATGATGATTTTCTCAGAGTTCCATCGATGACCTGACATCCATGGTCCAAATGCCCACTTTGGCGGTAAGCTTATACTTCCACTGTCTTGGATGAAATCTTGAATGATGGTAGCCCCTTCTCCTACATAGAAATGAATCAAACAATCTTCTTCACAATCATGTAGATCTATTCTAATAGGGGAAAAGAAATCGACACTAATGACTCTCTCAGTTTTAATAAAGACACCAACACCTTCACTTAAACTAAAAAACGGTAAAGGAAGATAGGTTCTTTCCCCTTGATGACAAAACTTCTCATAAACCTCATTTAGAATCGACTTATTTCTCAGGTCAATCGCATCAAATCGTTCTCCCATCCCAAAAATCATACCCTTATGATTTTCTATCGTTAATATTTCATGATCGATTTTAATTTTAACCAGATTTAATTCAAATTCTATATTTTGTTGTTTCTTAAAAATGTGTTTTTTCATTTCTTAGCCTCGCCATTATTTCAACATTTTCAACGACCACATATTCTGCATTTGCCCACATCAAAGGATTGATGAAGGAATTCTTCTCGTTTCTGGCATCGATTGCTTCAGGTAATAGACCATATGCATTCCTGTGATGCAACATCCATTTTCTCAAAGCGTGATAGGTTTCAAAATCACCCAACAAGTAAGCAGTTTCTGCTGCACCTGCAGTATTGAATAACCAGGGACCATTATGATATTCCTGTTCACTATATCCAATACCATTCTTAAAATATCTCGCTATCTTTAACAAAGTATAGAAATTCGTTTTGTATTTACTGTTCAACGGATAACCTAAGCTGCTTGCCAAAAGTTGAGGAGTGTCATATCGGCGGATCAATTCCGGTTGATAATCGACAAATCCATAACTGAAGTACTTCTCTTCTAAAAAGTTTCCTTCGATCCCCTGCATAATTCGCTTTACCCATTTACTCCAACGGACCGCATCTGCTTCATGTTTAGTCTTATTTGCATACTCGATGGCACCAATCAAACCTCCTACAATGAACATATTGGTTGATGTAATGAAAGCGGGTCCATAAACTCCCTCATTCACTCCTCCTTCTGGACCATAGAGTCCATCTTTCTGATCGATTTTCAATAAAGTGTCTATCGTCATTTTGAAATTCGGATAATCTACAATCCATTGCCCATAAAGTCGTTGGAAATCATCAATGACTCTCCCAAAGTATCCAATCACATCAATTTGTGAAAAAACATTGTTGTTGGCTCCTTCATCTGGTATCAAATCAGGCGTGTAGCGTTGATAAAACTCACCATTTTCCTTACGTGGGCACAACATTAACATATCAACGATCTGTTTCGCTTCAATTGAATGATTGGAGTAAATGAATGCTCTTGAAGCCATCAACGCATCTCTAACATAAAAACAAACTCTTCCTCCTGTAAAATAGTGTCCAGTCAAATCAGCTGGCAAAAATCCATTTAGTGATGCCGCTTTTAAGGCAACAAGCATTGTTTTGCTTTCTTTAGAATTGTTACTCTTACCCAGCCATTGAGTCCAGTAATTTTTAATCTCAGCAAAATATTGCTTATCTTCATAACGATCGATTTGTTTTTTTATTTCAGCTTCGTTGTCTCCAACAGCTATGAACCACTTGAATACGAAAGACTCATTTGGTTCTAATATCAGTGTCTTGCTTAAACTAAACGCAATAGGATTGACATCCATGATCGGTCCGACATATGTGTTCTTCTTAAAAAGGATATCTTCAATACCATGATACATGAACCCACTCGGTGCATCGATACTGACCCTAGCCACTTCGTTGTTCGGTACAATCAAGCCATACCATTTATTTTCACCTACGACGATGAATTGATTTTTGTATTTCTTTATGAATGTTTTCACATTGGGTTGAGAAATCAACAAAGCTGAGCATTGATATGCTTGGACACTATGAGTTGTGTTCTTGATTTCAGACTCTGTAACCATCAAAGTCTCATATGCACCAATACGATCTATCTTTGTAAAGTGTTGGTAACAAAATGTATCGGTATATATGCAATGGTCCAAGACAGAAGAATGTTTTGGACTATGTCGGTCCGGATGCCCTGCTTTCGGTTTGACTCGGTCACCAAAATACGCCTTATCCTCATGAGTCACCACTGTCATGCCTGAATAGATTAAATCGGTCTTATAATCATCTATAAAAAAATGTTGGATTCCAATCGACTTCTGATCATGAATTGTTTCATGCAATCCATACAGTGCTGAAATCCTTTCTGATCCAACGTAACCCAAACCAGGATATTTCATTTAACGCCACCCTCTTGAATTCCTCTAATAAAGTATTTTTGAGCAAACATATATACAATAAGAATTGGTATCATTGAAATCAGTGAGCCTGCCATCAACGTGTTATACTCTGTCGCATATTGAGAATTCAATTTGCTGAGCATAATCGGCAAAGTCATTTTCTTCGGATCCGTTAAAATGATCAAAGGCCAGAAATAATCATTCCAATAATTCATAAAATTTATCACTATCAATGTTGTAATTGGCACAATACTCATTGGAATGATGATTCGATAGTATATTTGGAAATAACTCGCACCATCAATAAGAGCAGCCTCAATGAATTCGTTACTGATGTTCCTCATATATTGTCTCAATAAGAAAATTGCAAATACATTAAACACAGTAGGAACAATAACACCAACATATGAATTGATTAGCTTCAACTTCATAAGAATGATGAAAATGGGTATTCCTGTGACTTGCAAAGGTACCATCATACTCGCCAAAAACAATATAAACAGAACATTCTTATGTTTAAATTCGAATTTAGCAAAAATAAAGGCAGCCATACTCGCTGAGATGATTGTTAAAAGCGTCGAGAATACTGAAATGAGGATGCTATTGAATAAGGATCTTAAAAATGGCAGCTCAATTATGATCTTTTCATATGATTTGAAGCTTATTTCATTTGGTATCCACTCAATTGGAATCGACATCAATGCCCCACTGCTTTTGAAAGAAGTCGAAATCATCCATAAAAATGGTCCAAGGCTAATAAGTGTGATCAAGAACAAAATCAAGAGTATGCTTTTATCCGCTAATTTTAGTTTATGTTTATTCATAGTACACCCACTTCTTTTGAAGCACCAATTGTATCAACGTGATGGTCACGATTATGATCAGTAGTATGATTGCCAATGCAGAGGCATAACCCATTTGAAAGTACCTGAATCCATAGGTGTAAATCCTCTCGACCATGACCTGTGTGGCACCATCTGGTCCTCCGCCTGTCATTACCATGATTTGCGGAAAAAGCTGAAATGAATTGACCAAGGTAGTAATCAAAACAAAGAATAGTGTTGGCGTCAGTAGTGGAAGCGTGATACGCGTGATCACTTTGAGCGATGATGCACCATCGATACGTGCTGCTTCATAGATACTTCGATCGATACCACGTAATCCGCCAAAAAGAATCAAAGAGAAGAATCCCAAATCTTTCCAAATACTCACCATGACGATGGCAATCATTGCCCAACTCTTGTCAGTCAACCAAGATGGACCGTCAATATTCACTATGGCTAACAAGTTGTTCATTAGACCATATTGTCCAGAAAGTACAGAGCGCCATATGATAGAACCAGCAACCCAGGAAGTCAACACCGGAATAAATAGCAAAACTCTAAAGAGTCCAATCCCTTTAATGTCACGATCAAACATAATCGCCACAAAGAGTGAGCTAACAATGATACCCGGTATATATAGAGAAATGTACTTTAAAGTATTCAGTATAACGCGATAAAACTCGGCACTAAATAGAATGCTTGCATAATTTTTCAATCCAATGAACTCTGGAGCTCCACCAATGACATCCCACGATGTGAAACTTAAATACAGGGCAGAAACAATAGGAATCAAGGAGAAAACGATGAAACCCAATAAACTTGGTGCTAAGAATAGCAAGATGATCCATTTTGATTGTGTCGTGGTTTTCATACGTTTCTCCTTTTAAACCAATTCAACTATACAACTATTATTTTGAAAATTTAGATGAAACGGAGGCTTGCGCTTGATCAAGTGCTTCTTGTGCTGTCAATTCTCCAGAAACTGCTTTTCCTAAATAGATTTGAAGCTCATCCGCAACCATATTGAAATATTCCAGTGAAGGAGGCATCACAAGATGATTCAATGAATCAAATACAGCCTGTTTGTTCGCAGGAGGTGTGATCGCCATATAAGCCGCTTCAACTTCGTCCGTTAACGCTACTGGAAGATCCCAGTTAGCATTCGCTCTTAGAAGTGCAGCCTCACCACTGCCAGAAATGAATGCAGCAAATTTTGTTGCAGCATCATGAACCTTCGAATCTGAACTAACAACGAGTGCATCTGAGAAGAAGTGCGTCGCATTGACTTTGATCCCTGGTTCAACTGCTATATCCCAATCAAAATCACAATTAGCTGAGAAATCACCAAATGCCCAAATACCAGTAACGATCATCCCAAGACGTCCACTCTTAAATAAATCCCAATCACCCATTCCACCCATCTGCTCAGCATTAGGTGTCACGTTCGAATCATTGATCCGAGCGACCATCATAGACAAAGCTTCTACGTTTTCTGAGGAATTTAGTGTAAATGTGGTTTGATCAGCATTCATCATGCTGCCACCATTTTGAGCTACTGTTTTATAGAATTCCCAAGTTTGAATAGGACGGAAGATGCCGTAAATATCATCTCCCAAGGCACGAATCTTTTCAGCAGCGGCAAGCTCATCTTCCCAAGTCCAATCAGCTGTAGGATACTCAACACCTGCTTGGTCAAAAAGATCCTTATTATATATCAATACAACATTGGAGAACTTAGTTGGCAAACCATATTGTTCCCCAGCGATTTGAAACGCAGTCAATGTCTTTGGATAGATCTGACTGATATCGACACTACTGGTATCCAATTTTGCAATCGCACCTTTGTCTGCATACGCTCTAAAATTCTCAATATTCAACTCGAACACATCAGGAGCTGAACCTCCAGCGACCCTCGTCGCCAACTGCGTAAAATAATCTGCATAACCTAGTGTTTCAACTTCGACGATAATGTCCGGATAAGCAACATTAAATGCTTCAACCATTGCCGTTAATGTTGCCTCCTGACCACCATTTGACGAGTAATTCAGAAATGTGATGGTTTCCTTTTCCTTTACATCAACTTGCGGTGTGCTTGAACAGCCTGCCATAAGCAATACAAATGAAAGCAATAATATTATCTTTTTAATCATATGTTCCCTTTCTATGGTTTCATCTATTTAACTTGATGCCTAAGCTTTATTCATCCCCTGCAGTAAGGACGATTGCCGCATATGGTCTCAAGACTAAATCTTGTTGATCGAGAACCTCTTCATAATTGGACAAGAGGACTCTTTTACTCTTTGTCGAGTAAGGAAGCGTGATTACTTTGCCATGAAAATTGCAGATCACTTCAAGTCTCTGACTTCCTAGTTTCCGATTATAAGCGAACACATCTGGATGGTCTTCATACATCAACTCGAAGTCTCCATCTCGGATGAGATCTTGGTATTCACTATTTTTTCTTAACTTAATGAGTTTACGATAGTATTCCAATACAGAATCCTGATCATGCATCTGCTTTTCCACATTGATGTCTATGTAGTTTGGATTGACTTTAATCCATGGTTCAACATCACTGAACCCTGCATGTGCTTGAGAACTCCATTGAAACGGTGTCCTCGCATTATCTCTTCCAATCTTATGGATTGAATCAAGTATTGAATTCATTTCATATCCTTGGTTCAAACGTTGATTTATCATGTTAAAGGTTTCAATATCACGATAATCATTCAGATCCTCAAAAACCACATTTGTCATCCCAAGCTCTTCACCCTGGTAGATGTAAGGCGTTCCTTGCATAAAATGTGACAACGTTCCGAACATCTTCGAGGACTGTACTCTATACTCTTTATCATTACCCCATCTTGAGACAATTCTAGGCAAATCATGGTTGTTCCAAAACAATGAATTCCAACCACGTCCATGCATTTGAATCTGCTGTTCAGCAAGTACTCTTTTAAGACTGAGTAAATCAAGATCTATGAAATCCCACTTCTCTTTTCCTTGTGCTTGATCAAGCAAGATGTGTGAGAAATTGAATATCATAGAGAACTCACTCCCATCAAGATTTGAATATTTCAAAGCTTTCTCAACGGTTGCCCCCCACGTTTCACCCACAGTGAGTACATCTCTAGAACCATAACTTTTTTGATTCATCTCAGTGATATATGTATGCAAATTTGGCCCATCGGAAATCTTCTTCTTGTCCAGATCTTTTGAAATCATATCGATGACATCAAATCTAAAACCTTTGATCCCTTTGTCCATCCACCAGTTCAGGATCTGATATATCGCATCTCTCACTGATTTGTGATCCCAATTCAGATCCGGTTGACCCTTAGCAAACATATGCAAGTAAAACTCATTGGTGTCTGGACTTAGTTCCCATGCACTGCCAAGAAAGATGGATTGTAAATCAGAAGGGATTTCACCCAAATTCTCTTTGAAAATGTAATAGGCATGATAAGGATTATTTTTTGACTTCTTTGCTTCCTTAAACCAAGCGTGTTCACTCGAAGTATGATTCGCAACGATATCCATCATGATTCCAATCCCGAAATGTTTAGCTTCAGCAATCAATTGATCCATGTCAGCCATCGAGCCGAAATCACGCATGATATCGAAATAATCACTGATATCGTAACCGTTATCTTCATTAGGAGATGCATACACCGGACAAAGCCAAATCATATCCACACCCAAATAATGAAGGTAAGGAAGTTTTGATATGATTCCTTGAAGATCACCAATACCATCGTGATTACTATCCTTGAAACTTCTTGGATAAATTTGATAAACAACGGATTCTTGCCACCAGTACATGTTCTCGGCTCCTTAAGTTTAACGGTAAACTTAAAATTTTAAATAAAAATCAGGCTAAACAGATTCCTTCTTCAATAATTCAACTGGTAAGACAACTTGTTCAATCTCACTTGAATGGCCCTGCACTTTTCGAAGCAGCACTTCAACGACCTTCTCACCTTTAGCCACAATGTTCTGTTTCACTGTGCTTAATCGAGGTTCAATCAGATCTCCAATATAGAGACCATCAAACCCAACAATCGCAATATCTTCCGGTATCTTGACCTTATTCTTTCTAAGACTCTTCATAACACCGATCGCCATCATATCCGAAAACACAAACACAGCATCAAAATCTTTTTTTCTAGCTGCGATTTTAAATCCTATCTCTTCACCTGATTCACTTGATGGAAACCCTTCAAAAAACCAGTTTTCCTGAAACTCGATCCGATTATTCTCTAACGCACTACGATAACCATCATATCGGATTCTTGCAACTCCCATCTCAAGCACTGAGCTGGCAGCCATCGCAATCTTCCTTTTACCTGACTCAATCAAATAAGAAACAGCATCATATGCTCCTTTATAATCTTCCACATTTATCGTATCAAAGCCTGATTCAGCAGCATATGTATCCACAAACACGATTGGCACTTCGATATTTTTGAATACCGTATTAATCTCTCTATTAATGGCACCTAGAACGACAACACCATCGATATTCCAATTAACGATCAACTTGTTCAGCACTTCTTCATCCGTAATGAATCGCAACATCAGAAAGTAACCTGATTTTCTCAAATTATATTCAACACTGTTGATAAGTTCTCCATAAAACGGATTGCTAAATGTTGAGTTCTTGTTCGGGTCGTTCTCCAACGTCTGAGGTATCGCAAACAACACAATTTTAGATTTGTTGCTCTTTAAATTTCGCGCAAATAAGTTTGGCGTGTAATTATGCTCAGCCAATATCTTTTCAATTCTTTCTCTAGTTTCTTGAGATACTTTGTCATACTTTTTATTAATGACATTCGAAACCGTCATCTTACTGACACGAGCCATTTTTGCAATTTCTACAATCGATATCATGTTTTGTTTACCGTTATACTTAAATAATAGTGTAAACGCTTTCTGATGTCAATAGCATATTTTGAAAGCACAATTATTCTTTAAAATAGCCTCGAATTCATCATTTTCTAATCGTGAACCAGATATGATCTAAGCTTGATTTTGATGATTAAATGCTGCGAAAACTTGACCATCGACTTCTGTTAAATCGCCAGCACACGTACGTGAGCCACTTATATCATAAAACCCATAATTAAACTCAATATGATGAAGCAAATTGATGTTTGGCATCATTTAAGGGATACATAAAAAAATGTTTCTAAGAACACCTCAATCGATACACAATTACGTCACATTTAATTTCAGATTAGCGATAAGATCGATACTAACAACAGATGATACCTCGTTTCCAACAAACTTATCTACAATTCAAGAAGTAATTTATAAAAACGGATTATTCCAAATTTCTTTCCATCACGACAAATCCATCCACAAGATCAATTTGTTTGAACTCCAATCGCTCGCACAGACGGATACTATCAGTATTTCGAACATCAATTTCAGTACGAATCGTAAGGTGAAGGTCTTGATAAAGCTGTGATAACACAACATTCAAGATTTCTGTCATGTATCCTTTTTTCTGATAAGCGATCGCACAGGTATACCCCAGATCAATATGCGTCTTTTCGAAATTCAGATAGATGTCTCCAAACATGGTATTCGTCTCTTTTAAAACCAAAGCCAATTGCGTCTTACCCGCTGAGATGGAACTCTTACACGCCCATTCCACAAAGTCTTGTGCGTACTTTAAACTGTAGTCTTTCCAACCCTGGTACCGCTCAATATCCTTATCTTGACGATACGCCAAAAAAGTCAAGATATCCTCTTGATGAAATGGCCGCACTATAATGCGATCGCTTTCAAATAATATCGGTCCAAGCATTGTACACCTCTTGACGCTAAAGTTCTAAACTTCGAAGCTTAAACTTCAACACTTACACATACAATATAACATCTGTTGATACACCTCAATAAACTCATCCCTCATAATAATTACTAAATACTCCATTACGAGTAATCATTTTAGTATTTATCGTTTCAAAAAAAGATGATTTCATAATTCATTTAAAAAAGGTGCTTGTTTTTGTTTATAATTGAAATTGTTACAAGGAGAAAGTTTAATGTCTAAAAAGATAATAATGATGTTTATGGTCTTACTTTTACTGATTGGTTGTAGTGCACCGGTTGAAGAAGTTGAAGAAGAAGAGGAAGTCATTGTCGAACCAGAGGTAGAAGTGATTCGCAATCAGTTTGATGGCTCCCCTTTAGAAGAAGGTGAAACGCAGAAATACAAAGCCGTCGCTGTTTTGATCAACAACTCTTCTGTCGCTCGTCCTCATTATGGCTTGAGCCAAGCCGATGTGGTCTATGAAGTCATCAAAGAAGAATACATGGAGACACGCTTTATGGCGATCTTTGAAGGAGAATTTCCAGAAAAAGTTGGGCCCTTAAGATCGATTCGTGTGCCCTTTGTACGTATCTTCAATGAATGGCAAACCGCACTCGTCCATTATGGTGGCGCAGGATCAGTCGCACAAAATGGTACCAAGAATCCAGATTCCGTCAACGCACTTGACCTGCTGACAAAAATCTATGTGCCCTATCGTTTTGATGCCGTTGCGGGAATCAATGATTCGTATTTCTTTAGAACAAGTGATAAACCCGCTCCCCATAATGCCTATATCGCCTTAAAAGATGCTTCAGAAGACTTTCCTGATGTTTGGGCGAAGGATCACTTCAGTTTTGATGAAGAAGATTTCAGTACCAGTGATGATGTAGCTACATCGGTTGAAATCGATTATCCTACCACGACTCCCAATAAAGTCACCTATGAATTCGATGCGACTGAAGGTCACTATAAACGCTTCATCAATGATAAAGTGCACATTGATGCCCTTGATGATACACAAATATTTGCCAATAATGTCATCGTACAGTACGCGGAACATACAAAAGTTAGTGGATACGTACTTGTTGAATTGAAATATGCTGGCGATGCGGATTATTTCATCAATGGTAAACATATTTCAGGGTATTGGATCAAAGATTTTGAAGACGATTATACACATTGGTTCACCGATGATAAAGAAGAAATCGTTTTCCAACCTGGCACGACCTACATCCAACTCGTTCCCATCGATTTTGAAATCAGCTGGGAATAATGCATTTAAATCGTGTGAACTAAATCAGGAATTCCACTTAAGGATTCCTGATTTTTTATTGATTGTTTGAGCGTTTTAAAGGACGACAACTAGATTCAGCGTTATACTTCAACTATCACAGATAATAAACAAAAACATGAAATGATGCTTGATGACTTCAATCTCTTATTTACTGATCGATTCATATGAAATTTTATTCAGCGTACCCTTCCCAAAAACACCACAAGGAGCAAACAAAGATGAAAAGAATACCCCTATTTTTTGTTATGATCGGACTACTTTTATCCAGTTGTACTCAAGCTACAGTTGATTCTACCCCTGCTGTTTATACAAATGTAAGGACACTGCTTAAACAAGCCCCTTCCATTCAAAAAGCATATTTTGCTGGAGGCTGCTTTTGGGGTGTTGAAGCATTTTTTGAACGAATCGATGGTGTAGAGGATGCGATCAGTGGCTATGCCAATGGAACGATTGAAAACCCTAAATATGAACAAGTCATCTTAGGGAACACTAGGTACACGGAGACTGTGGAAGTCACGTATGATGCCTCCATCGTTTCCTTGGAAAGTCTGATCATTCATTACTTTAAAATTGTCGATCCGACCAGCCTAAACAAACAAGGCAATGATGTTGGAACACAATATCGAACCGGCATCTATTCTATCAATGAAGAGGAGCGATCAATTATAGAGACCTTGTTGAATCTAGAACAGTTGAAATGGGATGAAGACATCGTCATTGAAAACAAAGCACTCGAAAACTTTTATCGTGCTGAAGATTACCATCAAGATTATTTGGCGAAGAACCCAAGTGGATATTGCCACATCAACCTCGATCGCTATTTAGATGAATACCTGATGATCAATCCAGAAGACTATCCTCCACTCAGTGATGAAGAAATCAAAGAAAAGCTCACATCAAAACAGATTGCTGTCACCCAAGACAACGCAACAGATGCACGTTTTGAACATGAATATACCAACCTCAAAGATAAAGGTATCTATGTGGATGTCGTAAGTGGCGAACCACTGTTCAGCTCACTTGCAAAATATGATTCCGGTTCGGGTTGGCCGAGTTTTACTCAACCCATCCTTGAAGAAGTACTAAGATTCAAAGTGGATGGTTCGAATGCGATGGATCGTGTCGAGGTACGCTCACGCAGTGCGGATTCGCATCTTGGTCATGTGTTCGATGATGGACCCATTGAATCGGGTGGCTTGCGTTATTGCATCAATGGTTCGGCACTAAAATTCATTCCAGTGGATCAAACGGAAGAGATGGGTTATGGGTATCTGCTCTTTCTATTTGAGTGAACCTAGACAAAAACTTATATTTTCACCTTAATACGATTGATATGACGTTAATCTATGGTCTTAATCTCTCATATTCGCTATGATGATATTATGAAAAACCTCAACCGCAATGCAGTGTGGATGTGTCTCTTTGCTCTTCTAGGCTTTGTTGGATTCAGTTTTGCAAGTAAAGTAGATCAAATCGCTTTAACTCCAAAGACTAATTTTAATCAGTACCTTGCATCCATGCCTTATGTATCCCTCACTCAACTAAATCTACATCTTCAGCAACCTTCCTCCACCATCTTGGTCTTTGCTTTAGGCTTGGTGATCCTGTATCTTGGAATCGTCTATCTTCGACACAAATCATTCGTTACGAAGTGGATGGGCATCAACTTTATATTTTGGGGCTTGGGTGCGATCTTTGCGGGCATCAGTTATCAAGCGTTTGGAGCGGATTTAAAATGTGCTCTTTATGAAAGTTGCCGGTTCACGCATGGGGTCGAGTTGTTTTACATGACACTGACGGTTATAAGCATCAATGCCTTACTCGTCGCTTACAGTGGGTTTCACTCATCTAAAACCGCAATTAAACTACAGATTTTAGCCCTGCTAAGTGTGTTCATGTATACCCTGCTTCAAGGTTTGGGCATGATCCTTCCTGTGAAGTTCTTACTCACCTATGAGTTTATGTTGATCTTTTTATCACTCAATATCCTTATCCTAATGTGGACCGACTACACACAGCGACATATCTTTATCCATAAACGCTTGTTTATTTGGTGGTGTATTTTTCTAGTTGTCAATCTTGCTTATTTCGTCGCCTTGTTTTCGGGTTATGCGCGTCCTTTATACCAACAAACAGGCATCTGGTTTAATGAGAATGATGTTTTGCATATACTCTTACTCCTATGGATGTTGGGTTGGATAAGTTGGATTAAACCTAAGATGTTAGAGTAAATCATTGATTCAATATTATTCAAATTAAATACGAGACAAGATCGGATCCGTTCACAAATTGATTCGATTTTTATTTGATCAAGAAGCTTTGTTTAACACAACAACACAAGGGTGCATCCAGTAGGGTTACCTTTTAACAGAAGAAAACACATGCTCTATAAAATTGATGAAATTTTTTAATCAAATATGTAGAATGGATCATTCAGTAAGAGCTTCAAAAAAAGCATATCCCGAGTGTCCTGTTATCTCCATGCCTTCTCTCAGGTAAAATCGTAGTGCGTGCGGGTTTCGATCGATGCAATATAAATGTGGCTCATTATTTTCAACGGCAAAGATATGTTCACGTGCATGGTGTAATAATAGACTTCCTAAACCATTCCCTTGCCTACTTACATGAATAGCCATCAGATCTATTTCAGATCCTTTTAGAATGTATATACCTGCCAAATCTCCATTCTCAAGCATGACACAACAATCATTCATTTCAGCTTTTTCAATCCAATCAGATAAATAAGCTTCTTTATGATTAAAAAAGACGCGGGACTTTGGATCATCCAATGTATGCGATAAAGATGCGTCGAGCAGATTGCAGCTTGCCTCTAGATACCTTTTCTCAAATGGAATAATGCGAATATTCTTAGGTAATTTTAGTTCTTTATACTCATTATTCTTCTTGAAAGTAAGCTCATGTGTTTTGTGACCTTTGGCTTTCCAAGGCAGATTTGTAAATATGAACTGATGGAGCTTCTCATTATCCGGTGGATACCAGACACTTGTTAAGGTGCCTAATTGAGTTCTAGCCTTAGTCATTAACGTCAATAATTCATCTGAGATTTCATCTGGCATATCTGTATTAAAGCCAATTTGAAATCGGAGTTTACCACAGTAAATACTGGCACAAAAGGTCCCATACGTATCTTCATGACGAAAGAAAAGTCTATCCATGAATCCTCCAAAATCAGAGCTGTTGTCTGCTCCCTGAAATATCCATCGCTCCCCTTGATCTATCTTTGCGATAATATCGGATGCTAGTTGTTCTTCATATGCGTTCTCAAACTTACGAAACATGATTGATATTCTCCTATCATCGATACATGGTTATTACTTCTTATTTTAAACGATTCTCTCCACCTTTATCTATGAATTCATTGCTTGATGATCTGAATAAAGATCATCATGACATTTTAATTTACTATCCCCACACCCGCCCGTTGATTGAAATACGTTAACTCTATAGAAAATAAAAAAAAACGGCGAATTGTAAAATGAAGTCGTCCACCGAGGCAAAGTAAAAGCACCACTCACAGAATCCAAGTATCATTAAGTTGCTAAACACATGAGAAAGGATCCATGAATGATGCACCTCAATGATACAATGCCCTTGCACAAAGGACAACACCTCCGACTCAAAGAACGAATTGAAATTCAAGTTCTGAAGCGACTGGGTAAGTCCCATCGCTTCATCGCTAAACAGCTTCAACGCAGCCATAGCACAATCAACGATGAGATCAAACGAGGGACAGTGATTCAAGTCAAGCTCGCAAATGGCAAGCGGATCTATACACACGACTATTATGCCGAAACCGGACAACTTCTCTATGAAAAACATCGGTGTGCCTGCCAAGCCAAGGGGAAGTTCTTGAAGGTTGAACCCTTCATCCAATATGTCACTCAGCATATCTTGGAAGATAAGTGGTCTCCAGACGCTGTCGTAGGACGTTTCAAAAAAGAAGCTGAACATCAACAGGATGCGATGGTTTGCACGAAGACGCTCTATCGCTATATTGATGAAGGTTTGATCGCGAACCTCAATAATATGAACCTGTGGTTGAAGTTGAGAAGAAAGACAAAGACAAAGCATTCACGTGAACGAAAGCGTATCCTGGGTCAATCCATTGAGCTCCGTCCTCAAGAAGTGAATGAACGGAATACATTCGGGCACTGGGAGATCGATACAGTGATTGGGAAGAAGATGAAGGGTGAACCGGTACTCTTAACGCTCACCGAACGCTTAACGCGCTATATGCTTGTCCTCAAGATCAAAGCGAAAGATGAAGTTTCCGTCAAAGAAGCGATTCAATCCATGACGCAAGGCAATCCGCACTTCGCCAAGCTCTTCAAAAGCGTGACCAGTGATAATGGCTCAGAATTTGCAAGTCTCTCGGATGCATTGCACAGTATCAGTGATGTTTATTTCACCCATCCGTATTCCTCTTTGGAACGCGGCACGAATGAGAATCACAACGGTCTCTTAAGACGCTATCTCCCGAAAGGTAAATCGCTGAAAGACTACTCAGACAATCAGATTCAACGTTTTACACAGAAACTCAATCATTTACCGCGTAAGATCCTAAAGTATCTTACGCCAACTGAAGCAATCCTGTTCCACTTCAATCAAATTCAAGCAATGAACTGACGCTTGGTTTCTTCAACTTAAAAAGTGGACGACTTGATATTGCAATTTGCGAATTTAATATTTTGCAATAAAAAATAGATTTGTAAAAAATCAAATTATTAGAGATTGTTATTTATTAGATTAATATGAACTAAACTCTTTTAGTAAACGCTAATGAAGCTAGTTTTAATTTACCTTCGCTATCAGGTGTATAGACTTCAGTCACAACAAATGCATTTACAACTTCGTTTCCTTTTACGACTGCCGTTAAATCCAAACGATTAAGAATAATCTCAGTCGTTCCAAATTTTCTAACTGTATGTTCAATAAATTCAACATGTTTATAAACAATATCATTTTCCAAAATAACACTTAATTCTTTATTACGATCTAAAGTACGTGACATATGCACAAATTCAGCTTCTTCATGAACTAATTCAAGAAAAACCAATTCATTTTTTTCTTCCATAGCTTTCCAAATACGATTTGAGGTGTTTAATACGTTTTCCATTTTATTGTTTCCTTTTCATTATTTATTAATCTTTACATATAAATTCTAATCTTATTCTTACATCATAAATTGACTGATGATAAGTTTACTATAAATCATTGGAGTAACTACAGGTCAAGTAAAATTGAGAGAAATTATAACTTTATTTTGATTAAATAACTTAAAATATGAAATACTAATTAACATTCCATACCCAAATTAAACCATTATATATGTATACTCTTGCGTATTCTTCGCTATGTATTCCACCTTCTCTTTCCAAGTAGTATAGATTCCCATCTTCTTCATTGTTAGCGAAACGGAAAGTACGATCCTTGATTGATTTCATCGCATCAATTTGTCGCTTGAAGGATGAATAAGCAAAATCATCTGTTCCTGATGCTGCAAAAATAAAGAAGTCATTCCATTGATAATCTAAATCCTTTACTCGTTGAGCTAAATATTCAGCATCGCTTGTCAAACTTCCACTTGAAGGCATGAAATATCTAAAGTAATTTAAACTATGTTCAAACGTACGCCAAGTTGCGACTGATCCCATTGAGAAACCACCAAAAGCTCTGTGATCTCGTGATGTTTGAAGTCCTTCAAGTGTTACATCTTGTGCATAGGTACTATATTCACTTTCAACTGCTGGTATTAAATCATTTACGAGTTCATTGTGATAGTTGTTGGTTAAAGTGATTGCCAAGCTATAATCACCACTATCTGATTCACTTAAGTTGTTATAAGTGGGACAAACAATGATCATGGCTTGCATCTCACCATGCTCAATCGCATTATCAATAATATTCTTAAATGCATTAGGTTGTTGTGTACTTCCTAACCAAGTTGTTTCATTACTCCATCCGCCATGCATCAAATAAAATACATTATATTTATTATCCGGTGTGTAATTATATGGCAAATACACAATCGCATGCTTCTCAATAATCTTACTTTTTTGCAAATAAGTTTTTGATTCAAAAGACTGATAATAAAGATCTACTAAACTTCCCTTTTGTGAAGCTTCTTTAAAGTAATCTTTGGGAATTTCTACTAGTTCATTAGGCAAACTAAGCATTTCTTGTACATTCTTTTTGTTCACATTTGGTTCCTCATTTTCTAGAAGTCTACTCAGCTCATCAATTGAACTACATGCTGTTAGTAAAATGCATAACAATAAAACATTAAGTTGTTTTAACATTTTCATATACCATCTCACTTTCAAATCTTTATTAAAGATTGGAATTTAAACTTATGGCTAAGTTTGTTCATTACTGTCTTATATCTTTTTAGAAATTACTAAAGCTTCTCTCCTATTGGTAACCATACCTAAATAATCTAAACCATAAAGGCGTGCAAAGTGTTCCATTGTATAATCGCCTGCATCTAACATCCATTTTTCAGGAGCTGCTCCTTGAAATACAAATACTAGTTTCTTGCCTTTTAATTCTCCTTCATTGACAGGACCATAAAAACGATCAAGTAATGTTCTTATACTTCCACAAATATTATGCCAATACATAGGAGAACCGATGATGATAATATCAGATTCCTTCATAAGGTTTAGTATTTCTTCAAATTGATCACCTGGCAAGTTTTGACCATAAACATTTATTTGAAAATCAATACAATTAACCTGTTTAAAAACTCTATCTTTGAGTACATCTAACGCTAATGATGCTGTATTTCCTTTATAATTTGGACTTCCATTAATAAATAAAATTTCCATTTTGATATATTACCTTTCTTTTTACGGTTGCTTCATCCAAAAAGCAACAGCGTCTTTTATCCAATCTTGTGCAACTGTATCTGTTCCTAAACCAAACCCATGACTTAGACCTTGAAAGGCATGAAATTCTGTAGGAATACCTAATTTTGATAAAGCATTCAGTCTACTTTCCATATCTTTGTAATATGCGATTCCGTCATTTGTACCTACACAGGCATATGTAGGTGCATCTTTATTAGAGACTGATGAATAGCCTGTATATTGAGTAATGACTGCTGATGCGGGTCCTATGTCTTTTCTTCCATATCGCCCCATCGCATCACTACGACCTAAACTTGCAGCCATTCGTGCCCCAGCTGACCCTCCCCATAGTGAATATCCATTTTGTTGCACTTCTAATTCGTCAGCATGATCATAAACAAACGCAATTGCTTGAGCTAAATCTTCATAAGCATGATCGGGTCGATAGATTAAAGCAAAAGCATTGATTCCCATTTCACTTAACTCAAGTGCGTGAGGAAAACTATCGTGTAATGCAGCTACATACATAAAACCTCCTCCAGCATTAATAATCGCAAACTTCTCGGATGGATTTCCTTTGAAAAAGAATAAGCCCGTATCAGCTTTAGAACTGTCTTTCCTAATTTCATCTTGAGTATAAATTGAATAAAATATCGTTTCATTTTGTTTAGCTCTTTTTTTGAGTGAATTTAGGATTTCGACCGTTTTATTTGTTTTAATATTTGAATACCATATAAAAGTACTTGAGTGACTTATATCATCTAAACTTAAATTTGGATCAATGTTCAAATCGATTGGAAAGAGAAGATTTCCAAAACCTGCAAACATTGGATCATCAATAACTTCTTGAACTCGTGTATTGAGTGTGAATAATTCAATTGATTCTGGCTCTTGTTTGATCATTTCGTTCCCTCCTTTCCATGTTTCATTTATTTTTTCTTGTATCCATTCATAATTACTTAAACAGACTATTGCAAGTACAGCACCCATGATTAAAAATAAAATTAAGCTGTACCTTTTCTTTTTCCATTTTTCGACACTGTTCTTAATTTTCATCATTTCACCTACATAACTAAAAATACAACACTGTAGTTACTACATGTCAAGTTAACCTTATTATATTAATTTGTAAAAAAATAGTATCAAAAGAAGTACTTGTTTATATATTTACTGAATTATAGGATCATTTTTGCATTTGGATTTGACATGTAGTTACTACAGTGTTGTAAAATTCAAAAAGTAGTAAAAGGAGAAAGTTATGCTAGAAAGCTTATTAATCATATTATTTACCTTATTAAGTTTCTTAATGGGTGTTGCCCAGTTTATTTTTGGTGGAATTATCGATAAAGTTGCGGATTCAGTCGGAGTGAGTATTGCTGCTATCGGTCAATTAACGACCATCTATTCACTTTCTGCTGCAATTGGAACTCCAATTGTAATGATTGCTTTAGCCAAAAAACCACTTCATCATATTTTGTTTTTTGGACTGATTAGCATGATTGTTGGAAACGGTTTAATGTTCGTTGCACCTAACTTTACACTGTTAATGTTAGCACGTATTTTTGTAGGTTTAGGCGCAGGGGTTTATGGTATTGCTGCATTCTCTATTGTTGCTGAAAAAGCTAAACCTGAAAGACGTGGACGTGATTTAAGTATGATTGCTGTTGGATCTAGCTTAGCACTCGTGTTAGGAGTTCCTTTCAGCCGTACGATTACAAGTTTAATCGATTGGCGATTTATCTTTTTAGGTTTAAGTATATTAATGGCTCTTGCCTTAGCTTTCTTGGCCAAATTATTAAAATCAACAGGTACTCGAGAAGTCTCAACAATAAAGGAACAAATATCATATTTAGTCAGTAAAGAAACAGCTTTACTATTTACCGTTACCTTTTCAATGTTTTTAGCTTACTCTTCTCTGAACACATACATTACTCCATTTCTACTCAATCTTTCAGACAATTTAAGTTCTGTTATCGCTTGGGTTTTAATGGTCATTGGTATTGCGAGTGTAATCGGATCACGAATGGGTGGAGTATTGTCGGATAAATATGGAACAGCCAACGTTATCGAAACAGCTTTATTCATACAGGCAATCGCATTAATTTTAGTCAGTGTTTTTGGGCAAATTGAATATTTAGCTATATTATTCCTGTTTATATGGGCGGTTGCTGCATGGACATGTGGACCAATCTTTAATCTCAATATTAATGGTCGTTTTAAGAAAGGTACTGCTATACTATTAAGCATTAATGGAACGATGGTTCAATTTGGTTTTGCTGGTGGCGCATTATTTGGAGCGCTTATTGTTGAATGGTTGGGCATTGAGTACATCACATTATTTGCGAGTGTCTTTGTTCTATTCTCAGCATTATTGTTTTGGTTTGAAAAGAAAAAAAACGTACTTATTAAAAAGAGTTAGTCCGATTTGTTTCTAATGTATACATTAATTTACTAACTATTATTAAAAAAGTCTCATACAAAGCAGTACTTGATGCATGTATAAGACTTTTTTATTTACTATTTTCGATTTAAATAGAAATAAATAAGTTATAAAGTTGTTTATATGAACTTTAAAGTTGAAATTGGTATATTACTTAAAAGAAAACATTCATAGAAACTAAGCCAATTTATATTAGTCTATATCGATTATGTTACTTGTATACTTAATTTTTCCATTCTCAACATCTGTATAATATTGATTTTTTTGTTCAATATAAGCTAAACTCTTATCGATTTCATTTCTCGTTTCCATCAGTTTAACTTTCTGTTGTTCTAACATGCTCTTACGCTTATTTATCGTTGATGGTCCTTGCATAGCAAGATCTAAGTAGACTTTCAATTCTTTGATACCTAAACCACATTTACGTAAACATTGCAGACCTTCTATCCAAGATAAATCTCTTTCATCAAACATTCTATAATTATTATGATCGCGCTTTACATTAGGGATAAGACCTTCATTACAATAGAAACGTAATGTTTCATATGGCATTGAATATTTGTCACAAACATCTTTCATAGTATACATAAATTTCTCCTTGACTTGTAGTTACTACAAGGTTGTACAGTAATATTATAACTGAAAGCGAGGAAAAAGAAAATGGAATATATCAAACTTAATAATGGTGTAATTATGCCACAAATAGGTTTTGGGACAATTGGTCTAACAGATGAGGTAGAAGCAAATGAAGTGATTCTAAATGCAATAAATGCTGGCTATCGTTTATTTGATACAGCACAAGGTTATGGTAATGAAGCCATCGTGGGTCAAGCCATCAAGAATAGCCCTATCCCTCGAAGTGAACTCTTTATCACTACTAAACTTTGGCTTGCTGATGCAACGTACGAGAAAGCTAAGCTATCTATACAAGGATCATTAGATCGACTTCAACTAGACTATATTGATTTATTTCTAATACATCATCCTTACAATGATATTTATGGAGCTTATAGAGCACTTACTGAATTCTATAAAGCAGGCAAAATTAGAGCAATTGGTGTGAGTAATCTCTATCCAGATCGTTTGATTGATTTTGTCAAATTTAATGAAATAACACCTCAAGTCAATCAAGTTGAGATTCATCTACTCCACCAACAAGATAATGCGATTGAGATTATGAATAAGTACTCTGTTCAAGCTCAAGCGTGGATGCCATTAGCAAGAGGACATAAAGCTATTTTTGAAAATCCTTATGTACAAACGTTAGCTGCAAAGTATAACAAAACCGTTGGTCAAATCGCACTTAGATTCTTAGTTCAAAAAGGTGTTGCCTTAGTCATGAAAACAACTAAAAAAGAGAGAATGTTAGAAAACATGGATGTATATGATTTTATGCTTACAGATGATGAGATGTTGGAACTCAAGAAATTAGATACGAAGAATTCAATTGTCTTTTCTCATAAAGATCCAGCACAAGTAGAACGATTCGCTGCGTGGGAACGCAAATATTAAGGAGATAGAATGCAATATATCAAACTTGGGAATACAGGTTTAGAAGTTTCACGCTTATGTATAGGAACCATGACCTTTGGTCTACAAACGAATCGTGAAGAAGCATTTAAAATATTAGATGAGGCAAAAGCTGCAGGCATTAATTTTATTGATACAGCTAATGTCTACCCCATTGGTAGAGCTTCGTACAACGAAGCTGGATCGACTGAAGTGATTATTGGCGAATGGTTAAAAACTCAGAAACGAGAAGATTTTGTGATTGTCAGCAAATGCTTTGGGACGATGGGACCAGATTCAACCGATAAAGGTTTGAGCAGAGCAGCAATTTTAAAAGCTGTGGATGCTAGTTTAGAAAGACTTCAAACCACCTACTTAGATCTCTATTTAGCGCATCAGTTTGATGAAAATATCGATTATATGGAAACACTCTCTGCTTTTAATGAATTGATTCAAAGTGGTAAAGTTAAACATATCGGTATATCTAATTGGCGTAGTTGGCAAATCATGAAAGCAAACGGATTAGCATTAGCGAATAAATTAATTCCATATACTGTCATTGAGCCACGCTATAATCTACTCTTTAGAATGATAGAAGATGATTTGCTTCCTATGGCAATTGAAGAGAACATGGCTGTAATTACCTATAATCCCCTTGCTGCTGGATTACTTACGGGTAAATATACAAATAATGAAGAAGCAATTGAGGGTACTCGCTTTACCTTGGGTGGTGCGACAAGTGCTCTATATCAAGAGCGTTATTGGCAAAAAGCGCAATTTGATGCAGTTGATGCATATCGAGTTTGGTGTGTAGAACAAGGATTGGAAATGATACCAACAGCGATAAAATGGGTTCTTCAACAAAAAGGAATTAGTTCTGTCATCATTGGCGCAAGTCGTGTACAACAATTAGCAGATAGTTTAAAGGCCGCAACTACGCAAGACTTAACACAAGCACAACTCGAATGGCTCAATAATCTTTGGTATAGTCTACCAAGAAGAAATGAATACAAATAACAGTTGACCTGTAGCTACTACAATGATTTAAAATGAAATCAAGGAGGTAAATATGAATCACATTCACACTTTTTCACGGCAGTTATGGAAGGCAATTCAAGATCGAGATGTCGAAAGCTTTTTAATGATGACTTATAATAATGCACGTTTTGTTCATATGGGAATTACATTTACGCGTGATCAAGAAGCAGAAGTTATTAAAGAAGGACGTATCCTTTATCAGAAAATTGAGTTTGAGGCTGAAGATATCCAGAAGATGGACTCAACATGGATTGTATTGAATAAGATTAAGTTAGAAGCAGTTGTCAACGGGAATGTTGTCACAAACCCCTTTGTCGTTACAGAAGTATACATAGAAAAAGATGGTGCACTTCACTGTGCTTCCCTATCATTTACAAAAATTACATACTAAAGGAGAAAAAATATGGAATATGTAACATTAAATAATGGATTAAAAATGCCTATACTAGGCTTTGGAGTCTTCCAAATACCAAAAGAAGAAACTGAGAAATGTGTTTTAGACGCAATTGAAGTTGGATATCGCTTATTTGATACAGCACAATCATACGGAAATGAAAGAGCTGTTGGTAATGCGATTAAAGCAAGTGGTCTAGATCGTTCAGAGTTCTTTATCACAACTAAACTTTGGATTAGCGAACAAGGTTATGAAAAAGCTAAAAAGTCAATCGAAGGCTCTTTAGAAAGACTTCAAATGGAGTATGTTGATTTACTACTCATTCATCAACCATTTGGCGATTATTATGGAACGTATCGCGCCATGGAAGAACTTTATAATGAAGGTAAATTAAAAGCAATTGGAGTAAGTAATTTTTACTCAGATCGTTTAATTGACTTGATTAAGTTTAATAAGGTTGTGCCAATGGTTAACCAAGTTGAAACACATCCTTTCCATCAACAAGTTGAAGCAAATGAAATCATGAAAAAATATGGCGTGCAAATCCAAGCATGGGCACCTTTTGCGGAAGGTAAGAATGATTTATTCAGTAATGAAGTCTTGGTAAGTATTGGGAATAAATACAACAAATCTTCTGCTCAAGTTACTTTACGTTATTTGATTCAACGTGGTATTTCTGTTTTACCTAAATCAATCAAAAAAGAACGTATGCAACAAAATTTCGATGTCTTTGATTTCGAACTCAGTCAAGATGATATGGATGCGATACTAAAACTTGATCAACCAGTCAGCTCATTCTTTGATCATGCTGATCCAGCCATGGTTGAAAGACTTACAGGATATACACGTAGTTTTGATTAATATTACTGACTTACCACTCAAATGAGTGGTTTTTTTATGAGTTTGACAGAATATTCTATCTAATTATTATATTCATTTCATATGAAAATGATTCATAATTCTGAATAACTTAATATAAACAAATCTAGAAATTTGAATAATTAAAGATAAAATATGTATTCGAGTCGTGTATATGACCCATCTGTGACCCAGCTGGGTCACGTAGATAGAAATTTTATGAAGTTTTATGCAATTTTGTGCAATTTTACAACAAAAAAAGCCCTTTTATAGGCTTATATTACTAATGGAGCGGATGATGGGATTTCTATACATCCCTACGTAAAACTTCTTAAAACGCTATATAACTGCATATAAGCTAACATAATTATACAAGATTGCATAAGAATTTAATATAAAATTGATATTCCGTGACCCAGTTGTGACCCAGCAGATGTTTCACACTCAAATTTAGTGCTTTAATTATTTGATAATCTATAAAATTCCTAAACAATGTATATGACAAATTATCTTATTCCTAGACCAACAATAATTACTTCTCTTTTTAACATTTAACTGATTACGTACTTTCATTAAAATTTTATCTAACATATTTTTACCAGTACCATTTGGTCCAATGACCAAATAATAATCTGATGATGTATCTTCAACAATTACTGCATCTTTAGTACTTATTAGAATATTTCTTGTACTTTTATTTTGAGAGAACTTTTCAAAACTACCTTTCTCATAATATCATCTTTAATATCTTCCCAATCTTTTCTTAAAGGTAGACTTCTATCTCTTCCCTTAATAGCAACATCCATTGGATTATCAAGAAGTCTGATAATTTCTTCAAAATCAGTTCCTTCAAATTTCTTTGCTTGAAAATAATGTTCTGATGTCATCCAATATTTCCCATCAAGTATAAAACCATGTTTCGAGAAATTTGAGAAGCATTCATACTCTTCATTTACCTTATAGAACTTTATAGCAATTAATTTCTCCTTTTTATTAACTTCTAAATATCTTACTCAAATAAACTTCAATTTTGCCAAGTTCTAAAAAAGTGGTTCTGGATAGCTCGAATGATAACCCTCTACATTCATAGATTCATAAATGAAAAATAACTTCCCTGCAGTTTCTATATATTTGCCACTAATTCATCCTAAATATTCTTAAATTCCTCTTCGTTTTCGATAAGAATTTCGCTTATTTCTGGATCAAGATGGCCTGCATCTCATTTTTTTATCTCAATACTTCGACAAGGATGAGGAGGATCATTTGACTGAGTTCATGGCTTATTGTCGTGCAAAACAAGTATAGAAGTTTTTTATGACCAAGAAAATTTTATATTATTGAATAAATTCGACGTTACGTGAATAATAAGTTGCTCTAATACTGAAGAAATGGATTTTCATGATTTTGGAACTTTTTACAGGTGCTCCTTGCCTTGCAGCTCACGCAATTTCTTGATAATTTATCTGCCTTATACAGCAATTTACCTAAAATTGAGAGATCTTCATTTTTCCTATGCCCCTCAATAGCTATAAGGATTACATCTATATTCTCTTTAGAAAAACCACATTTTTTTAGTATTCCCTCAGCCAGTGTGCTGCTTGCAATGGCATGATCAATTCCCTTTTCATATTCCATCCATCTTCCAATGTCATGCAAAAGTCCCATGGCATATATAACCTCTTTTTCAATAACGAGGTCATCCTCCAGATTCATGATATAGGCCACCCTGGCAACATCAAGAAAATGATGTTCATTGTGAGAGCAATATATCCTGTCAATTTCAAACTCCTGGTTTTTATTCAAACAATTTATAAATTCGGGGTTGTTGAGGATAAGATTTATTTTTTCCATTTAATTAATTCCTTTTGCATATTTTTTCACCTTCAAGATTTCTGATGATATCCTTTATCTTTCTACCGGAAATTTCAATATCTGGTGCTATTTCAAAGAGTGGTACCATTACAAATGCTCGGAACAGCATCCGTGGATGTGGGATTGTCAGGTTTTCTGTCTCGATTTTCTCATTTCCAAAAATTAGGATATCAATATCGATGATCCTGGGACCATTTACTATAATCTTGACCCTTTTCATTTTATATTCTATGGTTTTTATAAACAGGAGAGTATCTTTCGCACAAAGTTCAGTTTCTCCTTCAATCACCATGTTTAAAAACCAGGGCTGATCATTATATCCAACAGGCTCTGTTTCGTAATACGATGATTTCTTAAGTATTTCAACTTTTTTGGAAAGAAGCAGGAGCGCTGTATCAAGATTCGCTTCTTTATCGCCAAGATTGGTGCCAAGGCTCAAAAATATTTTATTCATTCTTTTCTTTGTACCTTTCTATCTCAACGCCAAAATAATCAAAAATTCCCTCAACTGGAGCTTCTGGTTTTTTTACTTTTAAAACAATTTTTTTAATTGCCGGAAAGGATGAAAATACCTCCTGACAGATAAATTCTGCAAGCCCTTCAAGAAGATTGAACCTCTGGTTTATGACTATACCTTTTATCATTTCATAAACAGCTCCATAGTTTACACTAAAATTCAGATTGTCTGTCTCTCCCGCTTTCTTCAATGGAAGGAAAAGAATCGCGTCAATAAAAAATTTTTGCCCTAGTTTTTTTTCTTCCTCTAAAACGCCATGGTATCCATAGAACACCATATTTTTCATTATAATTTTATCCATTAATAAATCCTCCTTATAATGGCGTCAGTTACTTTTGCAGCCTTTGAGTTTTCCAAAACATCATGAACCCTGACAATATCTACCCCCTGGATGATTCCCAAAACCGTAGTAGCGATGGTACCTTCGACTCTATCTTTTGGGGGAAGGTCAAGTATTTTTCCTATCATCGATTTTCTTGAAGCGCCAAGCAATAGAGGATATCCTAAATCTTTGATTTCTCGCAGACGGTTCATCAGAATTAAATTCTGTTCAGCCGTTTTACCAAATCCTATGCCAGGATCAAGAATTATTTTCTCGTCTTTTATCCCTGCCGCCTTTGCAATCCGGACTGACTCCAAAAGAAAACTTTTGATTTCTTCCACCATATCACCAGCGTAAACATTCCCCTTCTGGTTATGCATTATAATAACAGGGGTTCCATATTTTGCTGCAATAACTGCCAAATTGTTATCTTCTTGAAGCCCCCAAATGTCATTTATGATGTGAACCCCATTTTTTATTCCCTCTTCAGCAACTTCTGCCCTTATGGTATCCAGGGAGATTATCGCATCTGTTTCTTCTTTAAGCCTTCTGATTACAGGAATAACCCTTCGCATTTCTTCTTCGGCGCTGATTCTTGTATGCCCGGGTCTCGACGATTCACCCCCGATATCTATTATGTCTGCACCTTCGCTCAGCATTTTCTTTGCATGTTCCAGTGCCTTATCAACGTCGATGAAATCGCCTCCATCAGAAAATGAGTCAGGAGTGAGATTCAATATACCCATGATTAAGGTTCTTTCTCCAAATACAAGTTCATTACCTAAAACGTCCATTTTTTTAGTTTTCAGGACAAACTTTTTCTCTTCATTATCCATTAGCATACTCATCTCCCATTGTTGATTATAGACATGACTTCTGCCCTTGCCTTGAGATCTTTGGCAAAAACGCCTCTCACTACTGAGGTAATAGTCTTTGAACCTGGTTTCTTAACACCTCTCATTGTCATGCACACATGTTCGGCCTCAATTACAACTATCACACCATATGGTTCAAGCTTCTCTAAAATTGAATCCGCAATGTTTGCTGTAAGTCTTTCCTGAAGCTGAGGTCTTTTGGATATCGTTTCCACAACCCTGGCAAGTTTACTCAATCCAGTAAGTTTACCATCTTTAGGCAAATACCCAACGTGCACATTCCCAAAAAAAGGTACCAGATGGTGCTCACACATGGAGTAGAATGGTATATTCTTTACCAGTACCAGCTCCTCATACTTTTCCTCTTGAAAATATATTTCAAGATGCTTCTTTGGATCTTCGTTTAAACCAGAGAATATTTCTTCATACATATTTGCAATTCTCTTAGGTGTATCTAAAAGTCCCTCCCTATCAGGATCTTCACCTATAGCAATAATTATTTCCCTGACAGCTTTCTCTATTTTTTCTTTATCCATCACTTGCCCTCCTATTAGTTTTTATGTTAAACCTTAGTTTTTTTAGAGTATTTCGGTTATTTATGTCGAAGTTTTGTAATTACTATTTCTATAACATTAATTTTTTATTTTTATAGGTGTTACTTGTTATATATGGACGGATATTAAGACAGGTTGAATAAAACTAATAACCCGTAGTATTCGTTCCAGTTCACCATGAATCCACATATTCATCCATTTGAATAGCGAAAATTACATGTATTCAGGATTCAAACTCTTGTAGCATCATTATCCCGGTTTTCTAACCTAGTATCTTAGTTTCTATCCTTTTTCTATAGGTTTTTAACTTCTATTCATGAGTTTGGATAACTAGGAAATGTTCGTGATGTACTCACTATTTGTAAAAAACAATGATTTCGGTATCGAACCGTTTGGCTAAATCTCAAAATCATCTTATATTCTGAATAATTTAAAAAACGAATCCCAGTATCCTTATTAGCATTATTTAAATCAATTTATAGACTTTTTATAATGGCGACTTTTTATAATAGTAATCTATTGAATATTTTTCAAGTATATTTGATAGGATAATAACAATTTATGAGCGTAAATTTCTATCTATTATCGATTTTTTCAGGATAAAGATCATGCAGACGTAATCGTTCTTTAGCAACATCTACCCATTGTGTATTCTTCTTTCCATAATTACAATATGGGTCAATTGATATCCCACCTCTTGGTGTAAATTTGCCCCAAACTTCAATGTATTTAGGATCCATCACATTTATGAGATCTTTCATTATCTTATTAATGCAATCCTCATGAAAGTCTCCATGATTTCGAAAACTAAAGAGATATAATTTAAGAGATTTACTTTCAACCATATTTACGTTTGGAACATATGAGATATAAAGTGTTGCAAAATCAGGTTGACCCGTAATTGGACATAAACTCGTAAATTCAGGACAGTTAAATTTTACAAAATAATCATTATCTTGGTGTTTATTCTCAAATGTTTCAAGAATGTCAGGATTATAATCACTTCTATATTCAACATTCTGACTTCCTAATAATGAAATACCTTTATGTTCGTGCTTATTTTTATTCATTGATATTACTCTTTTTTCCTAATTGAATTTTTTCTAAAAACATCACTAAAAATACACCAAATATACTCGGAATAATTTGGCCTATTCCAATACTTATAAGAAGCACTTGATATGGTACATTCATTATGAAGTTTAGCCACAACGATACTAATAACGATGGAATTAATACAATCGGAATTGCTACAAGATAAATACTTAATTTTCTAAATTTGAAACATGCATAAGCCGTTAAAATACCTACGAAGAATCCTCCAAATATGTCGAGTAGTCCAAGACCTCCAAATAACAAATTACTTAATAGGTTTGCAATACCTAAAGGAATAATCAGGAATGGATAAACTGCCGCAATTGAGTATAGGCTAGTAGCAATTCTAATCTGAAATTGTCCAAAAGAAAAACTCTGACTAAAAAACATGACTGCTACATACAATGCGATGATCATACCTGAAATCGCAATTTTATGACTATTCTTTTTCTTCATTTTTTCATACCTTTCGATGTAATAATATATTCTGTACATATTCACCTACATAGAACACTTACAAAAAAAGGTGCATAGCACCATAATTAAAACAATATTGTTGGTCCTAGTTTTGTTTTATGACAGGATGGTTACGAACTGTCTATATTATTAGCGAATATATAATAGCATCATTTTAACGCAATATGAAGTTTTTTCTCATTCAACTTTCTTTGAACCAAATACTTCCCAAAAGACTAATTCCGCGTGAAATTTCAGTTTCGCTCAAATTTGCATAACCAATTAAAATATAACCATATTCAGCATTTAAATATTGATCAATGTAGTAACTTTTTAATCCATAAACTTCAATGCCATTTTTACGCGCTATATCAACCAACTCATTCTCTGTCATACCATTATTTACTTTTAATAAGATATGCAAACCTGCATCTGCTCCAAAAATCTCAATATCTTGATTTAATTCAAGAATACTTTGAATCAAAATATCATATTTTCTTCGATATATTGTGCGCATTTTATTAAGATGTCTTTCAAAGTATCCCTCTACAATAAATCGATTTAGCATCTTTTGATTAATTAAAGGTACTGAACAAAGCATAAATGATAGATTAATATAACAAGACTGTAATAGACTTTGGGGTAAAACCATGTAACTTATTCTAATAGATGGTGCCAATGATTTTGAGAACGAGCCTAAATAAATTACTTTCCCATTATTATCCAGTCCTTGCAGTGATGGAATAGGTTTACCACTATATTTAAACTCACTGTCATAATCATCTTCGATAATATAACGGTCATCAGAGTTGTTAGCCCAGTTTATTAATTGAATTCTTCGGCTAATTGGCATTATTGTTCCAGTTGGAAATTGATGAGATGGAGTTATACAAAGTACATTAATATCATTAATTTTTACGTCATTCAGTGATATCCCTTCTGAATCTACACTCAAAGGAATAATTTTACTGTTATTCATTTTTAGAACATGTCTCAACTTATCATAACCAGGATTTTCAAGACCATATACTACATTCTTTCCAAGTAGTTGTATGATGAATTGAATTAAGGATTCTGTACCCGAACTAATAATAATTTGAGTAGCCGAGCAATTCACTCCTCGAGATTGGTGCAAATAATACGCAATACTTTCTCTTAAATTTTCATCTCCTTGAAATCCGACAGCTTGAAGGAGAGTTTCATCTGATTCATTTATTGTTTCTTTAAATAATTTTCTCCATATCAAATAGGGAAAAGATGATTGATCAACACTATTAATTGAGAAATCGTATTTAACTGGTAATTCATTTATTTTAATCTTACTATCCGTGAATATTTTAGTTTCATATTTAATAATATCCTCTAATTGAGAAACGTAATAACCCTTTCTTTCAATTGAAATAATATAACCTTCCTCAAGTAATTGATTATAAGCGGTTTGAACAGTATTTTGACTGATACCAAGAAATTTCGACAGGTTTCTTTTTGAAGGAAGTTTCTGATTATTTGCAATAATACTTGCTCGTATATCATTTCTTATAAAAAGATAAAGTTGCTTATATAATGGCACACTATTCTTGGTGTCTAAAACATATAATAATTCATTCATTCAGTTCTCCTATCTGATACCATCAACATTTACCATTCTGATACTTTTGTAGATACCAATATCAGAATATAATAATTGGGTGATATGAAAATGTCAAATTAAGGAACTAATATGAACAAAAGATATGAATTAAATAAGAATCTTGCACAAATGCTTAAAGGTGGAGTCATTATGGATGTCACAACTCCAGAACAAGCTCGAATTGCGGAGGAAGCAGGAGCTTGTGCTGTGATGGCTCTTGAACGTATTCCTGCAGATATACGGGCAGCTGGAGGTGTTTCAAGAATGAGCGATCCTTTGATGATAAAAAGCATCCAAGATGCAGTTTCCATCCCAGTAATGGCAAAAGTACGTATAGGACATTTTGTCGAAGCACAAGTTTTACAAGAAATTGATATTGATTTTATTGACGAAAGTGAAGTTTTATCTCCGGCTGATGATACTTTCCACATCGACAAAACAAAATTTGATATACCCTTCGTTTGTGGTGCGAAAGATTTAGGAGAAGCATTACGAAGAATAGAAGAAGGTGCTTCCATGATTCGAACAAAAGGAGAACCTGGTACTGGAGATATAATTCAAGCCGTTCGCCATATGCGCAAAATTAATCAACAAATTAGACAAATACAAAACTTACGAGACGATGAATTATTCAATACTGCTAAAGTTTTAGAAGTTAATCTTGATTTGGTAAAATTCATTCATAGGCATGGTAAACTTCCGGTTGTTAATTTTGCGGCAGGTGGAATTGCGACACCCGCTGACGCAGCTTTAATGATGCAACTTGGAGCCGAAGGTGTCTTTGTCGGATCAGGAATTTTTAAATCAGGAAATCCTGCTAAGCGAGCTGCTGCGATTGTTAAAGCCGTCACCAATTATAATAATCCTAAACTTTTAGCTGATTTATCTGAGGATATTGGTGAAGCAATGATTGGAATTAATGAGCAGGAAATTGATTTATTAATGGCTCAACGAGGCATATAATGATCAAAACCATTGGTGTTTTAGCAGTTCAAGGCGGGTTTATTGAACATATTGCAATGTTGAATAAATTAGGGGCTCATTGCATTGAAATTAGAAACAAAACCGATTTAGTTACAAATAAATTTGACGGACTAGTTTTCCCAGGTGGAGAAAGCACGGTTATTGGAAAATTGCTCAAAGAACTCGATCTTTTCGATAAATTACACGAAATGATTCTGGAAGGTCTCCCAGTGTTTGGAACCTGTGCTGGAATGATATTGTTAGCTAAGAAAATCATCAATGATTCGCATATTTATTTTGGTGATATGAACATTCAAGTAAGACGTAATGCTTATGGCAAGCAAAGTGGAAGTTTCTTAACGCACGGAGATTTTAAAGGCATAGGCCAGATACCAATGACTTTTATTAGAGCGCCCTATATAGAAAATATTTTAGATTCTGTTGAAGTCTTAGCAGTAGTTGATCAACATATCGTTGCCGCTCGTCAAAACAATATGATTGTTACTTCATTTCATCCGGAACTAACTTACGATCTAAGAGTTCATGAATATTTTCTTATTATGATTGATCAACATATTATCAAATTGAAAAATTATACCACGTAAGATAATTGTAAAATTTCGTGAGTTTAGTCTTGTTTTCAATACTTACTACCTATCATTGAATAGTAAAAAGTCGATACATTTGCATTAGTTTAGTTAAAAAGGTCACATAAATAAAAGACACATTAGAAAGTTGATATCTAATGTGTTTTATAAATTATGACAAAGAAGCTCAACTTATCATATGTCGATCTTCTAAATATTAAACGTATGCGTTCTATTCAAATGAATGAAGTAGATTAACCATTTCAATAGCCGTAACTGCTGCATCATAGCCTTTATTACCAGCCTTAGTTCCTGATCTTTCAATCGCTTGCTCAATGGTATCAGTGGTTAATACACCAAAAATTACTGGCACACCAGAATCAAGTGATACGGTAGCAATTCCTTTGCTAACTTCAGAAGCAACATAGTCAAAGTGTGGTGTAGATCCTTTTATTACCGCTCCCAAACAGATGACTGCATCATACTTATTTAATGACACCATTTTTTTAGCAATTAACGGGATTTCAAAAGCACCTGGGACCCAAGCAATATCGATTGAATCCTCCTCAACACCATGACGTTTTAAACCATCAATTGCACCACCTAACAATTTACCACCAATAAATTCATTAAATCGCCCAATAACAATTCCTACTCGTAAATCTTTTGCAATTAATTTTCCTTCAAAATTCTTCATTTTTTTCTCCTTCGATGATTCCATCGTTAATTACTTTATATATTCTTGTTCATTTTTCTCAAAAACTAACATATGATCTAATTTAACTTGCTTGGTTTTTAGATAAAAAGCATTTCGTTCATTGTGATTTAATTGGATTGGGCTTCTCTCAACAATTTCAATACCATAACCACCAAGGCCAACAATTTTACGTGGATTATTGGTCATCAAGCGTACTTTCTTTACGCCTAAATCTGATAAAATTTGAGCACCAATTCCATAATCTCTTAAGTCTGCAGGAAATCCCAATGCTAAATTAGCCTCAACAGTATCCATTCCTTGATCTTGTAGAGCATAGGCTCGAATTTTGTTGATAAGACCGATTCCACGCCCCTCTTGACGCATATACAAAAGGATACCTTTACCTTCAGCTTCTATTCGTCTCATAGCGGCATCCAACTGCTCACCACAATCACATCTTAATGAACCAAATACATCGCCTGTTAAACATTCAGAATGAACACGAACCAGAATCGTTTCATCTTGTGTGACATCTCCTTTTACCAAAGCTACATGATGTTCACCATTAAGCGTATTTATATACCCTACCATCTTAAATTCACCGTGCTTAGTTGGAAGTATAGCTTCTGTTTCACGTCTGACATTTACCTCGTGTTTACGACGATAAGCAATTAAATCTTCTATCGTAATTATTTTTAAACCATGAAACTTTACAAATGAAAGAAGCTCTGGTACTCTTGCCATCGTTCCATCTTCATTCATAATTTCACAGATTACACCTGCTGGACACAAACCTGCCATTCGAGCTAAATCTACAGCAGCTTCTGTATGACCGGTGCGCTTAAGCACACCCCCTTCTTTAGCTTCTAAAGGAAATATATGACCAGGTCGTTTAAAATCTGTCGCTTGGGCTTTAGGATCTAAAACCTTTAAAATTGTTGATGCACGTTCAAATGCTGAAATACCTGTTGTTGTTTCCATAGCGTCGATGGATACCGTAAAAGCTGTTTGATGTTGATCGGTGTTGTGTGCAACCATCGCAGGTAACTCCAATGTGGATAAGCGTTCTTTCACTATCGGCATGCAAATCAAACCTCTAGCATACTTAGCCATGAAATTTATGGCTTCACCTGTAACTTTTTCAGCTGCCATCACAAGATCGCCTTCATTTTCCCGATTCTCATCATCAACAACAACAATGATTTTTCCGTCTTTAATATCTTCTAAAGCTTCTTCAATTGTATTAAATTGAGCCATTTCTCTCCTTCTTTTCTACATGAATCCATTTTCACGTAAGAAATTTTCATCTAATTTATTTGACGTTGAATCATCTACTCTTTGTAGAAGAAACTTTTCAATATACTTGCCCACCATATCGCATTCAAGATTCACTAAGTCACCAACACGTTTGCGATGCAAGCTTGTCATTGCATTTGTATGTGGAATTATGGACACCTTAAATGTTCGACTATCAACAGAAGCCACAGTTAGACTGACACCATCAATTGCGATGGATCCTTTATATATGATGTAGCGTAAGATTGTATTGGTGGTCATAATTGTTAGCCAAGTAGCATTTTCCTCATAATCGATTTGTGAAATCGTACCTAAACCATCAACATGTCCACTGACGATATGCCCACCTAAACGATCACCAAGACGTAAAGCTCGTTCCAAATTGACTTCGTGATCATTTTTAATATTGTTTAGATTGCTCTTGCGCATTGTTTCTGCCATAACATCAACCGTAAACCATGAACTTCCAAAATCGGTTACAGTTAAGCATGTTCCATTTGTATTAATACTATCTCCAATTTTCAGACCATCCAAAACTACTTTCGCTTGAATAGTGATACGCGCAGACTTTGCATTTTTTTCAATAAATTTAATTGTACCAATTTCTTCAACCAATCCTGTGAACATTATTTTCTATCCTCTTTCTTAGATACGCTTCAATTAACAAATCGTCGCCAATTTTGTGTATTGAATCAAAATCCAAAAGCATTGCGTCAGTCATCTCAGCAATACCAAGCCCACCTATCGGTGTTTTTGCCGCGTTACCACCCACTATTTTATTTCCAATAAACACTAAGAATTTATCAACAATTCCATCCTCAATTGCAGAATAGTTGAGTTCACTTCCACCTTCAAGCAGAATGCTATCGATTTCATATCTTCCCAATTCAATCATTAAGGCTTTGAGATCAACACGATGATTTTTAGAAGGAATTCGGATAATCAATACTCCAATTGATTCTAAACGCTTAATTTTTTCTGAATCAACATGTTCAGTAACTGCAATTATTGTTCTAGCATCACTTATTTGAGTTATTACTTTCGCAGTCTCAGGTATACGTAAATTGCTATCTACAATAATTCTTATAGGATCTTTACCAACACCATTTTGCAAACGAGTTGTCAAACTCGGATCATCCGCTAAAACTGTTCCAATACCCACCATGATTCCAGTAACCTGGTGACGTAATTGATGTACGTATTCGCGAGCAGATTCGCCTGTAACCCATTTAGAAGACGATGTATGTGTCGCAATTTTTCCATCAAGCGTCATTGCAGACTTCATAATTACGAAAGGTTCTTTTTTCGTAATATACTTAAGGAATATTTCATTTTGCTTTTTAGCTTCATCTTCTAAAACACCACATATTACTTCTATTCCAGCCTTTCTAAGATAATCAATGCCTTTTCCCGATACCAAAGGATTTGGATCCAACATCCCTATAACAACACGTTTGATACCTTTCTCAACTATTGCATGAGCACAAGGAGGAGTTTTCCCAAAATGTATACACGGTTCTAATGTTACATACATAGTTGCGCCACTAACATCTTCTGTTGCATTTTTAAATGCTTCTATTTCTGCGTGTGGACCACCATACACTCGATGATACCCTTGCCCAATCACAATCTTATTTTTTACGATAATTGCCCCTACGAGTGGATTCGGATGAACGTATCCAACTCCAAGTGCTGCTAGTTTTAGTGCAGCTTTCATATAATTAATATCCAAGCTTTACCTCCAAAGTGTGTAAAATAGACAAAACCCTGTGATAAATATCTCAGGGCTTGATAGTTAATTTCGTCTTAAGTCACCCATATTGAAAAGGATAACTAAAAACTTATGAATCTTCTTCCATCCAGACTTTACTGTCGGCTTCGGAGTTAAACCGAATCAACCTTACGGTTCGCGGGCTATACCGCCGGTCAGGAATTTCACCCTGCCCTGAAGATCATTTGATTTTGCAACAATAGCCTAACATATGATTTTTACCATGTCAACCTCATATACGCAAACAATTTTGAAAGTGGATTGTTGCATAAATTTCTTAAATAAGAAAAGAGAGACCCTACCTAAAAATCAAATAACGATAGAAGGAATATGTATTCAAGTCATTTATATGACCCATATGTGACCCAACTGGGTCACATAGATAGAAATTTTATAAAGTTTTATGCAATTATGTGCAATTTTACAACAAAAAAAGCCCTTTTATAGGCTTATGTTACGGATGGAGCGGATGATGGGATTTCTATATATCCCTACGTAAAACTTCATAAAGTGCTATATAACTGCATATAAGCTAATATAATTATACAAGATAGCACAAGAATTTAACATATATTTGAAATTCCGTGACCCAGTTGTGACCCATAAACTATTCTTTGTATTGTAAATTAATTCTACAAGGATTTCTACACTTATTATATTTAAGATTCCTTAAGTCATCGATCTATTTTTCCAAAAAAACTACCTACTTACTACCCTATGAATTTTAACGCCTACTATAATCTAAATCCA
Source organism: Erysipelotrichaceae bacterium (assembly GCA_003543215.1). Taxonomy (GTDB): domain Bacteria; phylum Bacillota_I; class Bacilli_A; order Erysipelotrichales; family Erysipelotrichaceae; genus UBA2212. The sequence goes on along the minus strand of DPJD01000001.1, from coordinate 526,665 downwards.
ATTCAATCCAGGAAAAGTATTCTTTTACGTAATTACAATTTAGCGCTATTTTCAAGCTTATACCATTGTGAAATATACAAAGGATTATCGATTATCTTGATTTAAGATTACTAGCCTTTAACAGATCCTGATGTTAATCCTTTAACAAAATATTTCTGAAGAACTAAGAAAAATATAACAACTGGAATCATAGCCATAACAGACATCGCAAAAACATATCCCCAATCTGTTCTATTATGTGCTTGAAAGAACATTGTTATTGCAACTGGCATTGTTCTTATAATATCAGTTTTAAGTATTGCTTGTGACCATCCAAGTTCTTCAAATGGAAATAGAAAGTTTAGAATGCTTACTGCTGCAATCGCAGGTGAAACCATCGGAATAATAATGTATCTATATATTGTAAATATACTTCCTCCATCGATCAAAATAGACTCATCTAACTCTATAGGAATATTGTCTTCTATATATCCTTTAAGTAAGAATGTTGAAAAAGGAATTACCCAAGCACTATAAAATAGAATTACACCCCAAGTATTATCAATTAAACCAAAAAATGCGGCAAGTTCAAATTGAGGAATAATCATTGCTAAGCCAGGAATCAGCATGATTGAAATTAAAAAACCAAATATAATCTTCTTTCCGGGAATTTTTAGTCTCGCAAATGAATAGGCAAGCAATGAGGAAATAATTGCAGCAATAACAACTGTTGCCGTAGAAACAAAAATAGTATTAAACAAATATCTAAAAAACATTACGTTTTCTAATATATATTTATAGTTTCCCAAAGTTAACTCATTAAAAGGCGGAAACAATATTGGAGGATATATAAAAGTAACGCTATTGTCCTTTAAGGAAGAAATAACCATATAAATCATTGGAATAACAACAATGAAAATTCCAAGAATCAATATTGCATATCTAAAATACATCATCCTATTCCTTTTGTGTTGACCAATCTTAGTTATTGATTTGTTCTTACTCATTTTGTATCTCCGCTAAATCTTGTTAATTTAAACATAACTATAGTAATAATAAGAATAATTAACGCTATAATAACTGATAACGCAGCTGAGTATCCCATGTTTAATGCATCAAATGTTTGAAAATACATCCATGTCAGAACAACTTCGGTTTGATGGTATGGATTCCCTCCTGTTAATACAGAAATAGGAGTATAAGTGTTAAACGCACCAATAGTTAGCATAATAAGAGCAAATACAATTGTTCCCTTAATCCCTGGAATTGTAATATAAAAGAATTTTTGTACCCGATTTGCTCCATCCATATCTGCAGCTTCATATTGATCTTTTGATACAGCTTGTAAGGCTGCCAAAAATATTATCATATTCCAGCCTATACCTTTCCAAATACCTAAAATCATTGCTACAAATAATGCTGACCATCTAGTACTTAACCAACCAATTGGCTCAGTAACAATATGAAGTTTATCTGTAATAAAATAGTTTAAGAGTCCATAATTACTAAATATATATCTAAATAGCAAAGCAACAATAACCCATGAAGTGATTACAGGTAAATAGTATGAAATTCTAAAGAAAACAGAATGTTTTGTAATTCCATTAATTAAGACAGCAATTAACAATCCTAATGCCATTTGTAATGGTACAGTTACAACAACATAGGCAAAAGTATTAACTATAGCTGTTTTTGCGATTGGATCGTTTAAAACTTCTTTGTAATTACCAAGACCAACAAACGGAGAAATTTGTTGATATCCAATTTTCCAATCAAAAAAACTCATAACAATCATTTTAATCATTGGATAAAACACAAACATGGAAACAAAAATTAACCCTGGGATAAAAATCACCAAAGTTCTCCAATCAAAACACTTTACAAAACCATTCTTCTTTAATTGTAACATACGGTTAATTTGTGTCTCCTTAGATATAATTAAATATAAGGGGTATAATAATTAATTTACCATACCCCATAAATTCATTTAATATGAGTAATTAACTACCTAATAAAGCATCAATTTCAGTTGCTGCTTCATCTAATGCAGTTTGAACTGGTTTAGCTCCTGTGATAGCTTCAGCTACTTTAGTAGCAATAATATTTTCAACTTCACTCCATTCCGGAATAACAGGACGTGGTTTTGCAGTTTTCAAGGCTTCAGCAAATACTGGTAACAATGGCATTGCTGCTATTGCTTCATCATTTGTTAATGCTTCTAAATTAACAGGCATTTGTCCGACTTTTGCCATTTCAACTTGTGCATGAGTATCTGTCATAAATTTTACAAATTCCCAAGCTGCCTTTTGATGTTCTTCATCAGAAGCACTAAATTGCATGAAGTTTTCTCCACCAAGAACGCTAATTGAACCAGCACTACCTTTTGGAAGTGGAATTGCATCAAATTCTATGCCCGCAGCAGTGTTAGATGCGCCTCTCCAAGGTCCATCTAATTCCATAGCATAAGTTCCTGCTGACCATCCATCTGTATCGCCAACAGCTCCTGGATCCATTGATGGTCCAGCAACTACACCGGCCGCATATAAGTCAGCTAAATTTTGAATGACGTCTACTACGATTGAACTATTAATATATCCTTGTGCAGTTGTATTATCTGGTGACAATACATCGCCACCTTCACTCCAAATATATGGTCCAACATTCCATATTCCAGTCCATGGTTCTACATATCCAATAACACTATCCTTTGTCAATGTAGTTGCTGTTGACCAAACTTCGTCTAGAGTTGTTGGTGCATTAAGACCAGCTGCTGCTAGTAGTGTAGAATTATAAAACAAAATCTTTGTGTTAGTATTTGCAGCAATACCATAATAATCAGAACCCATTAAGTTTGAACTATTTGGTTGTCCCAATACTTTAGCTGCTTGAGCATCATAATCTTCATAATCACTTAATGGTAACAAAATATTTAAACTTTGAAACTGAGGAACAAACGCGATGTCCCCACGTAATACATCTGGTAACACACTAGTTGATGCACCAAGAACAACACTGTTTTTAAGTGCAGACCAGTCCATAAATACTTGATGAACCTTGACATTTGGATTTGCATCTTCAAATTCTGCAATTAAGTTTTCCAAAACTTCTACTTGTCCATCACCTGCTGAATAGTTATGCCAAAATTCAATTGTAATTACTTCTGTAGTTTTTGTGGTACATCCAGTTAGTGAGGCTATTCCAAGCAAAACTAATAAAATAATTATAAAACTTTTTGTTTTCATTTTTTTTCCTTTTGTTTAATTTTCTTCCTTTAATTCTTATCTTATAACTAAACTTTTAAACCTTTTTAAATCAATTTCTTGCTTTACCTCCCTTATTTTATATAGTTAGTTAAGAACTTCTGTTCTTAACTATAAATCCCTATGTTTTCATTTTTTTACTCCTTTGGTATTTCTATTTAGATAAGATCTTCTATTCTTATTTCCATATCTACTTCAACTATTTTTATGATTCTAAATGCTTTTGACTCTATAAATAACTTAATGTTTTGTTCTTTTTTCTTGGGTACATTCAAACTTTTAAAAATTGAAATATCAAGATTAATACTCTTTCCACTTTCAGTAGTGTTAAAAAGTGTAATAATCGATGCAGTTTCATACTTTCTAACAAACCCATATATAGATTCATCTAAATCTAAATGTTTAAAATCTCCAATAGTTAATGCTTTATGCTCTTTTCTAAGTTGAATCATCTTTTGATAGAACCGTAAAATATCTTGGTTAATCGATGCCCATTTCATAGTTGCTCTACAATCTGGATCTGTTTCACCTTCAGTTCCGGCTTCATCACCATAATAAATAATTGGCATTCCCGGATATGTCATTTGAAATCCAATGACCATTTTAAAAATTGATAAATCCCCTTCACAAACAGTTAGAATTCTTTTTGTATCATGACTTCCTAAAAGGTTATATAAAATGTTTGTTACTTGTATAGGATATGAGAATAGCAATTTTTCAATTCTTGATTGAAAATCAAACTTGTCTATACTTCTATTAATGAAATACTCAATAACATTCGTTCTAAATAAATAATTCATTACGGAGTCTAATTGATCACCTCTTAATAAATCTCTTCCATCATGCCAAGTCTCACCTATTAATAAGATTTCTTGATTGATTGATTTAGTTGCTTTTCTGAATTCCTGCAAGAATGTATAATCCACTTCATCAGCTACATCTAATCTCCATCCATCAATATTTGTTTCTTTAATCCAATAAGTTCCGACGGATAATATAAATGCTCGTAAAGAAGGCGATGAATATCTTAATTTTGGCATCCACTTATAATCACCAACACATTCATAGTTAACATTTTCTGTATCAATGTTATCGCCATTGATGTAAAACCAATTCCAATATTGAGATTCTTTGCCTAGTTTTATTACATCTTGAAATTGAAAAGAATAATAACCAATATGATTGAATACTCCATCTAGTACAATTTTTATTTGTTTTTTATGCGCCAGGTCAACTAAGTTTTGAAGATCATTAAGTGTTCCAAAAGAAGGATCAATCTCAAAATAATTTACAGTATCATATTTATGATTTGAATTAGAAGTAAATATGGGTGTTAAAAAGATAACTTCAATTCCTAATTCATTTAAGTAATCTAACTTATTTGAAATACCTTGTAGGTTACCTCCAAACGAACTTATTCGATCAGGCTTGTTTTCCCAATTTTGAAATGATTGATTCGATTCTTTTCCAATATGAAATCTATCTGGAAAGATATGATATCCTGTAATTCCTTCAGCCCATGAAGGAATTGTAAATATATCTAACTCATTTGTACTCTGAAATTCAAAATACTCGCCATTTTGTGTTTCCTTAAATCCTGTTGGTGTGTAATATCTTTTTTCGTTATAAGATATAACCTCGAAACAGTAATTTAAATATCTAACAGGTTCTTTAAAAGTTAACTCACAAAAATAGTAATTACTTTTATTCTCTAAATCATATGATTCTAATTTGATTGTTTTTTTTCTACTTTCATTAAATCTTTTCCAATAGATAAGATTTACCTGAATAGGTTTTTCTAAATGACACTCAAACTTTATAATTAGTGAGTTTCTTCTAATTGGATATATGTATTCTTTTGTTTCTTTATGTTTACACAGATATTGATTCATTTTTTTACACAAACAGCGAACGCTATCTATTTTCCCTTTCTAACAACTATTATTATGATTTCCGAACTAACGAGATTTTGTTGTTTCACGAGTTTCAATATTTGTTGAAATAAGCAGACCTTGATCCAACGTGTGGTTGTTTTCAATATGCTCGAAAAGAATTTTTGCAGATTGATATCCTAATTCAAATAGATTGACATTAACAGTACTTACTGTTGGATATAAAAGTTCAGCAACTTGGTTAGTATCGAAACTTATTATCCCGATATCTTTAGGTATCGATAATCCTTTTTCTTGTATAGCTCTAATAACACCAATGCTAATCGTGTTATCTGCACAAATTACAGCATCAGGTGCTGAATTACTTTCTAAAAGTTTCTTCATCTGTGTATAACCTTCATTTTTATTATTAATGCATTCTATGACGATCAATTTATCCAATTGCAAATCACTTTTTTCGAGCGCACTGCAATATCCTTCGTAACGTCTATTTGAAAATATTTTATTCTTATCCAATCCAATGAAAGCAATTCTAGAGAATCCATTATTTAATAATTCGTAAGTTGCCATCTCAGCACCCTTTTTATTGTCTATGTCTACCCAACTAAAAGATTCTTTCAAATGTGTTGTTTCGCCTATCGCAACAAAAGGAACACCTTCTCTTTTTAAATCTTTTACTATATGAGAATTTAAAATAGATGAGGGAAGAATTACACCATCTGTTCTTTTACTCTTAACCAACCAGTCAAGAATGCTTTCTTTCTTCATTGTTGTATTCAGGTTGGCAACTATTAGGCTATACTCTTTTTTATATACAAATTTTTCGATACCATGCATAATTTCATAGAAAAATGGATTTTGAAATGATTTTTCATCATCAACATCAACAAGTAGTGTAACCGTATACGATTTATTGTTGGTTAAAGCTTTCGCTATGCTACTTGGAGAATAATTCATTGCTTTGATTACATTAAAGACCTTTTCTTTAGTTTCATCTGAAATTGAGGGGCTATGGTTGATTACTCTTGATACAGTAGAGCTAGATACTCCAGCTGCTTTTGCTACTTCCTTAATGTTTGCCATGTGTCTTTCCTTACTAATTATGTAACCGGTTGCACTAAGCACAATCAATTATACTTATATTATTATTAATTATATTTATTGAATTAGTGTGAACAATCAATATTATATGCAACCGGTTGCATTCTATTTACAATTTAGCATCAAATATGAATATTGTCAAACTTCTTTTAATAAATAGTTAGATAATTATTAATGCAACTATATTTTACATTAAGACTTAAATCATCTTTTAATTTTCATTCGTTTTATACTGTGTATAACGTTAACGTTTGATCAGAAAAAGAAATGAGAATGTGTATGTTTAGTCAACTAAACATTCGCTACATAAATATTAGTAACTTTGATTAAATCTAAATTATTTTATAAAAGAATGGATTGTTAAATACTATAAAGTATGCAGAAAAGTGCTGTTCTAATAAAATAAACAAAAAAACATCAATTTCTTGATGTTCATCGAATAAGTTAATGGAGCGGATGATGGGATTTCTAGATACCCTTACGTAAAACTTCTTAAAACGCTATATAACTGCATAAAAGCTAATATAATTATACAAGATTGCACAAGAATTTAACATAAAATTGATATTTCGTGACCCAGTTGTGACCCAGTTGAAATAATTATAGTTTACGTTAATAACCATCTCTTTCTTAAATGTTATTTTATGAAATCATTGCTAAAATAATAAGTTCAATAGCTCTTTTTTCTTAATCTCAAACTACTCAAGATTAATGATTCCAAGATCAAGAAGTTCTTTTAACCTTTTTAATTCTTCAATTTGCAATGACTTTTTAATTACTATTTTCCCTGTTTCACTATGATTATTAAGTTTATAATCATGAATTATTTGAAAGACCTTTTTGATAGCAGATCCACTAAAAACAAGCGTTAGAATATTTGTAAGTTCTTCCACTTCAATAACTAAATATTTTTCTAAATTTATATCAATTTTAGGAATAGCAAGTGCATAAATCCCAAATGCTAATAGTCTAGGTTATGTTACTCTTTCTTTTATTTCCTTTTTAGACTCAATTCTGTAGCTTATCACCTTATTTAAAGGTATATTGTATACATTTTCAATATCCCTAATACTAATATTTTCACTATCAATATAGCACTCTAACTTCTTGAGACGGTGGAATACTAGGATGACCGCCAAGATATATAAGATAGTTATACTCATTAGAGTATAGAAGTTTATTAGAACTGTTGTGATTTATAGATATTTCAACATACTTATTTATTATTTCATTTAGATTGGAAACTAGATTTCGAAACTCATTAACGTTCTCTCTAACTTGGATATGTAGTGTTTGATTATTCTTTAAGGGAATTTTTAGAGTAAAAGCTCCTTCGATATCATATTCTGATATATAACATTCTTTTAAATTCTCTAAGCCGTAGTTTATCTTATTCCCGTAACTTTCAAACACCAAAACATCATTAATAATCTTAATTGTTTGATATTGATTTGCTTGTAATGAAATTTTCATTCTTCCCCCAGTATTTATATTTATTCTATTTGGTGTTATTCGGCAAATAAGGACTTCAAGCTAGATGACACCTAAATTGTTAATAAATTCATGGATTTAACCATTACTTTGGTAAAAGAAGCGAATGTTTCCTTGGTCTTAGATAGAAAGACCATGAGTTTCTCTTGATCATCCATCCCAATGAAGCGACGCATAAAGATAAATAAAGCGAGATAGCGATTGAGATACTTGGTGGAAACCCCACGATAGTGACGGTATAAAGCTTTGAATCCGGAGTGCATATTGTTCACCGTGTTGAGATGTACAGTGGATGTGAATTCTTGATGATCGGATACGATCACGCTCGTCAATTGATTCTGTTCGATGAGATCATAGTTAGAGAATAAACCATCATTGATCAGAATGGACTTCGCTTGAATGACATCACCAAAGACTTGGACGACTTCCTGTGAACTGGGTCGTGCACGATTGACACATTGAACCAATTCTTGACCTAAACGATTCGTTCCCATGAAGATACAGAGCTTCTCCTCCGACAAGCCACGCTTCTTCGCACGTTCACCATGTTTACGCGCTTTTCGTCCGGATGTCCGTTTGATCCCTTTATACCCATCATTGATATAGGTTTCATCGATTTCAACGATGCCTTCCAAGACCAGAGGCTGCTCGTAAATGAGCTGTTCAAGTAAGAGCAGGAAGCGATGACGCATATGGAAGACAGTGTCCACGATACAATCCAGTTTCGCAGCGGTTTCGAGTAGCGGAACGGCATTGAGAGTATATACGATTAAGATTGACCAATGTTCCTCATTCTGGTGGGAGTTATAGCGGAGCTTCCCTCTGGTTTGGACAAATTTATGAAAGCAACTTTGGCATTCAACCCGTTGTTTACCATTCAAGAACCCTTTCTTGATGATCTTCGGTTCTTGTATACCACAGACAGGACAGAAGGCGTAGTGGGTGGACTCGACCGTTTCATTAAACTGGATATAGTTGCGTAGCTCACGTTGGATCTTCTCTTTTTGGAAGTCGGTAAGTTGATTGAATAAGTTTAGGATATCGGTGTTTTGCATAGGGGACCTCTTGTGTAAGGTCTATTATACGAATTGACAGAAGTCACGTAAGTCATCTATCCAATTTCAAGTCCTCATCTGCCGAATAACACCTTCTATTTTAAAAAAATATTAATCGCAAATTGCAATATCAAGTCGTCCACTTTTTAAAAAAGAACTATCAGTATCAATAAGTAGTTTGAATTTGATTAAAGTGGAATAAGATGGATTCAGTAGGCGTAAGATACTTTAGGATCTTACGCGGTAAATGATTGAGTTTCTATGTAAAGCGTTGAATCTGATTGTCTGAATAGTCTTTCAGCGATTTACCTTTCAGGAGATAGCGTCTTAGCAGTCCATTGTGGTTTTCGTTCGTCCCTCGTTCCCAAGAGGAATACGGATGAGTGAAATACACATCACTGATATTGTGCAAGGCTTCAGAGAGACTTGCGAACTCTGAACCATTATCACTGGTTACCGTTTTGAAGAGTTTTGCAAAATTTGGATTACCTTGTGCCAATGGACTGAATCGCTTCTTTAACAGAAGCTTCATCCTTAGCTTTAATCTTAAGGACAAGCATATATCGCGTTAAGCGTTCCACCAGCGTCAATAGAACCGGTTCTCCCTTGGTTTTCTTACCCATCACCGTATCAATCTCCCAATGCCCAAAGCTGGTACGGTCATTCACTTCTTGAGGACGGAGTTCGATCGATTGACCTAGGATGCGCTTACGTTCACGTGAACGCTTTGGTTTTGTATTGCGTCGTAGTTTCAACCAGAGGTTCATATTCGTTAGATTAGCAATATGACTTTTTCTTCATGGTAGGTGGGCTACTGATTGCTTCTTCGATATTCTCTCACACACTTACAGACTGTGTTCGTGTCGATCCCCATTTCCTCAGCGACACTGGTGGCTAACTTTCCGCTTTCCAAAATGTAGTTCACAGTTCGTTGGCGAATTTCTGGGGTATATCTACTGTTGTTGCTTGGCATTGGTTCTCCTTTTGTACTCATACAACTTTAACATTGTGACTCTACAAAAGTCGACCTATTCTACTTTGTTACATATACAATACCCAACTATAAATTTCTACTATCTTATCTTGTTGTGTCTTTATGCTCGACACTTTAATAGGCTTTCTAACCAAGAGTTTGTAATCACTTTATGATTTGAGATTCTCGGATCATTGTATGCTCTTCTCTAAATTTATACTATTTAATATATTGATTGTAGTTCCTTATTAATCCATAATATTTCGATTCAACTAATTTCTGATTTTCAATCATATGCTCGAAACAGATTTTAATTATCTTTATCAAGATTTAGTAACTTTAGACTACATATTGAAAGAGTCTGAAGAAAAATTATTCATAATTTTAAGCAAGTAGCCAATTCACTCAGCCAGTTGGTAAACATCCATAATGGAGTTGTAAAAGTGGTCTAAATCATACTCTCTGGATTTTTTGATTATTTTATCAAAAATCTTATTTTTCTCTACATCAGTCATAGTTCCATAATACTCAAGCTTACAAGCGAGCTCATCACTGTTCTTAAAATAAAATCCTGTTTCATTTTCTATAACAACATCCTTTAGTGCTGGATCTTCTCTCGCAAATAATGGTAAGCCACAAGCCAAAGCTTCTATAAATGTCAAACCTTGAGTCTCAGTTACCGATGGAGAAACGAAAACATTAGATGCAGCATAATATCTAGGTACATCTGACATCGCAATTTGGCCAGCAAACAATACACTATTAATCAAACTTACATCAATACTGTTTTTCAAACTTTGATAACTTGGACCATCACCGACAATCAGCAACTTTGAAGGAAGAACTGTTTGGTTAATTTTTTTAAATCCATCAATAAGGATTTCAATACTTTTTTCCGGAGCAATCCGCCCTAAATACAAGATCAATAATTCATTGTTTTTAACTCCAAAAGATTTTCTTAATTCTCGAATATCTTCATAATTAGAACTAAATCTATAAAAGGAGTCAATATCAAGTCCTGTCGGAACAACGAAAATTCTTCTAGAGACCCCATACTTCATCAACATGTTTCTAGTTTTTCTGGATGGTGCTATGACAGCATCACAAGTTCTACACAATTTTTTACTCACTTTTGAAACAGTTATTTTCCCAATTGTATCGACCATCTTAATTTTCAGAGGATTAATGTAATTTGTGTAACTTTCAAACTCAGTATGGTATGTAAATACAACTGGTATACCTAACTTATGTCCACAGTGTCTTCCAAAATATCCAATCCCAAAGACGGAATTAACATGGATAATATCGAGACTCAGAAGTCTAACTATTTCAAAAGCTCTTTTTTGGACGGGGCTTGAAGCTACATATCCATATAATGAATTAAGTTTTATACCCGGCAATCTTATTACTCTGTCTCTAATCTCTATTTTATGTATACTAGGGTGGTTTGTGATAATAAATACTTCATGCTTATTTCTTACTAGAGCTTGATTTAGAGAACTAATTGAGCGAACGACACCATTTATGTCCGGATCGTATGTATCCGTGAAGATTCCGATTCTCATTTATTTACCTAATTGTTACTCACTTAAATTTATCATCGCCAATCGGATCATATTATACATCTCATCACTTATTTTCCTAGATGGTTCAAACAGGTTGAAAGGTCCTTCATATAATTTCTTGGTATTACTGATTCGTGCGAAATCATTTGGCTTTAATAACTCTATTGGCTTGTCAAAATATACTATTCCAGAATTTTGTAAGAGTTCACCAACAAACTGAGAACAGAAATATGCTTTCTTACGTTTGATTGGATAATTCACTAAGAAGCCTGCATATCCGACAATATTGTACTTAAAGTTGGTTGTATGGTATTTGAATCTACCGATTTGATTTCTTAACTCAGTGTATTCAAAATCTGTTAAGTCTATGCTTAATATGAGACAATTCGTTTTCTCAAAATGATCATATATTTTTGTTTGAAACTCGTTAACAAACCCACCAATTAGTGGATTTTCCTTTTTTAGACGACCAAAACTGTATATCTCAGTGAAATCTTCATTTAGAACTAATGACACATGGTTATACGGATCATTTGTGAATAATTGTATCGACCTAGATAACATGCTTCTGGTATTGGTTAGTAAAATATAAATTACATTCATTTTAGGTTTCACCTTCACTTGATTTTTTAATTGTGTACGCAACGGCAATGGTACCTGGTCCGGAATGAGATCCGATTGTTGGACAAAGATCGTTCAATATAATGTGTGCAGATTTAAACCTAATTTGGATACGATCCCTTAGTTCTGATGCTTCGCCATAACAATCAGCATGGTTAATTATGATAACTAGTTCCAAACTATCGTCTATCTCTGCAATTACTGAATCAAACAAGAAGTTAATCGATTTTTTACGACCTCTTACTTTTCCTATGGGTATTAACTCCCCAATTGTGTTCATTTCAAGTAATGGTTTAATCTCTAGCAGGTATCCAAACACTGCACTTGTTGTAGATAACCTTCCACCTCTTCTCAAGTGTTCTAGACTATCAACTGTGAAAACGGTTCTTATCTTTAGCTTTTCAACTTCCAATAACTCAACAATTTCATGAAACGTCTTACCTTTTTTTAGTAAAGATGCAGCCTTATAAACCAATAACCCTTGACCCGAGGATGCCCTTAGAGAATCAATAACTGCTATGTTTGCATCAGGATATGATTCTAAGATATTAGCACGAGCGAAACAAGCGTTGTTATACGTGCCACTAAGAGCAGATGAGAAGCTAATATATATAACACCTAACCCAGCCTTAACATATTCAAGAAACAAAGCTTCAAATTCTGTCGGAGGTATTTGGGATGTTGTCGTAGGTAAGCCAGACCTTATTTTTTTATAGAATTCGGTGTAAGGAAGTGACTCTCCAAAATCATCCAAATACTCAGTTCCTTCGATGGAATAATTAAAAGGCATGATTGCTATTTGATTCTCATAAACAAATTCTAGTGGTAAATCGCAATTTGAATCAGTCACTAATTTCAGTTTCATTTTGTCTCTCATCATTTATATTTCTCGTTATTCATGACAGATTTTCTTTTTATCTCATCAGCCACTATTGCCCAATCAATGGATGCTTTCTTGCACTTGTTACAAAGATCACTCACATCTTCAGGATGCAACATCTCCGTAGAGTTCGCGCCAGATTCTTTAACCATCATTTCTAGTTTTTCAGGATTATCAAGCAATGGACATGGTCTTAAATGATTCTCATTAAACGGTTGATTTTTGTAATATTGCATAAAAAGTGGTGACTTATACGCCTCAAGCAAAGACTTAGTATAAATACTTGAGTCAGAGTAATGAATAAATGCACATGGCTCGATATCACCATTCGCATTTATGTGCAAATAGTTTCTCCCTCCTGCAATGCAACCTTTTACATACTCTCCATCATTCCAGAAATCCATTGTAAACAAAGATTTACTTTCTCTGAAAGATCTAATTCGATCATACATGAATGATCTTTGCTCAGGTGAAACCATCAAGTCAGGATGAGCATCAACGCCTACAGGCATATAAGTAAAGAACCATCCGAATTTTGCACCTTTACTTATCATGTCATCGAAGTATTCTTCACTTCCAATCACTTCGGTATTCATGCTTGTATAGCAACTCGAAAATCCAAATGGAAGCTTGTTATCTTTCATTAACTTCATCGCATCCATAACTTTTGAGTAGGTTCCGATGCCACGTCTGGAATCAGTTGATTCTTCGAAACCTTCTACACTGAAAGCCAAGACTAGATTTTTAACTCTAAGCATTTCCTTGACGAACTGTTCATCAACAAGAGTTCCATTTGTAAATGCCAAGAATACGCAATCCTGATGTTCCTCACAGAGAGTAATAATATCTTTTTTTCTTGTAAGTGGCTCCCCACCCGAGTAAATGTACATGAATGTTCCAAGTTCTTTGCCCTGATCGATAATAGAACCTAATGTTTTTTTGTTCATTGACAATTGATTCCCATAGTCAGCAGCCCAGCAGCCAGTGCATTTCAAGTTACATGCTGAAGTCGGGTCCATCAAAATAGCCCATGGTATATTGCATAAATATTCTTTCCTGTTAAGTTCTTGTCTTTTCCCTCCAATAACCGTCGCATTGATAATAAAGTTTTCAAACAATTTCTTCCTAACACCATCATCTATATCAGTCCAAAGACTATTTACTAGTTTATACCAGTTACCATCTTTGTTTTTTAGAACATTCTTCACCACTGAAAGTTGGTTACCAATAAACTTTCCCTCATCAATCCTCTCAAGTAAATCCAATATAATTGGAATATTCTTTTCCGGATTCGATTCCACTAGGGTTAGTATTGTTTTCATACTTAACGACTCAATCTTTTCTTTCATACTTAAATCAGACATTTTTCCTCCATTTCGTCTCTTTTCAAACGAGACATTTATGATATATTCGGTCGTCCGACCGAATAGTATCCCAAGAAAAATCGCGCAAGCGATTATTCATTTATTCACAGTTTCTGTTAGCTAGCTGTATAAATAAATTCAACAAGATTCATTGCTTTGTATAAATCCTTATCATCTGGGTTTAACAGAATTTGAATTGAGGTTCCAAACAAAGAACCGAAAATGACCTGCGCTAACGTCTTTGTTGATCTATAGCCAATTTTCGCAAGTGCTGTATTATCAACAAGAACATATTTAACTATCAAGTCAGCCAAATCATCGAATAACTCGTTCAAAATGTTTCTAAAGGTATTAGACCACATTGACATATTGGTGAGATCGAACAAAAGTCGAAAAAGATTCGGATTTGTGATAAGCATATTTTGAAAGTATTTAACTAAATCACTCATTTTCTCTTGAGAGCCCGTCCCAACCTTTAGGATTTCTTCAATCTCAACCATATACTGACGAGCAGTCATTCTTACAACCTCAATCAAAAGCCCTTCTTTGTTTTTATAGTAATAGCTTAGTTGACTTAATACGACCCCTGCCTCATCAGCAATTTCTCTAAGAGATACATTGGCATACCCTCTTTGAGATATATGCTTATACGCTGCATTGATAATCAATTGAGATTGATGATGATCTTGTTTTGTTCGCATGAGCGCCTCCTTTTAATACGGTTGTCCGAATTAATATGCTTAGAGAATACACCCACTCAATGCAATTGTCAATAGTCTTCACAATTCTTTCGTCGAATATTCTTCTAACGAACTTATTCTGTCACCAGCAATATCCGATCTAGTTGAGAACAAGCTTCTTTATATGCTTGATCAACTATTCTCTTTCCTTTTCCAGCATCGAAAGTATTATACTTTGTTACATCAATATTTATATTATAATCAGATAGCAAACGATCACTCTCCTGATTTGCACTTGTCATTATATCGATTATTCGAAAAGCCACATTTAGAAGTTTATTTGATGCCTTGTACTTCATTTTACCATCCATGGTTATAGAAATGATTTTATTAGCGTTCATTGTTCTTAAAAGGGCAACCGGTAGATTCATTTTCACTCCCCCATCAACCAGCTGCATATTATCATATCTTTTTGTGCTAAAAATAATTGGAAAAGAACATGAAGCTCTAACCGCTTCCGTTACAGAAGCATTAGATATAACAATCTTATCTGGATGATTTTTAAATGCCTCTGGAGTATTTGTGAAAACTACCAATTTTCCAGTAATAAGATCTACCGATGTAATCGATATCGGTTTGGACAAATCAGACAAATTCTTCACATTAAACTTATCAAATTGACTTTGGATCATTTCCTCAAACATATCAGCATCCACTAGACCATTCAATTTTCTCTTTGACATTGGTAAAACCCTCAAACTTGGTCTTAGGAATACTTGCTTTTCTAAAAATCCTTTTTCAAGCTCAAACATCACTTTTTCAAGCTGAGAGTAATCTGCACCAGTCGCAATAAAACTTGCGATAATCGAACCCATACTGGTTCCACTTAATGACTCAATTTCAAAATTATTTTCCTTTAAAAGCCGATATACACCAATTTGAGCATATGCTCTTATACCACCTCCCGAAAGGGCTAGACTTATCTTTTTCATTTACTCACCTCGGATTTATCTTAACCTACACTTCATTATTTTGTTATTGAATATTCAGACAACAGAAGGAATTCCAAGATTCATTTTAATACAGTGACTATTCATTTGAACATAAAATATGCTAAAGCCATTAAAGGAATGGAACAAAACGGCTTAAAAGTGTTTGCATTATCTGTCTCTGAAGGTCTGGGTAAGATTTCCATCAAATTTCTTGTCCTTCGAAATAGTGAATTAACTCTGCAAATGAACGGGATTTTTGATTGTCAAAAATCATTTCAACCTTCCATTAGTCATATAATACTTTTCCTATTTGAAAACTGTTCCAAGATATATCGTTTATGAGATTTACGCAACTCCTAATCCAAATTTAACCATGACCTCAAACACCTAATATATTTATAATTCCTTCTACTCATTAACTAGTATTATCGATTTGTATAGTCAGCTTAATATTTTAGCGTGATATTCTAAAACTATATCATATATAAATGGATCATTAAACATACTATATTAATAGAATTTAACAGTCAAGTCCAGAATTTTGTGTAAAATCATTTACGTTAGTATGTGGATACGTTTAATTAATCCACTTTTTTGTTTTATCCGTGAAATTAATTTATTGTCTAGGACTAGATTGCCATTCATCGTGAATATCAATGAGGATTGATCCTAATAAGCGGAGTGCAGATAATTCGTTTGGGAAGATGCGTATAACTCTTTCTCTTCTTCGTATTTCAGAATTAAGTCTTTCAAGCAGATTGGTACTTTTAAGTCGTGAGTAGTTACTTTCTTCAATTGAACAATACTGGAAACTGTCTTCAAATCCTTCATCAAGACATTCAACCATTTTTTCATAGTGTGATGAATAGCGATTTACGATTTGGTTTTTAAGTGCCCTAGCTAACTCAATATTGTTTGTCTTAAAAAGTACCTTGAGTTCATCTCGTACCTGCTCTGTATTTTTACGCGGTAACTTCTCAAATACATTTCGCATAAAGTGAACCTGACATCGTTGCCAGCTGACGCCTCCAAAGACTTCCTTTATCGCTCTTACCTCTCCTTTATGCGCATCTGAAACAACCAGTTTTAATCCTGTTAGTCCTCTAGCGAGTAATTGTTCATAAAGAACTTTCCATGTATCATACGATTCAGACTCTTATATCCAAAAGTTTAGTAATTCTAGCTCACCGAGGTCATTGACCCCTAATATGACATGAAAGGCTTTAGAAACCACTCTTTGATCCTCACGCACTTTAATATAAAGGACATCGCTGAAGATAAAAGGGTATTTACGCTCCAAGGGTCTATTTAAGAAAGCGTGAACCACTTCATCTAATTGGTTCGTTAATGAGCTAATAAATGATTTGGAAGCAGATGTCCCACATAACTCTTCTACGACTTTCGTTACTTTACGAGTCGATACGCCTTGTACATACATTTCGAGCATCGTCGACCATAAAGCTTTTTCATTTCTCTGATATCGCTCAAAGAGTCTGGGTGAGAATTCACCATCGCGTGTTCGAGGAATGATTAACTCAAGTCGTCCAATGCGTGTGGTGTAATTTCGTTCATAGTAGCCATTACGACTAGAGTTTCGATGATTCTCTCGTGAATAGGCCTCTACATTGATCTATTCGTCTCTTTCCTTCTCCATCAGTTGATTAAAAATGGTCGTTAACATCTGTTTTGCGAGATCATTTGCGCCACTTTGCGCAATGATGTCTTGAATCTGTTCAGCGTTTAAATTAAGATTGATTTGGGTCATAGAGTTCTTCCTTATGTGTGTGTCGTAACTAACATAATAGCAGGTCTCTATGGCCTTTCAACTTTTACACAATTATATGGACTTTATCATACTCATGGACTAATATTATTAGTTAAAGAAGAATATATGAAAGTTTTGTGCAATTTTGTGAATTTTTATAACATTTTACATATAAAAATACCCAATTATGGGTATTGACATTACGTAAAATGGAGCGGATGATGGGATTTCTATATATCCCTACGTAAAATTTCTTAAAACGCACTATAACTGCATATAAGCTAACATAATTATACAAGATTGCATAAGAATTTAACATAAAATTGATATTCCGTGACCCAGTTGTGACCCAGTTAAAATTCTTGATTCTAAAGTGTTTAATTTTAAGTTTCCTTATAAAATAGTCATTTAATTTAGTTCTAATCAAAAACAATTTCGAATCTACTTTTTAAACATCCTTAAATTCAAATATTTAATAGAAATTACATCTAGATTTGATAATATTTGTTACTTAATAATCTTATTTTTTTTCATCTTCAGAAATAAAAACCGGAGGTGTGATAACTGGTACTCTTGCATAAGCAGATGTAATCTGAGAAGCCAATAAGCTTATAGTTTCCATAGCATTACTGTTGTTTATTATCGATAAAACATTCCTTGAAACATAACTCTTCAAATCAGCTATACTTCCATCAAATTTCTTCTCTTTCTGATTTAGAGGTAAATTTAAAATAACCTCAATATTTAACTCAAAAAGTTTCGATGGAGTCGTTGATATGTATCTTTTCACATTCAAAATTAGTTCTTTTTTTGCAATATTTAAAATTTCATATGAATCTGTAATTGTAATTTGCGCTTCATTCTCTGTAGATTCAAAATCAGTATAAATCAAGTGATTTAGCTTATAACTTACATTCTCAAAATATAGTTTTGGTTCAACTTGCAAATTGCTCATTTCCGTACCCCTTTTCTTTCATATAAACTTCATGACTAGGTAAATACATTTTGAAGTTACTAATTTTCCTATTAATCCCTGCTGAATATCTTAAAGTCATTTTAGTTGTAGCATTAACTAATTCTAAAATATTCTTATTAATATCAATTTCTATTGTCTCTCTTGTTACATATGATGATACTGCTTCGACAAGAAATTGATTAATACTTATACCTTGATCATTTGCAATTTTAGCAACTTTTTTATGCATTCCTTTAGATAATCTTAGCGATAATTTCCCACTATATTCGTCCGAAATAAATGCATCTTCAGTAGGAACTGGTAAATTGGCTGATATCAATGCTTCAATATTTGACTCTGCACTATCAATCAAATTACTAATCGCTTCAATTTCTGTTTTTCCAACGCCAACAACACCTTTAAGCGCAGGATATTCAGCAATAACATCATATCCGTCTTCTGTCATCATTTTGTATACAATCATCTTGTAATTTCTCATTTTTCTTCTCCATTTATCCCTAGTTCTTCTAATGCTTCTTTCACTTTATTGATATAAACTTTATTTACAGGTTTTCTTTCATCATGAGAATCAATTGTCAAAATATAAACTAGATTTGGATGTTTAAAGTTATAGTGAGCTCCTTTATGAGTCTGTAAAATGAAACCGATGTTTATTAAGAAGCGGCTTAATTCTTTAAATGTAATATCATTGGGTACTTTTCTCCCAAATATTCTTATCATTAACTTCTCATCCGCACCCATTTATACCTCTTTGCAACTCGAAGAAGATAATACCATATATGGTAGCATTATTCAATTATTTTACTATATTATAGTACTTTTTTAATAAAATGTGTTACATTTTAACAACTTTATATTAAAAAAGCCCTTTAATGGCTTTTCTATACATAGAGCAAATGATGAAATTACTATTAATTCATATCCAAAACATCTTATATAATAATTTAACTGTATAAATAAACTTATGCGATATATCACTAGATCATAGTATAGTTTTATGACAATACAACCAGTATTAAACCCAGTAAAGTTAACGATATATTAATTAGCTCTTTTTTCTCTTATTCGCAATTTCTAATTGTTTACGTATTTTTGTGAAAAATAATGTATAACTTGATGTAAGAATAGATACAACTCCAAAAACTATGAATATAAGACTTATTGTATTACCTGCAGGACTAGGAAAAATTGGTTGATTATTTAAATATGCTCTTCCATGATAATAAATTAATACAAAGCCTAAAATAAAGAATATTAGATTTACAATTTTAGAAAACAAAATCGTTAAGCTCTGCATCGACTTATATACATCATCTTCTTTCTTAACACCTTTAAACATATCTTTTTCAACCATATATATATTCTCCCTTTCAGCTATTATTGATTGTTCAATAGTAGCAATGACTTCTTGTAGATTATTCATTTGACTCTTTACGATCTCAAGCTTTTGCTCAAGACGATAAATTCTTGATTCATTATTTTGATTATTTAGTATTTCGCGAATATCATTTAAACTAAAATTCATAGTTCGATACACTAGTATTTCTTGAAGTCTTTTTATATCATCAACAGAATAATAGCGATAATTATTTTCTCCAACTTTGGTTGGAATTAATAGACCGATCTTTTATAATAATGAAGTGTTTTTATCGTGACATCTGTTAATTGAGATACTTTATTCACTGTGTAATATTCATTTTGATCAGTCATATAGCCTCCTCTTGAACAAAATATACTGTCTCCCCTAAGGTAAGAGTCAATACTAATTATGAAAAATAATTAAAATAAACTAAAAATGATTATTTAAATACATTGATTATAATTCTCTAATATAGATAAAATTATTTTAGTTCTTATCCACAATCATTATTTAGAATTATAAGTTCAATAGTTCCTTCTTCTTAATTTCAAACTCATCACGATTAATAATTCCAAGATCTAGAAGTTCTTTTAACCCTTTTAATTCTTCAATAGGTAATGCCTTTTTATCAGCAAATTTCACAGTTTCACTTTGATTATTCTGTTTATATTCATAAATTATTTGAAAGACCTTTTTGATAGCAGGTCCACTAAAAACAAGCGTTAGAATATTTGTAAGTTCTTCCACTTCGATAACTAAGTATTTTTCTATATTTATATCAACTTTGGGAATAGCAAGCGCATAAATCCCAAATGCTAAAAGTCTTGGTAACGTTACTCTTTCTTCTATTTCCTTTTTCGTCTCAATTCTGTAGCTTATCACCTTACTAAAAGGAATATTGTATACATTTTCAATATCTCGAATAGTAATATTATAACTATCAATATACAACACTCTAACTTCTTGAGACGGTGTAATACTAGGATGACCTCCAAGATATATTAGATCGTTATACTCGTTAGTGAATAGTAGATTATTGGAATTATTGGAGTTTAAAGTTATTTCACCATACTTATTTATTATTTTATTAAGATCAGAAACCAGGTTTTGAAACTCATTAACGTTCTCTAAAACTTGAATATGTTGAAGTAGTATAGTAAAAGTAGACACAAGAAAAAAACATTTCTTGATTAAAGTCTACTTTTTTCATATATCTAAATTAATGGAGGTAAATTATGAGAGGAAGACCAAAAGGAAGTTCAGGAATAAAGCTACGAAAATGGACGATAGAAGAAAAGTTAGAGATTGTTAAGAAACACGTAGATGAGCACATTAATTACTCTTTACTATCTGACACATATGAAGTCAATCGTGGCTTAATTCATGCATGGGTAAAAAGTTATTTAGAAAATGGTGAAGAAGGACTTAAGCCAAAAGAGAATAAGCGCAATTTAATGGCAAATCTTTACAATAAGAAATCATTAACTGATCTTGAAGCGTTAGAACTTGAGAACTTTAAATTAAAATTAGAGGTAGAACGATTAAAAAAAGGATACACAGTGAAAGGAGTTGGTTCAAACAAGGAATACGTTCCTACATCCAAGATGAATATCAAATCATCCAAGAATTAAGCATAACGTATCCAGTTAAGTTCTTATGCATAACATTAGGTGTCAGTCGAAGTGGTTATTATAAATGGTTAAAACGACTCGGCACATTAAATCGACATGAACAAAACCGAAAAGATCTGATTAAACTGATTGAAGAAATACATACAGAACATCCTTCGTATGGCTATCACGATATAACAGCGGTTATCACTACACGCACAGGTTGGAAACTATCCGCATTAACGGTACATAAAGTCTGTAAAGGACTCGGTGTTAAGTCAAAAGCGAAACATTATCAATGGCATAAACCGGGAGATGAACACGTTGAATATAAGAACATCGTTTCTGGAGACTGGAATGTATCTCGACCATTGGAAATCGTGGCGAGTGATATGACTGTGCTAGCCCATCGAGGAAAACAATATGAATGGACTTTTATTATCGATGTGTTTAGTAATTCCATCATCGCCTCATCCCTTAGTTCAAAGCACGGAGATAATCTACCTTATTACAATTGTCTTGATCAACTTATTCAAATCATCAAAAAAGAAGAACATTCCGAACCCATCATTTTCCACAGTGACCAAGGTACAGTTTATTCTTCAAAAGGCTTCCAAGAAGCTCATAAACATTATAACATCATTCGGTCCATGTCACGTGCAGGGACTCCGACAGATAATGCGGTTATAGAATCGCTTAATGGTTGGATTAAAGCAGAGATAGCGTGTGACAATAATCTCAACGAATGGGATTCTATTTATACTTTTATTGAAGAATATATCATGTTTTTCAATAATGAAAGACCTGCTTATAAACTAAATTATAAAACCCCTGCACAGTTCCTAGCTGAACAAGGGTTTCCTAGTTTTTCTTAAATGTCTACAAATGCTTTACATCTTCAAATATGTAGTGTTTTATTGTTCTTTAAGAGTATTCTTAGAGTACTAGCTCCTTCGATACTATATTTTGTTATATAACATTCTTTTAAATTCTCTAAACCGTAATTTACCTTATTCCCATAACTTTCAAATACCAAAAGATCCTTATTAATCTTAATTGATTGATATTGATTTGCTTGTAATGAAATTTTCATTTTATCCCCCGATATTTAACAAAATTATAACCCAATATTTACAACTTAATATATACTTGAAAATACTAATAGAATTGAAATTACTTTATAGTTTTTCAATCAATTTAATAAACCAGATATTCTTATCAAATCTACATAGAAACGTTACAATTAAGGTAATTTTTTAATTAAAAATTAAATATTATTATAATCAATATTTTTCGAATTACAAATACTACACGTTTTATCTTTACTTATTTTTTCAATACTAATAGCTGAGTCAAAATCAATATTCAGACATTCATTGCAAAATATATAAGGTTTAGCGTGTATTGAAAATCTTTTCTCATCAATTAATTCCCTTATATAATCTTTGGAAGGGTTCTCATTTAATAAAAAATCAGGAAACATAAATATTGTTGACTTCAACTTTAATGTACCACTATCATCGAGCGTTAACTCTTGATAATCATAACCATCATACATGAATATAACATACCTTCTTTCTCGCTCATATGACCACTTTTCATCCTTAATGGACAATATCCAGTATTGAAGAATTTCCTCTAGAAATTTCTTTTTTTCATTTTCATTTATTTTAAATAAATTTATGATACTCGCTAAAAAATTAATCTCGCTTTTTGCACTTTCATTATCATAAAGAACATCAAAAGCTAATACTTGACCAAAAGTTGGATGTCTTTCATTTTTCTTATTATATAAATAATATATTGGAGATAATAGAACAGTTAATCTATCATTTTTATATCCGTATATACATTTCCCATATTTTTCGGACATTGCTTCACTTGAGATGTGTTTACTAAAACATGAAACATAGTAATTTCTTACTGGTGTAAAATCAAGATTCTTGATCCATTCATATTCTATCCAATCAGTTTTATCAAATAGTTCTTTTATTACTAATTGCTCTCTATCATCATTAAGATTTTGTATTTTTGAAATCCATATTTCATGGTTCTTTGCACTTTGTGCTGCAACATTTTCTGGTAAATATTTGCATATATAATCTTCATTATAATCATTTCTTGATTTTAACAAATAATTACTAATGCTTGTCATTAAAACACCTTTTAAAGGTTTTTTAATTGGTGAATCTCCTATTTTTTCTAAGAGTAAAGATGCAAAACTATACAGTTTAATTATTTCATCCCTCGAAAATGCCCAAAAAGGAGTTAATTTCGTACAGTTGAAGTAACTAATATCATTCAGTAAAGTAATATAGAAATTTGTATAATCAGAGAGAAAATCCTTGTATTCTGCTTTTGATAATTTTTTTTTATATACTTGCAAAGTATATTTCATTTGGTCAATTAATTTATCTGGAAATGGTTTGTCTTTATCAACAGAATAGAATAGATATGACAAGTAATATAATCTTAATTGCGGCATTAAATATTTAAAGTTTTCAATATATAAATCTTGGTTTTTAATATTAAACCAAGATACTACCTTTTGATGTCTAGCTTTCTCTCCTACGACTTCATAAACGAAAGTTCTTAACAAACTCAGATGTAAAAAAAATCCTTCAATATATAATGAATTAAGTATTTTTACTTCGTAGATTGTAGTCCTATGAAGGCCTAACATTGATCTTTGATTTAAATCATAGTCGCTAATTAATGATAACAATATTTCTTTGTTCTTATAGTTTGGGTCTTTTTTAAATTCACCAACTTGATTGTTAATATTCTCTAAACGTTGTTCTAAATCATTGGCTGGCCAATCATCTGGTTTTTGGTCTGTATTTACAAATTCATACTTCATAAGTGCACCTTTTTTATTACTATTAATTTTTAGATTTTTATTTTCAATTTTGTAATATATAGAAATCAGTTGCTTTCATAAATACTAATTCAAATTCTCTTGAATCTCTAAACATTTTTTATAAACGCATCCATATTTTCACTTCTGTTTATATTTCTTTAAACATTGTATATTCGCAGCTAAGTAGAATTTCAAATTAGAAAAATTATTATTTATCATTATCTCAAATGAAATGTTCTCAAGATTTGAATGTATCTATGATTAATTGAGTAATAACCCAGTATATATTCTTTTATATCATAAATCATAGCTTCAAATCTTCTACAGACAAATCATTATCTGGTATTATGTAATTATATTATTAAATCTTACATGGTCTATTATCAAAAGAATAAAACAGCTATAATATTCAAAATTATTGAGATGAAATATCCAATAAAATAATAACTTGCTTTCCCAAAATATTTGGCAAATCTTCTGTGTCTAATGTTAAAGAATAATAGAATTAACCCTACAAGAAAATAAGTTATCGTTGATTTAAATAGAAGCGTTAAAATACTGTCTCCAATTAATGAAATTGTTAAAGAATTAATCGCAGAAACTAATGTAATAAAAACAAGTTTTACTACATCTAAAAAATTCAAAACACCTTTAATCCCAGTTGCAAGAAATATAATAAAAATAATAGAGATTATTGAGATAATACGCTTATCTAACATAATTCAACAACCTTTTTCTTTCGTTTGACTCTTTGTGGTGAAACAACTCAAAAAACTATTAATATATTTTTTGTTTATTCCTAATTTATTATGAAGAAAGATATCTAGTAAAAATATATCAATTTTATTTATCATATTTTTAGCAGGTCTGAACTCATTACCACTTATATCGTGAAATGAAGTAAATATTTTAACATCTGAACTGAAAGATTCGAAATAATCATTGTCCAAAGCCTCTTGCAACATTGATTTTTTTGATCTTGGTTTTAATTGATAATATAGATCTAATTCATTTGTATCTAACATTAAATTTGCTTTATCTTTAATAATTCTCATTCGTTTCTGCAGATAATCTGTAAATGATTCGTTAAATAAATAACAATCATGAAGAATACATAAATAATGTTCAAACGATAATGAGATAATTGGAATATCATTATTTATAAAATCATAACTCAAAGTATGAAGGTTTGAAGAAACTGAATCGAATGGATACATAGAAATGTGAATAAATATGGGTTTAAAATTTTTACTAAACCCAAAGATTTCATTGTGATTATTCTTAAATAGAAATTCTGAGTGTGATCCTAAATAATCACTTGCATGTTTTAGTGTGATATATGCCTTTTTTAGCTTATTTTTGATTTTTATTAATATTTCTTCATCTTTGTTAATATTTTCCAGATTTATAGTGCCTGATTTACATTCAACTATAATAAGATTCTCCATATCTTTTATTAACACATCAATTTCAGCTACTTTATTTTTATTTGGATTATAATAAACAGATTGATATATATCAGGAAAAAATATTTTGCTTAGTTCGAAAACTTGATTTTCAAAATACTTACCTTTCCGGTTTTGATACATAGAGTATTCTTGAGTTGTAACATTCTCTCTATACATATTTTCGATTTTAATTGATAAGAATTTTAAAAAATCATTAATTGAAATCGTAAAAAATGTATTTTCGACTCGTATAATTTTTTTATCTAATAATTTTTCTATATTCTCGTTAAGATTATTCGAAAATAATTCTAAAAAAACAATAAACTGTTCATTTGAGACTTCAAAGTAAATTTTCTTTATTTCTTCTATTCCAATCAAGAAATTAGTATTTTTGAATAGATTCTCTTTTGATTTTTTAGGGATTAAAATTTCACCGTACTTAAATGTTTGTAAACTAAGTAGATACAATAATGTCGCAATAGCTATTCTACTAATTGTTTCTCGAGTTATGTTGATTTTAATAAAAAATGAATCGTTAATTGCTTCAATTATAGTTAAAAAAGTCATCAAATTAATCATAAATGAATTGGGTTGAGGAAAGCTCATTAATGAGCTTAGTTCTTCAAACTCAAAGTATTTATCTTGGATTTCCATACTTACAATCTCATCAACTCTCGACTCAAAATTAAACTCGTTTAATGAATTATCATTAAGTAAATGTAATACAGTTTTATAGCTTATTTCAAAATAGTCTAAAACATTAATTCCATTATATCTAGAATAAATTTGCTCATACCTTTTGAACATACTACCCCCTATTTCAGTATAATTTAGTATTAGAGTTATATCACTTAATATAAAACATCCTTAAAAGCTATTAATGAAATTTAAAAAAGATCTTATTGTTTAAAGTTTTATGTGCAACTAGATAATTATTCTTATGATTAAATCCCTGTTACTCGTCTACTTCACTCACTTAATTTATATTATTTATTCCTATTTTTTTTTACATAATATAAGGGATAGTTCTTGCCATCAATTGTTTGAGTTTCTTCGAATAGAATATCATTTAAGAATTCTTCTATTTCGCACCAAGTCATACCGTCTCTAAACCCCATATTGCTTTCAGGCGGAAAATTCAATTGCTTTGTAGCAAATACAGTTTCACAAGACCTTCTTGGAAACATCCCTAAATATGAACTAAAAAAATCCTTACTATACCTATAATGATGCGAATAAATAAAATCTGACCACTTCATTGTAACTTCATCTTCTTCTAAAATATCAATAATTGAAACTTCTTCTAACTGTCGTGAGTATGGACTTCCCCATGCATTTCTTAGCAAATTCATCGCTGCAATATCACTTTTTGGAGCACTATAACCAAAAATTGTAAGCATGTAAGAATTCTCAAGTATATATTGAGTAGCTTCCCAACATCCTTTTATATAATCATTAGAGTTATATTCTTTATTTGCAATCGGATATAGCAAGTTAAGAGGTCTTAATTTATCACCACATTCAGGGCAGACTGTATCATTAACACCAAATTCTTTGTGAGCATTACAGTATCCAACTGCTACATTACCATGTAAGCAAAAAACATGTGGTAGATTGTCAGTGATTTCGTGACATCTAACATATGCTTGTATTAAAAGTGGATCCCAATTAAATGTTGCAATTACATCATTCTTTGTTAAACTCAGTATAAGTAAATCATAAATAGTAGGCTCTTCCGGAAGTTCAAGTGAAGCAAAATAATCATACAAATGCTTTTCTAGTTGTTGTACTACATCTTTATATTCATGTTTTGTACTCAACTCTGAATATATATCCTCTATGTTTCTGCTTTTTGTATTCAAATCAATTCCATCCAATAAGCTCGATAAACCTAGATTCTCAAACAAACCATTCATTACAGATGAATATTTACCATTTCTATCTCCATTTGGTATTGCCGCAATTGTTGCTCCTGCACCTAATATAACAGTATGTGATCTCATGATTTCCTTTCAGAATATTTAGTTATTATATAAATTTGATTTTAGTAATGAAATCCAATTTTTAAGTGTTTTATTAGTAAAATCATTATATTAGCTTTGAAAAAGTAAAATATATTAAATTATTTACTTAACACTAATTACTCAAGATTCTTATAATGTTATTGCTTATATATCGTTATTAAGACTTAAAGTAACCATGTTCTTTGTAAATGTATTTTTTGGGTGTCTAATATACTTTTTCAGTTGTTCATTATCAGAAGTTTTTAAAAAATAATCTAACTGCCTTAGTATATCAAAACAAGGTTTGTCAGTATTGTTATCTACAACGTTATCATTTATTAAGTGAACAATACTCTCCATTTCCATATCACTTATTAATTCTCCAAAACCAATAATTTGAGAAGTATCTTTTAATACTCGAAATCCTTCGATTATTTTTTCATTGCTTACTTCATTTCCTTCTTTAAAATACTCACATAAAAAACCATGATTCTTTGTAAGTTTTGCTTTCTCGGAATTAGTAATATCTAAATATGAGATACCCACTTCATCCGTCATAACTCCGCGAAATCTTAATCTCAAATCTATCATTATCCTAAATGTTTTTAGAATCATATTAGATAGTAATTTGATACCATAGACACCACTAATCTCTTTAAGCGTCGTTTTGAATAATGTAATATCATCTGTTCTAAAGATATCTAATTCGACCTTAGAAAGATTCCCAGTTCCTAGTCGATAAACTTCAGTTAATTCTCTCATGTGTACATTCTCAAATATATTAGACAATTGAATGTATAGAAAGTTGATATTATGTGTGAGTAAGATCAAACTAACATTACCATTATTATGAAAAGTAGATATTAAATCATTTATTAAATAAGCCTTAACTTGATGATAACTTAGAACATCTAATGAAACGACCGGGTCGTCAATAACAATTGATTTATCTTTATAATCTTTTCCTTTTAGTGAATATAAGAACATCGCTAAAGCTAATTTGTGTTTTTGCCCATCACTCAATGTTTTCAACTCTCTATTATTTAAAAGTGTAAATTCATATGTAAATGGATTTGTACGTCTGTTTACATTAAAGTCGATTGCTTTATCTAAACCCAATCTACCTAACACCTCATTGATTCCATCGGAATATTTTTTACCATTTTCATCCATCAATGTCGAAAGATGAATCTTCTCACTTTCTCTTTTTTTTCTAAGAGCTGATTCATTAGAAGTAAAGAAGGTAAGTTTGTCAATGTGCTTATTCACAATATAATTGGAAACATGATTTATTTTTTGATCAATACTTACAAGTTCTATGGAGGATTCAATTGGATCAAGGTTAAAATTACTAAAGTTATTACTTTCAATCTCACCCTTTTTTACTACTAACTTTTCTTTTAAATTTTCTAACTCATTGATCGTTTTAGCTATAACTTTATTAAACTCATTTTTGTCTGCCAAAATTGCTTCAATATCTCTAATGAGTCCTTCAAAAATATCAATTAACTTTTGTTTTAGTATCTTAGCTTCTGAATCAAATATGTCTTTCCATTCGGCTTTAGCTTCGCTTATATCATTATTCCCGCAAAAAAGGCAACTTGTTCTTGATTCATGTACACTAAGCCACTGTCCAATCATTGTAGATAGTTCATGTGTTATGCTTTTCCCAGACAGGATTAATTCAATCAGTTTCAATTTTTCTTCATATTCTTTAAGATTTCTTATTTTTGCATTTATCTCATTAGTAATTATTAAATGATTTCCATTTACAAATAGTTCTTTTAGATAAATATTCTTTGATATTTTCGAATGAAGAAGATTTAATATTCCGTTATTTTTTATTGCTATAATCTCTTTGTTTAAACTAGAATCGTCAATAATGGAAGTATCTTTATAATTTAAACATTTGAATTTATTACTATTTTTCTCTAAGTCTATCTCAACACAAGTAAAGTCATTAATTATGAACTGATTTAAATCAACCTCATTCTGTCCAATTGTTTTACTTAATTCAAGCTTGAGATTTTGTACAGTGACTTCTTTCAGATGAGTATTTTCAGTAACTACTACATTCAATTCTTCTACTATTTTACTCTGTGAAACAATGTCTTCTCCTATCCATAATTTTGAAAAATTCTTCTTATTTTCAGGTGAAAGTGTAGCTCCACTTTCAGAAACCGTATATATATTTGAATTTACAAAATCTTCATTAAAAACGAGTCCTTTATCAAAATAAAGACTTCTTGACAATGTAGTCTTCCCACTGCCATTTTTCCCATAGATAATAATAAACTTCTTATCAGTATCTATTTTGTATGATGATCCTGTTTCTGGATGTTTAAATTCAATTTCCATAATCCCCTTTTAACTATTGTTATTTGATTATCTTCTAATTATATGATTCAAAATTCTATCTGGTTTCGAATTTAATTCCATTTAATTAGTTTTAATCTATAACAACCCCTCTGAACACATTAATTTGTGAACTTATATTTGAACCTTTATATCGATTATCTAATAGTAATATTATGTATAATACAGACTATCTTTAAGATATGTAGAATTATCAACTTACTTTGTCCTTTACAACATTTGTACCAAATAACTTTACTCACTTCTATTAACTTGATTTATAATTCCATATTAACTATCATCATTATTTGCTTTTTCTTACAAATTAAGTAACTAAACTCATTCTTATCTCAAATTTATTGATTCTTTTTTTTATAATCAGATTACGTAATATTACTAATAATAATTATAAAGATAATGATTAACTAATTAGATTAAAAATTATGCCACCAGAATACTCTCATGTAGATTATCTATAACCCTTACTAAAACATCAATTTTATCATCAAATAAACCCACAACATCAAAATCACTAAATGGTGATTTATCAACCAAATCTTGTTTAGTTATATCACCGTTTTGCTGAACATAACTAATGATACTCTTGACAAATTCTTGCTGTTTTGCTGACAAAACATTTGTGTTTAAATATTTACTAAACTTTTTATTAATTGCTTCTTGTTCGATTCCAACAATACTCCGGATGAATACTGCAAGATTCCCTTCTTTAGTTACGTTATAATAATCAACTTTGGTACCTAATTCTTGCCATAAGATGCGCTCAAGTTCTTTAAGATCGTCAAAAGTTATCTTATCTAACATCTTTATTTTTATAATAGTTTCATTAATTTCATTTGAAAGTAGATAATCTATAACTTTTTCTTCATATGTTTTGAAATCTTTGATATTAATGTACTTTTTACCTTGATCGATTAGATCATCTTTAAAATCCGTTGAGTATATACCTACTTCATCTGTAATGTATTGAATTAAGTATCTTAATTCATTTCTTAAATGCTCAAGTGATTGTACATTAACCTTATTCCAATAGGTTTGAGTTAAAACTTCTAATAACAGATCTTTCTTTTCAGCAACTTGTGGAATACTTAATCTTTCAAGCAATGCTTGTGAAATCTGAACTACTTGTCCAATTGCCCTCTTTGCAACCACTTCTTCTGAAATGAGAGAAAGCATAATATAAAAGACTTTTAAATCAAAAGCTTTAGCTGATTCTAAATCTTTATCACTATCAATAAGTAGTGTTAGATTGTTTTTCACTTCTTGAATGTCAAACTTTGATAAAAATGTCCATTTACTTTCGACAGAATACTTATCGACTATTGGCATGTTTTCTCTTACGAGAATTCGATCTCTATTAAGACTTATGACAGTTTGATACAGTTCTAATCTTATGTTTTCATAATATGCTTTATGAAAATCATTCGACTGATGTTCAAGTTTTTGAAGTTCAAACAGCAAATCAAGTTTCATTTGAAATACTTTTTGCGTCATTGAATATCCTTGATTAACTTTTCTGCCTTCTGGATTCATATCAAAGAAACTAAAATTATCACAGAAGTCAAAAATATAAAACATTTTCTTATGTTTCGAGTGACCAAAAATATTATCAGATTTACGAGTACCTCTACCAATCATCTGAATAAACTTGATTTTTGAGTATATTCGTTTAAAAAAGACTAAGTTTAAGATATCTGGTACATCAATACCAGTATCAAGCATATCTACTGAAACTGCGATTTGTGGCAGTTTACCTCTAATACTGAAGTTATCTATAATATTTTGGGCATATGTAACATAATTATCAACTAGTTTGCAATACTCAGGTCCAAGCTCTGGATATAGTTTTTCAAATCTCTTAACAATAAGTTCTGCGTGATTATGGTTAAATGCAAATATTATCGTCTTGCCTATCAAGTCACCACTATTAATTTTTAACCCTTCATTCATTAGAGTTTGTAAAACTAAATCAACTGTATTATCATTATAGATTTTTTTAAAGAAGTCGGCTCCACTAAGCTCAGTTGGCAAATCACCCTCAGGGGTTAGAAACGTCTTTTCATATTCTTCTTTTTCTTCTTTGGAAAGATCACTATATTTAACGCCTTGTTTTAAGAATTTGGTTGTTCTATCTAAAACTGTATAACCAACTAAATGTTTCTCTCTAACTGCTTCTTCCATTTCATAATGAAATGTAGGTAGTCCTTCTTCTAAATCGAAAATCGAATAGGTTGAACGTTCAATCTCATCTCTCGGTGTCGCAGTTAACCCAACGATAAGTGAATCAAAATAAGTAAAGATTGCTTTGTATTTATTAAATATAGAACGATGTGCCTCATCAATAATAATTAAATCAAAGCGACCAATACCAAAAGTTCTTTCATCACCATCAATAAGATTTATCATAGTTTGATATGTCGAAAAAATCAGTCTTGCATTTAAGTCAGGCTGTTTATCTTTATCTGTTAAGACTGAAATTGTGTAGTCTGGTAATAGTTTATTAAAGTTTCTTTTAGCTTGCGTCACTAGAGCTGTTCTATCTGCTAAAAAAAGTACATTCTTTACCCAACGATTCCTTTGTAATAATTCAACTAAGGAAATAGCGGTTCTAGTTTTACCTGTACCTGTGGCCATAACAAGTAAGGCTTTTCTTCTCTTTTTATTAAAAGACTCAGCAACATTAGTAATAGCCATTTTTTGGTATGGCCTATCACTTATAGCTTCGTTAATTTTTAAATCACTGATAGAACCTCTTTGGCGTAACTTCATTAAATACTCAATTTCTTTAATGTTGTGAAATCCAAAGATTTGCCTGGATGGATATCCTAGTTGATCAATGATCCATATTTGATAACCATTTGTGTAATAGACAATTGGTAGATATCCATACTCTTCTTGAATGCATTTTGCATAGAGTAGTGCTTGTTCTTTACCTATGATTGGAGAGAAACTAGTTTTCTTTGCTTCAATAATCGCAAGTGGTTTCCCATCATTTCCAAATAATACATAATCAACAAAACCTATACCTTGATTATTTGGCATACCTTGTACTTTGATTTCAATTCCTGCTTTATCTGGAAGTTTTACATTATCTTTATCAAGTACTTTCCATCCAACTTCTCTTAAGTATAAATCAATGTATTGCTTGCGTGTTTCAGCCTCACTGATGTTAACACCAACACCAAGTGTGGTGTGCTTATCAATTCTTGGTTTAACTTGATTTACTAAATTTATATCAATATCTACATCTTGATCAGATGGGTATGCTTGATTTGTTTTGATTAATAATGTTTCATCAAACAATGGATAAATCTGAATCAAATCAAGTTTAACCAAAAGTTCACCAGTAAATATATGCAATTGCTTTAATGAAAAA
Organism: Erysipelotrichaceae bacterium; assembly: GCA_003543215.1. Classification (GTDB taxonomy): domain Bacteria; phylum Bacillota_I; class Bacilli_A; order Erysipelotrichales; family Erysipelotrichaceae; genus UBA2212. Next base: position 493,041 of record DPJD01000001.1, on the reverse strand, counting down.
AGTGCTTCTTTTTGACTAACCTCATCATTATGGATTGCAATATTACCAACTTTTCGTATGTAATGTAATGCGTTAAGCATCGACGCATCATTAATAAAGTTCGTGAAATCTTCGGATGAAACAAGTTCAAACAAAGAGCTTCTATGTGGTATATTATTGTTTCTTAATTGATATACTAGTTTNNTTGCATTAACGAATCAAATAATTTTTGTGTTTCATCTAAAGATTGTTGAATACAAAATTTTAATTTATCGACTTGTTGAGCAAACTGAGCAAAGCTGTTTTGTAATTCTTTCGGTGGAAATATTAAGTCAAAATTTTTTATCATATCAACTGATGCTCTAGGCATTTTTGCTCCATAAGAGGTTCCATTTGCAAAATCAACGAATGACTTCATCCTTAGTAAACTGGAAAGAAAATACTTGTCAACAATATTAGTTTGTATAGCAATCATTTCAGAGGTGGCATAACCTGACCGTGGTGGGATTACAACTTTATTTAGATATGGTCGTAGTTTCGAATATAAAACACAATTAGTATCAAATTTGATAGTTGAACTCGCTATTTTGCTTTCATCTTCCAATACATAATTAAGGATTTTGCCAGTATCTGATTCTATCTTGTCTAGGTTTAACAACCAAACTTGACCATTTGTACTATCAACTTGGCCTTTATATTTATTGACTGGACAAACATCATCTAATTTTCTTGTTTCCCAATTTTTCTCATTTTTAATTGGATCTCCAAACATCTCGATAAATTGAGATTTGACAAGGTCGTCCAATTCAACTAATTGCTTTTGTCTTTTATCAATAATCTGTTTTACATTATTTAAAATGTTAGCTATTTTAGTTTGTTCATCAATTTCATGTAACGTTAGTTCGATAGAATTAAGAACTTTCGCAGATAAATGTTTTACAGTAGCAAAAGATGTTTTTGCTTCTATCTCTTTTAGTACACCACTAAGATAATATACAAGGTAATCTTCAACAACACTCTCATTGCAAATAAGCTTACAAACTCGTTGATTTAATAAAGCCTTCAGACTTTTCCATTTGGCAATATTAAACTCTCCATCCATGCCAATTAAAACATCACCTGCATTTACAATATATGCTTCATTGTAGTCGCCAGCATAGTAAGTGTCAGAATAACCTCTATTAACATCTCTAATTCTAATTAACGGTATGTCTGTAGGTGCTTCTGTAAATTGTTTTGAATCAAAAGCATATCCATATTGTATGTTGCATATATCAATTAATTTTTTCTTATTGTTTCTCATATTCATCCCTACAAATCTAAATTTAGAAGTGATTTGAGTTCCATTTTAAGTTTTTCAATCTCAACATCTAAAGAGTCAATTCTTTCCATAATTACTGAAGGTGAATCATACTCAATCTTTTCATATTCAGTTTCAATATACTTATTAATTGATAAGCCATAGTCGTTAGCAATGATTTCTTTTTTATCTACAAGGAAAGATTTCTCAAATCTTGTTCTGTTTGTTTCTTTATCTAAATTATGGAATCTATTGATAATATCTTCTATGTCATTATCTTGAATAGGACTTCGTTTATCATCTAATGTAAATCCATCTGCTTCCATATTATAGAACCAAACTTTGTCTGTTCCTCCAGTATTAGTTTTTGTGAATATTATAATAGCTGTTGAAACTCCAGCATATGGTTTAAAAACCCCACTTGGGAGCGAAATAACAGCAATCAATTTTTGGTTATCTACTAATTCTTTTCTAATAGCTTTGTGTGCATCACTTGAACCAAATAAGACACCATCAGGAACTATTGATGCTGCTCTACCTCCAACTTTCAACATTCTAAGCATTAATGCTAAGAACAATAACTCTGTCTTCTTTGTTTTAGTTACTGCCAATAAATCTTTAGATACAGCTTCATAATCTAAGCTACCTTTAAAAGGTGGATTTGCTAAAATTAATGAAAATTTATTTGCAGCAGTGTTATCTTCCGATAAAGAATCTTGATACTTTATATCTGGCTGATCAACACCATGAAGCATCATGTTCATTGCACCAATTCGTAACATCGTTTGATCCGTATCATAGCCACTAAACATGGTTGTTATAAATCTTTCTTGATTATCTGCTTTTAGCAATTCATTTGAGTAATGCTCAGTTATGTATCTCGCTGATTCAACAATAAAACCAGCACTCCCCATCGCTGGATCAGCTATCATATCATTCAAAGTTGGTTTCATGAGTTCAACCATCATTCTGATAATATGCCTAGGTGTTCTAAACTGTCCATTTGTTCCACTGGATGCTATCTTGGCTAGCAAATACTCATAGACATCGCCCATTATATCTTTATTGTTAAGATCAAGTGCATCTAATCCGTCTACAACTTTTAATAATACTTTTGGAGTTGGCACCATAAAAACAGCATCTTTCATATATCTTGAAAAAGCAGTATCTTTACCATTGTTTATTTGTTTTATGAAAGGAAACACTTTGTCTTTAACTGTGCTGAATAACTCTTGAGGTTCAAAATTCTTAAAATGACTCCATCTCAAATTAATGAAGGGCACATCAATATTTTCTCTTTCATTTACATAGTTACCTGTTTTGAATAAAAGATTCTTAGGCTCAACACCTAATACTTGTGCATTTCTTTCTTTTTTTATTTGATTATCATCTAGTAACTTAATAAAAAGCAAATATGTCACTTGCTCAATGACTGATAATGGATTAGCTAATCCACCTGTCCAAAATGTCTCCCAAATAGCATCGATCTTATTTCTAAGTTCTCCAGTAATCATTCTTTATCCCCCCTTTTAATTTTTAATATTATAGTCAATCAAATGACTGAATTTGCATATCTTAAAGAATTTACTTATCATTTATAAACTCCATTATATCTCCTGGCTGTACATCTAAATAAGCACATATCTTTTCTATGATTTCCATCGATAATGGTTCATGTGCAGAAATCTTAGCTAATGTTTTAGTACTCATACCAAGATCAATACGCATTTTTGTTTTCGTTATGTTTCTTCGATTCAAGAGATCAAATAATTTATAATATTTCATTCCCATTGTTTTCACCTATTAATAAATATTATATGATATTTATTTCTTTTTAAAAACATTATATTCACAAAGATAAATAATTTATTTGACAATATTTATATATATAAATATAATGTTTATATAAAGAAACTANNATTGTTACACAAAGAAAATATGTTGGTATTAGCAATGATCCCCTTTCTCGTATTGCAAGTCATTATAGCGGTAAAGGTAATCGTACACTTTATAATGACTATCTTTTGCGTCCGAGTGATTTTAAAGATTCAATATTGGGAAGTTTTAGTGATCCAAATTTTTCTAAGAATAATACACAATCATTAGCGTATCATGTCGAAGCATTGATGATAGCTTTTTACAATAGTATCAACGAAGGATATAATACGAAATTCTATATTAACGTTGATTTTGAAGAAGAGAGTTTTTGGTTGAATATTTTGCCTAGTAACTTTCAAAAGTTTTATATAAACTCTAATAAAATACAGCTTAATAAAAATATAGAAAACTATTTACCAACTAAATATGATTTGAGACTAAATATTCTAAGTTCAACTCGATATGATGTTAAAGTTAAAAACTTATATCGTAAAAAGCTTCAGGAAATGATTGATAAGAGAATTCCTGTTTATTTATATGCAAAAGATTTATGTAACATTAATAGAAGTCAATTACACCGCTTTATGAAAGGAATGAATAGTGCTCACGCAAATGATAGACTTGCTGAATTAATATTCAAAATTGAGGATTATTTAGATATTGAACATCGATTTGATTTACAAAAAGAATTAATTGAATATATTAAAAAAGAAGCTGAAAGTTGAAAAACTATTAGCTTCTTTGTAACTATGGGTGGGGGTTATAGTTACTATTTATATTTTACACTTTTTTAAACAATTGCAAGATTTTAAAATTATTCCAACTTTGATTCATTTTAATTCTAAAAAAATACTACTTAGTATTTGAAAATTTTGTAAGCAGTATGTTTGGGACAAAACATATTGCGAATTTAAAAATGTCCCATTTAGTTAAAATTCAATTTTACCGTTTAAATAAAGGCTTTTCGGCTTGCTGAAAATGCTAAAAACGTGTCATTTGGGACACGCCTTATCCTGCTAAAATAAATTCTTCATTTAAAAATTCTAAATTCATCTAAAACATCTGCATAATTACACTTTAAGTATGCAATAAAGTTCATTACTGAGATTTATTTTGTAATAATTGAACTAATTTCATATCCAATAATTACGGACTAACAATATATGATCAACCTAATTTATTACGATTTTTATATTTATTAATTCTCATACTTAATTTTATTTATGAATTATTGTAAGATAAAAAGGCAATTCAATCTAAAGAGAGGTAAAAATGAATCACTACAGTTTGGAAGTCATTTTTGAAGCAGGTAAATCTTCAGGACAAATCTGGTAATATCACAATTTATCTGAACAACAAGTTCATGAAGCCTATGAAGCACTAACTCTAAAAAATTTAAGAGAAAGTGCTGTTTATGTAATTGATAATAGAAACAAACAAAAAATCTCTTATTATGAATTTGAATTTAATAGTTAGATCTAACAATATTTAAGTAACTGTTTATAAACAAGATAAGTCTATTATATTCACCAATGAATTCATCATTAAATTCATTCTAGACGTTTTTTTGTATAAAGATGTGAATACACTCAGTAGCACATTAAAATCGATCAGAGGGCTTTAAAACGCTTTATATGTCGTTATAAAGATTTACAATGATAACTTTATTAATTTAAATAAATCTTTTAGAATTATCAACTAGAGATATTATTAATAAATTCATATTTAGATCAATAAAATCAAACAAATATATGTTATAAAGTGCATTTATATAATTAGTAATTGATAATTTCTTCTTTAGCAGGATAAGGTGTGGGCCAAATAACCCACTTTCAGCATTTTCGACAAGTCGAAAAGCCTTTATTTAAAAGGGATTTCTAAATTTGTGAAGTTTAGCCCACTATAGTTTTTTTAACATTTTTTGGGCCAAATTAATTACTTATGTTAAAAGCAAAATAATCTAGAAAATACTATAGTTTCTTTTTTTGAAGATATTTATTGTTACTTATTCATTTTTTATAGAATCTATAAAAATGATTTATACCTTTTAAATAAAGGCGATTTTACAATATTGTGTGCATTTTTTTAATAGAATTTTTATTAAAATTATACAGATTCATTCTCTTTATTTATTCTTTACAAAATCATGGATAATCAAGAAGTAGATTGCATCTTTAAGTTTGAGTCTGCTATTAATTTTTCAATAGAGTTTTGGTATTCAACTATGTTTAGTTTGTCTAACTTTTCTAGTTATTATACAATGTATAAAAGTTGATTATATCTTTTAAATAAAGGAGATTTTGCAATATTGTGTGCATTTTTTCAACAAATGTTTAATTAAATTATACGATTTCTTTCACTTTATTTATTCATTACAAGATCATGGATAATCAAGAAGTAAATTGTATCTTTATGTTCGATTAAGTTATTAATTCTTCAATAATGATTTAGCATTAAACTATACTTAGTTTTATTCATTTTACCAATTTTTATAGAATCTATAAAAATGATTTATACCTTTTAAATAAAGGGGATTTTGCAATATTGTGTGCATGTTTTTCTAACGTTTTCATATTTTGATAGAATTAAAATTATTCAGTTTTATTTATCTTCATACAATTTTAAAGCATCCACTATATCATTTTTAATTCTCATTCTTAGCTCAGATGGCTCTAAGACTTCACAATCTTGTCCAAGTGAATGAATGAATCCATACGCAATAAATTCACCTTCNNTCATTGAGAACTTTTAACTTTATGATCCTATTTAATTTGAATTGTCGTATATCTTTCTTTTCTTGACCCTTTTTGCAATTTACATACCATGCAGAGCTTCTTTTAACTAATTCGAATGGATCTATAATGTATGATTCAACTGAGTCAGAATTAGCTTTTTGATAAACCATTTCACATTTTTGAAAATTCTGAATAGCAAATACTAGTTGATTATAAAATATCAACAATTTTTCTTGTGGCATTTTCAGAGGAAATCCATTACTTACAGAGGTAATAATATCGTCTATAGGTTCTGTTTGTCTAACTAGCTTATCAAGCACGGATATGCAATCATTTTGATTTAATATCGAATTATCATTTTGAATTATCATCCTAATATTTTCAAGAACACTTATATCTTTTTTACTTAATGGTGACCGTTTAAAAATACTTCTATTTGAAATGTAATAACCACCATTTACACCGCTTATTTCATCAATAATCATTCCATACTCATTTATATTATCCTTTAACCTTTTTACTGTTTTTACTTTTACATTTAGATAATCAGCTATATCTTTTTTAGAAACTGGATCAGATGAATTCAATAGACGGTTAATTAATTGATCATAAAGATAGTAATCATTCATTTTAATAGTCCTCTTTTTGGGTATGGTTAAATTATATACTTAATTTGAAGAAGTGTAATAAGGAGGTTTATATGGAAAACCTATCATTCGATTTTTTCGAAAATGATTCAATCGAAGAAGCAAAGAAACTAACTGTTGTTGAGCTTGATTTCATAAATAACTATCAGACTAATTGGAGCGAACTATTCAAAGGTTATTCAAACCTTTATGCAATAACGTTTTCATCTCAATTATCGTTTATAGAAAAGGTTATTCGCACATTTGATTATGCTGAGATAATCTTTGGGAATGAATCAGTAATGAGCTCTGATATAGCTAGTGCCATCTCATACCAACAAGAAGTAATACAACAAATTTCTGACTCAAAACCTTCTATCAGAAAAAATATTTTAGAGAGAATTAGCAATGGTACGCTAAAACTATTAGTAGCTAAAGAAAAATTATCACATGAAAAAATTTATCTGATGACTGATGGAGCTGATAATTGTAAAGTACTAACTGGATCTGCAAATTTATCTTATGCCGCGTTTAGTGGTTATCAATCGGAAACTATCAATGAGCTTAAATCTGAAACAGCTTTTAATTTTTATTTTGAGCGATTTCAAATTCTTCGAGACCAATCAACTAATAGAATTGATGAAAAGAATATTATTAAATTTAAAACGAATATAATGGACAACATTGAAAACTTACCAATCGCAAATGATCCTAAAGATAGAAACGCCTATGAAGTTCTTACTATTTCTAACAACCAAGAAGAATTATTAACATATTCTGTTTTAAAAAATAAACTCGAACTCAAGAAATATATGCCAGATGAAAAAACAATAAAGTTCTCTATTAATAATTATATTTCAAAAATTAAGCAGAAATATGAATCTGTAAACAGTATCAAGAACGGAGTGCCTGACAAAAAACTTCCTGAACTAGAAATTGATTATAATAATAGAAACATCTACCTAACAGGTAGAAAACTAGATTTAAATCCAATTGATGAAGATATCTCAAAAGATATAAGTTATTTTTTCGAATTCATGCGTGGATATGAAAACTTCAATGGAACAAAAGAAGATATATTTGATGCTCAATCTCGTTACTATTCGTTTGCAAACTGGTTTTTTATCTCCCCTTTCTTAAGTCATTTAAGATTGTTATCTCATAAGCACAATAAGAAACCAGATCCATATCCAGTATTTGGTTTACTTTATGGCAACAGCAAAGCCGGCAAAACATCATTTCTATCCACTCTTCTCTATTTTATGATTAAATCAAATCCACTAATGCCTGCATCAGATTTTAAAGCGAAAGCTATAAACGATATTAGATATAATACTAAAGGAGTCCCAATAATCTTTGATGATATGGTAGCAAACCGATTTACTCAACATGCTGGCGAAGCAATAAAGAATGATTTATACGGATTTAACGATGGGTTAAATAACTATCCAGCTATAATAATTAGCGCGAATGAAGATGTTAAAGTAGTAACCCAAGATATTGCGAGAAGAATAGTAACTTGTAGAGTATCAATAGGACTTGATACCACAGAGGCTATGAAAAATAACTCAATCAGGAGAATTCAAAAAAACATTTCGACTGCCTTCTATAGAAAATATCTTGGTCTAATGTTAGAAAAATTGGATGAGTTTACAGCACCACTATTTGATGAAAGTACTGATAATTTAGTTGATGCTTTTAAGTTTTCTTCAGAGATTTTACTACAGTTATTCGAAAAATACTCAAATGAACCAGTACCGAATTATGTAAAAACATTTTCAATCGATGACTACTTTAGCGAACGAATTACAAGTACCTATGCTATAAAAGCAATTACAGATGCTTACAAATATAATCCACGATCTTTCACCGTTGATAAAAAATCAAATAAGTTGCAATACAGAAATGCAGATATTTTTGAGTTAAACAGAATTAAAAAAGAGTTACCAGATTCTCTTCAATCAAAAGTAACTCAGAATATATTGATTATGGATTTTGAAAAAGCCAAATCTTTCTTTGATATCGACTTTAAGAATAGATTCTTAAATTTCTAAGATTATTACTCAAATAAAAACAATATCAATAAGACCACATCTGATTAACGGTCAATTTCGTCATTGAAATAGTTTGATGTTAATCCTAATTGTTCATATGCTAAATTTGAAACTCTTACAAGTTCTTCTCGTAAGTTAAATTCATAATCTTGGTTTATTCCTAATAGACTTTGAACTCGTCGTATTAATTCTATTTCATCGATATCTAACTCTAATAATTTGTTAACTGGTCGATTCAAACTGAATAGATTTTCTAAATCTTTTATCACTCTATCAGACCAAAAATTCGTTTGTTGCCTAAGATAAAACATTTTCTCTTCTTGATTATAGAGATACCCTACTTCAGCATAATTAGAATCTAAGTATAGATTTGCATAATCAATCGCTAATTCTTTATCTGTATATGTTGATCCAAGATTCACGAACTTATTCATTAAATATTCTAATACTCGTATATCTCTTTCAAATAATCCATTTCTATCTTCTAAAATCAAAATTTCTTCAGCAATCATTTTATTGCACACCTTTCGTTTTTAAATAAGAGACAACTTCAGGAGAATCTTCAAATCTCTTATAAGAAATCCCATAACATTTCTCAAAAACTAAAGTCTGTATTCCACCAGATGGAGGTAATCTAAGTTTTAATTCTTTAATAGCATAGTCTCTTAAAACTTTGCTAGCAACTATAGCTTTTGCTGTAGAACAACTCAATGCTGTAGCTATTTGAGATAAGTACATAATTGAAGGTTTTAATGCAATATACATTTCTAGATCTGTTGATTGTTCGACTCTTTTTGGCATTTGATTATAATACCCTCCCGATTGAATAATATTTATGAAGTATTCTTTTATAATTTCATTCTTATAGTAATTTTCTAAGAGAATAATTTCTTCTATGGTTGGCGGTGTTCCATAACCATTCTCTAGATTAAATAATCTCTTCACATTTATCGATGTATTATCACTTGCGTCAAATTTTGTAACTTTCTTAATTTGCCTCGCCTCAAAAAAAACTGTTTTTTGCACTTTTGCACCTTTATATAGTTTTTGTATACTTTTATGATAATATACGTGCTATCATGATGTCAAACACAATATAAATTATTGTGTTAAAATCAAAATAATGAATAATCTAAAGACATTACGCAAACAACATAAAAAAACAATTGAACAAGTAATTCAACACATTGGAATATCTAAGAGAAGTTATATCGATTATGAAAAAGGCCTTAGAAATCCAAAACCTGAAATTCTTTTAAAGTTAGCTCAATACTATAATGTCCCAACTGAAGAATTAAAGAAAGCTAATCTGTTTACAGTTCTTGAATCAATTGAACAAGAATTTGATATTAATATTACAACTCTCCCAAAAGACGTTATTCCGTCATTTCTTGAAAAATCAAGATTAGTACCTATACATAAATTTTTTAAGATTGATTATGATCCTCGCAAATTTCAAACAGTAGGATATGATTACTTACCTGAATCAATGATCAATTCAAACATATATATAGAAATTAATGATGATGCTCTTTATCCAAAATTCACAAAAAGTAATTACTTCTTAGTAAGTATTCAAAATACATTTTCAGATGGAGAAATTATTGCTATTAGTTTAAATGATGAACCTGTCATTTTTAGAATTGCATCAAAGAACAATAATAATTTAATCCTTTCTCCAATCCAATATTCAGAGAAGTATCCTATCATTCTCCTATCAGACATAAGTGAATTTAAATTACTTGGAGTAGTAAAAAAATACTGTGAGAAAATAATAGGACCAATCATTTGATACATCTCAAATAAGTTGGTCCTTTTAAATTACAATCTATTTTGCTTTTATATCTTGCAAGACTGAGTTACGAGCATCATTCAACATACCTACTCGTTCATCATTCTTTTTACTAATCATGGTTACATAAATGTCTAATGTAATTGAAATTGAACTATGTCCAAGTTGTCTACTGATTGTAGCAACATCAGCCCCTAAACTAAAGTTTACAGATGCAAATGAGTGTCTAAAATCATGAATTCGAATTCTTTTAAGTTTCGCCATTTGAGCATGTATTCTATTTAATCGATCAATCGTTGTATCAGCCAATGGAATATTCTCATCCATTCTCAAAAATACATAATCATCTTCACTGTAAGCTTCATTCTGCATTCTAAGCTCTTTTAATTTTTTTAACATATTCATAGTCACATTATCTGTTAAAATCTCTCTAATTGAGTTAGATGTCTTTACATCGCAAACGGTTCTACCTTGAATTGGATCTTTATCGATAAACTGTTCATCTATACGTATTTCATTTGATTTAAAGAAGATATCATTCCATTTCAAGCCTTTTGCTTCACCCCTTCTAGCTCCCGTCCAGAATAGAACATTAAAGAATGTTTTTAAAGTAAGTTCATACTCTGTATCTTCTGAAAAAGTAGAATTAAATTTCTCAAAATCTTCGATATCATAAACATCAAATAAACGTCTTTTTGATTTTATGATCTTAAACTTTTGAAGTCTTCTAATTGGCTGAGCTGAAATCCCAAAGTTAGTTTCAGCATGATAGAAGATTGACTTCGTTAAATCGAGTATTGCATTTTTATGGTTCAATGATGCTTCAAAGTGAATTAACTTATCATAGTATTTACGTGCATGCAAATTGGTAAACTTATTTAAATCTAGATTACCAAGATTAGGTAAGATAAACGCATTAATCATTTTATTTTTCTTTTGCATAGAGCGTGCGTTAATAGTTGCGTCTTTATATGAAATAAAGTCATCAATAACTACTTTACCTAATACCTCATCTAACAATTCAGGTTGGCTTGTAGCTTCGATAATAGCAGAAGCTTCGGCTATCTCTGCATCTCGTTTTGATTTGTAACCTCGTTTTCTTAATCTAATCTTTTCACCGGTAATTGGATCTACAATTACTTTTTGAAATCTCCACAATCCATCGTTTTGTTTTGTTGCTGGCATTCTTTTACCCTCTCTGTGTTTTCTCAACTTAATTTTAGAAAAATAACAAGCATTTGAGAGCCACCTTAATTGGGAAAACAACGATGTAAAACTACGTAAAATTGCATAAAATTGCACATAATTTTTAACCCGTGACCCAGCGTGACCCAGTAAAATTAGCTTAATATGCAAAAAAGCGCCTGTTTAAGCGCTTTTTGAGAGTTTTACGTAAAATGGAGCGGATGATGGGAATCGAACCCACGTAGTCAGCTTGGAAGGCTGAAGTTCTACCATTGAACTACATCCGCGGGTGGTAAAAGAAATGGTGACCCGTAAAGGACTCGAACCTTCGACCCACTGATTAAAAGTCAGTTGCTCTACCACCTGAGCTAACGGGTCACATTATGGCTGGGGTACCTGGATTCGGACCAGGGAGATGCCAGAGTCAAAGTCTGGTGCCTTACCGCTTGGCTATACCCCAATAGGATGGTGGGGGGGGACGGATTCGAACCGCCGAACTCGGAGAGAATTGATTTACAGTCAACCGCGTTTAGCCACTTCGCTACCCCCCCAGTATAAATACTGAGAGATAAGAATGGTGCCGGCTATAGGACTTGAACCCACAACCTACTGATTACAAATCAGTTGCTCTGCCAATTGAGCTAAGCCGGCAATTTTGCACTTAAATAAAAATGGTGGAGGCTGAGGGGCTCGAACCCCCGACCCTCTGCTTGTAAGGCAGACGCTCTCCCAACTGAGCTAAGCCTCCATGCTTCTCTCAAGTGCCTTTTAAATATACCATAAGGGTATTTTATCGTCAATACAAAAATGACAATTAATTGGCTTAAATACATACGCTAACATCACTTGTATTTTAGCACCTTTAATGATTAATTCATTGCTTCATTTCAAAATCCTAAATGTAAATGCTATAATAAACTGCGTTAGGAGAATACTATGTATCGAATCTACAACTCATTCAAACTGAATTCAAATCAACGTTTCCTCAATGCCCTTCTCTATGGGATTCCTACGGCACTTGGCCTTGGCATCGCATACGGCTATATTTCACGTATCCTACCCATCACATTCTCAATCGTCTATGTCGGGATCGGTTATCTTATCGGCATGGTCATCCAAAAGTTTGGGCGTGGTGTCCAAGTCAAGTTCTCAATTCTTGGGGCTGTCTTAGCGGGTGTTGCCTTTGTCTTATCCGATGTCGTTCGCTATTTTGGACTGAGCTTGAATCCAATTATCCTTTACCAAGCCGTATTGATCATCACTCAAGTCTATTTGGGTTCAATCAATGGTTTGATCAACCTCTTATTCTTTGCTTGGGGTATCGTTACCGCCTATAACAAGTCGAGGATCATCTAATGAAACCATCCTTTCGTAAAACCTGGGCTGAAGTCGATTTAAATGCTCTAGAACATAATGTAAAAGTACTCCATGATTATCATCAAAAAGAACTCATTGCCGTCATTAAAGCCAATGCTTATGGGCATGGGGATGTGATGCTGGCACGACATCTTGAGAAAATAGGGACACACATGTGTGCCGTCGCTACTTTAGATGAAGCCATCAATCTTCGTAATCACGGAATCAAAATGGATATCTTATGTATGGGATATGTGGAAGCTGAAGATCTGGAACTTGCTTATCAAAATGACATCATCGTAACGATGGTCTCCTTGGACTGGGTCTCTAAAGCACCCACTGTTTCTGGGTTACGTGTCCATGTCAAACTTGATACGGGTATGAATCGCTTGGGCATCAAGCTTCAAAGCGATTTGGATACGGCTTTAACCATAGCCGACACCAAAGGCTTTAACTTAGAAGGTATCTACACCCACTTCGCATCCAGTGATGAACCTTCCAACGTTCAAACCACAGCACAATATACCTTATTCAATCAAATGGTTGAACACGTCAATCGTTCCTTCAAATGGATCCATTGCGCAAACAGTGGCGCTGTGGTGAACTTCCCTACCCCCTTCTGTAATGCGGTTCGTATCGGTTTATCCCTGTATGGTTATTCGGACTATGATGTCGACCTCAAACCTTTAATGAAGCTCCATGCGCCAATCTTGGATATCAAGGCTTTATCTAAAGGTGAATCTGTTGGCTATGGCGCAAGTTATGTCGCAGATGAAGATGAGTTGGTTGGAACAATTGGCATCGGCTATGCGGATGGCTTGAGTCGTCACTTCCAAGGAGCCCATTGTGCCATTGATGGACAACTTCATGAGTATGTTGGACGGATCTGCATGGATCTCGCCATCGTGAAATTGGATAAAGTTTATCCGATTGGGACAATGGTTGAAGTCTTGGGTCCACACATTGATGTGTATGCTTTGGCTAAACATTTGGGAACCATTCCTTATGAAATCTTCCCGCAACTCAACGATCGCATTCCGCGCGTTTACATCTTGGATGGTGAACCCATCGCTTATCTGAACGCTCGTTTCCCTTCGCCTAAACTTATTGAACGATGAACCTAATTGCTTAGGTTCATTTTTTCTAAAGCTAGTAAATTGCTCTATGATATAATTTTACTAATCAAGAAAGGTATCCTCATGAATTCAACCATCCAAAATCAACTCAATCATCGCTCCATTCGTAAGTTCAAAGACATTCCTCTTACACCTGATCAAATCAATCTACTCGTGGATGTGGCACGTCACACTTCCACATCCAGTTTCATGCAATCCTACTCGATCCTAAGCATCACCGATCCTGAAAAGAAAGCCAAAGTCGCACAGATTGGGAATCAGAACTACATCGCGGAATGTGGACACTTGTTCATCATGCTTGCGGACCAACATCGCAATCAATTGATCGCTGAGGAACAAGACACAGATACGGAAGTCCTTGGTTCTTTCGATCGTTTCTTTGTGGCGGCGACGGATGCCATCCTAGCCGCTCAAAACATCATGATCGCGGCTGAAGCCATGGGCTTAGGCGCTGTCTTCTTAGGTAGTATACTCAACCAAGTCGATCAACTGATTGAAATCTTCAATCTACCAGAACACGTCGTACCTGTACTGGGCATTGCCATCGGTCATCCAGACCAAGCTCCGCAACTCAAGCCAAGACTGCCACGTGATATCATGCACTTTGAAAACACGTATCCTAAACTAGAGAACGTGTGTGAAGCACTTAAGGATTACGATGCGATCGTGCATGAATACTACGATCTACGCGATGCGAACAATCGTGTCGATGCGTTCACGACACAGATTGCCAAAGGCATGACGCGTAAGCATCCAGGACGCATGCAGCTGTTGAAATTCTACCAAGGACAAGGCTTTATCAAATACTAAAAATAGGACATTTTGTCCTATTTTCTTTGCATATGACGCATTGTAAATGCGATGACGGATTTACGTGTGATGATGCCCATGAACATGCCTCGATCATCCACCACAGGAACGAAATTTTGATCCATCACCCGTTCAAGAACGGATGTTACAGGTTCGTCACCCGATATGGATGGATTCCAATTCATGCGTACGATTGATCGCAATGGATCATCTTCCAGTTCCTTCGTTTGAGTTTGTCCTGTATTTAAGAGATACCAAAGAAAATCCCCTTCATTCACAGTCCCTACATAATGACCACGATCATCCAAAACCGCCATCGCGGTATAGGAGGCGTGGCGCATTTTTTCAAGTGCTTGACGAATTGTCATTGAATCCTTCAGTATATTCAATTCACTTTTTGGTGTCAGTAAGACCACACACGGCAGATCCAAATGTTGTGTTGGATGCACATCTAATCGCTTTGTTTCCATTGATTCCCTCAACACTTCTAATTCTATCAAATGCATTGCTTAAGATTGTGACGATTCTATGAAAAAAGGAAGCATTGCTTCCTAATCGAGATCCTTATTATCTAAAATGAACTGATCAAGTCTTTGTTTCAATTCAAAACCTTGTGCAACATCCAAATGTAAACTCTTAGCGATTTGAAATGGCACATCACTTGCTCTTTGCTTCAAAGTTCGACCCGCTTCTGTCAATACAATCGACACATAACGCTCATCACTTTGACCACGCTCACGCTTCAATAAACCCTGTTTTTCAAGCTTTTTAACCAAGGGGGTAAGTGTACCTGAATCCAACATCAATTGCTCACCTAAGTCCTTAATACTGATGCCATCCTGTTCCCACAGGACAAGCATCGCAATATATTGCGTATAGGTTAGACCTAAAGGGTCCAAGTACGGTTTATACTTACGTACGATTGTCCGCGCACTGGTATACAGTGCAAAGCAGAGCTGATTCTCCAGCTTTAAATGTTCATCCATACTACTTCAAAGCTTCAAGGATGAAAGGCTCCAAAGCTTCTGGTTTAAACGTAGGCGCAAAACGTGCAATGACCTTGCCATCACGTCCAATTAAGAATTTCGTGAAATTCCACTTAATGGAATCGCCTGTAAAACTTTGTTTCAAATCATTCAAAACTTTCTTAAACGCATTCGCTTTTTCATCTTCATACTCAGCCGGTGCTTCTTTACGTAAATACTTAAACAAAGGATCCGCATCCTCTCCATTCACATTCACTTTCGCAAAGGTCTTAAAACTGGTCCCAAACTTCAACTGACAGAACTCAGCCAATTCTTCATCTGTTCCTGGCGCTTGGTTCATAAATTGATTACATGGAAAATCTAAGATTTCCAAACCTTGATCTTTATATTGTTTATACAAGGTTTCAAGCCCTTCATATTGCGGTGTAAAGCCACAACCTGTAGCCGTATTCACCACCAACAAAACCTTACCCTCATAGTCCTTTAAACTTACGTCATTCTTCTTCACATCTTTAACATTTAATTGATATAGACTCATAGTTCCTCCATTTAGGTTGTATACAATCTAATAGTATCATATTTATTACTTAAGTCAATTAATTAGTTTAGAATTGATTATAATGAGACTAAAGGAGGAATTTTTATGCTCTACACTGAAAAGGTTAAAAAAGCTTTAGAGATCGCTTTTGATGCACATAAGGATCAAGTCGATAAAGCAGGACTACCCTATATCTATCATCCCTTCTACCTAGCCACCCAAATGAAGACAGAAGATTCGATCATCGTAGCTCTCTTACATGACGTGGTTGAGGATTCACATTACACATTTGAAGATATCGAAAGTTATGGTTTCTCACCCAAAATCATGAATGCACTCCATCTTTTAACACATGAAGATTCAGAAGACTACATTGCCTATATTCATCGCGTCAAAGAGAATGAGCTCGCCCGCATCGTAAAACTCGCGGATTTAAAACATAACAGTGATGAATCACGCTTGAATCACATTGATGATAAAACGAGAGAACGACTCAATCGCTATGCGAAATCCATCAAAATATTAGAGGCCTAAAGAAAACACAAGTCCGACTTGTGTTTATTTTTGTTTAAGGATGTAGACTTCACCAGGAGCCAAAACTTTGATGCGTTCTGGATTTGTAATACGATCCAACAACACCTCAGGATTTCCATTGAACGGTGACATCGTTGGCGCATCGACACTGCCCCAATGGATGCATATCAATTCTGCTTTAGGATAGGTATTCGCCAATTTAACTGCCCCATCCAAAGTCATGTGCCAATCATTATCTGAGAAGTCAAAAAACAAGACATCGGGTTGAGACATCTTGAGATGCTCATCCAGTAGACGTGAATCCCCAGGCAGCCACATTGTCCCATCTTTCCCACTCAACCAATAGCCACAGTAATCCTCCTCTTTCCATTCACGGTAATTGTATTTAGTGGAAGCACTTTGCCAATTATGTTGCGCAGGTGTCAAAGTGATTTCAAGGGAACCCACATTGAACGTATCCCCGATGGAATGTCCAATGCCATCAAGTCCTTCTTTATGCATCTCTTCAGCTACAAAATGTGGGGCATGAAAGCTTTTTACCACCTCTTTCATGTTCTTAAGTGTTGGACGACTGAAATGATCATTATCAATGTGAGTGATCAAAACCGCATCCAGGTTCGGCACTTGCTTAGCTAAGATCGGCATCTCATAAAGCAAAGGCATGTCAAAGCCTTCCAATAATGGATCAATCATGATACAGGTGCCTCGACTATTGATAAAAATACTCGCATTGCCCATCCAACGTATTTCTGTGTGGTCAATGGGTTGAAATGCTGCTTCTGACATGAATTGTGTTTGTGGGGCAACTGCTTGCCCTTTTTCATTGATGGTGATGTTCATAAGGACCTCTTTCATGTTTAAAGACTAAGTAAATTATTCGACACAAACGATTAAAGTATCAAGAAGACATAGATCATACAGACTTTACTTAATACGCTTTCTAATGACATCATAAATCTTATCTCGATGGTCAACTGCAAATAATTTAATGATTTCATCAAACGATGAACGATTGAAATGATTATCAATTGTCAATCGCACTCGCTTATCCGACTGTATCGTGAATAGAATTCGCAACCCAAAACTTCTATTCTTTGCTTTACGATAACCATGCAAGCCACCCGATAACATCGGAAAACGTTGCTCAATCATCTCAATCGTATTCTGCTCGTCCTTCAAATAATCAACAATCGAAAGAACCCATTGTCGGTTACGTTTATCTAAAGCCTTGATATCCTCTAAGCAATTTTTCGTAATATCAACTTTTCGCATCTTATTGATTTAACAAGTCGTCAATCGACATCTTCGCAAATTCACCGCGATCTTCATCTTTAAACACATCTTCAAATGGTACAGTTTGGGAATCTTGCTCTTCTATCAAAAGTTTAAACACTCGTAATTGATCATCATAATCTTCCAAAACTTCGAGTAAAGCATTATAAAAACTCGGCTTCATTACAATCAAGTCGGCTTTCCCATTCAAAGTAATCTCTACAGGTCGATCACTCGCATGAACAATATCTGAAAATTCAGCATATCGACGACGTACATCTGTTGCAGACACTTTATCCAATCCAGTATTTTTTTCAAGCATTGAAGTCATAAGACACCTACCTTTGTAATCTCATTTTAACAGAAACCAATATAAAACACATTATATTGCGCATTATATTGTGCATTATTTATGCAAGGATACAAATAGCTTACACCAGTTCTATCCAATAACGTTCTTCTAGAACATCAATCTCATTGATAAAATCACTATGAAAGATGCCGCCATTCTTCTGAATGGTTCGCGCTGAAGCTTTGTTGGACGCATCACAGGTCATCAAGACGCTACGAATTCCCCTCTCACGACAGAAATCGAGCGCCAATCCGATCATCTGAGTCGCATAACCCTTATTTCTCTCACTTGGGCGAATGCCATCCCCAATATGACCACCACTGTGTAAAAGCTCCGCGTTGAGTTCATGACGGATATTTATGGCACCCACCATCCGTTTTCGATCGACATCATAAGCAAAAAATGTCGTAGATCGAACTTTCCCTTCAGGCAATGGTCCTTCAATCTCAAAGTGGAAATGCTCCAAATATGCATCGTAATCCAAATAGTCATGAAATCTGATAGCAGCAGGAACGATCCGTTCTCTTGATGCAGACCACTCCAACATCATATCCACAATCATTTCTTTGTGTTCAATAGCGGGTCTAAGTAAAATTAGGTTCATGGGATGTTCTCACTAAAATAAATAATTAATCAAACTGCGAAAACAATACGTAAACTACATTTAACAATAACGTGTCAAGAATCTCTTTTGTTGTATTAAGCCTTAGAATAAATCACTATGTGTTCCAGTACGAATGAGATACAGAAGTGCATCCGCATCCGAACGCTCATATATGAGTAACCAATCCGGTGCGATGTGGCATTCTCTGCATTTTGAATAATCCCCAGTTAAATCATGATCTCTAAATTTTACTGATAGATCTTCTCCACTGCCTAGCTTTTTAATCACAGATGTGAGTAGTGTTAAATCATAACTTCGTTTCTGAATACGTTTTAAGTCCTTTTGAAACTTCGTTGTCGGTTTAACACAATATTTCACTTTAGAAGCTCACTCATCATCGCATCAATATCGTCATACGACTTGTAATCATTAGGATTCAACTTCATTCTCTCAACTTCAAGAATTGCCTTTATGGTTTCTAAGTTAGGTACGTTTCTAGAAATTGTAAAAGGTATTCTTTGTTCTCGTACTGCTTGTTTAGTAAAAGCGATTAAGGCGGTCGTCATTGACAGTCCTAGATCTGAAAATAACTCATCTGCTTGTTTTTTTAACTGTTCATCCATTCGGATCGTAACATTTGTTGTAGGCATAATCGTTGCTCCTTTCGATTGTAATACATTCATATTATATCATAAAAGTGTGCATTGTATTTACATTGCACACTATTTTACATATATTACTATTTATACCAAATATGATACTTCTAAATCAAAGATAATGAGTGACTGAATATCTAATTTTCATAACACCACACATCAACTAATGATTAATTTTATAAGATTATTCTCCTAATAAGTCTTTGTGTAAGTTGAAAATAAACTTGTATCCTAAATCTGTTGGATGAAGTGGAACGGGAACTGTATCTGGATACATAATGAATTGAGCCAAACAACTCAAATCACCCACTTCCAACTTATTTGGATTCGCATAATCTGAGAATGCAGAATACACATCCACAACTTCATAACCATACATCTGGACAAGTGTTTCGTTCATTATGACTGCATTGACCGCTTGAACGAATGGATCGACCCATACCTGTAACAATGGAATGTTCACAAAAGGATTGTAGCCGGTATTCACATAGATTGTAGAGCTTGGATTGATCGTTCTTATCGCACCAATGATTTGAGCCCAGTTGCTTGCGAAAGCAGTGATTGCGTCTGGGAATGTAACATAGGATAGATTTGTTAGCATTTCACCAAAATAAGCATACTCTGGATTGGTGGGTTCACTCTGCCACGCCTCTAAATCTTCCAACAAGCCTTCAAAATCAAGAAATGAAATTTCGGAATCGTAATAGTAAAGAAACATAACCAAAAGAAATTCTTGCATAAATGGAATTAGAAGGTCATTGCCACCAATACTGATGGTTATATAATCTGATTGCGAAATTGCAGCCCGATAACCATACACGTCGGATGGGACTGTTAGCATCTCTAATAAACCTGCACTTGACAGCCCATCTTGGGCAAGATCTTTAAATTCGCTTGCTCCATAAATTTTAACCAAATGATCATAGAACAAATCCGTATAGCCAATGCCATCGGTTCCACCCGTTCCATTTGCGATAGAATCTCCCAGTGCCGTATACACGACACCCGATTTAGTTGCTGCAGAAACCGAAGAGGTAAAAGCCACTAGAAACAATAAAGACGCAACGAAAACAATTCTGACTTTTCTCATGATATTCTCTCCTTTCATGTCATGAAATTCTTCTATTAAATTATGTGATGTCGGCATCTATTACCTGTTCATTTGAACCCATAGATGAGGCGCCCCCATTATAGGCTTCTAAAATTGCAGAGTCAATCTTGTGAATAAGAATTGCACAATCACAAACTTCATATAAATGTGACTTCCTTGAAATAGAAAAATCCGTCATGATCAACTTAAATAGATTCAAAATCTATTTAAAGCGACTGACGGTTTTTAGCTTTGAAGTCAAATCGTATCGAATACGATCAAACACTCTCAGTTTTTGATATTTTTATGAACATTAAACATTGATGCTTTTAGCGTAAAATACAATCAATATGTGTACGGTCGTTTCTTTACCTTTGTTATAAGATGTTGCTTGATTAATTATTTTTTTAAGATTATTAAAATACGCAACAGAAGCATTGATTTCTCCACCCAGCAACAAGAACAAACAACTTAGATTCAGCCAAATCAAAAGAATAATGATTCCACTGATACTGCCATAGATATTGGCATAATTTGTAAAGTTATTGACAAAGTATGAAAACAACATTGAGATTGCAAGCCACGCACCCATCGTAAAAACGACACCTGGAAAAACTTCAATAAATTTTACTTTTTGATAAGGAATCAGAACATACAACATCGTAAATACAGTAGCCATCGTGATCACTGGAACAAGGATACGAATAAGGTTCCAAACAATTCAAAGGTACTCGAAATATTCAGAAACATAAAAACCTGATTTCCAAGTACTTCACCAGACACTAAAAAGACAATCGTTATAAACAACATCAACGCTAAGCCGATAGTAGAAATCAAATTAACTAAAATCACATGCCAAATCGCTCTAGACTCAACTTTTCGATAAGCTTTGTATAAACCTTTTCTGACTGCATTGATGCCACTCGATGAACTCCAAATGGTCATCAAAGCACCCACTGTTAAAAGCGTTGCGTTACGAGTGCTTAGAACATTTTCAATGATGGTTCTTGTGACGATTGCGACATCCGTCGGGAAAAAGCTAAATACAAGGCTCATTAGCTGAGACTGAGGAATGTTGGTAAAACTTAATAAGCTAAATAAAAAGATGATAAATGGAAATAAGGACAAGAAAAGAAAATATGAACATTGCGCACTTAAACCAGCAATGTCATCTTCTTGAAGGCGATATAACAAATGTCGTGCAAATTTATTCACTTATTCTTTATTATTGATTAACGTTGGTTTCATGTGACCCCTTGAAGTTCTAACTTGATTTGACCACAATTATACTTATTAACACTTTTAAGATTCGCCAAAAATAAATGCTCCTCCTTTACCACAACATTGATTTATTTAAATTCAGACAATTCTTTTTTTGGTCTATTAAAATGAAAATCTCTTGATCAATAAGAGTATCATTATTTAGCGATTTCATATTTTATATCTAAATCACTTTTTATTCTTGATTCAATAGCGGAATAAATAAAACCAAGAATATTTAACTTGTTCTTCTTATCTATAAAATAAAACGTTGCAATTGCAAAAGAAAGAGGTATAATCACAAAAATAAATTGCCTTACTTGTTCCAAATTAAATGATCTAGGAAAAAATAAAAATGAAGCAATAGAAAAGCTAATCGTGACAATACTATTGGAAACTAAGTTTAAGTACTTCATTTTCTTTTTTAATTCTTGATCATACAATTTATGTATTTGATTTTGACTTTCAGCTCTCTCTTTTTCAAAAATCTCCTTAAGTTGTACATTTTTTTGTTTTTCAAGAAGAAGTTTCTCTTCACTCTCCTTTTTACCTTCATTTTTGATCTCTTCAAGCACCTGAATCGGTGTGGAGAAGGTTACATTACCTAAATCTTTTAGTGTAATTTTGACTAAAGTCTGCCTAGCAAAGGTACTTGTTCTCAAAAAATAAGCTTGTTTATCAGTGATTTCACTCAACTCTACACATTTCTTTAATTCCTCACAAAACTTCTGCCACAATTGGTGACTTGGCGTCATGATTGAATATGCTCTCTGAATGGACTTTCTCAAAGCCAAATCTTTCAAATTCATAGGTTTATTTAACCAAATATAGGTTCCAAGATGGACATCTTTTATACAAGGTGCAACTAATCCATGACTATGAACATTTAAACTATCATTATAAATTTTTGAAGCGTAAACTAAACTACTATTAGATGTTAATAGAACTGCTCTACTATCGCTGAGACTCATCGATTTTGCACCAGATCTTAAAACATATATCTGGTTAATTGATTTTGCATCTAACGCTAAGGTTTGACGTGATGCTTCCTCGTTAAAATACATATTCCCATTTGCGTACACTTTTGTTATCGATTCATGAATTTTGGTCTCATCTTCAAAATACCTTTGAACAGCTTCATCATATCTTTCACAAATCACTTCAATTCCTAATGATTGTATTCTATCTCTTAATGTCAACCTATCTTCTTCAATATCCGCTTTTGTTGAACCTCTATTTACATAATAAAGGGATGTCTCTGAAGCGAGTGTCGGATCAAACATTCCATTTTCAACCCAATAAATACTACCCGATATTATTTGTTCCATTTCATCAATACTATGATTGAATGTCGTAATCTTTGCTCCCATCTTTAATAAATCATCTATCATCAATTTGTATATGCTTGATTCATCGAGTTCATTAATTCCTAGAAGTTTAAAAAGAATTGGAGTATCGATAACAATATTCAATTTATCAAAGCTTTGATTGTTATTTGGAAGCTCTAAAAATATACTTTCTGATAAGATGTATCCAAATAAAATCGATTTTAATAAATCTGATAAATTCTCGTCAATTATACACTTTTCAATAAAGTAGATTGAAAAAAGAACTGACGATTCAGAACTTTTCTGCATACTCCTTAAAGAAATGTAAGTAGCATTCTCATCTAAAAATACTTCTAGTTGATTTATTGCTTCGGAATAAGTAATTTCAATATTCTTTGATTGAAAACAAAAAGAAATAAAATCGTTTACCAAAAAGTCAAAGTTACTCATTATTTCAGTCTTTTGTTTTTCAACGTTCAAGGCAACTACCTCGAGTGTTTTACGATCGATAATAGTATAACTGGCTCGATTGTTATTCTTTCTTAATGAACCTTTTGCCACTAATCTACCCAAAATGATTTTTAAAGGCATGTCAGGGATTTCAATGTCCCAAACTTCAAGTAATCTTTCCTGTATTTGGGATAAATTGAAGCTTGTTCTAGAATCATTGAAGATGATTGACTCAACTAAATTTTGAAAAGGCTCAAGTATATCATTATTATAATCTAAATTAATTAATGCTTTAAACATCGCTATACTTCTCTTAGCTTTTTCCATTATTACCCCCCAAATAGATATTTTATGTCTACTTCTAATTTAAACAGCATTTCATTCTTAGTTCAATTATTATTGATACAAAGCAAGTAAAAAGAAGCTTTTTATAAAAAAAGACAAGAATTAACTCGTCTTTCCTTTTCAATCTTATTAGTTCATGCAAAAACTAAATGCTTCATTGTTTAGTTTGAAGCACTAATTCTATTCCCACTCAATTGTGGCTGGTGGTTTGGATGTCACATCGTACAGAATACGATTGACCCCTTTTACTTCATTGACGATACGATTGGATACTCTATCCAAGATTTCATAAGGAACTTTAGCATAATCCGCCGTCATTCCATCGATGGATGTGACAGCACGGATACCCAAAGCGTAATCATAGGTACGTTGATCGCCCATGACCCCTACGGATTGGATATTTGTAAGAACGGTAAAGTATTGCCAGATCTCTCTGTCCAAACCTGCTTTTTTGAACTCTTCATGCAAGATGGTATCGCTCTTTTGAACAATGTGCAGTTTTTCTTCAGTCACATCCCCAATGATCCGAATCGCTAAACCTGGACCTGGGAATGGTTGACGATGAACCATTGCTTCGCTTAGACCTAATAGTAAGCCTAATTGACGAACTTCATCTTTAAACAACATATTCAAGGGTTCAATCAATTTGAAATGCATGTCTTTTGGTAAACCACCCACATTATGATGGGACTTGATGGTGTGGGCTGTTTTGGTTCCGGATTCAATGATATCCGTATAAAGTGTTCCTTGCGCTAAGAACGCGATATGACTCAATTTCTTCGATTCGGATTCAAATACACGAATGAATTCTTCACCGATGATTTTACGTTTCTTTTCAGGATCCGCAACACCGGCCAATTTAGATAGGAAACGTTCTTTGGCATCAATCTTAATCAAATTGATCTTAAAGTGATCTTCAAAGGTAACTTTAACTTGTTCAGCTTCATTCTCTCTGAGAAGACCATGATCGACAAACATACAAGTCAACTTATCACCAATGGCTTTATGCAAGAGTGCCGCCACAACCGATGAATCCACACCACCCGATAATGCACAAAGGACTTCTTGACCTTGTGTCACATCACGAATGGTTTGGACTTCTTGTTCGATGAAATCTTCAAGTTTCCAGTTGTTTTGAGCCTTACAGACATTGAAGACAAAGTTCTTCAACCAAGTTTGACCGTATACGGAATGTTTGACTTCAGGATGGAACTGAACTCCATAAAGTTGTTTATCGACATTGGACATGCTGGCAAGCACACCGGATTCACTGAAAGCATCTTGTGTGAACCCTTCAGGAACACGGTGGACTTCATCCCCATGACTCATCCAAACCGCTTGTGTCGATGGTAGACCATCGCACATTGGATTGAAGTGTTCGATTTCAATATCCGATTTTCCGTATTCACGGATCTTACCGGATTTGACTTCTCCACCCATTTGGTGAGCCATCAACTGCATGCCATAACAAATCCCCAACACTGGAATCCCAAGTTCATAGATCTGAGGATCCACAAGAAGCGCACCTTCTTCATAAACCGAATTCGGTCCCCCTGAGAATACGATCCCACGAATCTCAGGATCATTCTTATAATAGTCCAACTCTGTGTCATGGGCTTTCAGTTCACTGAACACACCCATCTCACGAATTCGACGCGCAATCAACTGATTATACTGACTTCCGAAATCCAATACGACAATTTTATCAGCCACGGTAGTTTGGAGCCTCCTTCACATTTTCTACAGTATGCGGATGCGACTCCTTAAGCCCCGCATTGCTTATCTTCACGAATTGAGCTTTTTCTTTGAGCTCTTCGATATTCGCACAACCACAATAACCCATACCTGAACGCAAACCACCCATCATCTGATAGATGACATCGCTCATTGGACCTTTATAGGGAACCGTCGCTTCGATGCCTTCGGGAACCAATTTCTTCAATTCCTTCTGACCCCCTTGGAAGTAACGATCGCTGCTACCACGTTGCATGGCACTGAGCGAACCCATACCCACATAGGTCTTAACCTTCTTACCATAAACTTCAATGATTTCGCCAGGTGTTTCTTCACAACCTGCCAACAAACCACCCAACATGACCGCATCTGCGCCAGCAGCCAAGGCTTTGACGATATCGCCAGAAAACTTGATGCCGCCATCCGCAATGACACCGACATTGTAGCGTTTTGCGACTTGAACGACATCACTGACCGCTGTCAATTGAGGAACACCGACACCCGATACGATACGTGTCGTACAGATGGAACCTGGACCGACGCCGACTTTTAGAACGGATGCGCCGGCTTGAATCAAAGCCTGTGCCGCATCACCTGTAACGATGTTTCCACCAACCAAAGGTAAATCTGGATATTGCTCATGAATCTTACGAACCGTCTCAATGACACCAGCAGAATGCCCATGTGCACTGTCAACGGTGATGATATCGACACCCGCCTCAACCAATAGTTGAACACGTGCCATCGTACCTTCACTGACACCCACAGCCGCACCGGCAAGAAGCTTGCCTCTCGCATCCACCGCACTGTTGGCTAAGACAGTCGCAGCTTTGACTTCCTTAACCATTTCAGCTTGGAGTTCACTACTCAAATTCTTATGAATGAAGCCCAAACCACCGGCTTGAGCCAAAGCAATGCCCATCTTACTTTCAGTAACCGTGTCCATGGCAGCGGAACAAACCGGTATTGAAAGAAGGATGCCATCACATAAACGTGTCTTCAATTGCACATCTGCTGGAACCACTTGTGAATAAGCTGGAACCAATAAGAGATCATCAAAGGTATACCCTTCTTTTATGACTTTTCCATTCATCGTATCCATCATTTCCTCCATTTTTTCTTGCCATTATAACATAAAAGCCTTAAAGCGAAATACACTTTAAGGCTTTCTTTTACGATAGACTTCAAAACAAATGATCGCACTCGCACTGACCGCATTCAAAGCAAGTTTGGTCTGCGTTGGATAATTGATTTTCAAGGACACATCACGAGCTTGTAACACGGCACGCGATAGACCTCTCAGCTCGCCACCAAAAGCGAGAACTATCGGAAATGGATAATCATAGTCCATGAAATCCATGGATGTTTCTTCACGATGTGTCACAACAATGGAGTAACCCTGGCTCTTGATCAAGGCCAAATCTTCTTCCAATTTATCCAGCTGTACGATCATGATGCGATCATACGCACCCGCACTGGATTTCATCAAAGTTGGTTCCGCTAAACTCCAATCCCGTTTACTCAAGATGATGGCATTGGCACCCGATGCGTACGCTGTACGAATCATCTGACCCAAATTGAATGGATCTTCAACCCCTTCGATCATCACCACAAACCAAGGTTTCTTTTTCAAGAGATACTGCACATCTTCAATCTTACGGGGCGATGTGAACGCAATGATTCCACCATGGGTCTTCCCCGTAGCGTTCTCATCAATCTCAGCCTTCGGCTTCATTAATAACTTTATATTACGTTGTTTGACAATGCGTTTGATGTAGTCAAAATCCTTGGATTCTTTCGCTTCATCCATCCAAATGGATTGAATGGTGCGTGCACCGGACTCGACTGCGGCTTTGACGGACAAAGCACCTTCTAATATGATCATGTGTTCTTCTTTCTGAGGAAGTCCCCAGCACGTGCATCCACATCACATTGGATCCACACCTTGGACATCGGCTTATTCGCCACCTCGAGCACCTGACCTTCTTCATCCCACATCGCAGTGATGGTGAATGCTTGAGGATCCTGGTGATAACTGAAACATTCCAAAGCTTGACCAATAGAAACGAGGTTACGCATCTCAACCAAGATACGATCATCCTTTTGCTCTAAGACATTGCCCACAAAGTTTTGTACAACGCCTTCTTCCTTAGGATGATAGAGATGTCCATTTTGATCAGGCATCGACGTTAAGAAACCATCGAAGGTAGGTCGACTCTCTGCTTGTTTCAGTTCATTGATAATTGCATTATACAACACGGGTGTGTTCAAGCCCGCATGAATCGCATCGATCCATTGACGATAGGCACGAACGATAACTCCAATGTAATAGGCTGATTTCATACGACCTTCAATTTTCAAGCTGTATACACCCATCTTCATCATGGCTTCAATCGAACCCAACGCCATCAGATCCTTCGATCCCATAGAGAATGGCACATCGCTTGGATTCACCTTCTCACCTGCGATATGCAAATCATAAGACCAACGACACGACTGTGCACAACCGCCACGATTCGCATCGCGTAAGGTCATTTCATTACTCAAGGTACAACGTCCGGAATAATTCACACACATGCCCCCATGAATGAAGACTTCAACGGGCAACACATTTTGATCAATGATTTGCTCAATCGTATCCAAATTCAATTCACGTGCCAATACGATACGATCGACACCCAATTCTTTATAGAAACGCATGCTTTCAGAGTTAGTGATCGAGAGTTGTGTACTTAAGTGTACTTCCATCTTTGGTGCCACCTGTTTAGCAAGTGAAGCAATGCCTAAGGAAGCCACAATCACCGCATCTACACCAATACTCTGTAGTTCCAACAGATATTCTTTCAAACCAGGCAGATCCCCTTGGTGAGGAATCATGTTTACAGTCACAAAGATTCGTTTACCACGTGCATGCGCATATTCAACCGCTTCCGCAATATCGGATACTTCAAAATTAGACGCACGGTAGCGTAAAGAGAAGCGTTTACCTCCAATGTATACCGCATCTGCCCCAAAATCCAAGGCAACTTTTGCACGCGCCAAATCGCCAGCAGGTGCCAATAATTCAATGAATGCCATTATTGACCCTCCTCTTTGCTCATGTTGGTCTTACGATAATAATAGGCTTGGCCTAATTTGTAGTCACTGTGTTCCAAACGAATCATTTCTAATGATCTCGCTTCGTCAAACAAAGCTTGATTCAAACTTATAAATGAATCTTCTTTGATCAATAGATCATCCAAGTGAACCCCATAACACAAAGCTTCATTCAACAAAGGAAGTTCAACTTTAGGATAATGAATCGCATCAATGAAAATGCTCGTCCCCTCTTTTTCCTCTAAGATCGGGAAATGTTGGGTCCGCTTCGCTTCTTTGATGGTCAGATCCAAACGATTCAAGACATCGGTTTCATGTCCAATCTCTGCAAGGTAACTGCGAACCAAAGGCCGACGACTGAAGGACATCAAAGGATAACCTAAGCCAAAAGCTTCGATTTTATTCGGAAACAGTTTGCACAAATCCATCATCTCCTCCAAAGTTAATTCCTTGGAGAGATAGACACGATCCACTTGCGTTAGTATTAACTCGATATCCATTGCATTGGTCAAGATCGTTTCCGGTGCATAGACCAGTTCACCAACGTAGCCTAATTGTTTCAAAAAACGTTGAACGGCGAAATCATTGAAATAGAAGCCTTTTGGATCCAATTTTATCAATTGAGTTAACCAAGCTTTTAAATCAACAAGTTCTTGCTCTTCAACATAGCCATTGACTTGAACATAAGGTTTGAAGCCTAAATGCTTTGCTTCAGTATAGAGATTGATAAAGGCTTCCTTTGATTGAAGCAAAGGATGACGATAGGAAAAACAAGGTTCTGTTAGAACAAGCTCTATTTCATTCGGTTTGAAATTTCGAAGCACTTCAATCCGCTCTGTATGGTAGATTTTTATCATTAAGCCTCCAAGAAACGCTCGTGTTTAGAGCGGAACACAATCAAGATGACCAACATCGTCACGACACTCAAGCCACCCATCAAAGCAAAGACGGTCTGGGAAAGTTGAACCGCTTGTAGAGTCGATGGCAACATCTGTATCAACAACGCAAAGATCTTATCCCCATAGAAGATCCCAATCGCAAAGAAGGTTTGATAAATACCCATCGTGACTTCACGCATGTCCTTCGCAAACGGCTGCATCGCCATGCCTAAGAGGATGTTATAGGTTAGACCATAACCCAAACCATTCAAAGGTGTGAGAATGAAGATCAAAGTTGAGTTCGTGGTAAAACTCAATAAGATATTGAAGATTGCACTCAAACCCAAACCCAATAGAAGACTCTTCTTGACCCCAATCAAACGTTTTAACAATAAACCAACGATGACACCTCCAAACAATTGAGCGATGGCATAGACGACATCCAGATACGCAACCCCAAGCGGATGCATGCCAATGCCCTCCATCTTAGCGAAGTTGACCAAGTTGGATCCACTGGTCGCAAAGCGAATGAATGAGACCACAACACCCAAGAGTGCAATGCTCATAAAGTTCAAATTACTCAAAGCAGCTTTGAACTTGGCAACACTGAAATTACGCTCATTGGACTTGTTGTCTTTGACAAACATTAAGAAGACCAAAGCAACAATCCCAATGACAGCGCTCGTCAGCCACATGCCTGCATAATCATTTGGCTTTGTAGCGGTAAAGATGTACTGGATCGGCGCAACCAAGAACTCCGCCAACAACGGCGCAACGGATAGAATCGATACCGACATGATGGCTTGTTTCGGACTGAAAGTCTCCGCAAACAAGACATTGAACAAACTCAACATGCTGGCTCCCAAACCCAAAGCCAAACTCGAAAGCATCAAGCTCGTATAGTTTGGATTGAAATATACGGCAATGGAAGATCCAATGATGAACACCAAGGCCAAGGCAATAAAGAATTTACGTGTTTTGAAAAAATCACTGAAGGCAAAGATGGGTAAGCGAACAAAGATGGAGATCAAACCATAAGCTGCCGCAATATTAGCTGCCATGACGCCATCCATGCCCAAGCCCCCTACTTCAAGACTTCCGCCTGCATAGGCTTTACGATACGCACGAATCAAGTTGATGGAGGACCAAAACAATACCAACAAGACATAAATCAGGATTTGATAACGTGAGAGCTGATAGCGTTTCATTAAATATACGGTGATCAATAAGCTGATCACAATGGTCAAACTGCTCAAGAATAATTTATGGGTCAAGATTTCGATCATGATAAGTTTCCTTTAACTGACTCATTGTATCAAATTTCGTTAAAAAATAAAGTATTAAGGCCTTTTCAAAGGAATTTGAATGACAAGTGCATATATAGAGTATAGAGATTGAACCATTGTAGAGTGTTCAGTGCTTTTATTTTTAAACCAAAATCAAAAGATATACTTACAACTCAAGGGGTATTGATGAAGCCATCTAAACAATATTTCAACGAAACGAGATGTATACATCTGAGATAGATCTTGACCTTAATTGTTTTATGAACTCATTTAATAAAAAGCACATCATCCGTTTTGTTGAGTTTAAAAGTTTGTTAAATAAAAGACAGTGATTTCCACCACTGTCTCCAACTTGTTAACCAAGTTTATTGCACTAAAATAATACAGTTTATCGTCTGTTTCGTCAATCCTAAACTGCAACATCATTCTAGTTAGATTTATAAATGACGTGTATAATCTATAGAAAGAGGGATAACTATGAAAACAATTGATTTAAGAAGTGATACCGTAACTCAACCCACACAAGCCATGCGTGAAGCCATGGCCATTGCGTCTGTCGGCGATGATGTCTATCAAGACGACCCTACGATGATTGAATTGGAGACCTACGCGGCTCAACTCGTTGGCAAAGAAGCTGCACTTTTCGTTCCAAGTGGTACGATGGGCAATCAACTTTGCTTAATGACACATACCCAACGTGGCGATGAAATCGTTACGGGCGCAAACAATCACATCGTGATTCACGAAGTGGGTGCTGTTGGTCTATTATCACAGGCTAACTTAAGAACCTTACATCATCCGGATGACTTTATTGAACCCCTATCCTTTAAACAAGCGATTCGTTCCAATGATATCCATGAACCGCGTACACGTGTTCTAAGCATGGAAAATGCTTTATCCAATGGTAAAGTCATGCCTTTATCGATGATGAAAGAAAACTATGAAATCGCAAAAGGACATGACATCGCCGTTCACTTGGATGGAGCACGTCTGTTCAATGCGTCCACACACCTCAAGGTGGATGTGAAAGAAATGACGCAATACTGCGATTCTGTCATGTTTTGTCTCTCCAAAGGTTTATGTGCTCCGGTTGGATCGATGATCGCAGGTTCAAAAGAATTTATTGAAAGAGCCCGTAAGTATCGAAAACTTCTCGGTGGTGGTATGCGTCAAACGGGTATCTTAGCGGCTGCAGGTCTCATCAGTCTAAAAGAAATGACCCAACGTCTTCACATTGATCATGAGAATGCCAAGTACTTAGGTTTGAAATTAAAAGAAACAGGCTTGTTCAATGTCAAATTGGACGATATCCACATCAACATGGTCTTCTTTGATGCGATCGATCCAGACTTCGATCACGATGCGTTCGCACATAATCTCTTAGAAAACAATGTTAAAATCAATCCCAACCACAATGGTTATCGTTTTGTGACACATTACTGGGTTACTAAAGAAGACATCGATCATGTCATCGACTTGGTCAAAGCGTATGGAAAAGCATAACTGTGTCAATTGTGGTTCCACAAACATCATGGATGTGGAATATGGAACACCCGATGAAGCGATGATTGAGAAGATTGAAGCGGGTTTGATTTTACATGGAGGGTGTGCGATCCAAGGTTTGATGCAGCCCTATTATTGTTTGGACTGCGATACACGATTCGATGTGCACTGTACGGATATATTCATGGATCATTTGAAACAAATTCGATTCAAAACCAAAGATGAAGAAATCAATGTAGATTTCCATCCTGAGCATCTCGATGTACAAGTCAACGCTATTCGCCGTATGATTCCTTATAACAAAGATCTTAAAGACGCTTTAANNATGTCAAAATGCACAGCTCTTGAACTCAAATATCCCAATAATACCCTCTATGCCTCTGTAATCCAAGGCGATGATGAAGTCATCTTGGTGGATTGTGGTTATCCCAATTCACTGGATAAAATCGATGAAGCACTAAAAACTTTAAATCTAAGTCTCGATCAAATCACACGTCTGATCATCACCCATCACGATTATGATCATATGGGGTCTGCCGCTGAATTGAAACGTCGTTTCCCTAAGATCAAAGTCTGTTCATCCAGTGTCCAAAGAGACTACATCAATGGATCTAAGAAATCCTTACGCTTGATTCAAGCAGAATCCATATTCCCCACCCTTCAAGACAATCAGAAGGAACAAGCTCTGATCTTCCATAAAACCTTAGAAGCCATGGAGACCTTGGACTTGGATGAAGTCCTCATCGAAGGCACCGAATATCCATGGGCAGGTGGCACCCACATCGTCGCCTCCCCTGGACACATGCCGGGACATATTTCTGTTTATCACAAACCCACACAAAGTCTGATCACAGGCGATGCGATGGTTGTGGAGAATGGCAAGCTCTGTATTGCTAATCCACGTTATACTCTCGATAATGAACAAGCCTACGCATCCATGAAGAAATTCAATGATTATCCACTAGAACAGATCATTTGTTATCATGGTGGTCTTGTATCTGAAAATATCAAAGATCAACTAAACGCATTATAGGAACTCATTGAGTTCCTATTTTTTTGACGATTCATCTTTAACAAGCGTAAACCGAGATCCAATTTCAAGAAATGCTTCCGCGTGTTTTCCACTTTCGAAAATCAATGTATCGCCTTCAATCTTGAAGGTATACACCTCATTTTCATTCGCAATAAGAATCAACACACCGTTTTCAATCGCATAGCTTCCACTTGGCCAATACGACGTAAACATATTACGGTTAAATACAAACTGGTTTTCTTCACTGAACACAAGCCATGCCATACCGGTGACTTCCGCATCTTCCAAGACATATTTACCAAGCGGCACTTCATTATTCTTGATGGTACAGGCTGAAACCAAGAATACAATCATCAGCCCAATCAGAACCTTCATTATTTTCATTACTTGAACCTTATCTTGCTATGCAAGACTTCACCAATGATCTGAATATTTTTTCCCTCAATTTCTTCAGGACTGAACACCATATCCTCATAATCCGGATTCTCCGGATGCAAGATCATGGTCTTCCCCCTAAAGAACACCCGCTTCAAACTCGCCTCATCATTGACCAAGACAACCGCGATTCTTCCAGAACTCACGATACTGCAACGTCTGACATACACCAGATCACCTGGATAGATGCGTGCACCCTTCATCGAGTCTCCAATAACCTCAAGGTAGAAGAACTCTCCCCCAATGCCCTCCTCAAGTGGAACCAATTCCTGACCCAACCACTCTTCTTGGGCAAAGCGTAAAGGTCCACCACGCACGGTCCCTAAGATTGGAATCGCAATCTGTGAACTCTCATTCAAGAGGTCTTCTGTACTGACACCAAAAAATTCCGCCAATTGTCGAATGACTTTTACCGGCGGTGTCGAACTGCCATCTTCCCATTTCTGGATGGTCGTAAAGGATTTGTAGCCAAATTGTGCAGCCAAGTCTTCTTGAGACAAGCCCCGCTCTTTACGATATTTTTTGATTTTTTCTTTGAAGTCCATGTTTATACCCTTACTATACCGTGCACTTGAATTATTTTCAAGTATAACTTGTAACTTGAATTATTTTCAAGTAAACTAAAATCAAAGGAGGACATGCAATGGAAAGGATCATCTTACACTGTGATTTGAATAACTTTTATGCATCGGTCGAATGTCTACACCATCCAGAATATCGCAATGTCCCTTTGGCTGTGGGCGGTGATGTGGAGAAGCGTCATGGCATCATCTTGGCAAAGAATCAATTGGCCAAGAAGTATGAAATCAAGACAGGTGAAGCCTTGTGGCAAGCCTTACAGAAGTGTCCGGATTTGTTGATTGTGAAACCCAATTTCTCGCTTTATCTGCGTTTCTCACGTTTGGTTAAGACGATTTATCAGGATTATACGGATCAGATTGAATCGTTTGGCATCGATGAGTGTTGGTTGGATGTGACGCATACCCTGCATCTCTTCAAGATGACGCCGAAAGAATTGGCCGATACGATCCGGCAACGCATCAAAGAAGAGATTGGCATCACCGCATCGATCGGGGTGAGTTTCAATAAGGTTTTTGCGAAGTTGGGATCGGATTATAAGAAGCCGGATGCCACTACGGTGATCACACGGGAAAACATGGAACAGATCGTGTATCCCCTGCCTGTTTCAGATCTCTTGTATGTGGGTCGTGCGACAAAAGAAAAATTATATACTTTGGGCATACGAACGATTGGCGATTGTGCACGTTTCGATGTTCAGATTCTAAAGCGACGTTTGGGTAAATGGGGTGAGTATCTGTGGCGTTTTGCCAGTGGTGAAGATACGAGTCCAGTTTTGGTTCGGGGTTATGAACCTCAGGTCAAATCGATTGGAAACAGCACGACCGCCCCAAAGGATCTCAAGAACCTAGACGATGTACGCATCATTGCCTACATCTTGGCAGAGAGTGTCGCGGCACGCTTGAAAGAAGCGCATTTGATGGCGTTTACGATTGCCATTGGAGTGCGTGATGTGGAACTCAAAGGGTTCACACGTCAGATCAAGATGGATGAGGCCACGCAACTCAGTGATACGATTGCAGAAGCAGCCTTGGATCTGTTTGCGAAGCATGTGGACTTTGAACTCCCGTTGCGAAGCATTGGCATCAAGGCCACCGATTTGATCGTGGAGCGCAATCTTGAACAGATCAATCTGTTTGAGGATCCGTTTTTAAAACAAAAGAAAATGAATTTGGAAGTGACGATTGAAAAGATTCGGGAACGTTATGGTTTTCAAGCGGTTCAACGCTGCTTGATGCTTCAAGATACCCTTCTAAGTGGTTTCAATCCGAAGCAGGACCATGTGATCTTCCCAGAATCGTATTTCAAGGGGTGATATAAGTGAAAACCTATGTAGATGTGATCATTCTCAACAGCAAGGAGGGTAAAATCAAACCTCTGGCTATTTTATGGCATAATGGAATTAAATACAGCATTGATAAGATCTCACAGATCACACGGGCGGCCTCAACCATTTCAGGCGGTACGGGCATTCGTTATACCTGTACCATCCAAGGTCAGAGTCGTTATCTCTATCATGAAGAAGACCGTTGGTTCATTGAGAAAAAGGAGTACTGATATGTGTGGACGTTACCTATTCAAACAAGATGAAGATGATGAATTGGAAGAATGGCTTAAGAACTTAGATGTCGAAGAAGCTAAAGATCTTTCGCTACATGTCGTTTATCCATCCCAAAAGACCATTGTCTTGACACAGGGTTTGAAACCCATGGTTGCTCAATGGGGACATGTGAAATGGGACAACAAAGGACGCATCATCAATGCACGCAGTGAAACCATCGCCTCATCCCCTTTCTTTGAGAATCATCTTAAGAAAAGACGTTGTTTAATCAAAGCGGATGGCTTCTATGAATGGGATAAAGAAAAAGCGAAACATCTTGTGACAGATGCTTCGCAGAAACCCTTCTATATGGCAGGCATCTATGATGAAGAAGGCTGTTTCTCCATTCTCACCAATGAAGTAAGAACGGATTTCATTCAACTTCATAACCGTGTGCCTTTGATGATTCCTTCGAATCTATTAAACAAATATCTAGAAGACGGAGACCAACTTTTGGAAGATTTCCGTAACCTCAAACAAAACGAAATGAAATGGGTGGATCAATCCATCCAACAACGCTTATTCTAGAGTTTCTGAATGAGCGTTTTTTCTTCGTCTGTTAAACTGAAATCAAAGATCTCAAGATTCGCTTTTTGGTTCTCCACTTTATGTGACTTTGGAATGACGATCACATTACATTCAATTTGATAACGTAGGATAACTTGAGCCCAAGTCTTACCATACTTAGAACCGATGGCGTCTAAAACAGCCTTTGATTCATCACTGACCTTCTTAACAGGTCCCCAAGCCTCTACAAAAACATTGTTCTTCTGACAGAAATCAATAATTTCATCGTTCCACAGACCAGGATGCGATTCGATCTGATTGACCACGGGTCGAATGGTGCAATGTTTCAATAAATAGTCTAATTGTTGTACATCGAAGTTTGAAACCCCAATTGAACGCAACTTACCTTCTTGAACCAAAGCTTCCAATACCGTCCAAACACGAACATTATCTTCGTTATTTTCCAAAGGACGATGTAAAAGATAGAGATCGATCACATCAAGATCCAAAGCCTTCAAGCTCTCATACACAGCTCTACGAATACAAGCTTCATCTTTGGTATGCATATCATCCGCAGGAATCTTGGATGTGATGAACAACGTATCACGATCTAAACCAGAACGTTTGATGGCAAGCCCCACCACCCCTTCATTACGATAAGAAATCGCTGTATCAATCAAGGTATAACCTAAAGCTAAAGCGGATTCCAATTCTGTTGTGTCATTGTTGATGTCACCCATGTAGTCACGATTGACCTTACCATAGGTGTTTGTACCTGTCCCCATCACAGGTATGCGTAAACCATTATTCAGTGTAAATGTTTGCATGTAAATCCTCCATGTTTCTATTGTATACCTTCCCACAATGCTTGTCATAAGCGATGACTATGCGGACCATAAATGTAGGCATTGGAGCTCAATTATGTTAAAATGACAAAGATGAAAAACACTGCACTTAACGTTATAAAAACCATCTTTGTTTTAGCGGTCCTTAGCTTTATGATCGTGGCTGGTATTTTCATATGGAATCTAATCGTAAAGGAACCAGCAATTGAAGATCCGATTGTGGATGATCCTACCGTTCAACAAACTTTCGAGTTTACAGTAAACGAATTTACCCTCTTTGAGATCGAAGAATTTGGTTTTGACTTCATATTAGCCGATATCCATGTCAAGAGTAATAAACCAATCAATATCTCCCTCAGTCACTTCACAACCAGTGAAAACATTCAACTCAATAGTGTCGATCAGTATCTAGGTCGTATTGAGGCAGCTGGGTATACCTTTGGGGATTATGAATTGGTATTTTCACTCTATTCATCGAACACAGAAATGGATGGACTTCTGTTCATACCGATTGTAAATACTGAAATTACAGCGCTCGATGTGAATATCAATCTCTATCCAAGTTCAATATTATCTTTCGATTTGAACAATCCTACAAACATCGGCACAAAGTCATACTTAGGAATCAGTGAAACTGGATTGGAACCCAATACAGCCGCCAATATGACTGTGCTTAATAAGACGACCGTAAGTCCAACAGAATTTTATCAATTGGATGCGAATGGTAATCGTGTTGAAGCAAACTTTACCTCACAGTCGAAAATCGTCGCAATTAAAATCAAGATTGAGAACAAACTCAGTGAATCGTTTAGAATCACAAAGGCTCTTATTAAAAATGGTGGTACCCTCTATGATGCGGTGGATCACTCCTATCTGATAGATGGGGCTACGAACTTAAGCAATGTCTATATCAGTGATACCGTAGAAGGCTATCTCTTCTTTGAAGTCTTAGGGGATGTCGAATTAGCTTCATTCACTGAAGCTCAAATTTATCTCTCCGTTTCTGATGATAAATACTATTCACTTTCACTCACAGGTAATTAATGAAACGCTTATTCATATTTCTAATCACTCTTTTACTCGTATTAGTCCAAGCGGAAGCTTGGACGATTACGTATGCGGCAGCTGATGTGCCAGTCGCATGTGCAGTAAATCAATATAGTGTAGACCGTATAACAGGTAAAGATCAGTTTACCAAACTAGGCTGTTTTGAAGAAACACAATTCCAACAAGCTTATGATTTCATGTTGAGTGAAGCTGCAGTAGCTCCGAACGTTGTTATTAGACATAAAGAGTCCTACAGCCCTATGAATATCGTGGCTGCAGATCGGGCGATGGCGTATTCACAGAATCATACCTACCTATACTCAGATACCATCAATATTTGGAAAGATAAAGCCCAAACCATTCCCTACACATACATCAATCAAGCAAATCCCCTTTACTACTACAATACGCAAATCAAGTCAAAGTCCCCTTCTGAGGTCATTAAGCCTTCCGATCTAGTGGCTGAAGTTGAAGTCAATGGGGCAAGAGGATTTATTCAAGTCAATGGCATCGATATCATTCCACTCATTTATGTCGAAAATCGTTCAAATGATTGGTTCATCAGTTTTACGACGCGAAATTCATTGGATAATACTTATACAGGGCATATCATTCGACCCAACATCACGCAATATAAAGTATCCGATGTATCAAGCACGACAAAAACGGGTACGGTCACAATCAGACAAATATCAGTTCAAGTGGACACAGCTTTGTATGTCAATACTTATTCCTATGGAGTTGCCCCAGATTGGTTGCCCATTGGGACCTATTATAGTCCAGATGGAATTGTATTTTATACAGATATGGATTTGAAGAATCCTATTACTGTAAACGGAGTTCCTGGTCTTTACTTCAACTATTATGACTTTTTAAATCTAAGAACGGTTACGCAGTATAGTTCACTAGAGTTAGATGAGTATTTCAATTATTACTTTGCCGTCAATAAGCTTGACCCAAACTCAAGTGTTATGAAGGATAAAGGTAGTGCTTTCGTTAACGCTCAAAATACCTATGGGATGAATGCTCTGATGATCTACTCCATGGCAATACATGAGAGTGCATATGGAACAAGTAGTTATGCCGTCAATCGATTTAATCTCTTTGGTTATGGTGCATATGACAGCAATCCGGATAGTGCTTATACTTTTGACAGTGTCGAACAATCCGTAGATGAACACATGGGTATCAACCTTAGACATTATCTTGATTACAGCAACTATAATGCCACAACTAATAATTCACTCTTCTATGCATCAAACATTGGGATAAAAGGCGCAGGAATTAATACACGTTACGCATCTGATCCTTGGTGGAGTATTAAAATAGCGGGTTATGCGTTTAGGATCGATCGTTATTTAGGTTTGAAAGATTTAAATAAGTATCAATTGGCTATTTTTAATTCTACTGATCGTACTTATTACAAGGATGTTGAGCTTCAAAATATTGCATATTCAATTAATGAACGTGCAACTAATTACCCAAGTTTGATTACAGCTAGTATTGTTAATGATTATATAATTCAATCTACAAACCCTATTATAAATGGAACTATAATAACTGGTAGTACACCAGGTTTAGTACCATACGACTGGAATGCATCTCGTCTTTATATTGATAAATCAAAACTCTCATTAATAAACACATCATCATCACCTATTACAGTTATTGAAACCACCGATGTACTACTAACTAAATTGGTCGATTTTAGATGGTCAAGTGATACAGAACTCTATATAAAAGGTAGAGGTATTCTAGATCATACTGCTATGGATGATATTTCCATAGTTACTCACACTTTGAATATGATTTCATTAATTGATGGAAGCAAGACGTCATATCCTTTGACCGTTTTACCCGAAGACTTTAATAACTACAATGGACTGGTTTATAATTCAGTTGGATTTGAGGGAGTGATTGATTTATCACTCGTTTCTGACGGTAGTTTCGCGCTTGAATTAGTTACAACTTCAGGTGATACTACAGGTTCCACCCTTCTAAGGGAACCCGCCTTAAATCCAATAATACCCAATGCTAAAATTGTTAACAATGTTCTGTACAAAACGGTGTTAGATAGTTGGAACACTATGGAGTATCATATTATCAAGACCTCAAACATGCCTACAATTCAAATATCCCCGAGCTTACCAACTGAATACATGTCCGTTGCAAGAATTTATGATTTCATCGTTGATGATAACCAGCTGCTCTCTTTAAGAGGGCTAGGTTACATCAATAATGCAAACATGGGCGAAATTGATGACAAAGCACTTAAGTTGCTGATTGTTGATCAAGTAAATCTTTCTACAGTTCCATTTAGCATTGACTTGATACCTACCACTGGTGATTTCGATCCTTCATTAGGTGCGTATGACTATATACACTCATGGTTCAATGAATCTAACATCGATCTATCAAAACTACTTGCTGGTAACTACAAACTTATGCTTTATATCAAATCTAACTCTATAGAAGATATTGTAGAGTTTAGAGATTTTGGTTTTAAGGGAGATATCGTAGTAGAAAATAGCACTAGAATTTATACATTAAAGTTCAAACCAGAACGAAGAAATTATGATTTAATCGTTGCTGATAAATCTGTATCTACACCATAAAGCACTATTAAACAAATTTCAACTAATTTAGTAGTGATGATAATATTATACTTTATAATACGTTTCTAAATGATAATGTTAAGGTACAAGAGAAGGAAAACACAAATGCCTTCTCTTTTTTAATTTGCAACAATTCTCACATCGATACCTCTATTTATTAACAATTAAGTTATTAAATATCGTGTTTAAGCTTAACAATTACTGCACTAAAAGCAAATATATTGAAAATATATCAAGCAAGAAACTATGTCATGTCTAGAAACATCCCAGTTATATCTGTGTTTAAGTATTCAAAGACATATGTTCTCATGAGCATATTTATGCTACTCGGTAAATCAAACAATATTATTGGATATCAAATAAAAATCCATTCAAAACAATATAGACTTTGAATGGATCTAATAAATTACCAGTATTATAAATTGGCTTACTTCCCTATATATATCGTTATAGAATCACCAGCATAAATGATAGTTGATGGATCTGGATTTTGATCAAAGACCTTGCCTGATGCACCTTCTCTTGTAATAGAATTATCGATATTGCAGTAAATAGTGCCTTTAGCTGCATTGCTCATTTCAGTACATTTTTCAGAAATCTTGCCTGGTATTTGATCAGAAGGATAACTATTCAATAAACTAAAGTCATATAAAGATATACCAATCTTAGGACCTTTAGAAACATAAACTGTTATGTTTGTTCCAACTGCGACTTCACGACCAGCTGGTATCGATTGATCTACAACAGTTCCCTCTGCAGTATCGCTGTCAACTTTGACAAAACTCTCTACTAGATCAGCATGATTCATACCAGCGGAATAAGTTGGAACAATAACACTTCTTCCCAAAGAGACTGTATAAGATATTCCCGATCCTACATTAACAATACCCGTTGAATTGGAAATCACGCTTCCTTTTCCTACACTTGAATTGAATTCTTCTCCTGCCTTAGACAAAGAGAGACTTGCACCTTTAGAGTTCAAACTGTTAATATGAGCCTGCAAATTTGCAAACGATTGATTAGCATAACTATTCACCGTAGGCTTCCCTATTGAAATAGTTAATGTAATCGAAGTACCAGAATCAACTTTTGTACCTGCCGCAATAGATTGTTCAAGAACTGATCCTGATGCAAGGTTACTATAAACTTCTACTTTATTTAGTCTCAAACCTTCTTGAACATTGGTATTAGTTGTACCTTTGTATGTACCTACCACTACCCCTTCACCCTTAGATACCGAAACCCTAATGGTTGAACCTGGGTTGATATCTCCACTGGAAGGTGTTTGACTGATGAGTTGACCACTTGCGGTGCTTGCACTGTAATCTTGTGTGGAAGTAACTTTTAAGTTAGCTCCCAATTTATTCTGCTCACTCACCCAAGCATTAAGCTGACTGAGTGTTTTACCTGTAAAGTTCGATACACTGATCTTACCTAAGGATAAAGTGACATTGACTGTAGAGCCATTAGGAACACGAACAGAAGCATTTGGACTCATACTGACTCCGACATCCTTATTCTGTGTAGCGTTGTAGGAGAAGCTGTAATTAACCTTTAAGCCATTATCTGAAATGAACTTATCAATGGCTCCCTTTGTCTTACCAACAAAGTTCTCTAAGACAACTCCAACACCCAAAGACATC
The DNA here is from genome assembly GCA_003543215.1 of Erysipelotrichaceae bacterium. Classification (GTDB taxonomy): domain Bacteria; phylum Bacillota_I; class Bacilli_A; order Erysipelotrichales; family Erysipelotrichaceae; genus UBA2212. Next base: position 449,974 of record DPJD01000001.1, on the reverse strand, counting down.
TTGAATGTGATACTACTGCCATCATAAACTTGTGTATTTGCGGCTTGGGATTGGCTGATCACCTTACCTGCCGCAACCGTATCGTGGAACTCTTCCACAAAGTTCGCTTTGATGTTATTCGTAGACGACCAAGTTGAGATTTGTTGGCGTGTGTACTCTGTAAAATCTGGAACACTTACCGTCGTCAACTCATCCTTAGACCCTGTAGAGATATAGAATTTGATTGGCGTTTTACGTTGAATCGACTCCGCATCGATATTTTTCTTAATGTAATATGCCGACTGGATGACATCACTCTTCTCAAAGAGAATCTCAGCGGCCATCAATTTGTTCTCTTCAATGAAGAGCTGAATCTCACCAATATCTTTACCTGTGAAATCAATCAGATTAACGATGACTTCAGGATCCGGTCCTTTCGACAGAATCACATTGATCGTCGATCCCGCATACAAGCGTTCCCCAACGATCGAACTCTGAGAGATGACCATACCTGCTGCGACATCTTCACTGTATTCTTCCGTTGTTTTTATTTGAATATCATTCTCTTGGCCCCAAGCCAAAAGCGCATCCGATTCCATACTTCTAAAATCAATGATACGAATCGGTGTCTCAATACTTAGATTGCGTTGCATGGAAAAACCAAACAACACGGATAAGCTGAGCACCAAACTGATTAAGAGTAGATTTACTTTACTTTGATAGAATTTCATATGTTTCATTTTAGCATAAAACTTACATCAATCTAAAGATATCTTGCATCGTCACAAAAGCCATCAGGAGTAATAAGAGTCCGACACTGATCATCATCAGTGCTTGTTCTACCTTCTTACTCATCGGCTTCTTAAAGATCCATTCATAAAGAGTCAAGACAACTCGACCCCCATCTAGGATCGGAAGTGGTAATAAGTTGAAGATTGCCACATTGATTGACAACAATCCCATGAGATATAGAATATTAATGAAGCCATAGGATGCTTGTTGAGCAGTGACCTGATAGATGCCAATCGGACCACTCACTGCATTCAAACCAATACCACGAACCAAACGTGATAAGGTGAAGACCATGTCATCCACGGTATTCTTAACTTCCTTGAACCCATATCCAATCGCTTGGAACGCATTGATTTCAATCGCCGTCGCAGGTGGAATCTCTAAACCTAAGAAATAACGATTTTCTTCCTCAATAAAGGCAGGCTGAACCGTAATATCGATTAACTTACCATCACGATCCACGGTAAACGTTGTTTCTCCAGTATACATTTGAATATACGTGATGATTTCATAGAAATCTTCAGGGACAATCGTTGTGCCATCGATAAAGGTGATTTTAACAATTTCATCGCCTTGGGTAAATCCAGCTGCTTCCGATGGCGAATCCGCAATGATGCCACTGATGATCGGCTTCGGTGCTTCCACCGCATAACCTTGAACCATGTAGATACCAATAAAGATCAATGAAGCCAAGACGAAGTTCATAAAGATCCCCGCCAACATCACAATCATCCGCTTCCACGGTTTGATCCCTAGAATACTGCGTTCAAAGCTGATATCCGTATCCACACCCTCTTCCCCTGCCATGGACACAAAGCCACCCAAAGGAAAAGCACGAATACTGTATTCAGTTTCACCAAACTTCTTACTAACGATCTTAGGTCCCATACCAACCGCAAACTCTTTACAATACACATTGAAGAGTTTAGCTGTTATGAGATGTCCAATCTCATGGATCAATACGATGACCCCTAAGACAAAGACGAAATAGAGAATATTTGTCATGAAAGCTCCTTATGTTGATGCAATACATAGTCTTTAACCTTCGCATCCAATTCAACCATTTGTTCAATGCTTAAATTCGATGCATAAGGAAAATGATTCAAACAATCTTCAATGACTGTTTCAATGTTAAGATACTTGATTTCATTGTTTAAGAAGAGTTGGATGGCGGCTTCATTCGCCGCATTCACCACACACATCCGATTTCCACCCTGCTTTGCAGCGGATATGATAAGCGGAAACAAAGGATAGAAGTCAGGATCCAAGGCTTTGAAATCCAATTGAGCCAAGGATGTGAAATCCAATCCTTTGGCATCTAAAGTTAATCGTTCTGGTCCACAGAGTGCATATTGTATGGGGACACGCATATCGGGTGTACCCAATTGTGCCATGATGGATCCATCGATGTATTCGACCATCGAATGAATGATGCTTTGCTTATGGACGATCACATCGATCTGTTCATACGGTAGATTGAATAAGTGATGGGCTTCAATGACCTCGAATGCTTTATTAACCAAGGTAGCGGAATCAATGGTGATCTTCTTACCCATCGACCAATTGGGATGACGCAAGGCATCTTCAACTGTTACTTCTTTAAGTTCTTCACGTGTCTTATCTCTGAATGAGCCCCCAGAAGCCGTAACGATCAATCGCTTGATTGCTTTGGGATCATTGCCTTGTAGTGCTTGTAAAATCGCAGAATGCTCGGAATCGATGGGTCTAAGATTGACTTGATGTTCATGGACTTTCGCCATGACCATTTCACCAGCCACAACCAAGGTTTCCTTATTGGCTAAAGCAATATCTTTCTTTGCTTCAATCGCTTTAAGTGTTGGGACCAAACCCGCAAAACCAACCAAGGCATTGACCACGACTTCCGCATCATTTAAACATGCTAACTTAATTAAACCTTCACCACCAAATGAAAATGCTTGATTTGGGTAGAAAAGTGCTAATGACTTCGCATCAAACTCATCTTGAACCACAACCAAGTCATACTGATGATTTTTTAAATGTTCAAACAACCAAGGGATGTTTTGACCCACACTGATGCCTAAGCAACGCAAGGCAGATGGATGTTGCTTTACGACATCCAAAGTCTGTGTGCCAATTGAACCACTGGCGCCTAAAATTACGATTTTTCTCATTTTACATCCACAACATCAAGAGCACATAGAAAGCCATCAAAGTAAACAACAAGCTATCGATCCGATCCAAGACACCCCCATGGGCTGGGAAGATGGTCCCAAAGTCTTTGATCTTATAATGACGCTTGATTGAACTGAACGCCAAATCCCCGATTTGAGAGATAATCGGAAGCATCAAACTGCTCACGATCATCATTGTGAACGGTAGTCGATCCACCAAGAAATAGGCAAAGACCAAACCAGAAACCGCCCCAACGATCCAACCACCAATTGAACCCTCAATGGTCTTCTTAGGTGAGATGCGTTCATTCAGCTTATTCTTTCCAAAGTAATAGCCTGCAAAATAAGCACCCGTATCCGTTAAGAACGTCACCACCAAGAGATATACGAGTTCGATGCGACCATAACTCACCGTCAGGAAAACCGAACGTAGTGCTGTCGTCAAAAGGATGAGCATGGTAAAGATATACGTTAAATCAAGTGGCGTGAACCACTCGAAACTAATGGTCAAAATGAATAAGGCAATCATCAATAAGATGAACGCAATATAAAGCTTCTCCAAATCCAAAACCGCAAACAAGATGATCAAAGCGATCATGATGAAATACAGCCAAATTGGCCAAACATCCTTCTTAACGGCATACATCTCATAAAGCGATGTCAAAATAAAGAAGAAAACAACGATGCGAAATGGCCAGCCACCATATAAAAACGCAGGCAACACAACCGCAATGATCGCTAAAGCCGTCAAAAAGCGTTGTTTCATCAAAGACCTCCGAAGCGTCGATCACGCTTAGTCGCATCCAAGACCAATTCTTTGAAATGATCCCCCGTTAGTTCCGGCCAAGGCAAGGCTTCGAAAATCAACTCCGCATAGGCCAACTGCCATAAGAGAAAGTTGGATAAGCGTTGTTCACCCGAGGTCCGGATACACAAATCAACAGCGTGATAATCCTTGGTCATCAAGAATTGTTCAAAGATTTCTGGACTTAAATCTTTATTTATTATACCATTTACAACCGCTTCGTGATACTTCTGCGCAGCTAAGATGATCTCACGTTGGCCACCATAATTCATCGCAAAACACAGGATCATGCCTGTATTCTTCGAAGTTGTTTGAATCGCACGCTCCAAAACTTGTCGCGTTGAATCTGGAAAAGCCTCCAGTTCACCAATCGTTTGAATACGGATGTTCTTTGCCATCAATTCTTTTAGAAACTTATTGAAAAAGACATCCGGTAACTTCATCAAATAATCCACTTCTTCTTTAGGACGTTTCCAATTCTCCGTCGAAAAAGCATACAAGGTCAAAACCTCGATGCCTATATCATTCGCCGCAATCGCAATCTCACGTACCTTCTCACTGCCTTGAAGATGGCCGAACGTACGTTGTTGGTGCTGGGCTTTTGCCCAACGTCCATTGCCATCCATGATGATGGCCACATGTTTGAATCCCATGGTCTCCCCTTTACAAAAGAAGCTCACTTAGTGAGCTTAAACAGTCATGATATCCTTATCTTTTGCTTTGATCATCTCATCAACAATCTTGATATGTTCATCCGTCAACTTTTGAACCTTGTCCAAAGCTTCCTTTTCCATATCTTCACTCAATGCATCATCTTTTTTAATGTGATCATTCGCATCACGACGGATATTACGAAGATCAACCTTCGCTTCTTCACCATGTTTCGCAACTTCCTTCGTCAATTCCTTACGCGTTTGTTCGGTAAGTGCAGGAACGAGGATACGAATCACAGAACCATCGTTGGTTGGATTGAAACCCAAGTTCGCAGCTTGAATCGCATGTTCAATGGCACGTAGACTGGAACTGTCATAAGCCTTGATGACCATCTGACGACCTTCTACGACATTGATGCTCGCGATCTGACTGATCGGAGTCGGTGTTCCGTAGTAATCGATATGAACATCGGCTAGTTGTGTAGGATTTGCACGACCCGTACGAATGGTACTGAAGTGGTGTTCCAACTTTTCAATGCGTTTAGCCATTTTTTCTTTGGCAGCGTCTAAATGTGCTTTCATTTTAATTCTCCTCTTTTGATATTATTGTACCAATATTTCGGTCAATTACAGCTTTTTTTATATTTCCATTTTGATTCATGTTAAAGACGATCAAATCGATGTTGTTATCCGCACACATCGTAATGGCCGTATGATCCATGATTTGTAGATTGCGCGTGATGACTTCACGATAGGTCAAGTGATCATAACGCTTCGCATTCGGATTTACTTTTGGATCCGCATCATAGACACCATCCACACCATTCTTAGCCATCAAGATGACATCGGCACCAATTTCAGATGCACGCAGCGCAGCGGTTGTATCGGTTGAGAAATAAGGACTGCCCGTACCGGCCGCGAAGATCACGACACGACCTTTTTCAAGATGGCGGATCGCACGACGAACAATGAACGGTTCGGCAATCTTGCTCATCTCAATCGCAGTTTGCACACGCGTGATGACGCCATGTTTCTCAAAGACACCTTGGATGGCGATCGAATTGATCACCGTTCCCAGCATGCCCATGTAATCGGCCTGCACACGATCAATGCCCATCTGTTCCGCAAACTTGCCACGGATGAAGTTACCACCCCCGACAACAATCGCAACTTGAATGCCCATCTCGGTGATTTCTTTGACTTCATTGGCGATACGAGCCAAAACTTCCGCATCAAATCCATTACTGGTTCCAGCAAGCGCTTCACCACTGAGTTTTAGTAAGATTCTGTTGTACATGCTGCCTCCCTTTTAAGAAAAGGACACAAACGTGTCCTTTAATGAATTACTGACCAAAAGTTTGATTTAAAACTTCTTCAGCAAAATTATCCGCTTTCTTCTCGATGCCTTCACCGACAGCGTAACGTACAAATGCCAATACTTCAGTCTTAGCTGCCTTTACGACATCCGCAACTTTCTTATCTTGATCTTTAAAGAACAATTGATCGACTAAACTGCTATCTTGCAACGACTTGCTTAAACGACCTTCCAAGATACCCTTCAAGACGCCTTCTGGCTTGCTAGCCAAAGCTTCATCGTTCTTGATGATTTCAGTTTGAATCTTACGTTCATGCTCAATGAAATCAGCCGGCATATGATTACGTGAAATATAGCTTGGATTCATCGACGCAACTTGCATCGCCATATCCTTCGCCACATCCGCATCATCCGTAGCACTCAACTTCGCAATAACAGAGATCTTGCCACCCATGTGTACATAGGAACCAAAGACTTCCGCATCGGATTTTTCCAATACTTCAACACGACGCAAGGTGATCTTTTCACCAATCGTCGCAGTCGCATCCACAACCAAGGCTTCAACGGTTTTACCATTGACTTCCAAAGCCAAAGCTTCTTCAAGGTTCTTGACAGAGCTGTTGACCAAGGCATCGCTCAAAACGTTTAACAATTCCAAGAATTGTTCATTCTTCGCAACGAAATCGGTTTCTGAATTCACTTCAAATACGACGGCACGATTGCCATTCACGACCGCTCTCGTCAAGCCTTCAGCCGCAACACGGTCAGCTTTCTTCGCTGCTTTCGAAATACCCTTTTCGCGCAACCAGTCGATCGCTTTCGCTAAATCGCCATCGGTTTCCGTCAAGGCTTTCTTGCAGTCCATCATGCCTGCGCCCGTCTTGTCTCTTAATTCTTTAACTTGTGCTGCTGTGATCATTATTCACTTACCTCTTTTGTTTCAACCTTTACTTCTGCAGGAGCTGCAGTCGCTTCAGTTTTTTCAGTTGGACGTGGTGTGTATTGTTTGAAATCACGTTTTGGACGATCGCCACCTTCACGATTACGATCGTAAGGACGACGGCCACTGCGTTCATCACGTTGACGACGTTCTTCCATACGTTGACGACGACGACGTTCATTCTCTTCATTTTGTTGGTTGACATTGATGATGACATCACTCATGGTGATATCCTTTTCAAGATCTTGTTCTTGGTGAGCATAGGTCAAGATGCCACCCTTTGCTTCTACAATCGCATCAGCCATCAAGCTGACCATGATTTTGATGGAACGAATCGCATCATCATTTGCAGGGATACCATAATCGATCATATCTGGATCGGCATTGGTATCGGTGATTGCGAAGACAGGGATGCCCAATTTCTTAGCTTCCAAAACCGCATTGTAATCTTCTGTTGGATCAACAACGAAGACCGCATCCGGTACTTTCTTCATATCTTTGATTCCACCCAAGAAATTTTCTAAACGGGCTTCTTCTTTTTTGATTTGTGCGATTTCCTTCTTAGGATAAACAGCTAAAGTTCCAGCTGCTTCCATTTCTTGGATATCCAATAAACGTTTGATACGCTTTTGAATGGTTCTGAAGTTTGTCAAGGTTCCACCCAACCAACGTTGGTTGATGTAGAAAGCACCACTTCGCAATGCTTCATCCAAAACGATTTGTTGAGCTTGCTTCTTGGTTCCTACGAACAATACTTTTCCATTCTTTTCAGCGATTGCACGCATTGCTGCATACGCATCATCCAACTTTTCCAAAGTCTTTTCCAAGTTGATGATGTAGACCTTATTCCGCGCTGTGTAGATATAAGGCTTCATTTTTGGATTCCATTTCTTAGTCTGATGACCGTAATGGGTTCCGTGTTCTAATAACTTCTTCATCGATACGACTGACATAATTATTCCTCGCTTTCCGTTAGTCCTCCACTCGTTCTAACACGATTAACTCTAAATTGAGCACGGAATCGTGAATCCCGGGTGTGTGAAGTGCATCCCTAAGATGCCATTCAATAATATACCATAGCCAGACCGAGATGACAAGCACTAAGTCATTTCTTCGCCCGCTCAAATGCCTTTTGATAACTCGCTTTTAAACGATCCAAGGTCACATGCGTATAAATCTGCGTTGTGGATAGATTCGCATGCCCCAAGAGTTCTTGGACCATCCGTAGATCTGCTCCATTGTCCAACAAATGTGTCGCAAATGAATGACGCAACATATGCGGATGAACCGTTCGATTGATGCCCGCCATTTGTGCCGCCTTATCCAAAATGAATTGAACACCTCTTGGGCTTAATCGATCCCCTTTGCTGTTCACAAACACATAAGGATGTAAAACAGCGTGTTCATATTGAGGTCTGATTTCTTTTAAGTAATGTTTAAGCTTCTTCTGCATGGCTGGATAGAACGGAACCATGCGTTCCACCTTCCCCTTACCGACAAAGCGTAGAAACATGTCTTCACTATCAATCTCATTGATTTTAAGCGCTGTGACTTCGGATACACGCAAACCACAGGCATACATCAACTCAAAGAGCACACGATTGCGATACCCCTCTTTATCTTCCAATTCAAAACTATCCAAGAGCCGCATCATCTCATCGAAGAGTAGAAAATCGGGGAGATGTTTCGCTTGGCGAATCGGGCTGAGATCCTTAAAGGGGTTGTTGGTCACAAGATGTCGCTCATACAAATAGTCATAAAAAGAGCGTAAACTGGAACATTTACGCGCTAAAGTACTGGCTTTCAAACCGGTATTCGATGCTTGATTCAAATGACTGAGATATTGATGAACTTGATTCAGATCGACGTCTTTAAAATCCTCGATACCCTGATCCAGGCAAAACGCATGAAACTGTCGGATATCACGTGCATACGCTGCTTCGGTATGGATCGACCCCGTATTTTTCAAACGAATGTTTTTTAAGAAAGCATCAATATGTTCATACATCATAGGTTTTGATTTGTTCCGCAAAAGCTTCGAGACAGCTGTTCGCCATCCGCTCCTTACGGTCATGTTTCTTCCCCTTGTCTTCATAATTCAATAAGCCAAAGGTCGCATTCATCGGTTGGAAGCTTTCCGCATCTGTATGGGTGATGTAATAAGCCATCGCACCCATGACAGTCTTTGGTGAGAAGTAAAAGCGTTCTAAGCCCAATAATCTTCGTGCCATATCGATGCCGGCGACACAACCACTCGCACAGGATTCGACATAACCTTCAACCCCACTCATCTGACCTGCGAAATACCAATGCTCATTGTCCAAGGCTTGGTAGCTTTGATTCAACAAGTTCGGTGACTTGATGTAGGTATTGCGATGCATGACACCATAACGTGCAAACTCCGCATTTTCTAGACCCGGAATCATACGGATGATGCGACGTTGTTCCGGCCAAGTCAAATGGGTTTGAAAACCCACGATATTATAGAGGGACGCAGCCGCATTGTCCTGTCTGAGCTGGACAACCGCATAAGGACGTGGTTTTTCACGATCCGGAGATAAGCCAACCGGCTTCATCGGTCCAAACGTAAGGGTTTTGGGTCCGCGTTTGGCCATGACTTCAAAAGGCATGCATCCTTCAAAAAAGATTTCTTTTTCAAAATCTTTGGGTTGTACCACTTCCGCATTGATCAGTTCTTCATAGAAATGCTCGAATTCTTCTTTTGTCATTGGACAATTGATGTAATCCTGCGCATCCCCTTTATCATAGCGTGATTTATAGTAAGCGATATCGAAATTGATGGAATCTTTCTCAATGATCGGCGCAGCCGCATCATAAAAATAGAGGGAGCTTTGATTGAAACGTTTACGTATGAATTCCGCTAAAGGATCCGATGTTAAAGGACCCGTCGCAATGATCGTATCTTCATCTTCCACAAGTTCCGTGACTTCATCATTAAAAATGGTCACCAAAGGATGGTTACGTAAGAAATCGGTGATGGCTTTTGAGAAACCTTCACGATCCACCGCTAAAGCACTGCCTGCTGGCACACGATGTTCATCCGCAAAACGAATGATCAAACTGTCCACCATACGCAGTTCTTGTTTCAAGACCCCAACCGCATTCAAGAGTGCATCACTGCGCAATGAATTTGAACACACCAATTCCGCAAACGCAGAAGTGTTATGCGCAGGCGTCATCTTCTTAGGACGCATTTCATATAAATGCACGGGAATACCGCGTTTGACAAGCTGCCAGGTCGCTTCACAACCTGCCAAGCCTGCCCCAATCACTTTAACCGCTTTATGCTTCGTCATCTTGTTTTGCTTTCTTTTGAATGTATTTACACTTTGGATAGCTTGAACAACCCACAAAGGTCTTGCCAAAGCGATTGAAACGCTCAACTAAAGGACTTCCACAATCCGGACACATTTCACCGGTTTGTTTGAGTTCAGCTTTTGGCTTAGCGGTTTTGATGATGGTTTTGCAGCTTGGATAATCGCTACAAGCCACAAACTTACCGAAACGACCCATCTTTTCGACAAGCGGTTTGCCACAGTTCGGACACATCTCACCCGTCAATACGGGTTCCACAACTTCACGTTCGACATGTTTACATGTTGGATAATTACTACACGCCACAAACTTCCCGTAGCGGCCATTACGTTCAACCAAGGGACTGCCGCAATCCGGACACTCACGTCCCACTTCCGTCGGCTTGATCTTTTCCATCTGCTCATAAGCTGCAGTTAAGAGTGGTAAGAAACGCTCATAGAAGCGATTCAACGCTTCCACATGATCTTGATTACCCTCTGCAATATGATCCAATTCACTTTCCATTTGCGCAGTGTAATCCACATTGATGATGGATTCAAAATGATCCTGCAACTTCGCATCCGTCAAGAAACCTTGATCGGTTGGAATGAAGACTTTGGTACGACTGTTCTCACCTTTATCCAAGGTTACATATAAACGTTCCACGATCGTATCGATGATCATCGCATAGGTGCTTGGACGACCAATGCCCTTGCTTTCCAAAGCTTCAATCAAGCGTGCTTCAGAATAACGTAGAGGTGGATTGGTGAAACTTTGAATCGCTTCATTTTTCAAGCATTCAAGTTTTTCACCTTCATCCAAATGAGGCAACCATTTATCTTTACTGGTTTCGTACTTACCATAAACTTTTAAGTAACCGTCAAATTCCAATTTACTGCCCTTTGCCACAAAACGGTAACCATTTTGGTCCAAATTGACGGTAATGGTTTTTGTCTTTGGTGAACTCATCAGTGAAGCTAGACTTCGTGCATAAATCAAACTGTAGAGTTTCAACTCATCCGCACTCAAGACATCTTTCAATACTTCAGGTGTATATTCAATATGCGTCATACGGATGGCTTCATGCGCATCCTGGGCATTCTCACTCTTTTTGACTTGGTAATGACCAACATACTCCGAACCATAGGTCGCCTTGATATAAGCCTGCGCATCTTTGACGAATTGATCCGAGAAACGGGTTGAATCGGTACGCATGTAGGTGATCAAACCTTCTTGACCCTCACTCATCTGCACCCCTTCATACAACTTCTGTGCGATACGCATTGTTTTCTTTGCAGGAAAATTTAACTTATTCGCGGCTTCTTGTTGTAGGGTTGAAGTAATGAAAGCAAATTTATTCGCCTTAGCGGCTTGCTTTTCGGTGATGGATTCAACCGTAAAGGTTGAACCCAAAGCAGCCATGACGGCATCGCTTTCCGCTTTATTCTTTAATTTTAATTTCTTATTTTGAAAACTATCAATATCCGCATCAAATTCAATCTTATCCTTTTCAAAACTTGCCTTGATGTTCCATTTTTCTTCAGGAACGAAGGCTAGGATTTCTTTTTCCTTCTCAACAATCAATCGTAACGCAACCGACTGAACACGTCCCGCTGATTTACTTGCGATCTTATTTTGTAAGAGCTTGGATAGCTTAAAACCAATGATACGGTCCAAAATACGACGTGTTTCTTGCGAACGTACCAAATTCATATCAATATGACGTGGATGTTCAAAAGCAGCCAAGATGGCTGGTTTGGTGATTTCATTAAAAACGACACGTTGCGTCTTGTCTTCACTCAACTCAAGTTCATCCGCCAAGTGCCACGAAATGGCTTCTCCTTCGCGGTCAGGGTCGGTTGCCAGATAAACCATCTGAGCTTTCTTCGCCTTTGTCTTAAGTTGTTTGACGGTATCGCCTTTGTCTTTGTTTATTTTATAACTGGGTTTGAAGTCATGTTCCACATCCACACCCAAACCACCTTTACCCGTGGTTGCTAAATCGCGGATATGTCCCTTGGAGGAAACAACTTCATAATCATCCCCAAGATATTTCTGAATGGTTTTGGATTTGGAGGGTGACTCCACGATAACTAAATTTCGCATCTTAACTCCTAACGCAACGCTCTCGTTTGAGGACGTCTGTATTTCATAGTTTGGTTAATTCTAAAGGGTTTGTCAAGATATTTGCGCCTTGCTGAATCAAAAGGTTATTTCCTTGACCCTCAGGCATATCCAAACTAAAGGGTAAACAATACACATCCTTGCCACAATCCAAGGCATCGTTAACCGTGATCATCGAACCACTTTTCAAGTGTGATTCCATGACCAATAAAGCACTTCCGAGTCCTGCAATGATCCGATTGCGTGCCACAAACTGATGTTTCTGAATGGGTGTTCCTTCGGGGTATTCCGAGAGAATACACCCCATCTTTGCGATCAGATAGTAGAGCTCCGTATTCTGTTTCGGATATATCAGATCGATGCCACAACCTAAGACCGCAATCGTTCCCTGTTTAAGCGCATGGGTATGCGCGAGTCCATCAATGCCCTTTGCCATCCCACTCACGATGACATAGTCACTGAAGTGTTCGACACATTGCTTCGTCCAGTTTGCACTGTAGGATCCATGATTGCGACTCCCGATGATGCTTAACATGGGCAAATTTAAAAGGTCGATACGACCTCGCAAATATAAGACATAGGGTGGATCATGAAGTTGTTTCAAACTTTGCGGATAATTGGCATCCACTAAAGTCAAATACTTTTCATTATAAGTACACACATCGTAGTGCTCATTGCGCAATAGTGCCGCTTTGATCAATCGATGATCTCCCTTGTATTTTAAACTATAGGCAAGTAATTGTTCGCGTTTCATACTTCTATATATGCATGAACGATTTAGTCTCCTGATTATAAATCAAAAAGATTGGCTTGAAGCCGTTGACGAACCGGTTCATACGATTTGCGATGAATCGGTAAGACTCCATACTTTAACAAAGCTTCTTTATGTTCCTTGGTTTGGTAGCCCTTATGCCGTTTGAAGCCATATTCAGGATAAACCTCATCATAGATATCCATCATGCGATCGCGTGTGACCTTGGCAATGATGCTTGCGGCCGCAATCGAAATACTCAATGAATCCCCTTTGATATAATCCAAGACACGTTTGTCTTTTACATTAAATGGCATCGCATCACTCAAAACCAAGCTCGCATCCGAGAACTTCGCAATCATACGCATGGAGTCCTTGGTTGACTGGTAGATGTTCTTTTGATCGATCGTCTCCGGACTCACCGTCACAACCATGACCCATAAGGCATCGCGTAGGATATCATCAAAGCAGATTTGACGTTGTTTCGCTGACAATTGTTTGGAATCGTTGATCAAGGGATGTGTATATCCTTTTGGCAATACGACGCCGGCTACGACACAAGGTCCAGCCATCGGTCCACGACCTGCTTCATCCAAACCTAAAATACATGCATCTTCAAATTCATTCTCAATCCACGTTTTCAACATACTCAAAACTCATCGCTCCTAACGTTCCTTGGCGTACTTCGCGTAAAAATGTCTGATACGCTTGCTCCAACAAGAGTTCGTCTTTACGAACATAAAGTCGAAGTTTTGCGAGATGTTCAAAGAAAGCTTGAACATCATCCCCCGAATACTGATAACGTTCTTCCAGAGCTTCTGGATAATGTTTTAATACAAATTTAAAGGCATAATAAGCCAATTCATCAATTGGCAAGACTTTCTCACTGACCGAACCGGCTAAGGCTAAACGAATCCCCACTTTCGCATCATCAAATTTTGGCCACAATACACCCGGTGTATCCAAGAGATCCAATTTAGGATGCACATTCGCCCACTTCAGTGCCATCGTGACACCTGGACGATTGGCGGTCGTCATGATCTTCTTTTGCGCCAATTGATTGATCAAGGTTGATTTGCCCACATTGGGAATCCCTACGACCATGGCTTTGATCTTACGCGCTCCAATACCACGCGCTTTCCAACGATCGAACTTTGGCTTCATGACTTCCAAAGCCGCATCGATCACCTTTGTCCGACTGCTTTTCTCAAGCAGATCCACGGTAATGACTTTGGTGTTCTCACTGGTCAAATGATGCATCCAAGCTTTCGTTGCGATGGGGTCGGCCATGTCTTGTTTGCTTAAAACAATCAAGCGCGGCTTATCTTTAGCCAAGTCTAAAAGAAGTGGATTCTCAGAAGACAGCGGAATGCGTGCATCCCGACACTCGATGATCATATCCACCATCTTTAGTTTTTCTTGCATTTCGCGTTTTGCCCGCGTCATGTGACCGGGAAACCATTGTACGTTCATTTAGTTACCTTTAAACCAATTGATCTCATTGAGTGGATAAAAGATATACGTATCTTTTGCGATCACATCTTCTAGGTTGAATGCCCCAAAGACACGTGAATCACTGGAATAAGGACGATTATCACCCAATAAGAAAACTTCATTTTCGCCCACTTTGAGGGGTCCAAAACTGGTGGTGAATTGATTGAATTCCTTTAAGTAATCTTGATTCAAGAAACTCTGATCAATCAATACCCCATCCACATACAGCTTATCGTCTTTCATTTCCACAACTTCATCGGGCAAAGCGATGACACGCTTAACCAAATATTCATCCAAAGCCTCCACATACACAATGACCACATCAAAGCGATCGACGCCAAAGAGTTGATAACTTAAAATGTTGGCGAATCCCAAGGATTGATCCTTAAGCGTTGGATACATGCTGGAACCATTGACCTTGATGGGTTTGACCACAAAGTTGGTCAACACCAAAACAAAGACAAGACTCGTGATGACGCTTTTGAAGAATTCTTTGATGAGAGAAGTTTGTTTCTTTTCCATAATTTAGAAGAAAAGCCGGAAGACCGGCTTTTACTAACGAATTTCGACCAAACGAGATGCTTTGCCTGAACGTCCACGCATATAGAACAATTTAGCTCTACGTACTTTACCACGACGCAATACAGTGATGCTCTCAATGATGGGTGAATGAACCGGGAAAGTTCTTTCTACACCGATTTGTGAAGACATTTTACGAACGATGAACGATTCACCAATGCCTTTGCCCTGACGGGCGATTACGAGGCCTTCAAACGCCTGAATTCTGGATTTGTTACCTTCTTGAATACGGACATCCACACGGACTTGGTACCCAGGTTTAAAATCAGGAAGATCAGTGCGCATTTGAGACTTTGTAATTTGTTCTACTAGATTCAAATTCATTTTCTCACGCTCCTTTATGTTTATTGGTCCGTTCATATCTTTAAGGCGACAGCGGAACAGCCAAGCCAATTAGCTAAGCCATAGGCTCAATTAATTTAACACAGATAAAATAATAAATCAATCCTTTTTAAGCTCTTCTTGCAAGACCTCAATCAAGACCTTGGTCTCTTCTTTACTCAATTTCTGATTCAAGAACAAATCAGGTCTACGTAACCAAGTCTCACGTAAGGATTCCTTCAAACGATAGGCTTCAATGTTCTTATGATGACCCGATAAGAGCACATCCGGTACACGCATTCCTACAATCTCTTCAGGACGGGTGTACTGAGGGTATTCCAAGCGTGCTTGTTCAAAACTTTCATCTTGGTGAGAGCTTTCACGAATAACGCCATCCAATAGACGAACGACCGCATCCGTAACAACCATACTGGCCAATTCACCACCCGTAAGGATGAAATCCCCAATGGAGATCTCTTCATCCACATAATGCGTGATCCGCTCATCCAAGCCTTCATAATGACCACAGATGAAGATGATATGATCTTTCTGACTCAAACTTCGAGCTTTGGCTTGATTGAAGACTTGTCCACGTGGACTGCTCAACAAGACAAAGGAATCATCCATTTTAACGCTCTTCAAGGCATCCACAACCGGTTGAACCGCCATGACCAAACCTTGACCTCCGCCAAAGGGATAATCATCCACACGCTTGTGTTTATTGGTTGAGAAGGATCGAATATCGATGCATTCGATCTCCACCAACTCTTTCAAACGTGCCTTTTTAATAATGGAGGTGTTCAAGAAACCTTCAAACATTTCTGGAAACAAGGTCAAGATACTGATTTTCATAGACCCTCCATCCATCGAATGACCAAAATATTCTTTGTTTGATCAAAGCGTACGATGAAACGATCCACATACGGAATCAAGACATCCTTAGCGTCTGTTTTGATTCTCAGCACGATATGCGCACCGGTATCCAAGATATCCGATACGACACCGACCAAAGATCCATCCTCTTTATAAACCGAAACATTCATCAGTTCAAAAGCATAGACACTGTCCTTACTCTTGATATCTTTACGATCAATAAACAATTCACAACCATGATAGCCTTCAACACTGGTCAGATCCGGATGATCCGCAAAACTCAACAACACATTGCTTTGGTGATAACGAACCGATGTGATCGTCACAGGTAAAAACGTTTCATCTTGTTTAAGATAAAGCACCTTTTTGACTTTGAAGCGTTTCTCAGGTTCATCGGTGATGATCTGCACCTTCACCTCACCCTTGATGCCAAAGCCTCTTAATATTTTACCAACGCGTATTTTTTCACTCATGTTTTAAAAAAGGATGCATCGCATCCTAATAAGCCTCGAATTTGATCGAAATGCGTTTGTTTTCAACCCGCGTAGCAATCGCCATAACATTCCTTAAAGCCGTTGCCATGCTTCCTTGACGTCCAATCAAACGAGCCACATCTTCGCTTTTTGCATACACATAAAGCAAGATTTCATTCTCATTCAAACTGGTCATTTCCTTAACACTCACGCTTTGTTTATCACTGACGATCGGTAGAACCAATTCTAATAAAGCTTTCTCAAGGTTCATGATTACTTACTGTTTTTTGAATCGTGGAATGCTTTTAAGACACCAGCTTCAGACAACAAGTTACGAACGGTATCGGATGGTTGAGCACCATTGGATAACCATTTCAAAGCTGCTTCTGAGTCGATTTTTACTTCAGCTGGTTTTGTGTTTGGGTTGTAGTAACCGATGTTTTCAATGAAACGGCCATCACGTGGGTAACGTGAATCTGCAACGACGATACGGTAAAATGGATTTTGTTTAGCACCCATTCTCTTTAAACGAATTTTTACTGCCATAGGATCCTCCTCATGTTTTACTTCATTAGTATACTCGAAATAAAAGAACTGTCAAGGTTTTTAACTTGACAGTCAATAATTATTTTAATCCAGGAAATTGTTTGGACATCCGCTTCAACATCCGCATTTGTTCTTTCGCTTTTTCAAACTGATTGATCAAACGATTGACCTCTGTAACCGATGTCCCACTGCCCTTCGCAATCCGATTCTTACGGGATGCTCGAAGTAGACTTGGATCATTGCGTTCTTCCTTGGTCATACTATAGATGATCGCTCTGTTCTTCTTGATCATCGCATTGGAATCTTGATCGTTGACCTGCCCAGCTAATTGGCTGGCACCAGGAATCATTTTAAGCATATTTTGTAAAGAACCCATCTTACTGAGTTGATTGAACTGTTCCAACATATCATCAAAAGTGAAGATTCCATCCATCATCCGCTGCATACTGCGTTCGCTGGCTTCCACATCGAGTTTCGATTGAGCTTGTTCGACCAAACTCATCAAATCCCCCATACCAATCAAACGATTTGCCATACGATCCGGATAGAAGATATCCGTATCATCCAGCTTTTCACCCGTCCCAACCAATTTAACCGGTACACCGGTCAAGGCTTTGACAGAAAGAACAGCACCACCCTTGGCATCCGCATCAAACTTAGTGACGATCAAGCCACTTAATTTTAAGGTTTTATTAAAACCATCGGCTGTATGAATGACATCTTGACCACTCAAAGCATCCACAGTCAATAAGACTTCATCGGGACGTAAGAAATCGAAGATGGAATTCAATTCTTGCATCAAGGCTTCATCAATCGCCAAACGACCCGCGGTATCCACCAAAATGGTATCGTAATCCTTACCATTGATGTGCTTCATCGCGGCTTTGACTAAACTCAAAGCATTCTTTTCATTCTTATCAGCATAAACATCCACATGTGCCTGTTGACCTAAGATTTCCAATTGATCGATGGCAGCAGGTCGTGCTAAGTCAGCCGCTACTAGAATCGGTTTACGATCTTTCTTCTCTTTGAGATACTTCGCCAACTTAGCCGCACTGGTTGTTTTACCGGTACCTTGCAAACCAACGAAAAGAACGATCTTGCGTTGACCCTTTGGCCAGTCAAAATCCGGTGTCTCAGGACCCAACAATAAAACCAATTCATCATAAACCAATTTCATCAAAGCTTCATTGGGTTTCAAAGAACTTAGAATCTTTTGATTCAAAGCCTGATCATGAATCTTGGTTAAAAACTCATTGACGACCTTGGTATTCACATCCGCATCCAATAACGCCAAACGGACATCACTTAAAAGCGTATCCAGATGTTTATCGGAAATACGATCTTGTTTGGTAATCTTTTTAAAGGTAGCGCTCAGCGCCTCGGTTAATTTATCAAATGCCATAAATCCTCCTATAAATAGTTTTCTTCAATGCTTGGAAAGACAAACGTTTCAATATTCGCTAAAGCAATTTCTTCTTTATCCTGCAAATCACACTTCGCTTCTTCCAACCGTACGATCTTAAGCTTTGGTTTGGTCACTGGATTTGATACCTTGAAGATCGTACAACAATCCTCATACGGTAAAATCGAAGTCTCATACGTCCCAATCTTTTTAGCTTGGTCAATGATTTCATTCTTCTCAAGACTCAATAATGGCCTCAACATCAACATATCCACATCCGCTTCAATCGCATGCATGCTTTGCAGTGTCTGACTTGCGACTTGACCAAGGTTCTCGCCCGTAACCAAGGCAAGACACTTGTTGTTTTCGGCGATGACTTCCGCAATGCGCATCATCGATCGACGCATCAAGATAACCCCATAATCGGGTCCCGCTTGTTTATAGATTTCCATTTGGATATCCGTAAAGGGTACGATATGCAGTTTAAGCTTTGCTTGATACGCTGTCAAGATTTCAGCCAATTGTTTGACCTTATCCAAAGCTTGAATGGTTGTATAAGGAGGTGCCGCAAAATGGATGCATTCCACTTCGACCCCTCTGCGCATGATGTGATAAGCTGCTACAGGTGAATCGATTCCGCCCGATAACAAAAGCAATGCTTTACCACCAACCCCAATTGGAAAGCCACCTGCACCTTCCACAACACGTGTGGAGATCGCAGCTTTCTCCATATCGACATCAATTTTGATTTTTAATTCTGGTTTATGCACATCAACTTTATGTTCAGTGTTTAACAAGATTGCCGTCGCCACAGAGCGATTCAGGGCATCCGAACTATAAGGTAGATGCTTATCTTTACGATTCGTCATGACTTTGAACGTACACGCTTCTTCTTTTTGCATCAAATGTAAACATACCTGTGTGATTGTATCCATATCCGCATCACATAAGACCACAGGACTGATTGAACGAATGCCAAAGACATGACGCATCAAATCAATCACTTTATCCTCAGGCGCACCATTCAATTCGACCATGATGCGATCGAAATGATTCTTGTATTTAACTTCAGGATAAGCCGAAAGTTGCGCCTTTAGATTCGCAATCAATTGTTTGACAAACAATTTACGATTCTTACCTTTATTTGAAAGCTCCCCAAAACGAGTCAGGACGCGTTCCGCTTTAAATTCGACCATATTTTTTGATTCCTTCTTCCATGACTTCAAGTAGACGCTTCGCATCTTCCAAATTATTCACATACCCGATGCTGATGCGTATGACCCCATTCAAGCGACCCCCATCAATACCCATCGCTTCCAAGACATGCGAAGGACGCACATCACGGTTTAAGCACGTCGCCATTGCGGAAACATAGATTTGATGCGAACTCAGCCAATTCAACATGATTTGTGAGGGTACTTTCAAACATGAGATGTTTAATATGTAATCCGAACAGCCATGCAATGGACTGTTTACGACGATGCTCTCCATCGATTTGAACGCATCCAATAAATAATGTTTGATTTCTAATACTTGTGCATGTTTCGCAGTGGCTTGTTCAAACGCCAAACGAATCGTTTTTGCCATCAAAATATGATGGACCGCATTCGGTGTTCCAGGACGAATACCCTTTTCTTGTTGACCACCAGTGATTAACGGATGATAAAGAACGCGATCTTTTTTATAAAGTAAACCACTCCCTTTGACACCATTGATCTTGTGTGCCGAGAAACTCGCGCAATCCACCAAGTCGTAATTGAATTCGATCTTAGTCAGTGCTTGAACACAATCCACATGAAACACAGCTTGACTCTTTGAACGAATGATTTGCGCACATGCTTCAATCGGCATGATGGTTCCCACTTCATTGTTCACAGCCATGATGCTTACCAACGTGGTATCCGGACGCAATGCAGTCTCAAGCTCTTCCAATCGAACTCGACCTTCTTGATCCACATTCAAATACGTGACTTCAAAACCAAAAAAAGATTCAAGATCTTGGAAACTATCCAAAACGCTTGAATGTTCTACACGTGTCGTGATCAAATGCTTACCTTTGTTTTGGTACGCAAAAGCGATGCCTTTAATTAAAAGATTATTGCTTTCAGTCGCACCTGAAGTGAAATAAAGATCATCACTTTTCACCTTCAACATCACTGCAATTGCCTCACGACTCTTACGCATCATGGTTTGAATATCCAAACCGGCTTGATGTAAAGACTCACTATTCGCATAGTGAGCTGTTGTTAATTCAGTTAATCCTTTGATGATATCTGGATGCACAGGTGTCGAACTGGCATGATCAAAATAAATTGGGTTATTAGTATGCACTTTTTGCATTCTCCTTAATCAATCCCTCAAAGTGCTTTGGTTGAACCGCTTCGACAGCTGCTATCGCAACTTTGATGGCTTGCGTGTAATCTCCGTTTCTAAACAATAACTCAGCACGCGTCAACTGCGTATCCAACTCTGGATCCTGACTACGATACTTGTTTCCATAAACAATCGTATTCTCAATCATTTCAACTGTACCTACCAAATTATTCACATTGTTATAAAGCTTATAGATATGGTCGATCGCATCATTGACGGTCGCATTTAAGAGTTGAATATCCAAAGGTGACTCTTCCAAAAGCTTAGCGATGCTATTTACATATTGATAGGATTTACGTAAATCTCCTTCATAAGTCTCTGATATCACTGGCAACTTGAACTTACGGATCTTGACTTGTATCTCATTCATGATGAGATGCAACTTTAACAATTGCTTCTTAGCGCGATCTTCATCGTTTCGTGCGCTCGATAAACGTTCAAAGGCATGACTTAAATCATTCTTTGCATTGTGCACATCTTGCAAGGACTCTTTCAACTTAAGCATCAAACTGCTCGAAGGCATGCTGTTTTCTTCAACAACCTTGGTGCTTTGAAGCAAAGAGGTCTCCAAAAGACCAATCGACTTCTGTTTTTCAATAAGAAGATCATTGAGATTCTCCCATCCAAAACGACCCGCATCTTTCTTGAGATGCTCCGTAAGTTGACCATGCATGCTCTTGATTTCAGTCAAACCATTCCCGAGAAGTTCAATATGCTTCGATACATCTTCTTTAGCCGTCTCTTCCTTCTGTAACGAAGTCAAAAGTTGAGCCAAACGTTTTTGATTCTCACGTAAATGCTCCTGTACAGCCGTAACCTGACAACGACTCAAACTGATCTGATCCTGTTGTGTTGTTTCTTGAATCAAAGCGAGATTATTTTCAACTTCCAAATGACGTGTGTAGATTTGCTTAGCATTCAAACGCTTCGTAAGTTCCGCAATCTCATCGATCTGTTTTGGAATGACGCCATTTGCCAAACCAATCAACTCTGGTAACTCGTCAATCCAATGACGCAATTCATCCAGATTGATCTGAATCTCTTCCATCTTTTCTTTAGCCTTACCAAACTCAGAGGCATACATCCATTCCTCAAAACTCGTAAATGCCTTTTCAATCTCACCTAAACGCAACTCCAAAGCAGGTAGACTCGGCGACAATTGAACACTTCTTGCCGTAAGATCCGTCTTGGCTTGTCTAAACATTTCTTTCAACTCTGTGATTTGTCCACGTTGTTGGTTCTCTTCTTCTAGGATGCTATCCAAACGGCTGTTTAATTGTTCAACTTGCTTTTCGATTTGATTCAACATCTGATTCAAATCTTGTAAATTCAATTTCGCATGCTTGCTTTTTCCAATCACCAATACATCTTCGGTCTCAGCCAATACATGCACGATGGATTTAAAATTTTCTTGGATTTCTTCAAAATTGTTCTTAAAGTCGTTCACATTTTCCAAGATCTCAGGATTCACCCGAGCCAAGGCGACCGCTTTATTCAACTTGAACGGTAAGGGTACACTTTTTACATTGTTATAACGTTTTTCAACCGCTTGCATCTTTTGTTTCAATTGATGAAGATTCATACGTTTGATAATCAAGATCACGAGAAACAATACGATCAAGACCACAAGCGCAATCTGTACTTCCAAGCGTTTAAATAGATTTAAAATCATCTCAAAATTCATCCCGTTCACCTCGTTCTTATTGTATCATAATCATTGCTTAGTTTAGCAGCTTGAAACATTAAATGGTCAATGTGTTTAATCTGAAGCACATCGTACCAAAAGACATTCATCGAATAAGTTAAATTAGAACAAATTAAGGGTGTGATGATATCAGTATTTCCCAAATTGTGGATTCATAAGCGTTCTGATGTGTTAAAAACTGATTGAATTGACAAGTATAGATAGAAGTGATAAACTCTAAAAGCGTCAATGAGCGGCAGACAAAGTCATTTAACCTGCGTTAATCACATCCTGGCGAGAAGTACCCATGCTGCAATGGTGAACCTCTAAGATTAACACCCTAGATGAAGATTTGTCCCTAGTGATTTGAAGCCTAAACACATAGGAGGTATTACAATGGCACGCATTAATGGTCCGGTATGGAAAGTATCGCGACGCTTACAATTCTCAATTCTTGAAACCGGCGAAGAATTCGCAGGTAAGAGACCACGCACAACGGCTCCTGGTAAAGCACCAGATGCACGTCCTGCAAAACTAACCAACTACGGACAACAACTCCGTGAAAAACAACGTATTCGTTTCACTTACGGTGTCAACGAACGTCAATTCTACAACTTGTACCTAAAAGCTCAACACTTAAAGGGTAATACTGGTCATAACTTCTTGTTCTTACTCGAAAGCCGTTTGGACAATGTCGTATACCGTATGAATATCGCAAGAACACGTCGTGCAGCACGTCAACTTGTCAACCACGGTCACATCTTGGTCGATGGTCAAAAAGTAGACATCCCTTCATTTTTGGTTAAACCTGGTGCTGTCATCAGCATCAAAGAAGCTTCACGCAATATTCCTGCAATCAAAGAAGCTTTGGAAGCAACTGTTTCCACTAAGAACTACGTTACATTTGATAAAGAAGCCTTAAAGGGCACCTTCGTACGTTTGCCAGAACGTGCAGAGTTGAATGATCAAGTCAACGAAGCCTTGGTTGTTGAATACTATAACCGATAAGATTAATGAACACCGCAAGGTGTTCTTTCTTTTGGCATAAAGAAAGAAACCTAAGCATGGTTTCTTAATAATTCGATTTCTTCTTCGCTTAACTTACGATATTGGCCAGGTTCTAGTTTTGGATCCAGCATAATCGGACCAAACTGGATGCGAATCAAGTTGGTCACTTCATTCTCACAAGCCACCATCATCCGTTTCACTTGATGATACTTCCCTTCAACCAAAGTCAATAAGATGCGCTTATCGGAAACGATTTCAATCGTAGCCGGAGCACAAATCTCTTCCTTATCGATTTTGATACCTTTTTCAATCAAAGAAATAAACTTAGGATCAAACGAGTTGAGCAAATCAACTTGATACACTTTCTTAACATGATGTTTTGGAGACAACAAACGATGTCCCAATACCCCATCACTGCTTAAGATCAAGACACCTTGCGTATCTTGGTCCAATCGACCAAATGCTTGTGTCTTTGGTAAGAGTTGTTCATCAAACAAATCATAGACAGAAGGAAACAACTTATTGTCATGGGAACAAATCGTACCCGCTGGTTTATTCATCAAGAAATACTGTTCCGTCAACATCTCAACATTCTCATCATAAACCACAACTGAATCCGCTTCACTGACATGGAAGTCATCATCGCGAACAAGTTCATCATTCACCAGGACCCAACCTGCACGAATGATTTTTTTTACTTCTTTACGACTCCCATAACCCAAATGAGCCAACATTTTATCCAATCTCATCGTTTCAATCTCCTTACAAGTCGTTTAAAGTCTAAGTTGAGGATGTTTTGAGGCAATTGTAAGAAACCGGTGATGCCCACATAAACCAAGATGCCCACAAGTCCATAGACACCCAATTCAACCAAGGCGACCAAACGACTTTGGTCTAATACCTGTAAACCAATCAAATCCAGGAACATGAAACTCATTTGCATGCCCAATAAACCAACGATCATCAAACTGATGCGTCTTAAGCTACGCCCAAATTTGACATGATAGGTTTTCTTAATCAAAACCATATTGATCAAGAATAAGAGTAACTGATTCAGGGCATTCGAGAAGATACTGCCACGATAGCCAAACCAGAGAATCAATGGAACAAAAACAATGAATTTGAAGATGACCGCGACAAACGAAACGATGATGTTTTGTTTTCTTAATCTTAAAGCCATCATCAAGGCATTGGACACTGCCGCTAAATTGAAGAGAATCCCCGTCATGCTGTTATACGCCAAGACTTCTCCCCCAATGATCGCATTGGTTCCGCCATACATGACGTAATAAATCTTTGTGCTGATACCAAATAGAAAATACGCTAATGGTAAGGTGATGTAGAAGACAGTCTCCAAGGAATCTTGCACATAGTCCTGCATCTGTTTGAGATCTTTCTTCTCAAAGGCCGTCGTCACATACGGTATGATCGCTGTCACGAAACCCGGTGCCACCACTTGTGGAATCGATGTCAATTTATTGGTTGTGAACATGACCATGGAATAATAAAGATCTGCTTGTTGGATGGTTTCCCCATGCATCAACATCGCCCGATTGAAAAACATCAGATTGATCATATTGCTGCTGTTGTTCAGTGCCACATTCAACAAAAATGGAACTGCGAAGTAGAACATCTCTTTGATGATGGCTTTTTGATCTGGTACGACTTCATCCGATGCCAAGGCTTTTGCCTTGATCTCATTGAGGTACTTACGATCCTTCTGGATGAAGTAAACGATTGAGCCTAATGCAGACACCGAGGTTGATAGAATCGCGCCATACACCGCCCAAATCGCGTCATACTTGAAAATATACACCAAGATGAAGCCAATCCCCAAAAGAAAGGTAACCCGCGTGATTTGTTCCAAGACTTGTGAGAACGAATAAATACTCAATTCTTTCAAACCTTGATAAAAACCACGATAACTATTCAACAAAGGAACCGTGAACACCGCCAAAGCCATGATCAACATGACATTACGTGTACGCAAGACTTCCAAGGAATCATATGCCCCACTTACTGAGAACTGTGCGATCGGATGCGCTAATAAGATCATCACCATCATCGCCACAAAACCCAACAAAGCCAATATCGCCGTCGATAACTTTCGCACCAACAACAAGGTCTTATACTGCTCTTTTAGATTATACTTCGCAACCATCGTCGCAATCGCAAACGGTAATCCAGCAATCGAGACATTCAGCACGATCTCATAAATGTTATAGGCACGCGCATAATACACCAGATTCGCATCCGTCGCCAACATCGTAAAGGGCGTGACATACAAGATACCAATCGCCTTTGAAATAAAAATACCAGCACTGCTGGTCAATCCACCGAGGATTAAAGAATGTTTTTGACGATCATTCATCCACTGTTTCCTCAATACTTAAATCGAAACTGAAATACTCACGTTCCGCCTTGATTTCAAAATAATCTTTCCACATCACGACAACTTTCAAATTGATTTTATCGGACTCAACAATTCCATTTAAATTGAACCCTTTGTGATAACCCAATTCCACATCCACTTGATACGGAATCAAACGATAGCTTTCATCTTCAAAAAGGCCCACACTGGGCATCATTTTATCTGAAACCAACAACAAACCATTATCCACGATGACCAAAATCTCCACATCATGCATCGCAATCTTGGGCTCATCCACAAAAACATCATAACGATATTGACCATCTGTTATCTTCACAAGACTGGCTTCAATCGAAAAATGTTCAGACGAGGTTTTGAATTGCGTCGTATTTAAAATACTCTGATAATGGAGTTTGTATCGTTCATATTTTTCCTGCAAGATCTGTGCTTCATTCTGACATGCACTCAGCAACAAAGTGATCATCAATCCAACAATTATTTTACGCATGCACAACCTCGTCTCTATTATAAAACTATTTCTTAGAATTCTTGATATCTTTTTGCTTATTCTTGATCATTTCCGCAATCGCATTTGGAACGACCAATTCTTCATTCCTCAAAGTCATAATGATGGTATTACGTTTACCTTTGGCTTTATATGTCTTGATCGAACGATAACGATCATGGATCAAACCAAAGAGAAACTCCTTATCACTGCTGTACAAAGTTGAATTCATCCAAGCACTGAAACTCTCTGCCAAAACCAAAATCGTAAAGATGATGGCCATCGACAAGCGTTCATAAATATCTCCATCCACAAACATGGAAACCGTGAAGACCAAGACGCCCATCGCCATGAACAAATAGATGTTGCGCTTGTTGTGATACAAGATTTCAAAACCCTTATTTTTTTCTTTAAATGCCGCAAGCGACAGCTGATAACGACGTACTTCACCAATTCTTAAAACAATAATGAAAATCGTCAATGCTGCTGTGATTCCAATCAGCGTCCAGTTCATCCAATTCATTGTCATTCACCAAAATTGACCACAAAATAGGTCTTCTTTCCCTTTTTAATAACCGTATAGTGATTAAAGAGTGCTTGATCACTGGAGAGTACAAACTCCAGATCCACAACCTTCTCACCATTGATGCTGATCGAGCCATTTTGTATCAGTTCACGCGCTTCACGCTTACTCACACATACTTTACCCGCAACCAAGACATCAATCAACAGGCTCGGCTCACTTAAGTTTAAACGTGGGGCATCACTTAACGCAAGTCCCAATTCACTTTCATTCAACGCATGCCATTGATTGCTGAAAAACACTGAGGTGATCTTCATCGCTGAAGCCAAACCTTCCTCACCATGAACCAAGACGGTCAACTCTTCCGCCAATGCTTTTTGAGCTTCGCGTAAATGACCGGATGTTTGAACCTTTTCAATGTACGTCGTGATTTCTTCAGGCGTCTTAAACGACAAACGTTTCATGAAATCAATCACATCCGCATCACTGACATTCATCCAGTATTGATAGAAATGGTAAGGACTGGTCTTCGCAGGATCCATCCAGACATTCTTACCTTCGGACTTGCCGAATTTTGAACCATCTGAATTCGTGATCAAAGGGGATGTCACTCCAAACACCTTACTGTTTTCAACCAATTTACGAATCAATTCCGTTCCACTGGTCAAATTCCCCCATTGGTCACTACCACCAATCTGCAGCTCACAATTGTGATTCTTATACAAGTGATAGAAATCAATTGCCTGTAAGATCGTATAGGTAAATTCTGTAAAAGAGATGCCACTGTCCAAACGGCTGGCAATCGTTTCTTTATTCAACATGTAGTTGATATTGAAGTATTTACCATAATCACGTAAAAACGATAACAAATCCAATTTACTCAACCAATCATAGTTGTTCAACGACAATAACGCATTCGGTCCTGTATTGTCTAAAAACTTATCCAATTGAACACGAATCTTCTTACCATTGTCCTGAATTTCTTCCAAAGTCAAAAGCTTACGCTCCGTTGTCGGACGTGGATCCCCAATCATCCCCGTCGCACCGCCCAATAAAGCTATGGGTGTATGCCCTTGTAATTGGTAACGTTTAAGCAATAACAACTGTTGGATATGACCAATATGCAGACTATCTGCCGTTGGATCAAAGCCACAGTATAAGGTCAACGGTGATTTCAAACGTTCAATGAACGAAGCTTCATCCGTCACATCCTTAATCAAACCACGCCACTTTAATTCATCAAAAAATTCCATAGTTCCTCCTGAAATAGAAAAGCACCCTTCCAAGGGTGCTTTAGCACGGTACCACCTTAGTCGACTTTCGTCACTTTAAGCCTTAACGCGGCAGACGGCTTTACTTTGCATAAAGCAGCTCAAAGGTGTATTCAATCTTAGTTCGTAGTGATTTTCAGCCCCATCACCTCTCTACAACGAACACCAATCTACTCTGCCTTTTCAACGCACAATCATTATAACAAAAACCAATCAATAATCAATTACTTGGTCGTCTGACGTGGTGTGAAGAGATAGCTCAATTCAATCTCACGATCATCGAAATTATCCTGCTTCAACATCTTGGTCATGACACGCATCGATACCGCACCCAAATCATAGGATGGGAAGGTAAACGATGAAAGTTGTGGACGAACCATGGAGTTGTATTTCGAATCGATGATACAAACGATCTCAAGTTCTTCTGGAACTTTGATATCATTCTCAGCAGCCGCATTCGCAACGGCCAAAGCCTGTGAATCACGATACGCGATGACCAAATCATGGCGACGTGTCTTGAAGTATTCTTTGAGATATTGATACGAACTGCGATATTCCTGTGGAATCTCGATGTATTGTTCAAAGACCAAGCCACGACGTTCATACGCTGTCGTCGCACCCTTGATCAACTGTTCGATCATATACTTATTCTTACGGTCTTGAACAATGGCGATATCGCCTTTGCCTTTATCCAAATACTCAGATACCAATTCATAGACCGCTTTTTCAAGATCCACATAAACACTGCAGATATTGTTGGTAGACATCTTATTGCCAATCAAAACGATTGGGAATTGATAATTCGTCAACGCCTTCAATTCATCATAAATGAGTTTATCGTTATAGATGACAACCCCATCGACTCTGGATTTGATGATGGTATCGATGATCTCACCGATTTCCACAATCCCTTCCGAAACCGTATGCAACATGATGTTATACTTATAAATCTTTGCCACATCCAACAAACCATTGATGATCTGTCCGGTATACGAGAAACTCGCTTCCGGAACGACCAAGGCAATCGTTGTCGTCTTCTGCAATGCTAAACCTTGAGCGATCGCATTCGGTTTATACCCTAATTTATCAATCGCTTCGTTGACACGCAAACGCGTATCCTCACGGACGATCTCAAGGCCATTAATGACACGTGAGACCGTTGCTAATGAAACTTTCGCTTCTTTAGCCACATCATAGATCGTTACTCTTTTCATTCGCCTTGATCATCCTTGCCTTTCGGCTTTAACCATTCTTTTAACTTCGACATGCCTTTTTCAGCAATCGATAAGGTTTTTTCTTTTGCTACTTCAATCTTTTCTTGAACTTCTGGTTTTTCGAAGAATTCAACGGTCTTCTCACTTACCGTACGAGCACCGTCTTTAACCGATTCCACAACCTTTTGTACGGTTTCATTTTCGCGGATATCTTCGATGACCTTCTTACTGCCTTCAACGATATCATCTGTCGTATCTTTGAACTTTGCTTTCAATTCTTCATCATTGCGCAGTTCATCAAATTTCTTAGCCACTTTTTGACCCGCTTCAAGCGTCACTTCCTTGGCTTTTTCAAATTTTTCTTGTGCATCGATCTTATCGAGGAACTCCGATGTTTTTTCACCAACAACCTTAGCACCGTCTTTTATGGACTCAACGACTTTTTGAACTTTTTCATTCTCTAAGACATCTTCGAATTTATCTTTGACATCTTCCTTAACATGTTCAAACTTTTCTTCGACATCTTCTAGCTTCGCTTCCGCATCTTCTTTGACTTCCTCAAACTTCTCTTCGACATCCGCTTTGACTTCATCGAGACCTTCAGGATTCTCCAAGACTTCTTTTACTTCTTCGACTTTTGCTTCGACCACTTCTTTTTTCTCTTCTACGAAATCTTCAAGTTTTTTGTTTGTGTCTTCCATATCGGGTCCTTTCTATGCGGCTTTCTCTTCGTCCGCCTCTGTTTGTACTTCGGGTTCGCTCTTCTTATCAAAGATATCCTGGAACCATTGTTTGATAAACTCAAAATGCTCCGCCAAATAGACTGTTGCCGTCATGAGCGAGTGCTTGGTGAAGCTTTGAACATACATGACACCTTTAGCTACCCCAGATAAAACTTCAATGGAGGTCTTCAGTTCGCTCAATTCTTGATCCACGACATTCATCGTACGATCAACGTGATCCAAGAGCAGATCCACCTTCTTCATCATGAAATATAGGCGATAAAATAGAAACAATAAAAAGATCAGTACCATCGCACCTAAAATCGGTAAGAAGATGACTGATATTTCACTAAGACTATTAAAGAATGCATCCATAGGCTCACCTCTTTGAACCTATTATATCAATTATGAAAATATTTTCAATCCTTTTGATAGCGCTTCAAAAGATTTGCAAGACCATAAATATCCTTCGAACTCATGAATAAATAGACTGCAGGACCCTGTTTTTCCAACAAACGCGCACCAAGTTCATCCTCAGTTATAACCTGCGCTTTCTTTGAACGATCCTTCAAATAATCAATCGTGATATCATAGCCCACTTCTTGATCATCAATCGCCGTGAAACCACACAGGTACACTTCATCCGCTTTATCCAAAGCCTGTGCGAACGCATCCGCGAAGTGGAATAAACGCGATACACGATGAGGTTTGAAGATTGCGATCAATTTATGATTGGGATAACGCAAGCGTGCCGCATCGATCGTGACACTGACTTCAGTTGGATGATGGGCATAATCATCGATGTAGATGTTGGGTCCATTGACCTCAACTTTGAAACGTCTTGCCGCATTCTCAAAGGTTCCCAATCCCTCTTCAATGACTGAAAGCGGAATATTCTCTAAGAGCCCTATACCGATACAACCCAGCGCATTCCAAATCAAATGACGACCTGAAAACGGTACTTGGATCGAACCAAGATCCTTCCCTTGAAAATTGAGTCGAAAACGCGTCTCATGCGCATCCTCATAATCAATGGTCGCGACCAGATCATTATTTGGCTCTAAACCATAGGTATACACAGTTCCACTTAAATTAAGCTTCCGTACCTCAGGATCATCCCCATAAACAAAGAGTGCTCCTGTAACATTATGTGCGAATTGTTCATAAGCCGAAGCATAATCCAAGGCATCTTTATAGTAATCCACATGATCATAATCCACATTGGTGATCACGGCATATTTAGGATGATACGCTAAAAAGAAACGACGATACTCATCTGCTTCAATAGCCATATAATACGAATCCGAAGCAAGATGACCATGACCATCCCCAATCAAATAAGCTGTAGGCTTATGTGCTTGAAGCATGCTGGTAACCATTTTGGTGGTCGTCGTCTTACCATGCGAACCGGTGATTGCAACACCAACATAATCATTCAACAAAGCTCCCAAATATTCATGGTAACGATATAAGGTATAGGTTCCACGTCGCTTAAATTCTACAATATCCGCAAAATCATCTTTAAAGGCATTTCCCATGATGATGGTTGCCCCATCGGGCGGAAATGTTCCAAAAGGATGCACAGGAATTCCAAGTTCATGAAGACGTGCTTCTGTAAAGAAGTGTTTATCTAAATCCGAACCTTCGACATGTTCACCCATTTCATGCAGCATGCATGCCAAAGCAGCCATACCCGCACCCTTGATGCCTAACATAAAAATCATAACGTACCTCTATTTCACATCATCAAACAAGGATATTTGATGTAGACCTTCTTCTGTTTCTGTTGTCGATTCACTGACAAAGAGTGTTTCTTCTTCAGCTTTAATGGGATGCAACAAGTCATCCAAACTATAATTCTCCGCTTTAATCTTAGGAATATCCATGGTTTCAATTGGATCGTGTGGGACAAAACGTTTTGGCTTCGCCTTTGGTTCATCTTTTTCTTTCTCCAAATCACCATAAATCGGACTGATGACCGTATTGATGCGACTGCGCTTCACGTGCTTATTGACTTCAACGATTGGTTTTTGAATCGGTGTTCGGCGACTTTCTTCCACACCAAAAATCGGGCTGATCACAGGTCTGAATTCATAGATTGCCTTCTCGGCTTTCTTTGGTTTCACTTCTACGATGGGTCTGACTGGTTGTGAAGCTTCGATGCCAAACTCCGGCTTCTTAGTTTGAAGCAATTGTTCCACCTTGGTGTCCACGATCACTTCTTCAACACGTGGCAATTCTTCACGCTTGACTTCTTCCTTCACAGGATTCATCGCCGCAATCACGGATGGCTCGACTTCTTTAACCTTTTCTTTGATAGGAGCTTTGGCCACTTTCTTAGGAATCGGTTTTTGATCCAACTCCTCTTCAATGACTTCTTCTTCCTCTTCAAACAACAAAGACGCTAGTTTTTTTAACATGACACTGCTCCTTATTCCTCGATGATCACTTCATCAACAAGTGCATCGGGATCATTTTCATCCGCATTAAAATCAAAATCGGTAAAATCATTTTCATCCAGTTCCTTGATCATATCCATGACCGTACCAGATTCCGGCGCAACTTGTGCGAACATATTCAAATTCTGAACTTTGAAGTCGATGACCTCACGCTTGGAATAAACATCCAAGACGACTTCTTTCGCAATTCGAGCACTGCGAGCAACACGCAACATGTCATAGAGAATTTCTGGTGATACTGCTTCAGGATGAATCGATGTAAAGACGAAATGCTCCGTCTGTAAGATCAGTAAAACCAAATGATCTGCAATTTTCGCTGCATTCACACGAAAATCAACAGGGATGCTTTGGTTGCTTAAAAACGTATCCGAATATGAATAAAACGCGACGCCTTCTTTCAAAAGATCACGAAGCGTATTTTCATCATCTTTATAGTAAGCTTGATTCAAGATGTTCACAACATCCAAACTCATCAAAATGGATTGATTGTGACTATTCAGTGTCACTGAATTGGGTGTTGCCAATTTACGTCCGATGGAGACTGGAAGATAATAGCTGAACAAATCACGATTCATCGTGAGATAGGTACTTGTCTCTTGCGCAAGTGCTTCTTGAATGGCTTGATCATAATCGCGTAGCTCAAAAGTGCTTGTACAAGCACTCATAAGCAACACCAAAAGAACAAGTCCGATTTTACGCATGTTTAACGATTCGCCTTTACAATCTGATCGATGGTTTTCTCATTCAATTGTTCAATGACTTTGACCATCGCAATTTGAGCATTCTGATAATCATCTTGATCGATAATTGAACTATTCGTATGAATGTTGCGAGCACAGATGCACATGGTCAAGGTTGGAATTCCGCTGAACTGTTTGTGAACAGCGCCTGCATCAGTACCACCGAGAGATTGATAGTATTGATAAGGAAGTTTATGTTTTTCCATGGTATCCACATACAAATCTAAGAAACCACGATTCGGTAGATAATTCGCATCAATGAATCGCACCAAAGGACCTTTACCCAATTGACCAAAGGCTTCAGTATCACCACTCGCATCATTGGCTGGCGAACAGTCGAAAATAATCGCCACATCCGGCTTAACAGCATAACTCAAGGTTAGTGCACCGCGTAAACCTACTTCTTCTTGAACACTCGCCCCAACCACAAGATTGACATCCAAGTCCACATCCTTGAAGGCTTCCAATGCTTCCAAGCCCATGGCACATCCATATCGATTATCAAAGGCTTTTGCCAATAAACGTTTCTCACTCAAGACTTCAAAACTGCCATCCAAAATAACCGCAGACCCCGTATTGATGCCCAAGGCAAGAACTTCATCCTTACTGACACAACCAATATCCACCAACATGTTCTTGATTTCCATTGGTTTGGCACGATCCGCTTCCGTTAATAGATGCGGAGGAATGCTTCCGATCGTACCCTTGTATTTCTTACCATCCTTGGCTTTGACCAAGACACGTTGACCCAACAAAGTCTGTGACCACCAACCACCAATGCTTGCTAAAGCGAGATTCCCTTTGTCATTGATGGATTTCACGACGAAACCAACTTCATCCATGTGGCCTAATAGAAGTACTGTTTTCGCATTTGGATTCTTACTCTTCTTCACAAGTGCAATTGATCCAAGATTATCCGCAATCAATTCACCACCATACGTCTTATAGCTTTCTTCCAAATAGCGACGAACTTCAACTTCATCGCCACTGATCGCCATTTTCTCAGTCAAATCTTTCAAACGCTTTAAACTTGATTCACTTAACATCAAACTTTCCTCCATACCGCACGATAGATCACTTGTCCTAGATCCATAAAGTGCTGTTCATATTCCGTAATCGCATCTTCAGAATGTTCATCGCGTCTGAAATCGACACTGAATTCTTCCATCTTCAAAGCGATGCTGTCCCATTGCAAGATTGTATACTCAAACAAGAGCTTGTTGTCCGTCTTGAACTTGATCTGACCACCTTGTTTCAACAACCTTAACAAAGTCGTCGTATAGGTCTCCGATGTCAATCTGCGCTTCGCATGACCCTTCTTTGGCCATGGATCACTGAAATTCAAATGAATGGTATCCAACTCACCTGCTTCAAACCAATCCGTTAGATTTGCCGCATCGTTGACGATCCAAACGCCATTTTCCAAATCTTCAGTTTTCTTTAAGGCTACCGCAGATACATTCTTATCCTTCTCTAGCGCAATCCACAACACATTCGGATTCATCCGAGCCATGGAACGCCAATAATCACCCTTACCACTGCCAATTTCCAAAACCACATGTTCATAACCAAAATGCGTTTTCCATTTCCCCTTATAAACACTGGGGTCTTGTACATATTTTGGATGAGCAAGTAAAAAATCACTTGCCCAAGGTTTATTCCGCATCCGCATCTTATTTACTCAAATCGTAAATGGCTTGCGCATAAATCGCCGTCGCCAAATAGAATTGTTCCAACTCATAACCTTCATCGGCTTGATGAACCTGACCGACCCAAGATGGACGCTCACGGGTTGGGAATTCCGCCCCAAAGGCAACGAAGTTCTTAAAGGAACGTGCGTAAGTACCGCCCCCCATCGTCAATAAAGGCGTCGTCATATCCTTCGAATAATCACGATAGACTTTCTCTAAAGTCGTAACCAAAGTACTCTTGGGATCCACAAACAAAGGTTCTTTCGCTTGAATCAATTCAACCTCAAGACCCAAGTCCGCATCTTTGAAACGTTTGCTTATTTCATTGAAGATATGTTCATGACTCGTTTCTTGAGGATAACGGATATCCAAAATCACCGACACATGTTTATGCTCGATATTCACAACGCCGATGTTCATCGTCAAATAACCCATATGGGATCCAAAGACTTTGACGCCTAGCGGTTCTGCACGCCAATCACGCAATAGATTTGCCAATTTCAAAGCAAAATGATCTTGATATGCGCCTCCTACGAAGTTTAACGCATGCCAAGCCGCATTGATACCATCATCGGGTTTAGCCCCATGGGAGAACTTACCATAGAACTTGTATTCACTTTCACCATCGCGTTCGATGAGTTCACCTTTGAGATGATGGGTTTCCAAGTAGAAACTAAAGAGTTCCTTAAGTGGATAGCCTTCCATCACGATACTGGCTTCACCAATACAGATATTTGGACGCTCCCCTGCTTTGATACGCAAAATCTTGGTTTGAACATCACCTTTCAAATTCAAATTCATAATCCCTTTTTCACCATAAACAACCGGGAAATCCGCATCCGGCACAAAACCAAAATCAGGAATCTCACCATGTTCATTGTAGTATTTCATACAGGACATGCCTGTTTCTTCATCACAACCCACAATCAAAAAGACCCGTTTCTTCGGTTGAAAACCCATTTCTTTAAGAATCTTCATGGCATAGTAACCTGCCATCGTCGGACCCTTGTCATCTTGAGCACCACGACCCATGATGAAACCATCTCTGATTTCACCACCAAAAGGATCAACGGTCCAACCGGTTCCAATCGGAACAATATCCAAATGTCCTAAAACACCGAGAATCTCATTCCCTTCACCAAACTCCACGACACCCGCATAACCTTCTAAGTCGCGTGTCTTAAAGCCATCTGCTTTCGCCAAATCCAAAACATAATCCAATGCATGGCGTAAATCTTTCCCAAACGGTGCATTCTCTGCCTTCGAGTCTAAATCACGTAAAGAAGGAATCTGAATCAAACCTTGTAGGTCTTGAACCATCTTTTCTTTACGATTTTGTGTTTCTTGATAAAAGTCCATTGTCGTACCTCTTTCATCTATTTTAGCATATTTGCTTTCATCTCTTACACCGCATTTACATCCATAAAAAAAAAGAAATTCGATTAGAATTTCTTTGTACGATTAAACGGTGGACGAGGTTTGCGTTCAGCTTGTGGCTTTTCGACATAACCTTCTGGCTTTGGCAACAAATCCTTGTGGGATACATTGACACGACCCTTTTCATCAACTTCACTGACGATGACCTTGATGATTTCACCCATCTTAAGAACATCACTTGGTTTCTCAACACGATCATACGAGATCTTGGATACATGCAACAAGCCATCGGTGCCCGGGAAGAGTTCAACGAACGCTCCGAAGCTTTCGATACGAACAACCTTCGCATCGTAGATTTCACCGACCTTGGCACTACGTACCAAACTTTCGATCTTCGCTTTCGCTTTATCGATTGCTTTTTGGTCTTGGTGATAGATCAAGATACGTCCATCATCTTCGATATCGATCTTGACTTGATCACAATCCGCAATGATTTGGTTGATGATCTTGCCACCGGCTCCAATGACATCACGAATCTTATCGGGTGCGATTTGCATCTTAGCGATCTTAGGCGCATATTCACCCACGTTCGCACGAACTTCACCAATCGTAGCCATCATGTTTTCAAGAATTTGTAAACGACCCACTTTCGCTTGCGCCAAAGCTTCTTCCAAGATCTGACGGTTCAAACCATCAATCTTGATATCCATTTGCAAAGCGGTGATACCATTTGCAGTACCCGCAACTTTAAAGTCCATATCACCGAAATGATCTTCCATCCCTTGGATGTCTGTCAATACGGTATAGTGTTCACCAAATGTAACCAAGCCCATCGCGATCCCTGCAACGGGTGCCTTGATGGGAACCCCCGCTGCCATCAATGCCATGGTTCCAGCACAGATGGATGCTTGTGAAGAAGATCCATTGGATTCCAATGTTTCCGCAACCAAACGAACAGCATATGGGAATGCATCTTCACTTGGTAATACTTGTAACAACGCACGCTCACCCAAAGCACCGTGACCAATTTCACGACGACCTGGAGAACCCATACGACCGGTTTCACCAACCGAGTATGGAGGGAAGTTGTAATGATGCATGAAGCGCTTGAATTCGACTTCCGTCAAATCATCGATGATTTGATTGTCGCCCAAAGCGCCTAAGGTACATACAGAAAGAACCTGTGTCTCACCACGTGTGAACAAAGCACTACCATGTACACGCGGCAACAAATCCACTTGCGAATTTAAAGCACGCAATTCATTGATTGAACGACCATCTGGACGAATCTTATCAATGGAGATCAAACGACGAACTTCTGTCGCAACGATGTCATGCGTGATTTCCTTGACTTGTTTCAAAGTCTTAGACTTAACCGCATCATTTGCATATTCTTTAGTTTCAAAATAAGCATACGTTTCCGCTTCGATCTCATCGATCTTGCCATAACGTTCCAATTTTTCTTTGATACGAACCGCTTCAACCAAACGTGCTTCCGCATACGCCTTGACTTCATTCACCAACTCTTCGCTGTGAGCATAGAGTTTGACTTCCATCTTTGGTGTACCGATTGCTTGTGTGATTTCATCTTGGAAAGCACAGAGTTGCTTGATGAACTCATGTCCAAAAAGCATCGCTTCCAACATTGAAGCTTCATCGACTTCCTTAGCACCTGCTTCAACCATATTGATGGCATCTTTGGTACCCGCTACCGTTAGATCGATATCAGATTTTTCCATTTCAGCTTGTGTTGGATTGACGATGTATTCCCCATTGACACGACCCACTTGGACACCTGCGATTGGACCATTGAACGGAATGTTCGATACACCTAAAGCTAAAGATGCGCCAAACATCGCCGTCATTTCTGGCGTACGATCGTAATCGACGGATAATACGGTATTCACGACTTGCACTTCATTACGGAATCCATCCGCAAACAAAGGACGCAAGGTACGGTCGATCACACGTGACGACAATGTCGCATGTTCACTTGGACGACCTTCTCTTCTTAAGAATCCACCCGGAATCTTACCAACCGAATACAATTTTTCTTCAAACAAAACCGTTAAAGGAAAGAAATCGATATCCTTAGCTTGCTTGCTTGCAGTCGCTACGGACAACACGACGGTGTCTTCATAACGAACCAACACCGATCCTCCAGCTTGTTTGGCAATTTCTCCGGTTTCCACTGTTAGATTTCTTCCACAGAAATCTAGACTAAATACTTGTTTTGCCATTTATTTACCTCTTTTTTGACTTGATTATCATACCATAAAACCCTACTTAAACTAAAGCCCAAAAAAAACAAGCTTTTCAGCTTGTCTTACTTTCTCAATCCCAAACGACTAACAAGTGTGCGGTAACGATTAACGTCTTCCGTCTTCAAATAATTCATCAAGCTACGACGTGTACCAACCATCTTCATCAAACCACGAAGCGAATGGAAGTCTTTCTTGTGTTCCTTCAAGTGTTCCGTCAAACGATTGATCTGTGCAGTCAAGACTGCGACTTGGACTTCAACCGAACCGGTATCCCCTTCAAAACGAGCGTAATCTTTAATGATTTGTGTCTTTTCGACTTTTGACAACATGTTTGTGTCCTCCTATGTATAGACCTTTTCTACCGCGTAAATCGTTGAGGAATCGATGAACCCAGTACAAAAGCTTTAACAATATATCACGTTTATGGGATGAATGCAATCATTCTAAGGTATAAAGCACATCCGGATTGATCGATTGATTCTTAACCATCGCTTGGAAGTGCAAATGGCAACCTGTGGAATACCCTGTTGTTCCCACATGACCAATCAATTGTCCCTTTTCGACCAATTCACCTGCTTTGATCACGATATCATCCATATGTTCATAGTAAGTCTTCAAACCCAAACCATGGTCGATGACGATGGTGTTACCAATCATGATCAAGAAATCCGCGAACTCCACCACACCCGCATTGGATGCGTACACTTCCGTTCCACAAGCAATCGCATAATCGATGCCCGAATGTCGAGATGGATTGGTCGCATTGTTCACAAAACGTTTCTCGCCGAATGTCGACGATATCCGTGCACCTTCAACCGGCAATACAAAGGGCCCTTCCCAATACACTTCTTCCACATAGGATACATAGGTTGGATAAATGGCATCGCGATATTGTTTTACCGCATCTTGATTACCCACTGTTCCGCTGGATACACTCACAGGTACGGTGAAGTGCGATTCTTTGAAGGCATAGGTCTGTACATCCAAGGCATAATCAAAGACATCTTCACCTATCACAATCTGTAAGTCATAGTTCTTTGCCTCAGATTGATAAGCCATTGGAAGATAGAGTTGTGCACTGTGCTCAGTTCGATGAATCGCAGAAGGTTTGAAATTACTAATGACTTCAATTTCTGTATTTTTAGAAACATTCTCAATATCAATGAGAACCAAACCACCCTGCGATGGTTTTATATCACTCAAAGTGACAATGGGTTTAGGATCCACATCCACATGAAACAGATAATCATATTGAGCGATACCATCGATGATGCTTACATTGATTGTATAACGTCCCGACTCAAGAATTAATTCTTCCTGATAAGGAATATCTACACCTGTTTCATTTGTAATGTCTACAATCGCTCGAGGATCGACTTTGAAGCTGTTGAGCATTTGATCACTATCCAAA
Source organism: Erysipelotrichaceae bacterium (assembly GCA_003543215.1). Lineage (GTDB taxonomy): Bacteria > Bacillota_I > Bacilli_A > Erysipelotrichales > Erysipelotrichaceae > UBA2212. The sequence goes on along the minus strand of DPJD01000001.1, from coordinate 409,843 downwards.
TCACTGAAGCCATCTTGATGGACGGTGTAATTCAAAGTCATCAACGAACCTAAGATTGGTTTATGCATTTGTAAATCCAAAAATTCAATCGGTGTTCCATTGAAACTCACTTCAAAAGATTGGATTTCACTGTTCTCCAATTGTTTTTGTTCATAATAGATGTATCCACTCAGTCCCAAGCCCAAAGCCAGGACCAGTAAGACTAATTTAACCCAAAGTTTCATTGCACCCCCATTTTACATGATAAAAGCTAGTTGGACTAGCTTTTAAGTAACTTTCGACCGTGACAGGACAACGACTTAATAATGTAATACGCGTGGTAATTCTTTGGCTTGTTCAACCCAGCCTGTGACTTGCTTGACACTTGGCAACTTACGAACAAGATTTTTTTCTTCGTTGACTTCAATCATCTTCTGATAAAGATTCACTGGATTACGATTCGCCAATTCAGGAACCGTGTCCACACCAGCACCTTCCAACAAATCCGCATATTCACTGCCGACACCTTTGACACGGGCCAAATCTGAACGATTTGCCCATTCCAGAATGAGTTTACTCGAGATACCCGTTTTTTCAGCGATCTCTTCGCGTCCTTTTTTGGTTCCACAGAGTTCGAGATATTTGTCGGTACTACGAATGCCTACTTCATTGAGTTTTGCTTCATAAACCGCTCCAATGCCTTCAATAAAACTTAACTTTGCCATCTTTCCTCCTTGATGAATACGATGCTATTTCTTTAAAAAACCACCTAACAACTTACTTACATCATCCATGATATCGCCATCCCCGTCACTGTCCAATAAACCCGATACCATACCCATGACATCATTGGAACCTCTGTTGGAACCACCCAACATGCCCATCAAGTCATCGAGTCCAAAACCATTCTGTTGTTTCTTCTGCTTGCCGAGTTGACCCAATAAGAGCGGAGCCAACATCATCAACAAGCCCGAAACCTGACTCATATCCAAACCCGTCTTCGCTGCTAAACCTTGTTCAACACGGACTTCTTTGTTGCCAAGCAAATGGCCTAAAATCTTAGCGCCATCCTGTTTATCCACTTTATTAAAGAATTGATTCAAATCAGAGACATCATCGTCTTGATGTTGATCCAAAGCTTTAAGTAAGGATGTCGCTCCATCTTGGGTCTGTGAATTCTTATTCATGGCTTGTAATAAGGTCGGTAATGCCAATTCCGTCAATTGTTTGACTTGATCGGGTTTTGCCCCTACCTGTTTACTGATCTTCTTGACCACATCTTGATCTTGTAACTGACTATTTAATAATGATAGTAAATCCATAGCCCTCCCTTTATGCGAAAAAATGTCCATAAGAACACAATTTCACATGTATGATCCCTGTCTTGGGTCGTTATCTAAATTTTAACACAAAAAGCTTAAGACTAAAGGTTTCTGACATTAATTCTTAATCTTAAAAGTAAAAAACAGTGCACGCACTGTTTACGAATAATTCCAATAGAACACAAACAAATAGATATGTGATTAAACTGTTTCCATGAACGCCAACAACACATCATGCAACAAGCCATAGCCTCGCTCTGTACAGCGCACAGTGCCATCCACGACTTCAATCAAGCCCTTGTTGGTCTCCGACTTCATGGCTGAGGCATACACATCCAATAGTGATTGATTGAAGCGCTTCTCAAAGCGTTTCAATTCAATCCCCTCACGCACTCTTAAGCCCATCATGATAAACTCAAACATTTGATCATCTTTTGATAACTCAATGATTTCACCATGGAACTTGAACTGACTGTAATACAGAAGATTCTTGGTGTTCTCAATCCGTTTCCCTCTATACAGAGACACAGCGCCTGGACCCAAACCAATGTAATCATCGTAATGCCAATAATGCAGATTATGTTGAGAAGGCTTCGATTTGGTGAAGTTGCTGATCTCATAGCGATGGAAGCCTGCTTTAGCCAAGGTTTCGATCGCAAGCTCATACATATCCTCTTCAATTTCAGACGCAATCGGTTTGATCTTCATCCGACCAAATTCCGCATTCTCCTCAATCGTTAAAGCATAGAGTGAGATGTGATCGATATCTAATAAGAGTGCTTGTCCAAGATTATATGCCCATTTATCAAGAGTTTGATTCGGCAAGGCATAAATCAAATCGATACTGATGTTTGTGATGCCCACATTACGGAGCCAATCAATGCCTCGTTTGATCATATTTGTGGTATGACCGCGATGCATGAAATCCAATTCATCTTGATTGAAGCTTTGGACCCCAAAACTGATGCGATTGACGCCATAATCCACAAACAATTGTGCTTTATCTACAGTCAGACTCTCTGGATTGACTTCGATCGTATATTCCTTTACTGACTTGGAATGGGGCTTGATGATTTCAAACAAGGTTTGAAGCTGATCCATATCCAGTGCGGAAGGTGTACCTCCGCCTAAGTAAATCGTTTCATATTGAATATCTGGATACAGTTTGATTTCTTCATGGAGTGCATAGAGGTAATCTTCTATCAACTTTGGATGTGTCACGACACGTGTGAAATCACAGTACGCACAAATCACATCACAAAAAGGCACATGTACGTACAGTGCCTTAGGATCATTTATCCGCATATTTACGATCCACCTCAAGCAACTTGGTTTCAATCAGTTCCTTGACGTCTAAATTCAAATCCATGGCCAAAGTCAAAGCCACCATCAACACATCCGCCAATTCACCTTTGACATCCTCAAGTTTATATTCATCCTCAAGAAAACACTCCAAAAGTTCCGCAGCTTCAACACTGATTGATTTTGCCAAGACATTCGGGTCATCACTTTGATCCCAGCCTTTCTTCAAACGAAAAGCTTGGATCATATCATAAATAGCCTGCATCATTCATCCATTGAAAGAACCGCCATGAACGCTTCTTGAGGAACTTCGACATTCCCCACCTGCTTCATACGCTTCTTCCCTTCTTTTTGCTTCTCTAAGAGTTTCTTCTTACGACTGATATCCCCACCATAACACTTCGCCAATACGTTCTTACGTAAAGCTTTGATGTCACTGCGAGCGATGATTTTATGATTGATGGCAGCTTGAATTGGAATCTCAAACTGCATTCTAGGAATCAAGGTTCTGAGTTTTTCAGTGATGATCTTACCACGACCATACGCAAAATCACGATGTACGATCAAGGATAAGGCATCCACATGTTCACCCGCAATCATGATGTCCATCTTAACCAAGTTACTGGCTTGATAACCAATGAACTCATAGTCAAATGAAGCATAACCCTTGGTCGCAGATTTCAATTTATCAAAGAAATCATACACGATTTCCCCAAGTGGTAATTCATAAATAAGATTGTTTCGTGTGATATCAATATATTCCAAATTGATATAGGTTCCACGTTTCTTCTGACAAATCTCCATGACCGATCCAATGTATTCCTTTGGAACCATGATGGTCGCTTTGACATAAGGTTCTTCCATATGTTCAATCCGTTGGACTTCAGGTAATAACGCTGGGTTATCCACCTTAACCATCGATCCATCGGTTAAATACGCATGATAGACAACCGAGGGTGCAGTCGCAATCAAACTCAGATTGTATTCACGTTCCAAACGTTCTTGAACCACATCCATATGCAATAAACCTAAGAACCCACAACGGAAACCAAAACCTAAAGCTTGTGATGTTTCTGCTTCATATTTTAAGGAGGCATCATTCAATTGGAGTTTCTCAAGTGCATCTCGAAGATCGTTATAACGATTGGAATCAATCGGATACAAACCACAGAAAACCATGGAATTCAACTGACGATAACCTGGTAAAGGTGACTCCGCGGGACGATCATGAATGGTGATGGTATCCCCGACATGCACATCCTTAACCGATTTAACACTCGCTGCGATCCAACCAACTTCACCACAAGAAAGTTCTTGTTTCTTGATCTCACGCGGTGTACGAATACCCACTTCGGTCACATCATAGACGGCATTGGTCGCCATGAAACGAATCTTATCGCCTACTTTGACGGAACCTTCTTTGATTCGGACATAGGAAATGACGCCACGATACGTATCATAGATGGAATCAAAAACCAAAGCTTTCAATGGTGCATTCGGATCGCCTTGTGGCGCTGGCACATGTTTGATAACCTGTTCTAAGACATCACGAATGTTCAAACCATTCTTAGCACTGATTAGAGGTGCTTCTGACGCATCCAAACCAATGATGTCTTCAATCTCATGACGGATCTCCTCAGGACGAGCCGCAGGAAGATCGACTTTATTGATGACAGGTAGGATTTCTAAATTATTATCGAGCGCTAAGTAGACATTGGCCAAGGTTTGAGCTTCAATACCTTGTGCCGCATCCACGACTAAAACAGCGCCTTCACAAGCAGCTAAAGAACGCGATACTTCATATGTAAAATCTACATGTCCTGGAGTATCAATTAAATGTAGCGTATAGGTTTTACCATCCAATGCTTTATACAACAATTGGACCGCGTTCAACTTGATCGTGATGCCACGTTCACGCTCCAAATCAAGGGTATCAAGCATTTGGGCCATCATCTCACGCAACATGAACGTTTCAGTCAGTTCAAGAATACGATCGGCCAAAGTGGATTTACCATGGTCGATATGTGCGATGATGGAGAAATTACGGATAAGCGATTGATCCATATCAATTCCTTTCTAAACGGAATAGAGTTTCTTTAAACGAATAAGCAAGCCTTGGATGGAGAATGCAAGCAGACCACACACCAAGCCTTGTAAAATATTATAGCCAAACGAAACGACAAAGACACGCCATTCCCCAGCCAATAAAACATCGGTCAAACCATAGCCTGCAGCCATCCAAGTCCCTGCTAAGAGATAACCCCAAAGTTGAACTTTTCCTTTACGCAAAGCCAATAAAGCGATGATGCTTGCTTCGATGCCCTTGATCACCAAGGTAAAGAAAGCATACTGTCCATAACCCAATAACACATCGGCCAAAGCTGCCCCAATGCCGCCTAAGAGTGCAAATGGCCAACCAACGACCAGACCCATGCCCATGACAAGGGTATCGCCAAAGTTGATATAACCCTGGAAGATCGTGATGGTAAAGCCCATCGTCATTAAGGTGATTCCCGCAATGAATACGGATATAAGCGCGAGTTGTTTAATTTTCATTTTAATCAAATTGACGTTTGAGCCACTGTTTCCCAACACCTTGATAAAAGGCAAGAGCGCTCATCCGTTTTTTCCCTTCCATTTGTAATTCATCAATCAACACAATTCCATCTTGAGTACACACTGCCAAACCCTCTTCAATCAAACCAAGAACCGTACCAGGTACGTCATCATGGCTTTGTTTTAACATACGAGCTTTATAGAGTTTGACTTTCTTACCCTCAAAAATCGCATGTGCAACCGGCCAAGGATGAAGTCCTCGGATCTGGTTATAGACATCCAACAGAGGTCGTTTGAAATCAACGCATTCCTCCTCTGATGTGATATTATACGCAAAACTGACTTCATCTTCATCTTGAGGACGACTCAAGAGTTCCGTATCAAATAGTTTAGGGAGATGTTCCTTGATCATCTTGGAACCCAAATCCATCAAACGATCATGTAAAGCTTGAACATCATCATCCAAATGGATTGGACAGCTTTCTTGAAACAAGACATCCCCTGCATCCATCTTTTTCACCATGCGCATCAAACTGATGCCACTCTGAGTCTCACCATTGATGATGGCTTTATGAATCGGTGCCCCACCACGATATTTTGGTAAGAGTGACGCATGGACATTGATTGCACCATAACGTGGCGTATTTAATATTCTTTCTGGAATGAACTGACCATAAGCACAGGTCACAATCAAATCTAAATCCAATGCTTTGATTTCATTCCCTAAAGTTCCAATCTTTTCGGGTTGAAAGACAGGAATCTGATGTTTGAGTGCTTCGATCTTGACGGGTGTCGCTTGAACTTCTTGTTTACGTCCAACCCTTTTATCAGGCTGTGTCACAACCGCCACAAGTTCGATTTCACAAGTCAATAAAGCATCCAAAATACCAACGGCAAATTGGGGGGTTCCCATGAAACAAACACGTTTTTTCATCATTTTCCTCCTTGCTTGCATATTATAGCATAGAATATTGTTAAAATATGAACTCGATATCGACAAATCACGTGATGATGATTCAGACATTTCACGCAACCATCTTGCAAACAAAGTTGTTCTTTGTTATAATGCGTAAGGACTATTAAAAAGGAGGTGCACGCATGCCACAAATTAAATCGCAAAAGAAACGCGCTCTAACGAATCTGAAACGTAGCACCGCAGTAACATCTGAAAAATCCTATCTAAAAACCGCCATCAAAAATGTCTTGAAAGCTGTAGCTGTCAAAGACGTAGATGCAGCTAAAGCCGCATATGATTTGGCTAATTCTCGTTTGGATAAATCAGTTACTAGCGGTATTCATCATAAAAACTACGCAGCTCGTCAAAAAGCTCGCTTGTCCAAAGCAGTTAATTCGATTCAATAAACAATCTTCGGATTGTTTTTTAATACCTAAAACCCCAGATTTCAAGATGTTACCATCGTTGAAGCCTGGGGTTCTTTCATTATTCTTGAATCGGATGAATATTGATCTCCGTTGCCAAGCCACCCAAGGATGTCTCACGCAACTCCAAAGCGATCTTCTTGCCCGTATAATTCATGGTTCTGACCACCATATCGAAGGATACTCGATTGGGTTTCGCCTTACCCACGGTCTCTGCCATCATCACCGCATCGATCGATCGAAGCACGGCAGCCCCATTGCGCTCAATGCATGGAATGATCACATAACCACCCACAGGATCACAGGTTAAACCCAGATGATGTTCCATGGCGATTTCAGCCGCATATTCAATCAACTCCAAAGGTAAACCATTGACATACGCCAAAGCCGCTGCAGCCATTGAACAGGCACTGCCGATTTCTGCTTGGCATCCACCAATTGCGCCACTGATCGTCGCATTCTCTTTGATCACATTCCCAAAGATACCGCCAACCATCAAGGCTTGAACCAATTTATGCTTGGAAATACCAATATCCGTATAGAGATGATACATCAGAGAAGCCATGACGCCACTCGCCCCTAAGGTTGGTGCCGTCACAACCATACCGCATGCCGCATTCTCTTCATTATTCGCATAAGCATAAGCCACCAATTTCAAACGATTCTGAGCCGATAGATCATCCTTGCTCATCGCTTGTAAATACAGGGATTTCGCAACCCGCGGAATTTCCAGTAAACCAGGCAAGATTCCTGTTGTCTCCAAACCGCGACGAACCGCTTTAAACATGCCTTCCAAGACATCCATCAAGTGTGCTTCCACATCCTTCTCATAATGCAGGACATAAGCAGGTATGCTGTGATGCGTTTCAATGACCTCTTTATAGATTTCACTTAAAGACTGCTGCGGATAGATTTGACGTTGGAAATCAAAATCTTCGTCTAAGACCTTGATGCTTCCACCACCTAAGGAAAAGACCGTCCATTGACCAATCGGATTGCTTCTTACATCATAAGCTTTGATGATCAAACCATTATCAAAAGGGTGTTCCCAATTCAATCGGAAATAAATCTTACATGGCTTCGGTGAAAAGGTACGAATCAAGATCTGATCTGTGAAATGTCCTTTACCTGTTAAGGATAAAGACCCATATAATTCCACATCAAAAGCCACCGCATCTGGAAAGCGTTCTTTAAACATTTGTGCAGCACGCCATGGTGCGACCGTATGGCTACTGCTGGGTCCAGGACCCAATTTATAGAGTTCTTTTAGTGATTCCATACTTGGCTTGCCTCGATTAGAAATAATTCAAATCCAAACTTCTTATCCACCAATCCACTTTTAGCCCTTTGATCATATTCTGCCAAAGCATTCAAGACCTTTAGCACTCGATCCGGTCGTGTCAGATTCGCTAAATCCAGTAGTTTATTCAGACGATAAACATTGATGTTGTTTGCCCCTGAAAGTTTATTGATCATTTCTTGACGATGGTAGCCCGCTTCTTGAAGACATGCAACCTGATAAAGCAGTCTTAATTGACTCGCAATCAAGCCACTGAAAGATAAAGGTTCCATGTTCAAGGTCATCATATCACGATAGATGCTCAAGGCTTGTTTAAGATCTTGACCCATCAAAGCATTGACCAAATGGAAGGTCTCATTATCAAGCGGTCGACTGACCAAAGCTTCCACATCACTCAGCTCCAAACGACTTCCATATAAGACCAATTTCTCAACCTCATGATGACTCACCGATAGATTGGAATCCATACGTTTATGAAACTCCTCAAAGGCTGGACTGCTCATTTCAATCTTATGATCATTAAGTAATTTTTGTAGATATTTTCGAAATGCTTGAGGTTCCAACTTTTTGACATACTCAACTTCGCAAACCTCCATGATCTTCTTTGTGATGTTTTTATGGGTATCTAAATTATCATTATCATGCAAGAAGAAGATCGAGCAAGACACCACCTCTTGTTTGAGATAGTTCATCAAATCTTTTTGATCATTTTCTTTAAGTGCGGTACCTCGTGTCAAAAACGCACAGTTCTGTAGAACCAAGACCTTATGTTCTGAAAAGAACGGAAGTGTCTGAGCTTCTTCCAAGAGCGCCTGCATTGAGAAACTTGGACTGGAGGCATCGTAAAAAACAGTGTTCATGTCATCTTGTTCACCGACCAAGGCTTTGATGCGTGATGCTAATTTCTGATTTAATAAATAGGCTTCGTTGCCATAGATCAAGGTGTTCATACATGGGTATTATAACAAAGAATCATGCTCTTTTTAAAACAAGGTGAAGTGATTGAAGCGATCGAACATAAAACGAAACCAGCTTGAGACCACAATTTGCACCGTACCGGATGATTGTGACACAACAGGTCGAATCGTTAGTTGATTCAAGCGCTCCATGACCTCCCAACTCGGATGACCATAGCTGTTCTTACCGGCACTGACCCACGCAATACGAGCTTGAACATGGTCTAAGAACGCTTGGCTGCTTGAAGTCTTAGATCCATGGTGACCCAATTTTAAGACGTCGCTCTTGAGCTCGGGATTGGCCTTGATGAGTTGGAGTTCTCCCGCTACTCCAAGATCACCCATAAACAAGAATTTTGTCGTCTCAATTTGAACGTGATAGATCAGAGAACGATCATTATCCTCTTTCGCTTCATGAATCGGAAGATATCGCATATAAAACCACTCATTTAAAACGTCCACACCTAAAAGGATAGTCTGCTTTATGTGATAATCATCTTTCAAAGCCACGATATTTCCGTTATGATCCGCATCATCATGTGTGATGATCAAATAATCGATGGTATGAATCCCACGATGATCCAGACTTGCTTTTAAATTCGCATATTGTGAGGGTGGACCTGTATCAATCAAAATTACACTTTGATTGAAAGGTGCTTGTAATAATATCGCATCCCCTTGTCCCACATAAATCATCGATACGGTATAGAACCATGGATACGAAATGAAAACCATTAAAATATTTATTATGAATAAGGTTACGATTCTTAATCCAAAATGTTTGTTTCTAATTCGATGCCAAACATAGACAAGAATCAAAAGCACGAAAAACGATCCTCTTCCGCTAATCACGAGTAAGTCTTGTGTAAAGACGAACCATTGATCTAAGTATCGATAAATAATACTGAAGAGCGTATGCGTATACGGAATAAACGAACTTAAAATACCCATAAAAATCAAGCCTAGACTGAGCATACGATGGATGGGAAACAGAACAATCCCAAGCAAAGATACACGCTTCATACTTATAAGCAAACACCAAAAGGCAACACAAAAACGACCTAATTTCAGTGATTTCTTGTCCACAAACAGAGTGACAGCCTGCAAACTAAATGGGAAAATGTACGCCAATTGAGTGCTTCCAAAAGGTACGAGCCAAAGACATATGAAGATACTCAGTGCCCATTTAAGCATACGATCCTCGATAAAGACACTTACTTGATATGCGACCATGATGCGCAATAGAACCAGGGGTGCGCCAAGTGCATATGCCAGATATGAAAGAACGAGTATGTTGATGGAGTGCTCCACCCAAATGGATTTGAAACGAATACACATGCGTTTGATCAAGTTTAGAATGGCAAGGTAAATTAAACCCATCGATACCCATAAACCACTCATATCATCCGGATCACTTTGAAAAAGAAGAGCTCTGATTTCTTGCACAAAGCGTTTATCTTGATTCAACCCACCTTGGCTTAATTGATGCATGAAGCCTTTGCCTTCGATACGATACGTATCCGCTTCTGCCACGCGATAACAAACCCCATTGGCCTTTGCCCAATCGATCGGATCGAAACCATCTTGATTCATATTGGGCTCGATGGGACTTAAGGCATAGAATTTGATTCGATCATGCATTGCGTATATCGAGACATCCTGTACTTGAACCATAACCTTGGTATATCCATTTTGAACCAACAGTGAACTTTTGTTCAATCGTACGACACGACCTTGATCGATGGTCTGACAAAACTGTACGTTTGACCGCAGTAAAAACAAAAATAGTACGAGAATGAAAAGTGGTTTAAATGGAATGGATTTCGAGCATACAAAGTAAACACATAAAAGAATCGCGATCCACGGCGACTTGACGCCTACCCACATCAAGATACTTAAGTACACAAAGAATGACTTCATAGTGTGATGTGATCTTTGATCTTCGCAAACAAACGCTCTTTAATGCCTTTAATAAGCATCAGTTCTTCAAGGGTTTGAAATAATCCAACCTGTTCTCGATGTGCGATGATCTTAGCCGCAATGGAAGGACCAATGCCAGGGAGTTCACACAGCTCCTCCAAACTTGCTTGATTGATTGAAATGCGTTGTTCCTGTATGGGATAGAGAACGATCAGATCTTGATCATGCAAGATTTGTTGGGGATTCAAGCGTGATAAATCGCAGGTTTCACATTCAATTTGATCAAGAATCAATTCAAGATGTGAATAAAGTGGTACTTCAAAAACTTCGATGTTTTGATCGAGGTGACGTACTTGCACATGGATCTTGATGTCTTCTTGCTTGGGAAGGACTTCCACCGAAGCGCATGAGCTCAAAACCAACAATAAAAAAAGGATTTTCATCCTTCTTTATACGTAGATTTTGGTTGTTTTCCTAATTATTTGACATCGATGATACGAATGTATTCACGAGGTTCAACTTCAACTTCGATCTCTTCATCACTGACCATACGATCCATTAAAGCCACAGCTAAAGGTGTGACATTGGAGAGCTTACCATTGATCGGGTCTGCTTCAACCGATGAAACGATGGTATAGGTTTCTTCGAAGCCATCACGACTGCGAATGGTAACCTGTGCGCCGAGTTTGACAACACGTGTTCCACCTTGTACATCAATGATTTCGATGTTGTTGAAGATATTTTCTAATTCACGAATACGTGCTTCTACACGCGCTTGGCGATCACGAGCCGCATCATAATCTGCATTTTCAGACAAGTCCCCTTGGGCACGTGCTGCTTGCAAATCTTCAATGACTTCTTTACGAACGGTATGAATCAAATGCTCTTGTTCGCGCTTTAGTTCATCATACCCTTGTTGTGTTACTCTTACTTTTTCTTGTGCCATCTTATGATCTCCTTAACTTTTGGATTATAGCATATTCATCTTGATAATACTACCAATTTTCGTCGTGAGCAGATCGACGGCGACTTCATTCTTTCCGCCCTCTGGAACAATCACATCCGCATAGCGTTTCGATGGTTCAATGAACTGTTCATGCATCAATCGAACGGTATTCATATACTGGGTGATGACGCTATCCAAACTGCGTCCACGATCACGTACGTCGCGATTCAAACGTCGAATGAAACGCACATCAGCCGGTGTATCCACAAAGAGCTTAATATCCAAATTCTTGCGAATCGCTTCATCTTCCAAGACAAACAGACCTTCCACGACAATGACATCATGGGGTTCTAATTTCTCGACAACAGCCGAGCGTGTGTATTCAATGAAATCATAGGTTGGCATGTCTACGGTTTGTCCATTCCGTAATTCACCTAAATGCTTAGCCAATAAATCATTGTCAAAGGCAAAAGGATGATCGTAGTTGACCTTTAGACGCTCTTCCATCGTCATCTCCGCTTGATCCTTATAATAATCATCTTGTCGGATGATCACAACGGAATTCGTTTCTTCAAACTCACGTTTCAAACGTTTGGCTAAAGATGTTTTTCCAGAGGCACTGCCACCCGCTACTCCTATGATGATGCGCTTACTCATAACATCCTCCTATCGTTTAAGATACTTATCTTCGTTCTGTAAATGTTCAGTGTAGGTTTTTGCATAATACACTTTGCCATCGCCATAGATGTCCGCTAAAAAGAAATAATAGTCATTAGCCGTCGGTTGAATCGTCGCCAATAAAGCCTGTTTAGACGGATTTGTGATCGGTCCAATTGGTAAACCACGATACAGATAGGTATTGTATGGAGAATCCAGTTTCTGATTGTCGTAATTCTCACAATCTTTCCAACTGTCATATTCATACAAGGCATAGCATACGGTAACACTGGACTGTAAAGGCATATTGATGGCCATACGATTCAAGAAGACCTGTGAAATCATCTTCATGTCCTCAACCAAACCCGCTTCAAATTGAACCACGGAGGCTAAAGTGATCGCATCATGGATGGACATGCCAAAGGCATCGAATAAGGCTTTGTTTTCATCATAGACTTTCTGTGTTTGATTCAACACACGGCGTGTCAATGAATCTCCCGAAGCATTGGGATTCATGAAATAGGTTTCCGGCATCAAATAACCTTCCAGTAAAACACGAACACCCTTGTTTTCAAAGATTTCTTCTGTTAAAACACTGTATTCATCCATTAAGGATCGGATGTAGGCTTCATCATTCCACAAAGCCATCAAATCCTCAGCTGTCGTTTTATTCATTTGCGCCGTCATCTTGACAGCGATCTGTTTTGCCCAGTCCCCAGGAATGATCGTGACCACCACATCACTTGGCACAATCTTACTTGCATCCACCAAGGTACTGAGGATGGTCTTCACATCATAGCCATAGTCCAAACGGAACGCTCCCACTTTGAAATCAGTGAGTTTCACATACTTGGCATAGACTTCAAAGACCAACTTATCTTCAATCAAATTCAATTCATAGAGTTTGCTTGAGACTTGGTCCAGGGTATCCCCTTTTTCAACGGCAAAAAGAACCTGTTCACCTTCAGGACCAACTGCATCCAACTTGCTTTGAATCGTTACATATCCGATCCCAGCCGCAACGATAAAAAACAAGATTAGGATGAAGCCTAAGCTTGTCTTTTTAATTTTTCGCGTTTTCGTTTTCTTCATGGGTCAAGACATAATCTTCAAAGATAACTTCGAGTTTCTTCCACTCTTCAGGATCTTCGACAGGTGATAAATTCCCTTCCTCATCATAACAAGACACAAAGACTTCTCCATCTTCTTGACTTGGATCAAAGTAAAAAACAAAGTTCTTACCCGTTTCCTCATCTTCATAGGTGAAGACGATCTCCATATTGATTTCTTTTCCACTTTCGTCAATGACGACAATACTATTTTCTTCCATTCTGTGACTCCTTCTGTCTCTTTTGATCCAAGTATTCCTGCAACATCGTAACGGCTGCGACTTGGTCCACAACCTTCTTACGCTTCTCATTGCGCATCTGATTACTCATCAAACTTTGGTGCGCCATAACCGTCGTCAACCGTTCATCCCAAAGAATGACCGTGGCTGACGTAAACTTCTCAATCTCATCCTTAAAGAACTCCGAACGTAAAGCCCCATCACCGATACTCCCATTCATATGTTTGGGATAACCTAAGATGATCGCATCCACGGGATATTCTTTAAGCAAGGCTTCAATCTGATTAAGCGCATCGTCATAGTCCTCACTCGCAAAGCGCAGGGTGACCAAGGGACTCGCTAAAAAACCGCTGAGGTCGCTGATCGCAACCCCAACCGTTTTAGAACCAACATCCAATGCGATACTTCTCATTCCGCATCATCCAGGTAAGCACGAACCAATTCTTCAATGATCTCATAACGTTCAACCGTTTGAATCAAGGATCGTGCATTCTGATGACTTGAGATATAAGCAGGATCATTGGAAATGAGATAGCCTGACAATTGATTCACTGCATTGTATCCGCGGTCTTCGAGCGCAGCCTGCACTTGTTTTAAGATCTGCTTGATGTTATCGCGCCGTATTTGATCTGATTTGAAGGCAACCGTCTCCGTGTGGTTTTGACTCATACCATAATCCTCCTTTTTCTTTATTCTAAACTAGTACCAAAGCTTTTGAAAGCATTTAGATGAGTTTTTGTGCAATCATCTGGAGCGCATCCCCTAATTTGGACACATCCTTGCCTCCAGCTTGGGCAAAATCAGGTCGACCCCCACCATTTCCTGCACAAAGCACAGCCGCTTCCTTCACAAGATCACCCGCTTTGATGCCTTGTTTGTTCAATTCAGGACTGACATAGGCCACAAACAAAGCCTTATCTTGGTCACTCGAAGCCAAGAAGATGATTCTTTTTGAATTTTCTTTCTTAAGATTCTCGATGAGTAATTTTAGATGATCACTGTTCTGATCGATGCGTTTGACCAAAACCTGATAACCATCCTTATCTACAAATTCATGATTCAAGACCTTTGCTTCTAAGACGGCCAATTTTTGTTTTGCTTGACCTAAGGCTTGTTTGGTTTCACTCAACTCGATCAAACCGTGTTCAACACGATCTTCGATGTTGTGGATGGAATTTGCTTTATAGTACGACGCAATCATTTCCAATTGGCTTTGGTAAGACACAAAATCTTGGTACGCATGCGCACCGGTTTTAGCAGTGATGCGTCGGATCCCAGACCCAATGGATTCTTCCGATACAATCTTAAACAAACCCAACTCTTGGGTATTGTTCACATGACAACCACCACAAAGTTCCTTACTGACATCACCCATGGTCACAACACGTACGATCGCATCGTATTTCTCACTGAAGAGTGCCATCGCGCCTTGTGCCTTCGCTTCTTCGATTGGGAGTAAGGCAAAGCTGACAGGATGGGCATTGAAGATCGCTTCATTGACCATCACTTCAATCGCCTTCAACTTCTTATCCTCGACTTTTTCAAAGTGTGTGAAGTCAAAACGCATATACTCATCCGATACGAAACTGCCGGCTTGTTGGATGTGTTCACCCACGATCAACTTCAAAGCGGCTTGTAGAAGATGCGCTGAGGAGTGATTACGCGTAATGCTTTGACGTTTCTTCACATCGATTTGAGCACGGACGACATCCCCTTCTTTGAGTTCTCCCACAAGGACTTTGATCTTATGAAGGTTTTGTTTATTGGGTGCTTTCTGGACATCACTGACCAAAGCTTCACCTTCATTGAAAATCAAGCTTCCGGTATCGGCAATCTGACCACCACTTTCCGCATAGAAAGGCGTCACATCCAAGATGATTTCTCCTTCATCATCTAAAGTCTCGACACGTACACCATTCTTAAATAATGCCAAAATTTTTGAATCCGTTTTGAAGGTCGTATAACCGACGAATTCAGAAGTGGTCGTAAAGTTCATCAAATCAATGGATTGACCCTTCATGGATTCGGTCTTATCAATCGCTGCACGTGCACGTTCACGTTGTGCCTGCATTTCGTGTTTGAAGCCTTCCATATCAATGGAATAATCCATTTCTTCGGCGATTTCCTGTGTCAATTCGACTGGGAAACCGAAGGTGTCGTAGAGTTTAAAGACGGTTGAACCTGCAAGCAGATTGGATTCTGAACGCTCGATTTCAAGCATCAGAAGTTGTTCACCAGCAAGCAAGGTCTTATGGAAACGAAGTTCTTCTGCTTTGACCAAACGTTCGATCAAATCGACCTTGTCGTTCACATACGCATAGAACGGACTCATCATCTCTGCCACGACTTTAACCAAGGTATGCATGAAGGCGCCTTCAATGCCCAACTTGATGCCGAAGCGAACCGCACGACGCAAAATTCTTCTTAAGACATACCCTCTGCCTTCATTCGCAAACAAGGCCCCATCGGCTAATGCGAAAGTAACGGTACGGATATGATCCGCAATGACACGGTAAGCCATTTTATGTTCATGGGCATAAGGATATTTCGCAAGTTTTTCAACCGCATGAATAACCGGTAGGAACAAGTCGGTGTCAAAGTTGGTTTCACCACTTTGGACGATGCATACCAAACGTTCCAAGCCCATGCCTGTATCAATGTTCTTTTGAGGAAGTTCTTTGTAGTCTTTGCGTTCCACGCCTTCTTTGCCGTCGTATTGACTGAAGACGACGTTCCAAACTTCAATGTAGCGATCGTTTTCACGCTCTTCAAAGAAGAGAGTTTCCCCAATGTTTTCAGGATCGAATGCAGGTCCACGATCGTAGTAGATCTCACTGTTGGGACCACAAGGGCCTTCACCGATCTGCCAGTAGTTCTCTTCAGACTTAAGAATGTGTTTTGGATCCAAACCGATGATATCCGTCCAAATACGATACGCTTCATCATCGGTTGGATGTACGGTCACATACATTTTTTCAACTTCCATGCCAATGTAGTCCGGACTGGTCAAGAATTCCCAGGCAAACTTGAGCGCTTCTTCCTTAAAATAGTCGCCAATCGAAAAGTTACCCAACATTTCAAAGAAGGTATGGTGACGTGCTGTCTTACCCACATTCTCGATGTCATTGGTACGAATGGATTTCTGTGCATTCGTGATGCGTTTGTTTGCGGGTTTTACACTGCCATCAAAATATTTCTTGAGGGCGGCTACGCCGGAGTTGATCCACAATAACGTGGGATCGTTCACAGGAACCAAGGAAGCACCTGGTTCGATCATGTGATTCTGTTTTTCAAAGTAATCTAGAAACAACTGTCTGACTTCATTTCCACTGCGATGTTGCATATCTTTTCCTCCAATAAAAAAACGTTCCTACAGGAACGTTTAACACGCGGTACCATCCTGCTTTGTCCTTCGACACAGCTTTTTTTCCTTAACGCGGACAAGACGGAAGTTTGACTTCTCTCTAAAGTGGCTTCAGATATTAAGCTTGGAAACTTTCACCACACGTTTCCTCTCTAAATAAGCGGCTTATCTTACTCTTCTTTAGTACGATTTCGTCATTAGTATAGCACAGAACCCTTAAATTTCAATGCCCACTTTTGTCTGCACCTCCACAAGCGTCGCATGCGCGATGCCTTGTGCCGAGGCTTTGCCCTGTGCCAGGACCTCTGTAAGGATGTTTTGATCCAGGAGTTCTTTATAGGATGTTTGAAGCTGAACCAAGAGTTTTTCGACTTCATCGGCGACAGCTTTCTTAAGTGTTCCATAGCCTTGACCTTTGAATTGTTCAACCAATGCGTCAATCGATGTTCCTGAAAGTGCGGAGTGAATGGTCAAGAGATTGGCGACTCCTGGCTGATTTTTTGGATCGTAGTTGATTTCATTGATCGAGTCCGTTACGGCTGACATGACTTTCTTACGTGCGGCTTTCGGATCGTCTAAAAGGTAGATGCAGCCTTTATCACTAGCATCGGATTTGCTCATCTTCTTGCTTGGATCACTCAAAGACATGATGCGGGCGCCTTGCTTGGGGATCAAAGGTTCAGGAACCTTGAAAGTCTCACCATAACGATTGTTGAAGCGAACTGCGACATCACGAGTCAATTCGACATGTTGTTTCTGATCATCTCCGACCGGGACATAATCCGGTTGATAGGCTAAAATATCCGCAGCCATCAAGGTTGGATAGACATAGAAGCCTGAACTCATGCCTTCTTCACCTTTGCTTAATTTATCTTTGTATTGCGTCATACGATTCAGTTCACCCAGATAGATGTTGCAGCTCAAGATGAAGCCCAATTGAGCTTGTTCCATGATATCGGATTGCATGAAGATCTTGGTCTTCTTTGGATCCAATCCACAGGCTAAATACAAAAGGACGGTGTCCCGAAGATTCTTCCTTAATATTTCTGGATCTTGATAGACCGTTAAGGTATGTAGATTGGCGATGAAGACGTACATTTCATATTCATCTTGATACTTCACAAATTCTTTGAGGGCTCCAATGTAGTTACCCAAGGTCAATTGACCACTTGGCTTGATGCCACTTAACATGCGTTTCATGTTTGTTCCTCCAATAAAAAAATGTTCAACAGGGACGCATCACCGTGGTACCACCCTTTTTATCGAACATCGATCACTTCACCATAACGCTGGCTCGCGTAAGCTTTGCTTAAACTCCTGAAGTCCACTTCATCTTTGTCTCTTGTATCCTTCGCACCAATCAGGATATCGCTTGTGTCCTAGACAAAGACTACTTTTCTTCATTCACGGTCTTTTTCATAGTTTAGCATAAAAAAAGTGTGCGAACACACTATTTTTTAGGTCGAACCAATAAGCCGGACAAGATGGCTACAATGGAGATGATGAGATAGATGGCAACGGATGGATTCAGGAAGCCTCCGTAGATTGCGGTGAGAGCTCCAAAGATGGCGAGCAGTGGGAAGATCAAACCTTCTAATTTTGAAGTGATTTTACCATGGATGAATTCTTTGATGATGCCCATGAAGATCAATACCAAGAAGAGATAGATAAGGATGATGGCGATTTCATCGACATTGATGCCCGTGAACAGGGTCCAATTTAAATGAATGACCCCCACGGTTGCCGCAAAGTGTAGAAACAACCACACGAGCGAAACGATAAAAGTGAAGAGACCAGCAAACATCGGCACATCTGTTTTTTCATCCACTTTCGCGAAATGTTTGGCTCCGATGATTTCATTACGAACACCCAAAGCATAAGGCAAGCGGATGTAAGCAAGAATCAAACCATTGGCAGTTCCTAGAACTGATATGACGATGGCCAATAAGACGATGCGATAACCGATTGGACCTAAGAATTGTTCCGCAAAGACGGAAACAGCCCCATCGCCAAGTGCTAAGACTTGTTCAGGTCCCAAGACCGCATTGATCGCAACGAAATAGCTGATGTAGATGAGCATGATCATTAAAGGTGCGAATGTTAGTGCTAAAGGTAGATTCCGTTTAGGATTCTTGATTTCATGGGTAATGGAAGGCGCAACTTGCCAGCCATCATAGGAATAAGCGACTGGAACCAAGGCTGCAAAGAAGCCTGCTCCGATATGCCCCAAATCCGTCACATGATTAACAGCGGCAGGATCACCAAAGAACAAGCCTAAGAAACCTAAAAGGACGAGTGCACCAAGTTTGGTAAACATTGAGATGTTTTGAAACTTACCTGCTGCTTTGGTTTGAAAGAGATTAAAGAGAAAGAAGAAGACAAAGATGATCAAGGTTAATATCCATTGCGTTAAGTTGAAAGGAAAGACCCATTCTGGAATGGAACCCACACTCAAGCCAAAAAACAATGCTGGATTCGTCCAATCAAACAACAAGGACATGTACATCGCCCCAACCCATGAGATGACCGCGACTAATGCAGGATAATAAAGAATGGTTTGAAACCAACCTGCCAAATAGCCGAGTTGTTTACCCCAGGTCATTTCACAATAGGTGATCAACCCACCGACATGTTCATCACAACGCGCCAAAACCGCGATGCTCAAGCCACCAAAGATGATGCCAAAACCACCAAGTGCCCAGGCGAGTACACCGAGGAATACCGAGCCATTGACGGCTGCTAAAATATTATCAGTCTTAAAAAAGATGCCTGAACCGATGACGATGCCGACAATCATCGCGATGGTTGTGATTAAGCCAAACTTACGTTGTGTTGTGTTTTCCATATGAACCCCTTAAAAGATAGCTAAAGTGTACAGAAGCCATACCCTTGCGTCAATTGAAATTTGCAATATTATTGAAACTTTCAGAAAGTTAATATATTTATGTTACATCTTCTTATCTATATTGAATTAATTTGCGTATACTGGAAAAAAGCGCTTTGCTTGAACGTTTATATCCGTGGCTAAATGTGAACATAATGTGACATTCTTCACTTTTTATAAATTTCTCTTTTAAAAAGTAAGAAGTCTGTGTATAATTATGAAATATGGAGGACATACCATGATTGTTGTATACACTTCCCCAGGTTGTGCCAGTTGCCGTAAGGTAAAACAATGGCTAAAAGATCGTAATTTAAAATACATTGAAAAGAATATCTTTTCAACGTTACTCAATGAAAATGAAATCCGTCACTTGTTGATGCGCAGTGAGAATGGAACCGAAGATATCATCTCGAAACGTTCGAAAATCATTCAAGAAAAACAAATCGATGTAGAAGAAATGTCGGTTAAAGATCTTGTGCGTTTCGTTCAACAGAATCCTTCGATTCTCAAACGCCCCATCATCATCAATGAACGCAACTTCTTAGTGGGTTATGATGAAGAAGAAATTGGTGCCTTTGTACCTCAGGAATTACGCCGTGTCGCTTGTGATGCATGTACTCCCGATTGTCCAAGTTATGGACACTGTGGTCAAACGCGTGATAGTCTAGATCAAGCAAATCAACCTCGTCTTAAAGCTGTTTAGAAGAACAGCTTTTTTTAATATGGTATAATCATTCTATGAAAATTTTAGTTGGACTTTCCGGTGGTGTGGACTCCGCCGTCGCTGCTTATCTCTTAAAAGAACAAGGTCACGAAGTTGAGTGTGCTTTCATGCGCAATTGGGATTCTTTGACCAATAATGACATCTTGGGTAATCCAACCTTGGATGAGGCTGTTTGTACGCAGGAACAAGACTATAACGATGCGGTTGAAGTCGCCAAGAAGCTTGGTCTACCTCTGCATCGTATTGATTTCATCACGGAATACTGGGATGATGTCTTTCAAACCTTTCTTAAAGAATATGCACGGGGACGTACACCCAATCCCGATATTCTATGCAATAAATACATCAAATTTGATGCTTTCTTTAAATTCGCCCAAGAGCGTGGTTTTGACTATGTGGCGACAGGTCACTATGCCCGTGTCAAACATTATTCCGATCATTCCGAAATGTTGAAAGCCGTCGACACCAATAAAGATCAAAGTTACTTTCTTTGCCAAGTTAATCAAGAGGCGCTTCAGAAAACTTTTTTCCCTTTAGGTGAACTTGAGAAACCTGAAGTACGAGCGATTGCGCTTAAGCTGGAATTGAATGTGGCCAAAAAGAAAGACTCCACCGGTATTTGCTTCATCGGTGAACGTAAATTCAGAGAGTTCTTGCGTAATTACTTACCGGCTAAGAGTGGTCAGATCGTCGATATCGAAACGGGCAAAATCATTGGGTCACACATCGGTGTGTTGTATTACACCTTAGGCCAACGAAAAGGCTTGGACATCAATGCCTTTGAAGGTCCTTGGTTTGTAGTGGGCAAGGATGTTCAGACCAATAAGCTTTATGTGGCTCGTAACGAAGATAATCCTTGGTTGAAATCCACTTCGTGTTTGGTTAAGGATTTGAATTGGTTCAATCCTTTAAAAGAAAGTAAATTCGCCTGTAAAGCGAAATTTAGATATCGTCAAAAGGACCAAGATGTCCAACTGGAATGCTTAGAGGATGGCTCTGTACGGGTCCATTATCCACAAGGCATTTCTGCTGTTACACCGGGTCAAGAAGCGGTCTTTTACCTTGATCATATTTGTTTAGGTGGTGGTGTCATCGATGAGATCTATTCAAATGAACGCTCTTTGAGTGAAGCCATCGCAGGAATCTCACATGCGTAATTTTGATCTGCCCTATTCAAAAAAGAAGATTTTCTTTCTCCTTTTTCATTTTACAATGGGAACTTATGCTTTATACCCCATGCTTATCGTCGCGATATTGGCAAGGTCGAATCGAATGGAACTATTGGGGGATCCACGTGTTGATTTGGTTTATTCTGTTTTACTTCTCATTTTGAGCATCTATCTAACAAAAGACTTTTGGATTGAAATGGGGCGACGCTTCAAACAAGAACCCATGATGAACATCAAAACAGTTTTTATCACACTTCCCTTGATGTTGGGAACATCCATGGTTTTAAATTATGCGATCACAACACTTACTGGCTTGGATGGTTCACAGAATCAGAATGAACTCATCAAAATCTTTGGGGATTTCCCCCTTTTATTGGTATTTCAAGCCTTGATTTTCGCACCACTCATCGAAGAACTTATGTATCGTGGTCTACTCTTTGGCATGCTTCAAAAGCGCTCACAACTGTTTGCCGTCCTATTTAGTTCTTTCTTCTTTGGCATGGCACATATCTACCCTTCACTCTTTGATGGACACTACATGGATCTTGTTTTTCTACCTACCTATTTCATGTTGGGATTCTGGTTGAATCGTGCGTATATCAAAAGCAAGAGTCTCTATGCACCTGTCATCATTCATTTTATCAATAACGCCATCGGTGTCTTCGCCATCTACCTTTCGAGTATTCTATGATGGATCCCATTGAAATACAAGGTAAAATCAGCCATGTCATCTATCAAGACGAACAAAGTCGCTACACGGTAGCGCGTTTTCGTTTGTATGATCTTAATGAGAAACTGGTGACCATCACCGGTTATCTTCCTGAAATGCCACACGATATTCTTTTGAATCTCAAGGGCAGTTATGTCGAACACCCACGTTTTGGCATGCAGTTTAAAATTGAAACTTTTCATCGAGTCTTGCCTGATGAGCCTGAATCCATCATCACCTTTCTCTCTTCCCCTCTTTTTCCAGGCATTGGCAAGAAGTTTGCGGAAAGTGTCGTGGAACATCTCGGTCCGGACTGTCTAAAGTTGTTAAAGGAAGACAGTAGTCTTTTGAAAGATGTTAAAGGTTATACCCCTAAGAAAGAAGAAAGTATCAAAGCAGGTCTTTTGAATTATGGTGAAGATGAAGAAGCGATTCGCTTTTTCACCACTCATGGTTTGGGCATTCGCAATATCATGCGTTTGGATCGGGTTTATGGTAAGGAAGCTTATGCTTTGGTCAAAGCCAATCCCTATCGTTTGATTGAAGAAGTCGATGGCATCGGCTTTAAGACAGCCGATAAGCTCGCTTTATCCATTGGTTTTGATTTGGATGATCCACGGCGCTTAAGTGCAGCACTGATCGCCATGACCATGGAAGAATGCATGCGTCGTGGTGATAGTTACGTTTTGTATGATCATTTAAATCAACTTTTCGAGAAGAACTTTCAGAGTGACTTTGAAGCCATTCTATTTACCTGTGTTAGAGAAAACAAACTCATCCTCTTGGATGATAAAGTCTATCATCCCTCTCAATATAAAGCCGAACAAGGCATCGCTCATCTTTTAAGTCAATTCCCGTTTCAAGATCTCAGTCCTATTGATGAAATGGTCTTAAACGATCGAATTGACATGCACGAACAGGCCATCGGTATTCAATATGATCTAAGTCAAAAGGAAGCCATCCATACTTTCTTCAAAAGTCCTTTCACCATCATGACCGGGGGTCCGGGTACCGGTAAATCAACCGTCATCGGAGCGATGATCCAACTCTTTCGACAACTCTATCCCAGCCACTCATTGGCCTGTGCAGCTCCAACGGGACGTGCCAGCAAACGTTTGTTTGAACTCAATGGGGTCGAGTCCTATACCATCCATTCTTTACTGAAATGGGATTTGGAATCCAATACTTTTGGCATGAATGAGAAACAACCCTTGGCCATCGATTGTTTGATCATCGATGAATTCTCCATGGTTGATACTTGGTTGTTCAGTCATTTGTTGGATGCGTCTGCTCAAGTCAAGAAAATCATCCTTGTCGGTGACCAAGACCAATTGCCGAGTGTCGCACCGGGTCAAGTCTTACGGGATCTGATTGCTTCCAAACGTTTCCCAGTCATTACTTTGCAACACATTTATCGTCAGAAAGAAGGTTCGGATGTCATCCAACTTGCACATCAGATGCGGATAAAAGAATTAGACTTTAAGCAATTGACCAATGACATCAAATGGTTCAAGGCTCCAGCAGTTGAAGTCAAAAACATCATCATCAATCTTGTCCAACAAGCCCTTGCGAAAGGCTATGGCATCCAGGACATCCAAGTCTTGGCTCCTATGTACAGTGGTTTGGCCGGAATTGATAATCTGAATCATGCGATTCAAAAAGTCGTCAATCCAAGCGATTTCACAAAACGTGAATTAAAGGTTGGAACAACCACCTTCCGTGAAGAAGACAAGATCTTACAGCTCAAGAACCAACCCAATGACGATGTCTATAATGGCGATATCGGTATTCTTGTGGAAGTCGTCTATGCCAGTGAAGACCACTTGAAACAAAACCGCATCATTGTGGACTTCGATGGACGCATCGTGGAATATACTTCTGAAAACTTCATGAACATCACCTTGGCGTATTGCGTATCTGTGCATAAAGCCCAAGGCAGTGAGTATCCCATCGTCATCTTACCCATCGTCCCTGAACATCGTTTCATGCATAGCAAACGTCTGTTATACACGGCCATCACACGTGCCAGTAAATCGTTGATTCTGATCGGTGATCCCGATCGATTCACACAAACAACCCTTTTGGATCGGGATGAAGCGCGCGCAACCTGTTTAATTGAGTATTTAAATCAAAGTATTGAAGTGCTAGACTGAAATTATGAAAAATCTAAATCGAAGTCAACAAATCCGTATTTTGATGTTTCTTATGCTTGGTTTAGCCCTTGCTTTAGCTATTCTCTACCCGCTATTACCCGATGTCATTCCCATGCAATTCTCTTTAAGTGGATCGGTGAATCGAACGGCACCGAAGTGGTTGGCACTTCTATCCATGTTTGGCATCAACGCCCTTGTGAACGTATCCAACATTGTTCGTTCTAAAGATCGCTTGCTGGATAGTCAAATGTTCTTAAGTTTTGGTCTCGCTGTTTTCTCGATTATCATGCTTAGCATTTCGATGTTCATTTAAGGAGCCCTTATGATTGAAATCAAAAACATCTCAAAAACCTACTCTGGACAGGTCAAAGCTGTCAACCAACTCTCACTTACCGTCGAAGCCGGTGAAATCATTGGCTTCATTGGGCCCAATGGAGCAGGTAAAACCACGACATTGAAAATGATGACGGGGATCTTGAATCCAGATGAAGGTGAAATCCTCCTCAATGGCATCAACATTCAATCGAGTCCTCTCAAAGCCAAACAACAATTCGGTTTCGTACCGGATACACCAGACATCTTTCTACGATTAAAAGGGATTGAGTATCTCAACTTCATGGCGGATATCTACGATGTGGATGAGAATACCCGTCGTGAGCGCATCCATAAATATGCGGAAGCCTTTCAAATGACCAGCGCTTTGAACGATAAGATCTTGTCGTATTCCCATGGGATGCGTCAAAAGATCGTGGTGATGGGTGTCTTGATTCATTCCCCTTCAATCTGGATTTTGGATGAACCTTTGACGGGTTTGGATCCACAATCTGCTTTTGCCCTCAAAGAAATGATGCGTGAACATGTATCCTTGGGTAAAACCGTTTTCTTCTCTACCCATGTCTTGGAAGTCGCAGAGAAACTGTGCAGCAAGGTTGCGATCATCAATAAAGGTGCGCTCCTCTATTTTGGTTCCTTGGAACAATTGAAACTTGACCATCCCAATGCTTCCTTGGAAGACATTTTCTTGAAAGTCACCCAAAATGCGTAAGTTTAAAGCCTTGTTTATCGTCATGCTCAAGAATACCTTCAATCTACTGGATGGTCGTACTAAACGCAGTAAGTTGAATAAGTTCATGGGCTTGTTTCTGGTTGTGGCTTTTATGCCTACCTTGTTTTCACTTTACATGTTGGCTAAGGAAGGTCTGTTTATGTTGCTTCCAATCCAACAAGAGGGTTTGGTTCTAAGTCTGTTGTTCATAGCGTTGAGCAGTGTCACTTTCTTCATGTCCATTTTCTTGGTTCCTGCGGTTTATTACTTCAGTAAAGACAGTGAAACCTTATTGGCACTCCCCTTAAAACCTGAAGAAATCGTACTAAGCAAATTTTGCTTATCGGTTGTCTATGAGTATCTGACCACCTTTTTGTTGGCGATACCCGTTTTGGTTGCTTATGTCCAAGTCATGAATCCCGATGTCTTCTTCTATGTGAAGGTATTGATCATCTTATTGTTAAGTCCGGTTGTACCCCTCGCTTTCGGGGCAATCATCATCATGGTGATCATGGCCTTTGTACCTTTCTTCAAGAATCGTGATCTCTTCAATTATGCCAGTGGTTTTCTTGCATTGGCCTTTGCGATCGGCATCAACGTTGTCGTAGGTGGCACCGCTTCATTGTCACAAGAAAAATTGTTACAGATGTTGACGGAAGGAAATAATTCGCTCCTTGCCATCTTTAGGTTCATGTTTCCAAACCTTCCCTTTGCGATTCAAAGCTTGGTGGATGGTTCATGGTTAAGTTTCATTCTCTTCCTTGTCATTACGGCACTTGTTGTCTTAGTTTTCCTTTACATCAGCAAAATCGTGTACTTCATCGGTATCATTGGTGTCAATGAAACCGCTGCTGGACGTAAACAACTCAACCTCAAAGCCTACCAGAAAGAAACGAGCACCAAAGGTGCGCTCATGAGTTATTTCTTAAAAGAGATGCGTTTGATGATTCGGACACCGATTTACTTGTTAAACAATATTGCGACGGCATTCATCCTCCCCATCATCTTTTTGGTTTCAATTGGTGGTAATGTCGGTGGTGAAGAAGAACTATCCACATTCATTAAAAGCATTGATTGGACCAATCCCGACCTACTGTTGATGGTTAGTTTTGCGGGTCTTGCTTTGGGTTTGATGATGAGCACGTTGAATTTGATCACTCCCACAGCACTCTCACGTGAAGGTTCAAATATCTTCTTCATGAAATACATTCCGATGTCCTATGTCAAACAAATCCAAGCCAAGATTTTGAGTGGTCTTGTGGTGAGTTTCTTCGGTATCTTGTTCTCACTCATTGCGGCTGTGGTCATTCTCAGAATGCATCCCATCGTTATTATTTTAATCTTGGTGATGTCGATTCAAGGGATGATTTTTATGAACTACCTGGGTATGATCGTGGATCTGATTCGTCCTAAGCTTGTTTGGGAACAAGAAGCGGCGGCGGTTAAGCAGAATCTCAATGCGGCGTTCACGATGATTCCAGCCTTTGCTTTAAGTTTTCTACCTTTTCTTTTGATGAAGTATCTACCGAATAATTGGTTTACGGTGGTCACCATCTTTGTCCTCTTCAGTTTTGTGAATTGGATGTTGATACGCCTGACAACACGGATGAGCATCACTAAATTGCATGAATTAGAAGTCTAACCAAGTGAAAACACTTGGTTTTTTTAAGGAATTTAGTGCATCTTTGATGCAAATGATGCGTGAAGTGATAAACTTAAGCATATGAACAAAAATACCATGCAAAACATTGAAAAATTGATTTATAACTTACGTCATTTACGCCAATTGGATAGCTTATTGATGCATAAAGCCATGAAAGCACAGAGTGCACATTTCCAACATCTGGTCATGATTCAACAGATCACAAAGGATGGTCCGGTTGCCATCAGTCGGATCAAAGAAAGCTATCATG
The DNA here is from genome assembly GCA_003543215.1 of Erysipelotrichaceae bacterium. Lineage (GTDB taxonomy): Bacteria > Bacillota_I > Bacilli_A > Erysipelotrichales > Erysipelotrichaceae > UBA2212. The sequence goes on along the minus strand of DPJD01000001.1, from coordinate 382,216 downwards.
TGAGTGCACCTGCCACAACGCAATTGATCAATGCCTTAGAAAAGAATGAACTCATTGAACGGATCAAAGATCCCAATGACAAGCGTTCAAGCTTGATTCAACTTTCCGAACGTGGAAAAGATATTCTAAAACAAGGCTCAAAAGCCTTTGAGGTGGGACTTAAGGAAATGGCAGATTATTTGGGTCCAGAGGACAGTGAGCTTTTCAATCGCATTTTGGATCGTATCGTAGCTTATTGCCATCTAAGTCTAGATGAAGGAACAGAACATGAAAAAGAATAAAAAAAGTCGCAAGTCCATTTGGATTGCAATAGCTGTCTTAATTTTAGTGCTTGTCGTTATCTTTACAAGCTTCAGAAATCAAGCCCCCACTGATGTAAAAACCTATACCATTGAAAAGGGAAAGATCGAACTCTTAGCCTTGGCAACTGGTAAACTCACCTCTTCCAATGAAGATCGCATCAAACTCAATGGCAGTGTCACAGACACGCTTGTCGCGTTAGGCGATGTCGTAGCTAAAGGGGATATCTTGGGTGAATACACACGCCAATCCAGCACCAACAGCTTGTATGCCCCTGTCAGTGGCGTCGTGACTGAAGTGCCAAGCGCTTTGGGTTCAACCTTGACGATTGCTGGTTCAAATCAGTATAAAATGGTCATTCAAGTCCCCGAAACCGAACTTAAACGTGTCTCACTGGGTCAATATGCTGAAGTCTATGTGTCCGCAACCGATCAGACCTTTTACGGATCTGTAACCAAGATCAATCAAGTCGCAACAATCATGGGTCCTCAAAGTACCTTTGGTGTGACACTTAGCTTTGATGGTGATACAACAAAGGTTCGTGTTGGTATGAGTGCCGTTAGCAAGATGCAGTTAGAAGGCTATGGTGATTATTATGTCCATGGCAAATTGGAAGCTGCTCAAGAAACACGTGTCACCATCGATGGCAGTTTAACTAAACTTGACGTTAAAATCGGTGATACCGTAAATAAGAATCAAAAACTGGGTGAATACCAATCCAGCTTAAAAACCAATGTGAAAGTCGTCGCAACACGAGATGGTATCGTCACTTCCATCCCGAGTGGTTTGAGTACAGGTTTCGTCATTGCGGATCCAGACGCATTGGAATTGACCGTCGATATCACGGAAACCGATATCCATAAACTTTCCCTTGGTCAATCCGCTGATATCTATATCGAAGCCATCGATCGTCATTTCGAAGGATCAATCGATAAGATCGCCTATGTCGGCAACACAAATCTTGACTATACTACCTATCCTGTAACTCTTGAATTCGATGAGGCCGATGCAAGTGTCTTCTTAGGCATGAGCGGCAGTGCTTCCATTGTGACCAACACCAAAGAAAATATCTTAATCGTACCATTTGAAGCCATCGTAACCGAAGGCACACAGCGCTATCTCGTATCCGCAGAATGGCTTGAAAACAGTCGTCGTCCTCAATCAGAATATTATTTGCCCGTTGAAACTGGTTTAGCCGATGCATTTTTCGTTGAAGTGATCGGAGCCGATTTGGAAGGACAAGAAGTCCTCATCATTGAAAAGACTTCCCTCTTCCCAATCATAGCCAACCAATGATCCGTCTAGAAAACGTAACGAAACGTTATCTCATGGGCGATAACGTCGTCAAAGCCTTGGATGGCATCGACATCAACATCAATGAAGGTGAAATGGTTGCGATTGTCGGACCCTCTGGCAGCGGCAAATCCACACTTATGAACATCATTGGTTGTCTCGATGTGGTCACGGATGGCTTGTATGAATTGAATAAGATTTCGATTAAAGATTACGATCAAGATGAGCTCGCAGACATACGCAACCAACAGATTGGTTTCGTTTTCCAACAGTTCAATCTTTTAAACAATTTCACAGCGATTGAAAATGTGATGATGCCGATGACCTATGCCAAATTACCGAAACAAAAACGTGAGGAAAAGGCAGAAGAACTCTTGAATCTTGTTGGTTTAGGGGATCGCATGGATCACAAACCGACTGAACTCTCCGGAGGTCAACAACAACGTGTCTCCATCGCACGTGCACTGGCAAACAATCCCGCCATCATCTTAGCGGATGAACCCACGGGTGCCTTGGATACAGCAACGGGTCACGAAGTTTTGAATCAATTGAAGAAGTTGAATCAAAGTGGTAAGACCGTCATCATCATCACCCATGATTTGGAAGTAGCGAAGAACACCAATCGCATCATCACCCTAAGGGATGGCAAAGTCATTCAAGACGAGGTGCAGAACCATGCTTAAAGAGTACTTCGCGATTGCCATACGTTCCGTATTGGCGCATAAGATTCGTGCCCTCTTGACGACCTTAGGGGTCATCATTGGGGTATCTTCGGTTATCTTACTCATGTCTTTGGGAAACAGCGCCCGTGAAGAAGCGGCAAACCAAATCCGTGGTATCGGGTCCAATCTGATCTTTGTGAACATCACCGACCGCGAAGGCAGTCTACCCAATGATTGGATCGACAACATCCAGGAAGCCGCACTTATCAAGAATTATTCACAATTGGTCTCTTCACAAGTCAGTTATACGATAGAAGGCCAAAGTGTGGATGTGTCCATCAGTGGTGTGAACGATAAGTACGCTTCGATCAACAGTCTGGACATGACAACCGGTCGTTTCTTGAACACTTATGATTTAGTCTATGATTCACCTGTGGTTGTCTTGGGTTCAAAGATTCCTGGTCTACTCCTCCCGAACAAAGAAGTCATTGGTTCAACCTTGATGATAAAAGGGATGCCCTTCACCGTCGTTGGGGTTGCGGAAGAACGTGGAACCAATTTCAGTGGTGACAATGACATGATGGTCTATGTCCCCATGCGTTTCGCAAGTCGCATGAGTGGCTTCAATACACGTAATAAAACCTTCTACATCGAAGCGGAATCCGAGGATACGGTGGACTTGACCTTGAGTCGCGTCCTCACCTATCTTGAGACGATCATGCCGTCAGAGAACAGCTATCGTGCTTTCTCACAAACACAAATCTTAGGGGTCCTGGATACCTTGATGGCCTTGCTTACGACCCTCTTATCGGGTATCGCATCGATCTCCTTGATTGTTGGTGGCATTGGCATCATGAACATCATGTTGGTTACGGTGCGTGAGCGAACCAAAGAGATTGGGATCCGCAAAGCCTTAGGTGCACGTCAATCCCAGATCTTGGCACAGTTCTTAATTGAAGCCGTGATCATCACCAGTTTGGGTGGCGTTCTTGGATTAGCCATCAGTTACTTAGGGACACTGCTTATCACCTATATCACTGATTTCAATGTCATCTTGGGCTTGGATGCCGTCTTACTCTCCCTTGTCTTCTCTTTGACGATTGGGGTTGTGTTCGGTCTCTATCCTGCGTATACCGCCAGTAAATTAGAACCCGTCGAAGCACTTCGTTTCGAATAAAGGAAGATCAACTTCCTTTTTTTGTGTATTACAGATAAAAAAACACCTCATTCACAGAGGTGTTAATCGATATTACTTAACTAATTCTTTTACAACTTCCCAAGTGAAACCATCACGACCGAAGTGACCAAAGTTAGCCGTCTTACGATAGATTGGATTCAAGAGATTCAACTCTTGGATGATGTTGGATACCGAAAAATCAAAATTCTTCTCAACAATCGCATACAAAGCATCGATGTCGATTTTTTCTGTCCCAAAGGTGTTGATATATACAGAGAGTGGTTTCGTTAGACCAATCGCATACGCAACTTGGATTTCACAACGATCGGCTAAGCCATTCGCAACGATGTTCTTTGCGACATAGCGGCAGTAGTACGCCGCACTACGGTCAACTTTGGAAGGATCTTTGGAGCTGAAACAACCGCCTCCGATGCGTCCCATACCACCGTAGGTATCGACGACGATCTTACGGCCTGTGGTGCCACTGTCACCAAAGGATCCACCGATGACGAAGCGGCCACCTGGATTGACGATATATTCAGTCTCAGGGGTCAACCATTTTGGATCAATGACTTTATTGATGACTTCAGTCAAGATCAAGTCCTTCAAATCCTGAAGATTGATGGCTTCGGAGTGTTGTGTCGAAACCACGACTTTAGTGATGGCAACTGGTTTTTCATCTTCATACAAGACAGTGACTTGCGTCTTACCATCTGGACGGATGTGTTTATTTTCACGTTTCAAATCAGATAAACGTTTAGATAGCTTATGTGCGGTATCTATGGCCAAAGGCATGTAGTTGGCCGTCTCATTCGACGCATAACCAAACATGATTCCTTGATCCCCTGCTGCGACTTCATTGCCAAGCACGACTTTATTGAAGATATCCGCTGATTGATCGCCAACCAAGGTGATCACATTGTATTGATCTTCATCCAAACCGATGTCGGACAAGACGTCTTTCGCAATTCTTGAATAATTCAACTTCACATCTTTAAGATCAGGTCCTAAGTTCTGTTCACCATAGACAAGCACGACACCATCTTTAATGGTTGCCTCAACCGCCATCTTCGCATGCGGATTCAATTTCAATGCTTCGTCTAGGATCGCATCGGCAATCTGATCACAAACTTTGTCCGGATGTCCATCAGTGACACTCTCGGATGAAAAATAATACTTACGGCTCATGTGTTTCCTCCTTACATAAACAAAAGCCCTGCACACGACAGGGCTTCACATTGAAATGTTGGATCCCTTATCGTGGATTAGCAGTACCACCTTGCATCGCTGTAGGTTGGTGTGGGGTTGTTGAGCTAATTCTCTACCCCAGCTCTTGATAAGTCTTCAAAATTAAAACATATTTTTTATTTGTATGCAAGAATTATTCGATTGGTTTTAAGAAATAATTACCAATAATCTTCTCAGCCTTCGATATCGTGATGAAAATCTTGGGATCTGCACTTTTAGCCGCTTGTACGACATCATTGACTTCAAACGCATTAACCACCATATAAAGCATGCATTTCGGCTTTTGACTATATCCACCTTCACCCCATAATTTGGTGATGCCATGGCGTGTTGCTTTAAAGATTGCGGCACTGACTTCATTGGGATGTTCCGTGATCATGTTGAGAGCCATGTACTTATACCGTTCATACCGGGATTCAATGACCTGTGTCACAACAAATTGATAAATGATCGAATACAGGGCTTCTTCCCAACCAAACAAGATCCCTGCAACTGAAAGAATGACCATATTCCCATACATGATGTAGTTGAAAATGGGTTTGCGATACCGATTGGAAGCGTAGATGGCAATGAAATCCGTCCCCCCTCCAGAAGCATTTTGCATCAGAGCCAAGACGACACTGATTCCTGCGAAAATCCCACCAAAGATGGTGATCAAGATGATATCGTATTCCAATCTAACCATTGGCAAGATCAATGTGAAAATACTGACCAATGTGAAATGAAGAATGGAGTAAAGCGTGAAACGTTTCCCGATGTACTTAAAGACCAAGATGGTTGGAAAGATGTTCAAAAGGATGTAAAGGATGCCATAAGGAATATCGATATTCCAATATTGGAGTCCCAAACGATTGATTAAAACCGATATCCCAGAGAAACCCCCTGGGAAGAAATTACCTGAGTAAACAAAAACATTGATGTTTATGGCTGCAATGAGTGCAGAGATCGTGATGACGAGGGTTGTTTTGATGTGTTTGTAGAGTGGATTTTTCATTTTGTTTAACTTAATATTCTCATTATACCTGTGTTCATTGAAGATTCAAGACTTAAGTGGTCCAGTTGGTACTGAATTTGGATATGATTGGCCATGGATCTTGCACGTTCGATCTGTTTCTTGATGGATCGATAACCCAAAGGGATGACCATCGTTGTTTGATCATCAAAAACAATCAAAGTATCACACTTGAGCGCTTGATAGCTTAGAATACGTTTGGCATTCAAAAAGATGCATTCGCTGTGTTGTGGGGCCATTGTGGGTAAAAAGTAACACTGCAATAAAGGATGAACCAGAATTGGAACCTTATGTAAGATATTGAGATGTTTGCGAATGGCACACTGGCTTCCGGATACACTCAAACCATAATTGCTGCAATAATCTTCGATTAAAGTAAGAGGTTTCTTTTTAATTTGAAACCAAGTGTCGCCCCACAGTTCGCTGCACTTTGTTTTCGGGTTGTATTTGATGACTTTAATGGTATGAAGCATACCCTATTGTATGTAAATATTGAAATGTTTCCTAAAAAGAAAAAAGCGGCATTTAGCCGCAACATGTACCATCGGTGCATGATTCTTCTTCACTACCACAGCCGCAGCTATCGCCACAACCTTCATCTCCACATCCACAGCCATCTTCACTACCACAACCGCAGCTATCACCATGATTGTGTTGTTGCGCAAATTGTTGTTCATAAAGGAGTGTATCAATGACGATCGCTTCGATTTCAACCAAAGCACCCTTTGGTAGAGCTTTGACTTCAACGGTGCTACGTGCAGGATATGGATCCGCAAAGTACGTGGAATAGATCTCATTCATGAGTTCAAATCCGGATAAATCCGTCATGAAGACCGTTGTCTTCACGATATGACGCATTTCCAAGTTCATTTCAGCCAAAAGTGCTTCCATGTTCTTGAGTACTTGATACGCTTGTTCCTGTACGCCACCTTCAACGATGGAACCTGTTTCTGGGTCAACAGGAAGTTGTCCCGATAAATATACAAAATCGCCGAGTTTTACGGCTGGTGAATAAGGTCCGATCGCCTTCGGGGCATTATTCGAATGAATCGCTTTGGTAAACATCAATGTCCTCCTTTTACCATTCTTGATAGTATTCTATTTCTTCTTCAATCAATCGTTTGGTTCGATGATGGAGGAACATGCGTAAGACAAAAGCCAAAGTCCCAATCAACAGAACAATGAGTACCCCTGTCGCAATATAATCGCTTACGCTCTCCAACATGATCTTACCTCGCGTTTCATTATACTAGACTTCTTCATCTTCGTGCAATGCATTCGCATCCAACTTGATGAGCATCCAAATAAAGCCTCCAGCCATCAGGAAAAGACTGATGGATCCAAGAATCAGATGGAGATAACCCAACTGTGTGAGCCATGCCAATGCCGCTGTCGGATTGCTTGCGGCACTCAATTGCCAGAAACGAATCATAAACAGTAGATTAATAAAAACTTGCAAAACAAGTGTGCTTTGATAGATCCAAGTCAAGCATCCTGACCTCGACACAGCGAACAAAATCAAGAACGTCCAAAAAACCAAATCGATGCCACGAATGCTTGCGGTGAACAGTTTAAAGTTAAGACCCGTATCCAAAGCATTCGCGACCAGACGTGTTGCCCAGGTCAGATCTTTGATTTGACTGAGATTGGCCACTTGTGGAATGCCTTTGATGTCGAGTAGAAACAAGCCTAAGCGAACTTGTGGCAATACCACAAACCAGGAACTGACAAACAGAACCAAAACAAAGACAAACAGACGATGATTGGGATGATTCAACCATCGGTTGAAACTAGTCATGACTCAGCCAATCTTCCCCTTTCAAAACCTCAACCGGGGATAAACCTGGATAATCCAATTGACGCAAGACTTCATACACGACAATCGCAACGGTATTGCTTAGATTCAAGCTCCGCGCATCCGCAACCATTGGTAAGCGTAGACAATCTTCGATATGCGGTCTAAGAATCGCTTTGGGTATGCCTGTACTTTCACGACCAAAAATCAAATATATATCTTCATTGACTGCTTGGAATTTGACATCCGAAGGTGCTTTTTGTCCATAACGTGTGATAAAGAAGTAACGACCCTTGTTCTTAGCACTGAAATCCTCAAAATCTTCATACACTTCAGCCTCGACCATGTCGCGATAATCCATGCCACTGCGTCGAACACTCTTCTCATCCAATTTGAAACCCAAGGGTTTGATCAAATGAAGACGGGTGTTGGTCGCCGCACAGGTACGCATGATGTTGCCGGTGTTTTGAGGAATTTCGGGTTGAAATAAAACAATATGGATCATAGGATACCCCTTAAGAAGCCCAATAAGGCAAGATGAACGGCATAATAGACATAGAAGAAATACTTCTCCACAAAGGCCAATTGTTTGTTGGAATAAGCCACTGGCTTTTTACTGTTATAGAAAAACAACAAACTCAATGCCATTATTGATAAAGCCTGAATGAAATAACGCCAATAGAAGCCAAAGAAATCACTGATGATACGTGGAATCAATGGCCATGTGTCCGCTGATAAGAACGGTAATAAAACAAACATCAAGGTGATGATCACATAAGCCAACATCTGTTTATTGCGTTGTTCATGATAGAAATAAAACATCGTCAATACCGCAATCCCATACATACCATAATCCACACCCAAGATATCCGCTAATCCACCGACGACGATGATCAACCAAATGCGCCCTTTATCCAAGGCATCAAAAGCCAACCACCCCAACATGAAGAGGAAGAAGATATTGACCAATTCATTGACATTCGTCAGATAAAGCAAGCCTTGTGTGAGTACTGCCGCGATGCTCATCTGAATAAGCAGACGTTTGCGATTCGATGTGTAGCGATAGGTCAGAGCGAAGAGATAGGCAAAAATGGGAAAGGCTAAACGACCAATCACCCTTAATTCGATATATTCTGGAAATAAGAAATGTCCGACATGGTCGATGGTCATGGTGATCAAGGCAAACCATTTAAGGAAACGATGATCATAACCTTGATGCGTTAAGCCCCAATCCAAAGTGAACACAAAACCTAAAGCCATTAAGGATCGAAAGAGGATCAAACTCACCAAACTAAAGAAGAATGGCAGTGGAACCATTAAGATTAGATTATCCGTATAAGGATTAAGCAACCATAACTCATTCGAAAACAATAATTTATGAAAAAGAATCCAGAAATTCTGAAAGTCCAGAACCGCATAAATCACAATGAAGGTAAAGACGACACCCAAAACCATTGAAGCTTCTTTGAAGCCTTTGGATAAGATCTCAATTGAATCGCGCTTCTTTGTGAAACCTAAATATACCCCCACACCAAGCAATAAGCCTAAAGCAATGTTGCGAATCCAAATCGTTTTAACAAACAAGACTTGGACATCGATCATATGGTCTTTTTCTTTGGTGTTGAAGACCTCTTGATATACACCGTCAATGGTGGCAAACACTGTCAAATCATCCCGTTTACCTTCAAGATATTCTAAAAGTACTGAAGTGGCTTTGACCAATTCAACTTCATTGATTCCAATGTTTTCTGCGACTTCATTTTTTTGATATTGTTCACGATAAAACGCTTTATCCAGTGAACTGACATGGATGACACCCAAGATGATCACAATCCAAATACTTAAACCAAAGATCAGGGCTAAACTTCTATTTTTCATATTCCGCTCGACTTTCTAAATAAGCGATGACTTTACGAAATGCTTGACCACGATGACTCAATGTATTCTTAGTGTTTATATCCATTTCCGCATAGGTCAACGCATGGTTTTCTGGAAGAAAGATGGGATCATACCCAAAGCCATTGGATCCTTTGGCTTCAAAGGCAATCGAACCTGACATGACACCTTCGAAACAATGCACATCCCTTTCATTAAGAACCAAACAAACAACGGAGATGAAGCGTGCACTGCGATCCAATTGATTTTGCATACGTTCCAAAATGATTTGATTCTTGATTGCATATGGGGTATCCACACCCAAATAGCGGGCCGAATAGACACCCGGTTCATGGTTCAATGCTGTGATTTCCAAACCTGAATCATCCGCGATGCAAGGGATGCCCGTTTTTTGATACGCCCACAACGCTTTCAAGCGCGCATTCTCCTCAAAACTCTTCCCTGTTTCTTCCACATCCTCTACGATATTCAAATCGTGTAGACTCACGACATCCAATTGATTGTGACTCAAGCGATTGAGTTCAATGACTTTATTAGGATTTTGTGTAGCTAAGAGTAACTTCATTTATGATTTCTCCTTCTTCCGTACAATCAAACCATATTTGCGCGTGGTGCACATATAAGACAGCCTTGATGCTATTATTCTGTTTCATCAAGATGGCATGATGGATTCGTTCATCACTTTGACTCAAACGTTTACAAACTTCTAAGTCCACTTCCATTTCAAACAATTGACTGGGGCGTGTTCGATTCTGTCGATAATAGGCTTCTTCCACAAAAGATCTAGGGTTTGGATGGATATTTTTTATCGCATCATAGATGTTTAAGTAGAATTCTTTGATTTGATAGGGATGCCCCAATTTCATCAGTGCTTTCCCAATCACGAATAGAACATCAAAGGGTTCCACATTGCTTTTGAACCACAGATCCAATTCTTTCTTTAAACGACCTGAGTTGTAACACTTCTCTGTAGCCAAGGCCACAGCCTCGACAGCTTCAATATCAACCTTGTTCATCCATTTGGATTGCGTGATTTGATAAGGCGCGATGGCTTCTGCCTGATAACCATAAATTTCTCTTAAACCATGAAGAATGGTCCCATGTAAGAGTTTTAATATCCCCACTTGAATTTCAAAGGGTTCAAGATGAATCAACTTACGATAGGATTCCTTGAAGAGATCCAAAGTCTCAAATGGAAGTCCTGCAATCAAATCCGTATGTTGGTGTGAACCAACAAGCGCAAAATCACGAATGACCGTACTGAGTTTAGCGAGATCACAAGGTCTTCCAACAGCTTCCAAGGTTTTCTTTTGGAAGGATTGGACACCAATTTCCATTCGAAATCGTTTTACCGCTTCTGTTTTAAAGAATTCAATCAAGCTTGGATGCAAGGTGTCCCCTACCAATTCCACATGAAATTGCATCAGTTCAGGCATGCTTAGACATTGCTTGCCTAAACGTAAGGCACGTTTGGGATCCACATTGAAGGTTCGATCCAAGAATTTGACTTGTTTCACCTGTGTATCTTTGAGTTGATCAAAGAATGAATCCATGTAGGACTCTGAAAACAAACGCACGTTACGATCCAAGGATGCCATGCAATAAGCGCAACCATAGGGACAGCCCCGTGATGTCTCCGCATATAAATAACGCTTGTCCATATCTTCTTGATCAAAAGATAAGAAGTAAGGACTTTCCAAGCGTTCCAATTCTAACAAGTCCGTGCGAAGAACGGATGAAGATGCACCTTTAAATGTTTGTAGACCGGGCGTGTATTGCCCTTCCACGGCTTTCCAGAAACTGAACTCGCCTTCACCCATCAAGATGCCATCAATGGGATAGTCCCATAAGGGATCTGGATTGGCTGTTACTTCAGGACCGCCCAGATAAATACGTAGATTTGGTAAACCTGCTTTAACTTTAGTGATCAATTCTTTAGTCGCTTCCACATTGAAAATATAGGTACTCAGTCCAAGCACATCCGGCTTGTCCTCGATCAACTTCGCAGCACAAAGATCCACCTGTTTGGTGGTGTATTCATAAATCTTTGCGTCAAGATGTGCTGGTTTCGTGACATACAACCATCTTAGGGCAAGATTCTTATGGATATAGCTGACATTCAAGCTGACAAGGGCAATGTTCATATCGCACTTATTTTAGCATAAACAGTGCACTATGCTAAAATAGGTCTATGGAAAAGCACTGGCAAATTCGTATAACCTTGATCTTAAATGAACCCATCCTTGAAATCATTGACACCAAGAAAGGTTTGACCAATCGCAATTATCGTGTCAAAACAAAAAATCATGATGTGATCGTTCGCATTCCTTACCCCAATAACCAACAAATCGTGCATCGTGAACATGAAGGCTTAGCCATGAAGCTTGTGGAAGATGCGGGTATCAACTTACCCACACGATACTTTGATGAAATGACAGGGCTTAAAATCACGGATACAGTGGAAGATCTCTTAACGTTCACGGAATATCATGGGGATGATAAAATTGAGCGGACGGCTTCTTTGATGAGCAAACTTCATGGCATCCAGCAGTGCATTGGTGAAAACTTTGACCCCATCCAACGTTATAAAATGTATCGCAAACAAGTCAAAAACCCCATGATCAGTGATGAAAAAGCAATGAACATCCTATCTGGCATTACACAGCATAAACGACCGATTACCTTATGCCATAACGATTGGGTTCCTGGAAACATCTGTTTTACAGACAAACAAGATTATTTGATTGATTATGAGTATGCGGGTGATAACGACCCCTTCTTTGATGTGATGTCATTTGTGACGGAGAATGATTTGACTCAGGATGAAATCGATCGCTTCATCCATGCTTATTTTGGAAGAATCCCTAGCGATGAGGAAAAACAGGACCTCTTCAATTACCAACAGTTCCATAATCTCTTATGGTGCACCTGGGCATGCATGATGCATGAAGCACGTAAAGATGAAGTCTACTTAGACATCGCTAAACAAAAATATACAGCCATAAAATAAAAAGAAGCGATGCTTCTTTTTAGTTGAATCGTGTATTGGACTGCTTGAATTCTTTAAGCCCATCATTGAAATCATCGATACTGACGAGTTCACTGAAGACAGCTAGAGGTGTTTGAATCATGGCGGCAATTTGATCCATGGCATTAGCGGCTTCGATATCACGAACGATGATGGCTTCAGGTCGACCAAATTCTTCCACAAATTCAATAAGTGCTTCCACATAAACTTGTGTGATGTCCGCATGCTTATCTAAGATTTGGTATTTATAAACATGTGCATCATCAACCCCAATGATCACAAGGGCTCGAATCAAATAAGGCTGTTTGGTATCTTCACGCATCAATGCATTAAGCAGAGGTGTGTCGATTTCGATTTGTTGGCCAAAGCGTCTTGGATTGATGTTTCTAACTTCAAAGAAATCAAACTTGGGTTCAGGAAAATCGAAATCATCGTAGTCCACTTCACGGACACGTAAGCTCCAGACGCCATTCTTACTTTCACGAAAAGATAGGAATTCATCGAATTCAAAGTCCACCACAGGTTTTTTGATGTTGTATCTAAGCAAGGCTTTCTCAAAGTTCATCAAGGCTTCATGAAGCTGTTCAGCTTCAACTTCAGTGAGTAAACCAGGATAGTTCTTGTGCACGTTGCGCAAGACGGGATAACGTTGTGTCCGTGTCAGCTTTATATTCGAAGCATCAATCAAGGCAAGATCTTCATCCCCAAGCTCTTCTTTTTTATTAAAATAAACAACTAAGGCATCTTGGTAACGTGCTTTTTGAAGATTGGGAAGCTCTGGGTTCTCGACTAAATATAAGAGTTCATTAAAAGCTTTGTTTCCAAAGTAAAAACAAAGACCGTAAGTATTCTTCGCATGACCCATGACAGATACATAGATGCTATCTTGACCATAGGCTTTGATTTCAAAGAAATCGAGATCATGAAACTGTAACCAAGGTTTCAGTTTACTGATGCGATGGGCGATTTCAATACAGCTTAAATAGGTGTTCATACCATCATCATATAATAAAAAAAGCCCGAAGGCTTTCTTATTCTGCTTTGTCCAAAGCTTTTTTAGCTTTTTCAACGATTGTCACAAATCCTTTAGGATCATGAATCGCCATTTCAGATAACATCTTACGGTTGACTTGGATATCAGCCAACTTCAAACCATGCATCAATTTGGAATAGCTGATGTCATTCATGCGAGCTGCCGCATTGACACGAGCGATCCACAATTTGCGCATTTCGCGCTTTAGTTGACGACGATCTCTGTAAGCGTATTTGAGGGAGTGCATGACTTGTTCATGCGCTGTTTTGTAAATCGTGTGCTTACTTCCAAAGTAACCCTTTGCAAGTTTTAAGATGGCCTTACGACGTGCACGTGTCGCGACCGAATTTTTTACTCTTGGCATTTCAATTCTCCTACTTCTGTAACATCAACTTGATACGTTTGTAATCCGTACCGTGAACCAATGTTGATTTGCGTAAATTTCTTTTTTGTTTATGCGATTTGTTGGCCGCAAAGTGGGATACATACGCATGTGAGCGTTTCAGTTTACCACTACCCGTTACTTTGACACGTTTTGCCAAAGCCTTTTTTGTCTTCATTTTTGGCATGATGCTCTCCTCTTACTTAGTCTTCTTTGGATTGAGAACCAAACTTAGGGTTCTACCTTCCATAATGGCAGGTTTGTCAACCGCCGCAAGGTCGGACACTTCTTGAATGAAATCGTTCATGATCTTCTGACCAACTTCGATTCTTGTCATCATACGACCTCTAAAACGCATGTCGAGTTTAACCTTCATTCCATCTTCCAACCATTCACGAGCATGTTTCAACTTGGTGTCGAAATCATGTTTATCAATGACCGGTGAGAGACGAAGTGGCTTAACTTCAGTAACATGTTGGTTCTTCTTCGCTTCTTTTGTCTTCTTCTGCAGTTCAAAACGGTACTTTCCGTAATCAAGAATCTTGCAGACAGGCGGGTTTCCTTGAGGAGCCACACAGAAGAGATCCATTTCATACTCATAGGCGATTTCCAAGGCTTCACGGCGCATTTTTACGCCCAGTTGTTCACCATTGGGACCAATGACAAGCACTTCTTTGAAACGGATGTTTTCATTTACGAGTTCGTCTGACTTATTGGGTTTCTTATTAGTTATAAATATACCTCCTTACAATATAAAAGCGGGCACAAAGGTCCCGCTAAATGTACTTGGTTCATAGAAAATAACCATTTGTAGCACGATACCCATGACTTAAGCCATCGGGTGAGAAGCAGGAACTTCTTCTTTCCACGTTTATTGCTTGTTTAATATAGCATAGTTATCTATGTGTGTCAAACGCAGTGCGATGACGCTCATCGATAAATACCGATATCAACTTGTTCATTTAATCATTAAAACTTATTGTTGTCAAATGATTCTTAATCGGAACGAACTGAATAAAGTATTTGCTTCTCAATCGAGAGGACATCTGGGAAAATTAGCTTTATTCCTTTTCTATGCAAAGCGAGAACTTTCTTTGCTTTGGAGATGATCTCACGTTCTGTAACGCCATTCAATCGAACGGGTTGATGTGAAAGTGGATCTAGATATTCGTTTTCAAAGTACATTGGTAATATTGGGCACATGTTTTGAATTAAGAATACTTTCCTATGTCCAAGTACTTCGCCAAAAACAATGGTGTCGCAATAACCATTCCGCATTACTTTATCATCATAAATCTTTTGGAATTTCTTTGTTTTTGAAGAGATGGGAATCACCCAATAAAGGTGTGTATTGAAGTCTTGAAATGCAAAGAAACAAGGACGATTATGCTCATCTCCGTTTATCTCTTCGCTATTTTTCATTAAAAACAAATCATTAAACGCTTCTAAATATGCATTACTCAAAAAATAGAATTTACCAATGTCCATGTTTCCCTCAATAAAGATAAGGCTCTAGCTTATGATGGCTAGAGCCTAAAAATTAGAACTCGATCTCTTTTGAGTCGCATATCGAGAAGCGACAGACATTTGAACCTGACCATTTATAAGTCGCATATCAGGGAGCGACAACCATTTGAATTCTTGTACTAGTATAATACCCTAGTCGGGTTTATCAGTCAATTCATCACTTGAGATAAAGTTCAATTTCAATGTACTTTCAACCCACGCAAATGAGCTACTTCTGAAGATACAACAGCCACTGATATCATTATCATTAAACATAAGTGGAACGAGTGAGACGATATTCGCCTTATACCTAAGTAAGACTCTGCTTAATTCGGTTTTTAAACATTAGGTTCTAAGCGTATTGTTTTAATGGATTAGATGCTGGCGTTGTGTAGTTTGTCGATATAATCCATTATTCCCATTTTTATTTAAAACTATAGATGTTTATTGAGCCACAACACGATATCGGCGATGACTTCGTCTTTCGTCGGTTCGTTCAAGATTTCATGAAAGAGTTTTGGATAAATCTGAAGACCTTTATCTTCGGATGCGATTTCATCAAAGAAAGTCAAAGAATCTTTATAGGAAACCAAACCATCATTTGCCCCATGCAAGATAAGCACAGGATCCACAAAGTCCTGTGGGTGTTCTTTTAGAAACTGCACAGCTTTATAGATTTCATTGATTAGACCAATGGAGATCTTCTTCTCAACCAAGGGATCCTTCACATACGCTTCCACAACCGCAGGATCGCTGCAGACGCCATCACTCAAACCGTTTTCTACATACTGATCAACAGGTGCTGGAATGGGGAAATCTTTGCCCATCAGAGGGTTGTTATAGCGAGTCAAAGCACCCGATAGGATGAAACCATCCGCATGCTTTGGAAAGAGTGTTCCAAATAAACTTACGGTTTCACCTCCCATGCTGTGTCCTAAGATGAAAATCTTTGAGCTTGGATTCTCAAGCGCTGCCAAATTGAACACACTGTTGCAGTCCTCTGCCATTTCTTTATAGTCACTGAAGAATACCTTCGCACCTTCCGACTTGCCATGTCCACGTTGATCGTAGCGATACACACTGAAACCATTCGCATTGAGTTGTTCTGTGACATAGTCATAGCGGTTCAAGTGTTCACATAGGCCATGGGCGATGACGACGATAGCTTTTGGGTTGTCTACCTTGTCTTTTCGCAGACGTAAAAGGGTCCCATCAAAGGATGCATGCATAAGCTCTTCAAACATGTTTGTGCCTCTTTCTGTTGTCATTATTGTGATAACAATTCTTTAATCTCATTTTACACCAAAAACAATGGATTAACAGTCCGATTCAATGAAAATATGCTATTTTCATGTCATTTTCGTTTTGTCTAACAAGCAATACACCCTTTCACAGTCTTGTGAATATGCTATAATACCAAATGATTCAGAGGTCTGATATGAAACTTAAAAACAGCTATTTTTATACCCTACGTGAGAACGTTAAAGATGAAGATTCCTTGAGTGGCAATCTCCTTGTTCGCAGTGGGATGATCAAAAAGAATTCTTCCGGTATCTATATGTATCTTCCTTTAGGCTATCGTGTGCTTAAGAAGATCGAGAAGATCATCCGTGAGGAAATGGACAACAGTGGCGCACAAGAAGTCTTGATGCCTGCTTTGATTCCAGAAGAAATTTATGAGCAAAGTGGACGTCGTGCTTTGATCGGCTCCAGTATGTTTTCTTTAAAGGATCGTTTTGGTAAACCTTTCGTCTTAGGTCCTACCCATGAAGAATTATTCTTGATGGCAGCACAAAGCAATGTGAAGTCCTATAAGGATCTCCCTTTCAATATCTACCAATTTCAAACCAAGTTCAGAGATGAACCGCGTCCTCGTTTCGGTTTGATCCGTGTGCGTGAATTCATCATGAAGGATGCGTATTCCTTTGATGCGGATTTGGATGGTTTGGAAGTCTCCTATCGCAAGATGGATAAAGCGTATCGCAATTCCTTCGATCGTATGGGCTTGGATTATAAAGTCGTACGTGCGGATACCGGTGTCATGGGGGGTCTTCTCTCTGAAGAGTTCCAAGCCGTAACCGATATCGGTGAAGATACTTTGGTTTTGTGTGATCACTGTGATTATGCATCCAATTTGGAAGTTGCGGAGTGTGTAGAAGTGCCATTGGAACTTGAAGTTCCAATGACACTGGAAGAACTCTATACCCCAAATGTTGGTAAAATCAAAGACTTGGTCGATAACTACAACATTCCCCTCGAGAAGATGACCAAATCCATGATCTACAAGATCGATGATGAATTCTATCTGATCATGGTTCGTAGTGATGATGAGATCAATGAAGTCAAACTCCAAAAGCTCTTCAATGCACAAACGGTTGTCTTGGCAGAGAATGATGATGTGGTTCGTTTGACCAATGCCAAAGTAGGATTCGCAGGTCCTGTGAACACAACGCTCAAAGTCATCGCCGATCTACGCATCAAATCGATGTCCAATTTCTTGGTTGGGGCCAACAAATCCGACTATCACCTCAAAAACGTCAACCTCTCCGATTTCAAAGTTCACACCTTCGCTGATATTCGCAATATCAAGGAAGGCGATGTCTGTCCGAAGTGTAACGAAGGACGCATCACATTCTCAAAAGGGATTGAAATCGGCAATATCTTCAAACTTGGCGACAAGTATGCAAAAGCTTTGGGCTTAAACTACTTGGATAAAAACAATCAACTCAATCCGGTCATTATGGGATCTTATGGTATTGGTCCTGGTCGATGCATGGCTGCCATCGTCGAACAACACCATGATGATTTTGGCATCGTATGGCCAAAGGAAGTTGCGCCTTACCAAGTGGCGATCGTTGTGATCAACACCAAGGTAGAAGCTCAGAACGATTTAGCAAACAGTCTTTATACACAACTTCAAAAAGCAAAAGTCGATGTCATCTTGGATGATCGAGACGAGCGTGCTGGGGTTAAATTCAATGATATGGACTTGATTGGTGTACCTGTACGAATCACGGTAGGTAAAACGATTGAGAACGGACAAGTTGAAGTCAAGTTACGCAATGAAAAAGATGTTCAACTGGTGAACATCGATGAAGTCTTGGATTTTGTGAATTCTAAACTCAATGATTAAGAAAGAACTTCGGTTCTTTTTTAATGGTTTAATCGCTCTTTTTTAGGCAAAATACAGCATAAAGCGGGATGCTTTTCAAATTGCCTTCTAGGCCAAAATTACGAAGCGATAATCGAATCAGTTGGTTTGGTTCGAATCGTTCTTTATATATGGATAGACTTCGTGATCGAACGTTTTCAGATGACTTCACTTCGACTGGAATGATCCTATTTTTATACTCAATAATGAAATCAACTTCAGCCCTACCCTCTGAAGTCCAATAGAAATGGTTTATCGCCATATTTGTGAATTGATTCGCTACATAGTTTTCAACCAAACCACCCTTGAAGTCTGAAATGCTCTGGTCTTGAAACAGAATCAATTCAGGATGCACCTGAGCAATGGCGCATAATAGGCCTGTATCAGAGGCAAAAGCCTTAAAGCTTTCCACATTTTGATAAATACTTAACGGATGCTTGATTTGGTCAATTCTAAACACTTGACTCATGATCCCTGTACTTGTTAACCATTCGATTGATCCTTCGAATTCTCGTTGTCGACCACCGGTTTTTAATGAGCTGTACTTAAATTTCTTGTTTGCTTTCGTCAATTGTGAACTGATTTGTTGATAGATCATTTTGGTTTTACGAACTTCGCTCGGTGAACTGTATTTGGACATATCCATAAGATATGTGTTCAAAATAACGTTCTGTTCGTTACGAACCAAATTCATATCTTGAGTTTCTAGATATGTTTTCACAACTGCCGGCATCCCTCCAACCACCCAATACTCTAATAACTTCTCATTAGCGATTTGATGATAAGGTACAGCCATTTCCGACATAGTTTTATAGGATGCTTGAATTCTCTCAATCAGTTCAAATTCCTGCATAGCCCAAAGAAACTCTTCAAAGCTTAAGGGATACAATGTCATTAAATCCACTTTACCCACTGGAAAAGCAAACTTTTTTCGATTAACCGCGATACCCAAAAGACTACCTGAAGCGATTATATGATAATCAGGAGCATCTTCTGCGAAGTACTTCAAACTTGTTAAAGCTTCTTCACAGGCTTGTACTTCATCAAAAATGATCAATGTCGATTCTGGCACGATGCTCACTCTTGAACTAAAAGATAAAGCTTTAATAATCCGTTCAGGATTGAAATCAAACTTAAAAATATCAACTAGACTCGATTGACTCTCGAAATTGAAATAAGCGACATTCTGATAATGTTCTCTTCCAAATTCATTCAACAAGTACGTCTTGCCAACCTGACGAGCGCCTTGCAAAATCAAGGGTCTACGATTCGAACGATGCTTCCATTTTAAGAGTTCAGAGCTTAAGTGACGTTTCATGGCATTATTATATCATATTGCCACTTTTCTGCACTTATATTTTGATGTTTTTGCCACTTTTCTGCACTTAATCAATTTCTAATCAATTTAAACTAATAGGTTAAGCGTTTCTCTAAGAAGAGCAATTATTAATTATTCACTAGAATGAGGGCATGCCCGAGTGGGCATAACTGAGGGTATGTCCTTTTACTTACACATTCATAAATATCGTATTGATGATAAAGTCTCTTATCTAAACTAGAATAACAGCTTAATGAAGTCCTGACGTTCATTTAGCATTCTAATAATTTTTATTCGATTATTATCGATTCGATAAAAGACATAATTCTTTTCTACAACCAAATACCGATAATTTAGACTAGATTTCACCAAGTTCGATAAAGAAACCCGGCTAAAGGGAATTGTTCGAGTCTACGAACTCTTATTGATATTTCTCGTATTTTCCCCAAAGCTACACTTTCTCCATAGTTCTCTTCAAGATAAAATTTTATGTTTCTTAAGTCCTCTAAAGCTGATATCGAGAAATCAATTATATACATGCTTTACAACCCAAGCATTTTATTGACATCATCTACACTGATCCAAGCTTTATCTTGAACAGAAGCTTCACCTTCCGCAAGTTTTTCTAAAAGTTGGATTCTTGCTTTCAATTTGTCCAATTCTTGAAGTTTAATGATGACATACTCACCTCGTCCATTACGCGTTAGATATACCGGACTGTCTTCATGTACTTCACTTAAAACTTCAGTATAGTTTCTTAAATCAGAGATCGGTTTTATATTTGGCATATTATAGGCTCCTTTAAATTATTATACACGACAAAAACATTATAAGCATGTTTTTATACATGTTAATTAATCAACACATCATATCTTCAACAAACTTGAATATTTAACTTTGTGTAAAATTGTGGTTTTGCCACTTTTTTGCACTTAAGCTATTTTTTGATTAAAAAGAGGTCGATTCCCTTCTCAATGATCACCACCACAAGAATCATAATGGCGGTATAGGCGAAGAGATCGGTCGTTTCGAAATTCATGCGTGCGATGTGCATCAAATAGCCTAGACCGGGTTGAACTTGGCCGAGAATCTCAGCCATGACACCGACTTTGAACCCTAAGGAAAGACCATTCTTTAAGCCTGCAAAGAGATAAGGTTTGATGAGTGGAACCAAGACTTTACTCACCTTATGTATCAAACCTTCAGGATAAAGTTTGAAGAGTTCGATCAATTCTGGATTGATCTGATCCAAGCCTGTCTTGAATTGACTGTAGAGAACGGGAAATAGGATTAAGAAACTAACCGCAATCACTGATAATTCACGAGCGAACCAAATGAGAACCAAGAGAATGTAAGTGATGTTGGGGATGGTTTTTGTGATGAGGATAAGTGGACTTAGAAGATCTTTAAGGAGCTTGGATTCATGGGTCATGAGGGCCACAATCAAAGCCAAAATAAAGGCTAAAGCTGTACCTTGGATGACACGGATAAGCGTCATGGACACATGGAGATAAAAATCACTGGTAAGCAAGAGATTGAATATGCGTAAAAAAACATCCACAAAGCTTGGAAGAATCACGGGTCTGTTTACCATCATGGCGATCCCTTGCCACAGAGCGAAATAAAGGCTGTAGATGCTGAGTTTCTTGATCATTAGACTTATTATAACACTCCTCTGCTTTGTGTTGCACATGAGCTCTAATCCTGAGCTAGAAGCTTCCTCTTCCTTTCCACGTTCATCGCATAAGTGCTATAATGACAAAAAGAGCCATGCGTAAAATAATTCTACTTTCACTTCTTTTCTTAGCATCCTGTCACCGAACGGATCCTTTTGCACGTTTTGATAAACTTGAGCCGAAAGCGATTTATGGCGACTATGCAATCTATGATTTGATTGAGCAAAATCAGCTTGCTTGTGCGGAAGCCATTGAATACTTGGATACGGATGCGAATTATCAGTACTATTTCAACTGCTTGAAAAGTGATCAGATTTTCTTTGTATCCGATGAAGAAATCATCAAGGTCAAACATTTCTATGCGGCAGGTCTGGTCAGTTTGAATGATTTGTATGAACTCAAGATCATCGATCGAATGGAGAAATAAGATGGAACGCAATGTAAAGAAAGTCATACAGGGACATCCCACTCAGGATGGGGCGGGTGTCAAACTCACACGGGTCATCGGGGCTCAGAATGTCTATGATGTGGATCCTTTCTTAATGCTGGATGCCTTTGATTCCAATAATCCCAGTGATTATGTGGCGGGCTTCCCCTTTCATCCGCATCGTGGCATCGAGACCTTCACTTATTTGATTGAAGGGATGATTGAGCATCAAGACAGCTTGGGTAATAAGGGTGTCATTCACAGTGGTGAAGCGCAATGGATGACAGCAGGTTCTGGCATCATCCATCAAGAGATGCCAAAACCAACACAACACATGTTGGGTCTGCAGCTTTGGATCAATCTACCGAAGAAAGCCAAGATGTGTGAACCAGCTTATTGGGACATTCAAGCGGATCATGTGGAGCCGATTGTGAAAGATGGTTATACGATACGCGTCATCTCCGGTGAAGTGGATGGGGTGGTACCAAAGATTCAACCAAAATATGTTCAAGCGCGAATCTTGGATATCAGTTTAAAAAAGGATCAATCTTTGACCCTTACCATGAACATGAATGATACCTTGTTCATTTATACCTTCAACAGTCAACTCAAGCATATGGATAAAGTCTTACCACAAAAATCTGCGGTCCTTTTTGATGAAGGTACCAAAGTCACCATCACGGCTTTGGATGATGCGCGTTTCATGTGGTTTGAAGGCGAACCTTTACGTGAACCGGTGGCCTTTGGTGGTCCGATCGTCATGAACACACGGGGTGAACTGGAACACGCTTTTGAAGAATTACGTAGAGGCACGTTCATAAAGCATGCGTAAGTTTGATTTTTTTCCGAAGATGTTAAAATAAATGCATATCAAGGGGGAAACACAATGGCTTACTTGAATATCCTAAGTCTTATCATGGGTTTGTTGGCATGGGGATTGCCGATCAGCATCCTGCTAATACGCAATGTAAAAAGAAGTTTATACAGTAGTTTGAGCCTTACAGCTTGTATGATCGCTTTGTATGCTCAGATTCTGTATACGAATCATCTGATTCAAATCAACGATACCATTGCTTTGTTGGATACGAATGATGCGGTGGTGTTCGCATCGAGGATTCTGATCATTGGGACGATCGTGTTGAATGTCCTACCGTTCATTAAAGATCGATTAACGAAATACGCTTAAAAGGATTCCATGAATCCTTTTTATTTGAACATATCGAGGATGGTTTGGGGTGAGTCGATCTGTTTCGATGCTTCCAAGCCTTCTTCCACAAATCCTTTCCAGACACAAGCAATGAATGGCATACCACAAGCTTCTGCGGCTAAGCGATCGAGGATGGAATCCCCGAGATAGACTGCATCCTTGACATCAACACCCAACAGCTCGCAACACCGAAGCAAAGGAGCAGGATCGGGTTTCTGTTTATCGCAGTCATCCGCTAACACAGCCACATCAAAATAATCGATCAGTGCCAAACGAATGAATTCGATCTCGTATTGTTGGCGTCTCTTTGAACTGACGATGGCGAGACGATAGCCTGAGGTATGGAGTGATTTAATCATCTCCACAACCCCTGGATAAGGCTGTGCTTGCTCAGGAAAAGCACGTACTTTTTGAACCCAACGGGCATAGGCTTCTTCAGGCTTCTCAAGCCCAAATTCATGCATGACTTGCATGCCGGGATGAGATGCATAGCGAAGTATGCTATGACCGTCTTCGTTCTTGAAGCCCAGTTCATGAACCAATTCCAAGAGCGTGACCATGTTCAATCGTAGGGTATCGAGAAGTGTCCCATCGATGTCGAAGATTAAGATTGGCTTCATGCGTTCACTTGTTCGCCAAACAAGACGACATAATTATGACCGTAGACTTTGGCGCAATTCGGGCAGGTGGTGTAAAACGTATAGATTGATGGCTTTGGATTTCCTTGGTCTTTCAGCACCTTTGAAAAGTCTTTAACCCACTTCCCCATGTCTTTGAAATCACCATCGTAGACCTTGGCAAGATAGTTGCCTTTGATTTCAATATTTGGATAATCCGTTACAGGTCCTTGGGTCATGAAGTAGTGATTGCATTTAAATGGACTGACATCCTGTGAGAGGATCAAATAACGATCATGAATACCTTGACCACTGGCTTCGATGTCGGCTTGGGTCTTGGTAAAGACTTTGTCCATGTTTGTTGGCACGTACATCAAACTCTTGGTTGAAGTTTGAATGAAATGTAGATCACTGAAATCAAAGAGCTTATTATCGTAGTGTTCGGGATGAAAGACGGGGCAACAGCCTGTCACATTATCTTCAGCGGAATAGGCGGGAATGGAACGAATGATCTGTGTCATAAACATTTCCTCCTTATACCCACATTCTACAGCGAATCGTAAGATTATTCATCCAAGTTTCAAAATTGGTTTTATAATAGAAGCATTGAAATGAGGTCATTATGATACGGACAGCTACTTTGGGTGATGCACAAGCCCTTTTGGATATTTATACCCCTTATGTCTTGAATACCACAATCACCTTTGAAACAGAAGTTCCGACGTTAAGTGATTTCACACAACGTATCAAATCCATCCAACAACGTTTTCCCTACCTCGTTCTTGAAGTGGATAATGAAATTATTGGTTATGCCTATGCGACGAAGTATAAAGAGCGTTCTGCCTACGATTGGACGGTTGAGACGAGTGTTTATATCTGTCAAGATGTCCAAGCTCGGGGTTATGGTAAACAGCTCTATACGGTCTTAGAAGAAGCCTTACGTACACAAGGCATCGTGACCATGTTGGCTTGCATCACCTATCCCAATGACTTAAGTATTGAATTCCATAAAAAAATGGGCTTTGAACATGTGGCCCATTTTGAGAAGCTTGGATATAAATTCAATCAATGGCGTGACATCGTATGGATGAAGAAAGTCATCAATTCTTATTTTTAGAGAATGTTTATTCGATATCTTAATTCACAACAATAGGAACAACATGAAAGAGTACGTATCTAAATATTAACGTAACCTCTTTTTTTACAATCACTTATTCACTAAATGTGCAAATAAATATTACATGCTTGCATTTAGATCGTTAGAGTGCTTATACAGTACTTTATTTACATTAAATTGAGTAGAAGTCAAGAATAATGATTTTAAATTAGCGTTTGAAATAACAAAAAGCAAGCACCGTGTAAACGGTGCTTGACTTATAGATAATGAATTTGATCTTTATACTTTTCAAACATCTGCTTGTTAAAAGCATCTCCACCATCTACATTCGCGCTATGATAGATAGGTGGTTTGATTCCTAACGCTATTAACTTTTCTGTGATCTGTACAACCATCATGTTGACAATCATAGCTCCAATGACAGTAGATGATGGTGCAACTTTTTGATCAAAATGTTCGATTGCCATACACGAATCTTCAAAGTCACCACAATTATCAATGACGAGATCTGCACATTCATACAGACGTCTACCAGAGCTATGTCGAGCCGTAACCTGGGAAGAGTAGCTAATATTTGTAAGAGCAATGACATAGACACCTTTTTGCCGAGCATCAAGTGCCATATCGATTGCGACTGCATTACGACCAGAAACAGAATGAATCAACAACACATCTCCTGCTTCTATTTTAGTAGTCTTAAGAACTTCTGAACCATAACCCTCTAAGCGTTCCATTGCACTGGTATGCGAAACTGGACGGACATTCAGCATCAACGATGCTGGAAGAATTGGATTGATAGGCACCAATCCACCCGTACGATAGAAGACTTCTTGAGCTATGATACCCGCATGCGAAGCACCAAAAACATAAATACATTTATTATTTTTAATTGCTTCAACGATTATGTTTGAAGCTTCATCAATCTGTTTGTATTGAGTATCTACGACACGATCCATTATATCTTTGATGTGTTGTACATACTGTAAACTTTGGCTAACCATTTACGCAAAGAGTCGAGCAAATAAGCCGGCTATGATACCCCAAATCGAGAAATCTTGACCACCAAACACGAGCAACCATTGGTTGATTGTATTCATGAAGAATGGTGCCCCAAAACCAACTAAGAAGACCATAATAACACCACCAACTGCCGAACCTAAAATCGCTCCTCTTACACCACCTGTTGCATTACCAATGATTGCGGCTGTTCCAAGTTCAAAGAAACAAGTGATTGTAAGTGGTAACACAACCGTTTGGAAGATGCCCATTGAGCTTGTAAGAATGATTGTAATAACTGAGGTAATCATTGCTGTAATGAAACCGATAACCAAAGCATTCGGTGCATAAGCAAATAGCATCGGACAATCGAGCGCAGGAATGGCACCTGGTACGATTTTGTCTGAGAAGCCTTTGAATGCTGGAACGATTTCAGCAATAACCATACGGACCCCTAACAATAGAACCGTTAAACCAGCTCCAAATGTAAAGGCCATCAATAAGATATGTGAGAATAATTTTGATGCAGATGCTAAACCAAACACAGCTGCCCCATCAATACCATTCATGTACATCAATACAGTCATAACGACATAAGTCAAAGCAACAACAATTCCACCAGTAATTGAAATTTCCTTTAAGAAAGCCAAGCCTTTAGGGAAGTTTAACGATTCTGTCGATTTTGATTTATCCCCAAACATTTGGCCTAAGAAACCACTGATGATCGACAAACCGGCTGTTGGATGTCCGATTGCAAATGAATCATCACCAGTAACTTTACGAACAAACGGTTGTAGCAAGTTCGGCATGATGATCATATATAAAGCTGTAAATACGGTTGCTAAGATCAAGAGTTTTGTATCTCTTAACCCAGCATCATAACCCGCTGCCAAGAAGACAAATGGGAACCAATATAACATATGACCTGTTAAGAAGATTGTTTTCCATTTTGTGAATCGAGCTACTAAAATGTTGAGCGCAAATGCAACGATCATGACGATACCGATTTGAGTACCGAACATTGCTCCAAATGCATCTGAGCCTATTTCAGTAACTGCACTTGCAGTCGTAGGATTCAAAGCACTGAAGGCTGCTGATAAACCAAGAATGGCAGAAATGATGATGCCATTTCCTTGTGTCAGAACTACGACACCAATAGCAGTTTTTGCAGAACCTTGTAATACTTCAACAATTGTCTTACGTTGAACAATCAAACCTACTGCAGCAATCAAAGCCAAGAAAATAGAAGCATTACCAAATATATCTGAAACTATAAAATTTAAGAATTCCATTTTTTCCCTTTCATTGTGTTACTTCACTGACAAACTTTAAAGTTTTCTCAGTGATTTCCTTCGAATTAATAAAGCTATTAATTACAATTACTGGAACTTTTGCACTTCGACCAATTGTTTCAGCGAGCTCTGCAGACGTAAAGATCGCATCACATTCACTTGAAGTACAAGTCGTGACATCCCCACAATACACATCAATATTCAAATTATTACTTTTTACAACTTCATCGACTTTCATTTTCAAAAACATCGATGTCCCCACACCAAACCCACATACAGTCTGAATTTTTAGCCTCTTTCCCAACACATTACCCCTTTCTATGTGACAATGGAACGCGACCATTGTTTACACCATTGATAATTTCATATACTTCTTCTTTCGTCGTACATTTACTTAAGAGATCTACAACTTCATCATCTTCACCGATGATTCGTGCCAATTCCATCAACTTCTCAAGATGTGACTTTCCATCGACACTAGCTAAAGCAAACAACACTTTAACAGGATCGTTTTGCGACCCGAAAGCAACTGGTTTTGATAAGATTGCTACTGACATGTCGTTTTTATGAACATGTACTTCAGGCGCAGCATGTGCAATAGCAATGTGTTTACCAATAACGATGTACGGGCCAAGTTGCTTGACTGCTTCGATCATTGCCTCTGTATATTTTGCATTGATACTACCTGCATTTTCGAGTAGTTGACCGACAATTGAGATGGATTCTTCCCAGTTATTGGGTTCTTGATTTACTAAGATGTTCTCGATTCTTACGATTTCTAACATAATTTAACCTCGTGTTTTAGCTCTAAAATCTGGTTGACTGTAATATGATCTTGATTCAATTGTTTACGATTATCTGGATTCTCTAAAATCTTTGCCAGTTTCAAGATGATATCATCCTCCCTTTTCTTTACTGCGATTACAACGATATTTCGGATCAACTCTTGGTTCTGATTTCCAAATACAGTCGGTGTCTTCAGGACGAGTAAACTTACACAAGGTTCGTTTACACCATCATCAATGCCTGCATGAACAAATGCTGTTTCTGGGAGAATCACCATGTAATTTCCAAATTCTTCCACAGCTCTGATCATCCGATCGACATAACGTTTTTCGATCAATCGATCATCCACAAGTGGTCGCGCCGCTAATCGAATTGCAGTTCTCCAATCAGGTAGCTCATCATAGATTTGGATATATTTATCCACTAAACAATCAGATAGTTTGTAACTTTCAGTACTCCCATAGTTGAAATTCTTGATAAAGTTATTACACTGTTTAAGATAGGTGCTCTTATATACTTTCGACTTGATTCGATACACATCTTCATCCGATAAAAGTGGACTAACTTGGACAGTATCGATACTAGAGTCAAACTTAAGAGTCGTAATAATCAAATCAATGGTTTGACCTGTAATATACTTTGGAACTTCATCAAGCGTTACCGGTCCAATGATGTTGATTTCAGGAATCATGGCTGCTAATCGTGAAACCATGATTTTAGATGTAGCAATGCCAAAGTGACATGCAACCAACACATTTAAACCTGGCGCATACAAAGCTCTTTTCTCAACGATTGCACCAACATGCATGGCAATATAAGCAATTTCTTCTTCGTTGAAATATAGTCCTTTTTTGGCTTCGTATTCAATCAGTCGAGACTTTGTATACTCATAAATCAAAGGAATACTAACTTTGACACGATCGAGAATTTGATTCTCAACATTCAACTTATTTCGAATTCTAAAGAGGGTTATTTTGAGATGAAGCTGTAAGTTCTCAATGAAACTGGTACTTTCTTCATCACTAAGTTTTGGGACTTCATTTAATCCATTCAATAAAAAGTCTGCGAGTTCATTTGCAATGATTCCATCTTCATCTTGTTCAATCCAAGTTTGAGGTGTTGAATCAACTTTTGCATCCAACATGTGCTCAAGAATGAACATCGCATCATTCTCATTGATATTCATCTCAAAGTTGTTTGTAAGCTTTTCAACTAATGAAAGACGTCCTGCTTCAAATTGATGCGTGTAATTGTTAGGTAAAACCATACCGTTACTGCTTCGATATAGATTGAAAGCAATAATACTCCGGAGTTCATCAGGATGTGCAAAGTTAAACTTTTGGAAGTTTTCCATATTTCGTACGATACGACTAGCTTTCTCTGTAATTTTGATACATTTGTCTTTGACATATTTATCAATAACAGAACGTTCTGATTCACTCATCCGTGTGTACAAGTTGGAAAAATATCGTCTTATATCAATTTCATCTCCTTCTACATAACAGCCAAGTCGGACTTTTCGAACTATTTTGAGACTTGTTTGATCTAACTCTTTATCAAGTTCCTCTAAATCAGTTTGAATGGTTTGTTTACTTACTTCTAATAATTCTGCGAGATGTTCAATAGTGAGTAGTGATTCACAAAGTAAATAGAACAATACGAGTCTTCTTCGTTCTTCTTGTGGAAGCTGATAATCATCATTTCGATTCAAAATTCCGATGATTGATTTATATTCACTTTCATTGAACTGAATACGAACCCCATAATGCGGTTTTCGTTCAAGACTTATGTCTTGTTCTTTTAAGTAATACTCAATTAAATCTAAATCATATCTAAGTGTTCTTGAACTTACATCAAATCGTTCTGATAGGTTTTTGACCGTTATGAAAACATCGTTTTCCAACAGAAAATGTAGTATATCCTTCTGACGTTTTGTAATTTTGATCATTTTAACCTTCGCCTATAGTCTACAACGAAAAAATCTGATCATCTAGACCAGAATTATTCAAATATTGTGGCAATCATTAGTCTATTACAACAATCAATTAAATTTTACCTTTTGCTCCCAACATTTCCGCAAGATAAGAAACCAAGAGTTGATTTAAACTTACACCTTCCTCATCCGCTTTCATCACCAAACGACGATGCATCGACTTTGGTAACCGTAAAGCAATCTTTCCATTGCATTCATTATAATCTGAGGGTTGAGGAATATCCTCACCCCTTTCTTTTGCGAACTCTAAATAATACTCTAAGTTAATCAAGGCATCTTCTAAAGCCTCTTGTGCAGTATTCCCTCCACCAACACAACCGAAAATATCTACAAATTCTGCAATCCATTCTGGTCCTTCTACGGATTCAACAGTGTATAAGCGCATTGGATAATTCATTCATTCCCACCCATCTTTCTTTCAAATGAATCGAGAATCAATTGATTTAAACTTTTCCCTTCATCTTCTGATAATTTCAATAAACGACGATGCATCGATTTTGGTAAACGTAAAGCAATCTTACCGTTGCATTCATTATAATCAGAGGGCTGAGGAATATCCTCACCCCTTTCTTTTACAAACCCCAAATAATACTCCAAGTTAATCAAGGCATCTTCCAAAGCTCCTTTTGCAGTATTCCCTCCACCAACACAACCAAAGATATCCACAAACTCAGCAATCCATTCTGGTCCTTCTACGGTTTCAACAGTGTATAAGCGCATTGGATAATTCATCGTGTTTCCTCCTGTGCTTTCAGCACTTGAATAATTGACTTAATATAGGCAACTTTAATGGGTTCATGTTTAGGTACACAGATATTTGGGTACTTTGAATGAATGAAATAAGCATGGCTACCTCTAATACGATCCAAACGATAGCCAAAATCATGCATCACCAGAACTAATTCATCAAAACGAATGTCTTTTCGATAAGGTTCTGAAAGTAATCGCTTTATTCTTTTCTCTTTAGAACTAATCTTACACCTCCATAATATCACATACGATATCAATAATATATATATATGTAAAATGTACTCAACTTCCTAAGAAAAGACTGTAACATAACGTCACAGTCTCTCATTAAACTTATTCTCTTGGCACTGTTCGATCGATCAAATCTTCAATATCTTGACCACCTGGTATCTGTTTATTCATAAGATGGATCACATAGGATGATCCCGAGAAAAACAGGAGTCCGATGATCAAGCTGTCTGCTCTGAATACGCCACCAAAAATGGAGACATAGATTAGTCCGCCAGAGAACAAGGCCACCATATAAGCTAACCATAAGATGATCGGCATAACACTTCCCCCTTAAACATAGTTTAGTCTCATATGCAAAACATAAAAGATGTGTGTCCGTTTTATCGGACACACCCTCTTACTTACGTTCTTCAAAATCCTTCTCGATCTGATCCTTCCAATCCTTATCAATACTGGCATTCATACGGAAGTTTGCGACGGTCTTGCTCATGACATCGAAGTTCAAGTTGACTCCCTTTGCGTCCGCATGATAGTTCTGGGTACGATCAGGCCGTATACCATACATCTTTGAGGTTTCTACCGCATCGATGTTTGCGCCAAGGAAGATGAATTCCCAGCCATACTTGTTCATCTGATGCTCAATCATCTTCTTGACACGTCCAGATGAGAATTCACGACTGGAGTTCTCTTCACCATCGGTGATGATGACAAAGAGGACTTTGGAGGCACGGTGGTCATAAGCGCTGTGCTTTTGGACATTGCCGATTTTGTTTATGGTAGAACCGATCGCATCCAAGAGTGCGGTAGAACCTCCGACATGGTAATCTTTTTCAGTTAAACTTCCAATGGCTTGGATGTCTAAACGATCATGGAGGATGTTCATTTGATTGTCAAAGAGGACGGTGGTGATACGGCATTCGCCTTCGACTTCTTTTTGTTTCTTAAGCATGGCGTTAAAACCACCAATCGTATCTTTTTCCAAACCTGCCATGGATCCACTGCGATCTAAGATGTAGACCAATTCTGTTGCGTTGTTTTTCATAATGTATTGCTCCTTTATGCCCTTAGTTTAAGCGCTGGGAACAATTGAGAGGTCGCTTGTGAAGCGACATTTAATAAAGTCGCTTTTCTTGTATAATGGAAGATAGATCAGGAGACTTCTATGTTCGCAAAACCTTTACGTAAAGGCGATATCATCGCTGTTTACTCCCCTTCTTCACCCGCTAGCGCTTTTGCCAAAATACGTTTTGAGCGAGCAAAGGCTTATTTATCAGACAAGGGTTATATCATCAAGGAAGGCTCCCTAACGGGACACCGTGATTTCTATCGCTCTGGTTCCATTCAAGAGCGTGTGGATGAGTTGAATGCATTGATTCGTGATCCTGAAGTACGATGCATCATGTCGATGATCGGAGGAATGAACTCGAATTCATTGCTTCCCTATTTGGATTATGAAGCCATCAAAAAAGATCCGAAGATCTTTGTAGGGTATTCAGATGTGACGGCACTCCTCTTAGGGATCTATGCGAAAACAGGTTTAGTGACCTATTATGGTCCTGCCTTGGTCGCATCATTCGGAGAGTTGCCTCCGTATGTGGACGAGACTTTCGCAAGCTTTGAAGCGATAGTATCCGGTCAAATGAAATATCCTTATCTTCTTCCTACCCCAAAAGAGTGGACAGAGGAATACATCGATTGGTCGCTCCAAGACAGAAGCAAACACCCTCAAACAAATCAATTGATCACCGTACATCCAGGTCGTCATACCGGTCGTCTCATCGGTGGTAATCTCAATACCATGGGTGGTATCTGGGGTTCTGAATACATGCCTGAAATCAAGCAAGGTGATATCCTACTCATTGAAGATTCCTTAAAAGATATCGCAACATTGGAACGCAACTTTGCACATCTCAAGGTCAATAACGTGTTTGATCGTATTGGAGGATTGATCTTAGGTAAGCATGAACTCTTCAAAGACATGGGTACAGGTCGTAGACCCTATGAGTTGTTATTGGAAGTCATTGGTGAGCCAAAAATTCCAATTCTCGCAGAGTTTGATTGTGCACATACGCATCCGATGCTTACATTACCGATTGGGGTATTGGCTACATTAGATTCAGATAAGCAAGAACTAATTTTAGAAGAAAACGTAATCTAAAGTAAAAGGGATCTCACAAGACCCCTTTTCATTTGACGATATAAAGTGTTAAACACCCAACAATGCCAGATCATACTGGAATAACACCGTATTGATCTCATCAATGTCATAGATCTTGTTTTCAATGTAATAGCGTATGATCACATCAAAGAGTTGACTGGAAGAAAGTGCATAACCTGCACACTCTAATAAGGCTTCTGTTTCTTTAATGTCTAGTCTCATTGCGATGCACAAAGCCAAAACATTTCGTTTATTGGGAATATAATCTTTGTTGGATCGTATCTTTGAGAATAATTTACGATCCATGTTGGCACGTTTATAGACTTCCACATCCTTCATCCCTTTGACATCGATCCAATACAAGAGTGTTTCGGAAAAGGATTGGTCGACCAGTTTAACCCAGTCTTGGATGTCTTTGACGGATGCTTGTTTATACTGAACAAGATCGGGTTCATTGAAGCGACCTCTACCAAAAGTATGGGTCTCTACATAGTTTTCATCAATATAGCTTTGAATATCACCTAAACGTTCTTGACTGATCTTGAAGCTTGCTTTGTCAAACAAGACGAGATAGACCATCAGTTCATGCGATTCAAGGAAGCTCCGGATTGTCGACATCGCAACATGAAGTGCTTCATCTTTAGGATACCCATAGATACCACTTGAGATTAGTGGAAATGCGATGCTGGTACATTCATGTTTTATCGCAAGCTCTAAACTATTCCAGTAAGCATTCGACAGCAATTTTTCTTCATTCGATTTCCCATCTTTGTAGACAGGTCCAACTGTATGAATAATATATCGTGCTGGAAGTTTGAAGCCAGAAGTTAAAACAGCACCTCCAACTTTTATTGGCGCATAGACATCACATGCGGTTTGTAGGTTCTCTGCACCTGCCGCATTGAAGATCGCACCACAAACTCCACCACCTTTTCTAAGTTGTGTATTTGCGGCATTGACGATGACATCGACATGCATTGTGGTGATATCTTGACGAATGATGGCTAGGGGCATGAAAGTCCTCTCTATGTTTTGGTTAATTAGCATACAGTTTAAAAGCTATCTAAATGTAAATGAACAGATTTCAGTAGAATTTCTGATCAGAAAATTCGTGGATATTTTACCAATACACTGATGGATAAAAGCAATCGTTTACTCCATTGAAATAAGTGCTATCGAGAAAATTAAAAATCAAATCTTCTAAATCTATGCATTTTCGGCATCTATTGCATCTTCAATCTCCAATAATGCTTTAAATCTCTCGAAATTATACGGATATGCGTTACTACCAGAAAACCTAACTGGTTTACGACCATTATTGTACTTAACTTCCAGTTCCCATTGGGTACCATCGAATACCTCATATCCGAAACGTTGAGTCGTATAATTTCTTCGCCATTCCTCTAAATGGATGGTAGACAGTAAAGCAATAAAATTTTCCTTTGTTATAAATTCACCTTCTTCATCGAACAAGTATAGTGGTTCTTCAAGATCCCATATTTTTGCATGAACTTTTAACTCATCTGTTAGTTCTATAGTATATTTACGGTAACCACCAAAGAATCCACCAATGCTGAAATTGATCTTACATATGAAATCTATATTTGAATTAAAATCAGCAGATCTTTTTTCTGATTTTGATAAAGCATACGTTCCTCCAGCTTCAGCATATGCTTGTTTGGCTCTTTTCAAATACTCTCGTGTCAAGTCAAGGCGTGTATATTCACTAGGATGCATAACTTCTACTTGGCTAAAGTTTGGGTTTTCCATTGAATTTTTAAGACGCCCAATTTCTTGCTTAAGACCACGAATAGCGCTCATAATCTGTTCTTTAGTTCTTCCACTGAGATATTCTTCATAATAACTTTCTGGGCTAATCATCATATTAAGCCACCTCCTCAATTTCATCCCGATTTACATTTCTTCTTCATCAGGCAGAAAGAATTTAGGTAAGATCTCTAAAACTATCAAATGCAATAGCATCAAGTTGCGCAGTAATCTGTTCAAAGCTGCAATCCAAATCCAGAGTCTGGACACTTATTCTATTGCCGCTCATCATGTAGGAATTATTTAGCGAAATACCTTCATCAGTTTTCGCATACAACAACAAACCAGAAACTTTATGCGGTTTGCTTTGTAATTCTACCTCTTTATTTTTCACATATGTAAATATTTGATAGAGGTTCGCCGAATGTAGTGTTTGTGTATCGAATCTCAATTGAGTAACACTTGAATAATATTTGGCATCGATTATCAAATAATTATCTTTATTTGACAATATGATATCTGATTGCATCACTGGCAACATTAAACTGTTCTCATCATCTAACATCCATTGTATTTGAGAGGATCTCACTGAAAGCTGAGGGAACTCTTTTTTATAATACTCAAGAATGAATTTCTCATACAACCTAGACATTCGCTGTTCATCCAAAAAATCCATTAATCTTGTTGATCCATCACTATTTGTATGTAAAAGGCCTTTCAAAATGAGGTAGCAGATTGAAACTATCATTCTATAGTTTTGGTTCGTTCGATTATACTGTAATTTCCAATTAATTGAATGAATATCAATAGATTCTACATCACTAAGAAAAACTAACAACTTTCTTAATTCAATTTTACGTTCTTTTGAGATATTGGATTTTAGTAATAATTCAATCGTTGCTTTAATAATTTGGTTCTCATGTATATTTACAGAGAAGTCATCAAATGTACAAACCAATTGTCTTCTTATTAATGTCTGACTCTTGATTGAATCTGTTATATTTATCCTCCCCTTTAGAGATGTTAAAGCCTCGGTCTCAGAGATGTACTTGCGGCCAAGACCTTGTTTTATCTGACTACTGACCCCAATGGTTAAAATCTTAGAACAGAGTTCAGCCACATTATTAAATTGTTCAGTAGAAATGTCTTTATACCCTTGGCTATTTAATGCGCGAAAAGCATAAGACAACATGTAGTAAATATTCTTAACAGGAATCACTTAATAGCACTCCTCAAATGACTGCTCCAATCTTTCAATTTCTGCGGTTCATCATACCAGTATTCATTCAATAGAGGGATAAGTTCAAATTCAACAATATTCGATAAGACTTGGTGATCTACATTCGTTAAATCACAGAAATAACTATGACCAATTTTGAATCCCAATCCAAGCGAATCATCTGTTTCGATAGCTTCGTTTAGCTTTATTACTCTTTCAATAAGACGATCAAATTTCTCGTTGTTTACTGATTTCTGATATCTCTTGAATCCTTCTGAATTGAAACTTGGACTCATATCAAAGAATGCAAAGCGTCTTCTAAGTGCATAATCAAGCATTGCAAGACTTCTGTCAGCAGTATTCATCATCCCAATGATATAAACGTTGTCTGGAACAAAGAACTTCTCATCAGAATATAATAGTTGAAGTGCATTACCTCGTTTATCATTTTCTATAAGCACAAAAAGCTCGCCAAAGATCTTACTCAAATTGCCACGATTAATTTCATCAATGATAAAGTAATAGTCTTCTTCAATATTTTCTGCAGCTTTTTTACAAAAATTATAAAAGGAACCTTTCTTTATCTCAAAATTCATGCCTGTACCAGATGGTCTGAATCCTTCTATAAAATCTTCATAGGTATAACTCTGGTGAAACTGAACCATCATAATCCGTTCTTGGTCTTTTACACCCATCATAGAGTAGGCTAAGCGCTTTGCAGCGTATGTCTTTCCAACACCTGGTGCTCCCTGTAAAACAACATTTTTCTTCTTTTTAATCAGTTGAACCAAATTATCATAACTGCTTTCTTCAATATATACTTCATCAAGGAACTTCTGTTTAGTGTATGGTGGATAGACGATATCTTCAATTTCGAGTTCTTCATATCCTGAGCCCTCGAAAAGAGCATTCAGCTTTTCGACATAATCAGTGTATGCAGTGATATCCGTAAGTGTCTTCATAACAGCTAGACCAGGATGATCCCACTCTCCCTTATCTGTCCAATTTACACTTCGAATATTCCGATACTCTTCATCAAAGGAATCATCATACTGATATTCTGAGCTTACTACTCCTCTTCCAACTAATTTGTACATCCCTTTCTTAACGAAAACTACATCACCGATTTTCATCTCATTTGCAAATTGCCAGGTCGCATGAGCTGCATTTTTGTAGCCTTTGGTATTATCTATTACCTCTTTCATTCTAATCTTCATTTCGTCTTTGTTTGAAAATAGGCTTAAGTCTCCGAGTTCGCCCCATCCAATTGCCATTATGCCTTTAGAATAATACTCATCCCAATTGACTGCTTCATTTCCAGGAGAATAGATCCAGTAATGAATCGTATCAACATCTGCATCAGCTAATGCTTCACCTTTTTTATCTCGTTGTGTTTTAACAGTATTTTGTTTAGCGGCATGATTAACCTCTTCAGAATATCGCCAAGCTTCAAAAGAAAGATCTCTAAAATCATTAAATTGAGTATTACCACTTTTTATAAAGTTGGCTAACTTATCTACAATTTCAAGATAAGTTGATGACATGATTTTTGGTTTAATTTGTGGTAAATCATTCACCACCCTTAGAGGAATTTTTCCTGATTTATAAATGTACCATTCATTTCTACTGTCTAAGTTAAGATAGATGTGTGGAGCTATCCAATAGAGTCCCATTGTAATTTTGCTATTACCATTCCCTTTTAAATTAACTACGATATCAAAATACTTTGAGAATCTTACGTTATTCTCAAAGCTCTGATTATCCGAATATTCAAGGGCTGCTTCAAAAAAATGCCATAAGTTGTCTATATCATGCTCAGATCTTGCATCAATGAAACAATAGAATGTTGCATTCATATTATTTAGAACGGGGATACTATCGAAACTTGTAGGAGTTTTGGCTGATAAATCAAAATGGTTTGTAATAGATTTTATTAATTTAAGCCGACTATCAATGGATTGGCTCTTATTGAATAATCCAAAAACAGTGAATGGATCAATATCAACGATGTCATTTTTTAGTTCCAGAGTTGGTAAACTCATATTAATGTCACTGAAAACCAGCTTAATTAATCTAATTAATTCAGATCGATTGTCCTTGTACAAAAGTAGTTTTCTTGCGAATCCATTATAGAAATCTACCCAATCAAATTGCTTATTGTTTTCCATGTTACTCCTTTTTATTTTTCTCTTTAATTTCTCAATTGGTCTAGTGTTTTAAGCCATACATGCAATTTAGATTAGATTAATAATTATTGTAATTCTTCTTAAACTTATCTTTATGACCATTTAATTCGCTGTTTTAAGTACTCACTCAGTGTTTCATCAACACAGTACACAAAACAACCTTTCATTCCTCGAGTCATCAGTGTTCGATATGTATTCTTTATAATTTCATCGGCTATCTCAGCTGCTTTATCTGGATCTTTTTTGTTCAAGGTAATGATACCTTTAAGTGATTGATCTGTGCTTGCTCTCTTTGTAAAATCTGTAACAACACAATCATTACTAAATGTTAAGTCTTCACCAATAATGACACCGACATAATCAAACTCGAGGCCTTGAGAAGTATGTATGCATCCAATCTCATTAATTGAAGAATCCGATATCGCATAAATTTCACTGTTGAGATTCCATCTCATTTTAAAATTCTCTTCCTTGAATTCTATGTCGAAGAGTTGACTATTACTTTTCGAAATCCAGTCCCAACAATATCCCGCTAACATACGTGACTTGTTCCTACCTTGATTCTTCTCTTCGATAGCTTTTCGCATTTCTTGTACACTATCGAAAATCTTGAACTCATAATCAAATTCAAAAACTGTATTTGCAGTTTCTCTTATATCAAGTACGTCATCCAACCAATTCAAGTACCCTTCAGATCCATTGCACCTAAATTGCGAAACAAGTTTGTTTTCAAACACTTCAGCATTTAAGTACTTTGCCCATTTCTTGATTTCATCAACACTACCAATATCATTGATGTGAATCTTTTGATCATGATCGATGAAGAATACGGATAAGAGGGCTGAATTGATAATCTCTTTTATCTGGTTTTCACCTAAATTTTGAAACATTCCAGATTTCGCATTCAACCTGTGAGCTTCATCCACAATCAAAGATGAATAGTAGTCAGTTGGTACATCTGTAAAACTACCCGAACCTGTAAAAAGATAATCAATATTCTTCCCTTTCATTCCGTGTTTTTTGAGATAAAACTTATAGACCGAACGAGGTGCCGAATTCTTTGTCACATATCGGCAATGCATTTCTAATTTCTTGGTGAATTGCACAAGTAGATTAATGGCAACCACAGATTTACCCGTACCTGGTCCACCTTCGATGATCATTACCCGTTTCTTCCGGTCTTTCATCGATTTTGTAGCTAACGCAATTGCTTGCTCATAGACAATTTTCTGTTCATCAATCAAGATGAATTCAGGATTACCGTCTAGCATCTTAGTCAGTGAATCTTGCAGTGATTTAGAAGGTTTTATCTTACCGTGTTCTATTAATTCGATTGTTTTTAAGTAATCTGGTCCGATGATTCTTTCATCAATATAATGGCTCAATTTTCGAATATCATTTTTCGAAAATACAGGTGATTGTCTAAGATAATTGTCATAGTCATAAGAAAAAATCCCTTTACCTTCTTCACGCGCATAGTTATGCATAAAAACACATGATGATAATTCAATCGGGATTTTATATACATTTTCATTATAATCACTGATCATACTTTGATATGACCATGCTTGATATGAAGGATGCGTTACAACATTTTTACTACCACCTACGAATGTCCGCACCAAACCATCTGAGCCTGAAATCGATTCAACATGTGACCATTGTTTTAGTTCTAATATTACTGCTGCAGGTTTATCTTCTACATTCTTGCCGCTGATTATAAAATCGATTCGTTTTGAAGTGTTTGGAATACGATATTCTATTGATACAGTCGTATCATTATGCAATTTCGTTTCACTTAGCATCATTCGCACAAAAACAAGCGAGTTTTGAAAAGCACTGAACTCGGCTGGACTAACTCTAATTTTCAGTTTATCCTGAAGGCTTTTTTCTACAATATTTGCAATTCGGCCATCCAAGACAACTTCCATAAAATTATACTTTGTATCCGAATAAACGATCATTTCCCCACCTATAGATTGTTGTACTTATCACTCTTTCCCTTAGACTTATCAACCGGATACTTCTGTTCATTCTTTATAAGTTTATTTAGAACAATAGTCTCTAAATCGACATCCAATTTATCTGCCATCAAAATACAGTAGTTAACAATGTCCGCTAATTCATCGACGACTTTATCATGATCAAATTTACTGTTCCATTGAAAACATTCCAATAGCTCTCCAGATTCTATAGAGATTGATTTCGCTAAATTTTCTGGGCTATGGAATTGATCCCAATCACGATCATGCGTAAACTTAAGTATCTTCTCAATTGTGTTTTTCATTATTATTATTCCCCACTCTCACTACAAGACATCATTGAAGCCATTATACCATTGTAATTACAAGTGATTCATCAATAATTTCGTCTTCTTGGCCTTTGTTGCTTAACCAATTCCGCAATAATCAAAAGCAATATGAAAAAAAGCAAAAATAATATCGAAAATATCCCACCAAATCTTTTATTAAAGTGATCCTCCCAACTAAACCATAGTTGAAATGTCAATGCTATACAAACAACTGAACAAAAAAAGGGCCTCTGCCCTTTAGTACTCTAACTCATCCTGTATATTCATCAAATTCCCAGTCAATGAATTGAACAGTGGTAGATTCTTATCACCACCCACAATCTTCCAATCCTTCTCCACCTTAACCAAATACACATCAACAGTGCCTTCAAACGATTTCGTATAATCTACTTTTAAGAGATTGAATTGCTCCAACATATACGCTGTTGTCTCTTCTTCCGTCGTAAAGGTTAAGCTAAACAAAGCTGACATCAAACGGTTCATCAGATCCAAAGTCATATCCATCAAAGGATACGCTTTGATCGTCACATTCACTACAGCCTCATCATCCGTAATGGTCGTACTGTTGATGGTGTACTCAAATTCTTGTACCAAATCAAGATACGCGGTAGAGAGTTCTTTACCCGCTTCTGTTTGATTGTTTAATAATTCTTCTGTATCTTCAGTATTCAACCCTGGATCACGATCAAAGTAACTTGCATGTAACTCCGCATCATAAATCGCATTGTCATTTGATTTAATCATATTGAAGTATTCACTCAACACCGCATCCGGCTTAACCGCACACGCTGTTAGTAGAAACACAAAGATTAATAATCCTATTTTCTTCATAAACATCCTCCATGTTCCTATTCTAACGGCATTATTCGTGTTGCACAAGTTCCCGTCTCTTAAGTTTACGATAGATGGTATATGCAACAAGCAATAGAATTATCAACAACCACAGCCAACACCAAGATCCAGCTTTAGATACCTTATTTTCTATAGGATCCAATGACGGTTCTACTTCTTCATCTTTTGGTTCCGTTACGATTTCAAGCGTATCGGGTTCAACATCAGTTTCTGAAGGTTCATCAATGATTGGAGTCACCGACGCCGGTATATTTACAACTATGTTAGTCGACTGTTTATCACTCGTCACGACTTCATGAACAGGGTTTGAAACTACAGGACTTGGCTCTTGAGTAGTAGGTTCTTCTGCATCTGGTTCTTCGATACTGACTTCATCAGCTGGATTCTCAGCCCACTTCGCATAGAGAGTCATATCTTGACTGTATGTATTTGTTGAATTGAATGGAAGTGTCAGTGCTTCATCTTGATACCAACCTTCGTGTGTAAATCCTTCGTAAATCAATTCAGGCAATATAATACTACTGTTTTTAGTGTAATTCGTTTCTTGTATTTCGTCCCCATTATTGGGATGTATCGTTACCTCAAAAACTTCATATTGAAACAAGGGATGACCATCATTTAAACTTGAATCCATCATCCAAATGGTATCGAAATCAAACAATGCATAGGTGTCTTTATTCAAGAGTTCTTCACCTGTTTTCATTCCCAAATCATCCACTAACAATCTATCTCGATCATAATAAACATCACTTAGAACTGGAACAGTGTTACCATCATCAATCCCCACCCATGCATGCATGTATTCATGAACTTCTAATCCTTGTATGGATGTTTGTTGATAGGCATGATTGATATTGAGCGAATGGCTTCCACTTCCTCCAAACATACGATAACCGATCCACCCAAAAGCCCGTTGAGATATCTCATTTTCTATATAATTCAAATTCATTTTGGAATAAGTATCAGTAAACTCAACTGCTGAACTTAAGATCTCTCCTATCATGAAACCTGCATTATCCGTTGCACTTAAGGATCCTTTGGTATAGGACGCACTGATTGAAACATATGAACTATTATTGATGGAACCGATCAAACCACCGACTTGGTATCCACCTTTAATCATGCCATTAAAAGAAGTCTGATTGATTTGAACTACATTTGGCTCAAGAACTTCAGCCCAAGGATCAAGCGCTTCGATTGTTCCGATCAATCCCCCTGCATTGAAACCACTATTCAGTTCAGCGTTTGTGATTGCGATGTTTTCAAGTGTACTGTTTAACACACGTCCTGCAATTGATCCAACACTCACCATTTCAATAGGTGCATCGATCGTCAACCTGTCCACATTTAGATTACGAATACTTGCACCAGAAAGCTGTCCAAATAAACCTACATTAGGTTCTAGGCTTTCTTCTGACAGATTGATCGTCAAATTCTTTATCGTATACCCTTGCCCATCCAATGTTCCACTGAATAGTGGTATCGGTCTATAATCAACACCACCAAAATCCAAATCATTCATAAGTAACACAGTATCCCCAACATCAATCGACAACCAATCATCAACGGTATACACTTCTTTGACTTCTAAAGCATGAGTTGGTGTGTGAAGCGAAATAAAAAGGCTTAATAATAAGCCCATTCTGAGGATTGTTTTCATTGAGCCACCTTATACATTAATGGTAACCAAATGGTAAGTAAATGTGAAGCATATGCACACGATAATGAACAAATAAATGAAGATAATACCGTTGATAATTGAAACAATTTTAATAATTTGTGAGAAACATATACTTGTTAACAAATACCTATTGAGCACGACGGACTTGATTACGTCCTGCTGCTTTAGCCTCATACAACGCTTTATCCGCACGTCTGAGTACAGATTCAAGATCTTCATGAACATTGCGTACAGCCAGCCCTAGACTGATGGTGATGTGTAGATTGAGTTCATTATGCTGGATGCTTTCCTTTTCCACTGTTACACGTAATCGTTCGGCAATCAGATGTGCGGCATCCATTTCACTCATACGTAAAAGAACCGCAAACTCCTCACCACCCATGCGTGCGATCACATCACTGCTTCGAAAACATTGTTTCATGGTTTCAGCTAAGGATTTCAATACCGTATCCCCTGCTTCATGCCCATGGTGATCATTGACATCTTTGAAGTGATCGATATCGATCATCAAACAGGCAAGCGGTTCATGGTAACGATCCGCATGTTCAAAGATCTGATTGGCTTGTTCAAAGAAAGAACGACGATTATTCAACTGCGTCAAAGCATCGATGTTCGCCAAATGCTCCAAGCGATTCAAAATCGCTTCACGTTCACTGACATCCTCGATGGATACCAAATACCCACTGTTTTCAATAGCTTGACTGGAGATCGATACTGTCTTATTGTGTTTCTCTAGTTTAATGAGATGTTTCGCATCATCCAAGATCCATTCATGGATTGAAGGATTGTTAGCCTCCAATTGTTTCAACAATTGCTTCCCTAAGGGATTCATATCCACGACCTTCAACTGCTTACTTAACAACAAATACCCAATCCGATTATCCTCAAATACACGCTCCCGTGCCATTTCCTTGATTTCCAAGAAGTTATACTTCGTCAGCGCATGATTGATCAAGAGAATACACGGCGGTAGAATCAAAGCCGTATAATCAATACCCAAATCACCAAAATTTATAAACACCAAAACCAAGGCCACATAGGGTAAGATCGATGCCCACAACAACAAACTGAACTGCATCCGCTCATTCCCCTCTGCTTTACGATAACGCAAGGCATAGAAACGTGTACACGCCACCAAGGTAATCAACACATAGGCCATTTGAACAAGATACCATGGTCCTTTGATTAAATACATGGCCGTATAATCACCTAAGAACACCAAGGTCATGGACGCATAATACCAGTGATGAAAATCATTGGTCAGACGAATGACAAACGTCAAAACGGGAACACTGATGACCAACAGACCCCGCCATCCCTGGATCCACTGTGGTCGTCCGGTATACACCGCACTGACCGCAAACCACAAGGCTGGAAAGAACGGAATCCCAAAGTACTGAATCTGATTCCAAAAGATCATCGCATCCAAGGATGTCGCATTCAACTCTACAAGATAGCCCAAGAGATACACTTGCAAGGTCAAACTCAAGATTCCCAAGAGCTTGGCGTGTTGGGATCGACCACGTACAAAGGAATGCACAAAGAGATACGAGAGTGCAAGAATTGCGAGAAAGAGATATAAGGAAAGGAGTTTAAAGCCCATG
This sequence comes from Erysipelotrichaceae bacterium, assembly GCA_003543215.1. GTDB lineage: Bacteria > Bacillota_I > Bacilli_A > Erysipelotrichales > Erysipelotrichaceae > UBA2212. The sequence goes on along the minus strand of DPJD01000001.1, from coordinate 337,545 downwards.
GTGAACCTCAGTGCGTAAGATATAAGAGCATTCTTATGCTTTAAGTTTATTAGACAACACAATAAAAATAAACAAGAATAGTATAGAAATCTTAACAAAAAACTTAGCGTATAACGAAAAAAACCACCTTCGTGGTTCTTCCCTACCTTATTAGGCCATGTACATAATTATTATAATACACAACACGTAATGGTCAAGACTTGGTTACAGGCTGTCCCAACATTCGATTGAAATGCTTCTGATACTTCTTCGTGAACCAAGCCGCAATCCAAGCTTTCAGGAAATCAAGGGGTAGAAATGGGATGACACCAATCATCAAGGCTTTGCCGTAGGACAAACCGAGAACCAATTTCAATACGAGGTAACCAAAGAAATAGACAACGATGATGCCCCCAAAGATGGCCGCCACCATACGTCCGCCATAACCTTTCGCATGATCCTTTACGATCGACATTACCACGACTCCAATCAGAAAACCAAAGAGATAGCCCCCTGTTGGGCCGAAGAGTACTGTTAGACCAGCCGTCCCATTGGAGAATACCGGTAACCCAATCGCCCCTAAAAGTAAATATAAACCAACCGAAGTGAACGCAATGTTCACAGGCATGCTTAAGCCAATAAGCATGACCATTAAGGATTGCGCTGTAAAAGCGACACTCGAAATGGGTAGAGGAATGGATATATATGCCGACACTACAAGCAAGACTGCTAAGAGTGCGGAGATGGTCATACGTTTAAGTGGTTTCATAGCTTCTCCAAGAATGGAAGTATCATACCAAATAACATTCCAAAAGAAAAGCTCGTTTATCCGAGCTATTCTTGATAGAAATTTTCTAAACCATTCAACTTGAAGAGCTCCAAGAACACTTCAACGGCATCTTTCACATCTGCGATCGCTTGAACATTGATGTTCATACGCTCCCAAGCAGACGCTAAGATCTTACCACTGGGCACACCCAATTGAGTGAGTCTTTCTTCAGTGATGTCTGTTTCCAATTGACTTGGATTTTGATTGATGGCTTCATTGTAGGCTTGCATCTTTAATAAACGGGCATCGATTTGAGCTTGTTTGTCTTCACTGAGATCTGACTTTACAAAGATAGCCGCTTGCGGATAGTTGTCCTGTCCTGTTTTGTTGGACCATAATTCTTGAAGGTCGCTGAGGATGCTTAATTCTAAAGCTGGTGTCAAACTCTTAGCCTTTGCGATGGTTGCCGTAACCAAAGGTTCCGCTAAAAGTCCAACCTTGTATTGACCCGCTAAGAGTTGACCTTGGACATCGGTGACCGACGCAAAGGCTTCAGTGCTTTGATTCAAGACTTGTTTGAATACAAGACCTGGGACTGCTTGTTCCCCAAAGATGGCAACGGTCTCAGTACTGATGTCTGTATTGCTTGGACCGACAAGATAGAGGTTACCCCAAGTCACGACGGCATAGAGTCGATATTGGTTCTCACCCTTCTTGCTTAAGGCAGCTCCAAGGTTGACCGGAGCGATGATCATGTCCTGTTCACCCTTGATGAGTTCCGCACTGATGACATCCGTCCCATCCACAAACTCTATCTGATCCTTAGCCTCATCCAATAAAGGAATCAAACTGAGCGCAGGTGCCCCTTTAGGCGAGAGAATCGTTAGATTCTCCCACTCCAAAGGTTTAGCCTGACATCCAAATAAAATCAATAAACTAAGAATGACGCTGATTAATCGCTTCATTTTAGCGTTTTTCCTTCACTTCACTGAGAAGACTCTTGATCATATCTTCAACTTTAACGGTTTCACTCGCTTGTGAACCATAACGACGTAGATTGACTTCTTTATTCTCAACTTCTTTATCCCCAATGGTTAATTGAACGGGTACTTTCTTCATTTGAGCTTCACGCAAGCGATAACCCAACTTTTCATTGCGCTCATCCACTTCAACACGGAAACCTAAGGCTAGAAGTTGGTCCTTCAATTCATGCGCAAAGTCATGATGGATTTCAGGATTGACTGGTAAGATACGGATTTGATCCGGAGCCAACCACAGTGGGAACGCCCCTGCGTAGTGCTCAATCAAGATGCCGATGAAACGTTCAACGGAACCAAAGATGACACGATGCAACATGATGGGTCTCTTCTTCGAACCATCACTGTCCACATAGGTCAGATCGAAACGTTCTGGCAAGTTCATATCCAATTGGATCGTACCACACTGCCATGCACGTCCTAGGGAGTCTTGAAGGTGGAAATCCAATTTAGGACCATAGAAAGCCCCATCCCCTGGATTGACCTTGACACTGTGTCCAGACTTCTTACAAGCAGATTCTAGAATACGTTCCGACTCATCCCATACTTCGATACTTCCGATGTATTTTTCTTCAGGGCGTGTTGAGAGTTCAATGGAGTACTGTAGACCAAAGATCTTATACACACGATCGAAGAACGCAATCAAACGTACGATTTCATCTTCAACCTGATCTGGAGTCATGTACAAATGCGCATCATCTTGAGTAAAGGTACGCACTCTAAACAAACCATTGAGCGCACCACTTGCCTCATGACGATGAACTAAGCCCAATTCACCCACACGCAGTGGTAAATCTTTGTAGGAATACAAACGATTCTTATACACCAACATGCCACCTGGGCAATTCATTGGTTTGATGGCAAATTGACGATCATCCACATCACTGATGTACATGTTTTCTTTGTAGTTGAACCAGTGACCTGATACCTCCCACAATTCTTGAGACAACATGATCGGTGTCTTGATGAACTCATAGCCTTCTTTGGTGTGCTCTTCATACCAGAAGTTCTCAAGGATGTTTCTAAGAATCATCCCCTTGTTCAACCAGAATGGGAAACCAGGACCGTATTCACTCATCATAAAGAGTTCGAGTTCTTTACCCAACTTCTTATGATCACGTTTCTTCGCCTCTTCCAAGAGGTAGAGATGATTATCCAAAGCTTCTTGCGTGTCGAACACAATCCCGTAGACACGTTGAAGCATCTTGTTATTGGCATCACCCTTCCAATAAGCCCCAGAAACCTTCAAAAGCTTGAAGAACTTGATTTGTTTGACCGTATCCACATGTGGACCACGACACAAATCTTCAAATTCACCTTGTTTGTAGGTCGAGATGGTGACCCCCTCCATATTGTGGATGAGATCTAATTTGTAGGGATCATCCTTGAAACGCTCCAAGGCTTCTTCCTTAGAGATTTCTTCACGAACGATACGCTTACCATCCTTAGAAATCTTCTTCATTTCAGCTTCGATCTTCGGAAGATCGGATTCACTCAAAACCACATCCCCTAAATCAATGTCATAGTAAAACCCTTCCGTAATGACCGGTCCTACCCAAAACATCGCTTGTGGATACAAACGCTTCACTGCCTGCGCCATCAAATGCGCTCCGGAGTGATTCAATACATTCAATTCCGCATGCTCTTTAATATTGATCATTCTACGATCCTCCTTTTAAATAAAAAAATCCCATCCAAAGGACGAGATTCTCGCGGTACCACCTTAATTCAAAGCAAATGCTTTGCACTCATCGCTAACGTCGATCAAACGGGATTCTTTCATGAATCCACCCCTTAAGTGGTAATCAATTGAGCTCAGGAAAGTTTGCACCAAACACTTTCTCTCTGTACAAAGCACCAATCATCATGTCTTAAGCATTGGCTATGTCTAGAGTTTAAGCCAAAAGGAAATCAATGTCAATATGGATACTTTTCAAGCTTATCCAGGTAATCCTGAAACGTTGAACATGGAAGTTTTCTTCGCTTTTGTAACATGCCGCTCCAAAACGACTCAGCGGATTGAAGATCAATGATATTCTTACGATACATCGTCTCTAAGATTGACGCACTTGTAAGTGACTCAAGTTCGAAAATTCGGATGTAATAACTTATATCCGATAAGTTATTACTTGCTAATATACCTTTATATCGATGTGCCAACACAATTGCAGCTGCTTCACCTTTACCAATACGCGGAACACGCGCATCTCGTCCACTAACAAGATCTACATAGTTCCGATATTCGTTTGTTCCTGATTCAATATCCTTGATTTCTAGAAAGCCTTTTTGAATGTAACCATCAACTTTTTGATGAAAGTGTGGTATTTTTTTAAATTCTTCATATACTGGTCTTGGAAGTATGAATCCTTGTGGAAAACATTGTATTAGCAAGTTCATCGAATCAACCCACAAAAAAGAAGACAAACAATCCGTGTCAAAAAAAATCAATTTAGTCATATACTTCATTAACTTCCAAATCAAAAACTAAATCCTCTCTAAAAGCATCTAATAAATAGGATTCAAATCTACCTTGAGAAATCAATGATGCATCTCTTAATTTATGTGCGAGCGATAGGTAACGCCCAGTTGTTGAATGAATATTCTTATCGCAAGTTTTGTATAGAGCTAAATCATAACCCAAACGAAGCGCTCCTCTTTGAATATCTTTTTCGAAGTATTTACTTTCATCTACTGTAAGATATCCATCTGCTACAAGACGCACCAGCAACGATTTTCGACTCACTCCATAAAGCTGCTCAATAAAAATAATATCTTTGAGTTCTAATTTATTTCTATCCTCTTTACGCTCTGTAATATCTGAATGCAAGGACTGTGAAGGCATCAGTAGATAACTAGCGAATAGGTCAGCTTCCAATTCAGAAACAATTCCTTTAACTTTAGAATTCTGAGCAACGGATACTGAATTATCTTCGTTCTGATGATCAAAGTAATGGTACAGTTCATGCGCTAGAGAAAAATTCTGTCGCCCTAAAGTAGATCTCGAATTGATCGCAATCAAATCAGCTGACTTTAAACACATACCACTAATATTATCTGCAAAAGGATAGTATACAATCGTTAGTTTTCCATACGCTTCTACAAGTGTTTTAAGGTCGATGGGACCACCTACTTCTGCTCCCAAAAGAGCGCGAACATCAAAAGCAAAGCGTTGTAAACTGTCTTTAGTCTTCATGTAATAACCCCTTCATTTCGATAATATTGAGGGCTATCTGCTGAATCTTTGATATCGATTCAAGGTCAATAGATTCGAGTTCTTTTGCCCTAAACAATATCTTTAAACTTGGACTAAAATTTTCAATCTCCAAGTCTTGTATGAAACAACCAAATAACAAACACGCCTTATCAAGGTGATGTGTACTTAACTCTCGTTCACCTTTTTCAAATTTACTAAGCATGGATTGATCGATACCCAGATACTCTGCTAAGGTTGCTTGCGTTATATTCATAGATTCTCTGATACGACGAAAATTATCTCTAATAGAACTCATAATATCCTCCCCTGGTAATCCAATTATATCATTGTTGTCATATATTTTGAATTATATCAAGATATTTTTATGACACAATACAAAGATTTAAATATTCTATCGAATTTAGAATGATAATTCATATCGTTTTAAAGTGGTTCGACTCTCAATAGAGTATCCGAATTATTTTGATAGTAATCATCAAAAAAAGCACGTCTTTATTGTATTAATCACAATAGATGGTTGCTTTGCTAAATTTACACATTAAGCTCTACAAAGTTAATACTCCAAGTCATGCAATATACCTCAATATTCCCATTGTAACCAAACAATGAAGTGCTATGATGACATTAGGAGGGCTAAATATGGTAAAGCTTGAGCTAAATCGTCATATCAACGCATCCATCGACAAGGTATGGAAAGCTTCCAATTTCAAAACCGCAACAGGTCCTTATCGTGTCATCATTTTGGATGAGGGTAATCCAATAAATGGTGTCGGATCAATTCGAAAAATATTCAACGGACCCCTCAGTGTTCAAGAGAAGTGTTTGAGTTCTGATCCACCCTTTTCAATGACATATACGCTGTTAAAAGGTGCGCCAGTTAAATCGGATTATCTGGGAAGGATCACTTTGTCTCAAGAAGAAGATGGTACAGATTTATCCTGGGTGATACAATTCACACCCTTGATTCCAGGAACAGGCTACTTGATCAAGGGCTTATTAAAGGACATGATCACAAAAGTCATCGATCGAATTGAAAGTGATGCGAAGACAGTTTAGTGTGATGGACATATAATGTTCATCATTTTTTTTGTGCGATCATCCTTCGATACAAGCGTTCACTGATCGTCGCATTGGATTCACCCTTCAAACGGACAGGATCATCTTTGTTTTCTTGATCCTCATCCTTCAAAATCAACTGCAGAGGTACACGTTTTGAACGTTGAACCTCTTTTAAAACAAGTTGAATGAACTGAGACATGCTTAGACCTTGTTCCTCAAGGATTAAGTTAACCTCTTCTTTTAAGGCTTTTTCGACTCTAAGGTTGATGATGGTATCTTTCATAAGACTCCTAGTGTATATACAATGTATATACACATTAACATAAACAAAAGAAAAAGGGAACGCCTGTTCCCTTGATTAGAATGCGAAATTACCGTCTTTGAATACGATTACTTCTTGATTGTCTTGCGTCAAGCCGATGATGGACATGTCTGCACTACCAAACATGAAGTCTTCGTGTTCCATCGAGTTGTTTGAACCCAACTTATCCAATTCTTCTTGTGTCATATCGTTGCCACCTTTGACATTCATTGGGTATGCTCTACCCAAGGCCAAGTGACACGATGCGTTTTCATCGAATAAGGTGTTCAAGAAGAGGATATTGCTGTTGGAGATTGGGGAATCGTGTGAGATCAAGGCGACTTCACCCAAATAGGATGAACCTTCATCAAACTCAACCAAACTCTTGAGTGAATCTTTTGCCTCTTTGGCATCGTAATTGACGACTTTACCATCTTTGAATTCCAACCAGAAATCCTTGATCAGATTGCCATTGTAATTCAACGGTTTTGTCGCAACGACTTTACCATTCACACCGTACTTATATGGCATGGTGAAGCTTTCTTCCGTAGGCATGTTTGGATTGAACACAACACCCTTGGTCGACTTCTCATTGCCCCCTGCCCAAACATGATTCGGAATGAGTTCGATCGTAAGATCGGTTCCCAAAGCGTTCTTGAAATGCAAGGATTTGAAGTTATAATCATTCAATGCCTTATTGTGTTTATGCAAGGTATCGTTGTGTTTTTCCCACTCTGCAACTGGATCATTGTCCTCACGAACACGTACCGCATTGAAGATGGCTTCCCACAAGGCATCAACTGCCATTTCTTCGGTGATGTCTGGGAAGACTTTCTTAGCCCAACCTGCTGTAGGGACAGAAATGACGCACCATTGGGTACGATTGCCCATGGTGTGCTCGCGCCAAGATTTAAGCGCCTTGTTTTGTGCGATCGCAGCCGTTTGAATCTTGATAGGATCGATATCTGCCATCAAACCCGGTGTTTCCGCATGAACGGAAATCAAGGCATAACCTTTTTCAATGAAGTAATTGAACTGTTCCACGATATAATTTGGAACCGTACCCAATACATCCAAATCACAATAGGTAAAGTTATGATGATTGACGATTTCATCGTTGTAGCGGACAAAGACATAGGAAGCCCCAGCCTTATACCCTTCTTCAACCAAGATACGGATGAAATCCTTTGTTTCGATGTTGGCACTGATCATCAAAGGTTGACCCTTTTGGACATTTGCCCCAATCTTAACTGCCAACTCAGCGTATTTGCTTAATAATGTTTTTCTTCTTAACATAAAACTCCTATCTTCCGTGCGATATCGGAAGCATTGCGGCCCCAACGATGCCTGGCTCAGTGAGCTCAGCACGTTTGAAGAGCGGATTGCGCATACCGACATGCACTAAATTGTTGTAGTTGTTTAAAATTTTGTCAAAGTAGAAGGCATGCGACTTCGCAACCCCACCACCAATGACGAATACATGTGGATCCACCACATGACCAATCGCCGAGCACAAGAGTGCAAAGTGATATGCCATGTCATCGATCATCTTAATTGCTTTTTCGTTGCCTTCTTGAGCTAAATCAAAGATGGCTTTAGCGGAAGTGATCTTTGGATCCAATTCCTTTTGAGCCAATTTGACCAAAGCGGTACCACTGAAAACATTCTCAGCTGCCCCAACGTTCAAGTGATTGATTTTTTCACCTTCACTGGTAACGATGATGTTTCCAACTTCACCGGCATAACCATTTTTACCCGATACAACCTTGCCATCGACGACCAATGCGCCACCAACACCGGTAGAATGGGTCATATAGTAGACGATCTTATAACCTTTACCAGCCCCAACCAAAGCTTCAGCCAAACCTGCGACATTCGCATCATTATCGACATAAGTTGGTTTGTTGAACTCACGTTCAATTTCTTGAGCCATTGGATAGTTTTCAAAACCCGGAAGATTGGTTGCCATAGTCATGACACCACGAACGGTATCGACAGGACCTGGTACACCAATGCCAATGCCAATGACTTCATCGAAACCCTTGATCTGACGGATCAAAGATTTGAGATTGTCCATGACTTTTTCAGTACCCTCCAAAGCATGTGAAGGAGCGCTTACGACTTGTAAGATTTGACCATCTTCTGTTACTTTGGCAACACGTGCATTCGTGCCACCCAAATCAATCCCGATTACTGTTCTCATGTTTGTCCCCTATTTGATTTCAACAATCTTCATCATATTGGCAGTACCTTCACCAGTCGGGTACCCAGCGGTAATGATCACATAGTCACCACGGACCAAACCACGATCCTTGGCAATGATTGTTGCCAATTCATCATCGTTCGTCATTTCATTTTGAATATCTGACAAGATCGGGATGACACCCCAATGTGATTCCAACTTACGTTGAACAGACTTCGTGAATGTTACAGCGAATATAGGTACTGGAGGACGGAATTTCGAAATTCGTCGAGCCGTGGACCCTCCTTGGGTAAAGGCCACAATCGCCTTAACCTTATCCAATTGCAAAGCAGAATCCGCAACTGAAATCCCAATCGCATCTTGAATCGTCTTACGTGACGATTTGATCGCTTGATCCAAACGCTCACGGTAAGGAAGAATTTCTTCCATTGCACGTGAGATGATATCCATCGTCGTGACCGCTTCCAAAGGATATTCCCCTGCAGCTGTTTCACCACTCAACATGATCGCATCACTGCCATCTAAAACCGCATTCGCCACATCACTGGCTTCTGCACGCGTCGGACGCGGATTGCCCATCATGGACTCTAACATATGCGTAGCGGTGATGACCGGTTTACCGACTTCATTCGCACGCTTGATGATTTTCTTTTGGTAGATTGGGACCAATTGGGTACTGACTTCAACACCCAAGTCGCCACGCGCAACCATAACGCCATCGGATACTTCCAAGATTTCATCCAAGTTGTCATAGCCTTCTTGGTTTTCAATCTTCGCAATGATTTGAATCTTGGATTTGCCTTCCGATAAAAGAATCTTACGAATGGCTAAGACGTCAGAAGCTCTTCTTACAAAGCTTGCCGCGACAAAATCCACATCCATCTTACAGCCAAAACGTAGATCGCCTTCATCCTTTTCAGAAATGAATGGCATTGATAATTTAACATTTGGGACATTGACACCCTTACGTGTCTTGATGATGCCTGAGTTTTCAATACGGCAAGTCAAAACACCAGGTTCCACATCGGTGATGGTCAAACGCATTTTCCCATCATCAATCAACAAGTAATTCCCAGGTTTGACATCGGCATACATTTCAGGGCAATCCACATGGAAACGTTCATTGGTTCCCAAAACAGGTTCCTTGACGACTTTTACCACATCACCCTTTGTGAAATGCAAAACGCCATCCGTCATTTCTCCACAACGGATTTCAGGACCTTTGGTGTCCAACATGACGGCTAAGTTATATCCCGCCACATCACTGACTTCACGGACCATCTTGATCCGCTTGCCATGGTCTTCATGGTTGCCGTGCGAGAAGTTGAGACGAACGATGTTCATGCCAATTTCAGCGAGTTTTTGAACCATTTCAGGGGTTTCTGTCGCAGGGCCCAGTGTACATACAATTTTAGTTTTACGAATTTCTTTCATAGTTTCTCCTAGATCAAACGTTGGTGTAAGGCGAATAAACCCTTACGTGAAGCCTTTGGCATCGCCAAAGCCTCTTCAATTGGAAAGGAAGTGATCTCATTGTGAACCATTCCAACGCAATGGCCCCCAATCCCTTTCACTAATAATTCAACCGCATAATCCCCCATACGGGTTGCTAAGACACGGTCAAATGCGGTGGGAGATCCACCTCTTTGAATGTGGCCTAGAACAGTAGAACGCCCAGAAAACCCTGTCGACTTACTGATCTTCGTTGCCAACATCTCGACATCCGTTATCTTCTCACTGATGACGACAATCGCATGCTTCTTCTTACGATTCGTATCCAATTCACGCAGTTTTGCCAAGACTTCTTGTTCATCATAACCCGTTTCTTGAGTCACAATGATTTCAGCCCCACAACTGATGCCTGCATAGATCGCAAGATCCCCACATTTATTTCCCATGACTTCCACCACTGAACAGCGGTGATGCGAAGAACTGGTATCCCTCAATTTATCAATATTCTGAATGACGGTATTCAATGCCGTATCAAACCCGATCGTGTAATCGGTTGAGACGATGTCATTGTCAATCGTACCTGGTAGACCGATGCAGTTGATGCCCATATCCGTAAGTGCCATTGCCCCACGATATGTCCCATCGCCACCAATCACCACAACAGCTTCGACGCCAAATTCTTTTAATTTCGCAACAGCGACTTTGCGAACTTCGATATCCTTAAACTCTGGTAGTCGGGCTGAACCCAAAATGGTTCCTCCTCGATAGAGAATATCACTGACCGAACGCGTATTCATCAAGTACATCGATCCTTCGACCATGCCCTTAAAACCATCTTCGATGGCTACGACTTCGATTCCTTGTGATAAGGCAGAACGTGTCACCGCACGAATCGCTGCATTCATGCCTGGTGAGTCACCCCCAGAGGTGAGAACTCCAATCCGTTTTAGCATCGATAAGCCTCCTTAATCCAGAACAATTTTACCATTATTACCATCTTTTGTGTAAAATTTACACCGCATTTTCATTGTTTCGACGATTCATTCCAGCCAAATACAAAGGTTTCGCCAAACGCTCGATACGCTCAAGCAAACGACGTGATTTCAAGCTCTCATCATCCCCTTTGGCATTGAAGCGAAAATGGACCGCCAGGTTTGCCAAATCATGATTGGACGTGAATAAGGTCATCTTCTTTTCTTCCATGCGTCCATTCAATAAAGGAAAAAGTACCTCATCTCTGAAGTAAGATGAATAGGTTTCAGCACCGATATCATCAAACACAACGATGTTCGCATTCTTCAAACGATCCAATTTAATCGCTCTTTGATCATCCTCTGTATAAGAACTGTAGAACTGATAGGCCAGCTCTGGCACATTCACAAAGGCAACTTTCACACTCTGCTTCGCATAGTAATTCAAAATGGCCATGGCCAAGTAGGTCTTACCCACACCCAAACCACCATAGATGTATAAACCCTGACGTTGATTTTGAGTCAACCAAGCTGGGATTTCTTTAATCGATTGAATGTATTGGGAATCCGCTTTTACTTTTAGCAGATTGCGGACATCCGCTAAGAGATAATGTTCAGGACAATCNNCAAGCTTGTAATTCAAAGCTTAGAAGTGGATCCAATTGGAGACCTAAGACATAACCTGTCTCTTCTTGACGACAGGCATGCAAACCGACACAGTTCTTGCATTTCTCCAAATGCATAAGCCATGTATTAAGCTTGGACGCATTGTCCGATACAAAACTCACATCCAATTGATGATTCGTTAGAAACGTTTGGACATTGGGGTTCTTCAACAAAGCTTTGATGAGTTCCTCACGATCCAGTTTTTGACTTGGGCTCAACTCAAATTCGAAGTTCAATTTTTCCATCATTCATCCCCCAATTTATTAAAGGCTTCCATCAAAGCCATTTCTTCCTCGAAACTCAAACTTTCTTGTTTGGTTTCAGGATAATCACTGGCCTTCTCCACTCTACGCTTCGTATTGGACTTAAAGCTTTGGCTCGCTTGAGCTTTTGCCTTTTCTAAAGTGTTGATATTTAAAGTAGCCCATTGCATGGCAATCATTTCCACATTGCGGGTATTGATGACTTGTCGATTGGCTTTGAAACTCGCTTCGATCAAGACATTGACGACTTGTGGATTGAGACCCATGACGGATACCAATTGATTTAGAAGGTATTTTTCGAGTGCTGTGGGTTCAATATCCTTACGCAACTTCTTTAAGAAGATGACGGGTGGATATTCATAGGGTGAACTGACCACAGGCACATCCGATACGACTTCCTTAGAAGCCAGACTCCTTAAACGTTTGATGTTCAAACTGGTCTCATTGGCGACGTATGCCTTACCCACCAATTCCACCATTCTACGCACAGAGATGCCATAGATGCTTCCGATCTCTTTGATCGCATCGATGGCGGTTTGGGTACGATAGTGTTTTGGGAAGAGAATCAAGCTACATTCCACTAAAAACGTCTTGATGTCAAAACTTAAATCCTGACGATTGTTTTTAGGGGTCTCTTGACCTACGAATTTTTGTTCAGCTTGGGTGGTCCAGTTCTGTAAGAAGGCTTTATCCAAGGGATGACGTATGACTTCATAACCTTCTTTGGATAATGTTCCTGAAGTGTTTTGTTCAAGAATGTATTCATATTGACTGGCACCACAGACTTGGATGAACAAACGTCCNNAAAGTGACACTCATCGCATCACAAAGACTCTGAATGTCTTCTTCTTGTTTGTGTTGCTTACCATGCCATAGAAAACCATACAAGGCTAAGGCAGTGGCTCCGATCAAACGTTGATACACGCGATAGAGCGAACGCCAATCTTGTTCCTCTTCTGGCCATTCAATGATGTATTTATCCTGTACTTGTAGGTTCATATCGTTTCAATGCTTTCTTGATGGATGCTTTCAGGGCTTTGATGTCGTTGTTATTCATGATCACGACATCGGCACGTTTTATTTTCTCTGCTTGAGGTAATTGATGGATCAATCGCTCATCAATCATTTGGTCGGTATAGCCTCGATTGAGTTTCAATCGTTCTCTTAAGATGGATTCTTCACTCACTACTGCCCAAACTTCATCAAAGTACTGTTCACCCTGACTTTCGTACAAAAGTGGCACTTCCACAAAGAATAAATTCTCTGTCTCTAGGCTTACAATCTGTTTATAGACTTGAGGATGGATGATGGCTTCTAGATGTTCCTTATCTTCAATGTTACTGAAGATTCTTGAAGCTAAGAAATTCTTATTGATGCTTTTGTCTTCATTCAACACAGCACTTCCATAGCGTTCAAACAACTGAGCCTTTGTCACATCACTTTGCAGGACATCTTTCGCAATCAAATCCGCATCATAGACTTGATACCCCAGTTTGCGTAAGATTTGACTGACCGTCGACTTGCCACTGCCCATCGACCCTGTGATTGCGATTCGTTTCATTAGATCCTCTTTTGACATTTTGGACAATAGACCGTAGAACGTTGTCCCACAACACTTTTAATCAAAGCTGTGTTACAAGTATGACAAGGCTGATTCGCACGCCCATAGACATGGATTTGAAGTTGGAAACGTCCTGTGATTCCTAAACTGGCGGTATATGAGCGAACCGTTGTCCCACCCGATGCGATGGCTTCCGCTAAAACTTGACGCGTCGATTCAATGCATTCTTCCCATTTATAGAGGGGGATGTGGTGGACACGGGTAAAGGGCGATAGCTTTAATTTAAAGCAGATTTCATCCGCATAAATATTCCCGATACCAGCGATGACGGATTGGTCCAAGAGGAAGGTTTTTAAATGAACCTTCCGTGACTTGGCTTTATCACGAAGATATTCTTTTGTTAAATGTTCATCCCAAGGCTCAAATCCTAATTTATGACTGAAATAATGATCTAAGTCATGACTAACCTCAATTCTACCAAATTTACGGGTATCATTGAATGCCAAATCAAAGTCATCAAAATGAAAGATCACATGCGAATGCTTATTTCGCGCTGCATTCTTCTCAAGTTTGTAGAACTTCCCTTCCATACGCAAGTGGATGACGATGTTAGATGTTTCCATCTGCCACAAAATATACTTACCACGACGTGAAACACGCATCACTTTCTGACCATGTAAAGCTAAAAGTTCTTGATGATTTACAATCGTCTTATCCCAATAAACAGAATGATCCAAAAGTTGGTGACCTTTGATCTGTTCATCCAAGATCAGAACGACGGTCTCGACCTCTGGTAATTCAGGCATTATTTCGCCTCATACCAGTTTGCGCCCCAAGCACTGGAGACTTCCATGGGTACTTTCAATGAAACCGCATCCTTCATGGTTTTCTCAACCAAGTTACGTACGGCTTCAAGTTCTGCTTCAGGCACATCAAAAACCAATTCATCGTGCACTTGTAGAATCATCTTAGCTTGCAGTTTCGCTTCTTTCAAAGCTTCATCCACCTTGATCATCGCAAGCTTCATGATATCAGCTGCGCTCCCTTGGATCGGCGCATTCATCGCAGCCCGTTTGGCAAATTCACGCACTTGATAGTTGCTTGATTTTATTTCAGGGAGATAACGTCTCCGTTTATATAAAGTCTCTACATAACCCAATTCCTGACAATTCGCAATGGTTTGGTCCATGTAGGTTGAAATACCCTGGTAAGTCTTAAGATAACGTTCAATGAACTGCTTCGCTGTCTTACGATCGGTATTGATCTGAGCAGCCAAACCAAAATCTGAGATGCCATAGATGATACCGAAGTTGACAGCCTTCGCTGCACGACGTTCATTGGATCCCACATCTTCTTTACGGAGTCCAAAAACATCCATGGCTGTTTTGGTATGGATATCCAAATCTTGATTGAAGGCTTCGATTAGTGCACCTTCATTCGCCATATGCGCCAAGACACGCAATTCGATCTGCGAATAATCACAGGAATATAATACATTCCCAACACTAGGGACAAAGGCTTTACGAATCTCACGCGCTTCTTCATCGCGAATCGAAATATTCTGCAAATTCGGATCCGTAGAAGATAAGCGTCCTGTTTGAGCGATGGTCATCGCATAAACAGTATGGATTTTTTGGTCTTTCTGAATGAATTTCTGTAAACCAATGGCATAGGTGGAATAGATCTTCTGGTATTTTCGATACTCGATTAAAGGTTCAATGATCGGATGTTCGTGTCGTAAGGACTCTAAGACATCAATGGAAGTGGATTGTTTACGATTCGCACTCAGATTCAATTGATTGAATAAGATTTCACCCAGTTGTTTTGGTGAGTTGATATTGAAACTTTGACCTGCATGCGCATAGATGTTCTCACTTAAAGTATTTAGTTTTTCCAATGTCTTGGTTGCGATATCTTCCAATAGCGCTTGTTTGACATGGATGCCTTCTTTTTCCATACGATAAAGGATATCCACCAATGGATAATCGATTTCCATATAAACCGACCATAAATCTCGTTCCATCAAACGATCTTGAATGCTCTGCCCATTCTTCAAAAGTCGTTGTGCGATTTCCACACATTTCTGCGTGTTTTCTTCATCGATCCGTGCGGTTGGATAGGCTGGCCAATCCAATTGTTCCTTGATCTTATCGTATGTGTTTAGATTACTGTCATCAATAAAAGCCATCATCATCACGTCATAGACAAAACGTGGTAATTTGAATGTGTCTGTCTGTGCATGATAAAGACTCTTTACGTCATAAACATATAAAGCATTATGATTGCTTAATTTTGCGTGGAAATCATGTAATAGGTCCCAATCTTTGAGTTCTAAATAGGTACTGTTCGAACCATCACTGAGGGCAAAACCTAAAAGTGTATGTGGCCAATCCCCATCCAAACGATAATGACCAAATAAGGATAGAGGTTCATTGAAATTCAAGTTTGAAACATCGACTTGTTTCAGCGCTTCCGCTTGAGCACCGACTTCTTTGATCATGCTTTTCATTTCATACTTCTCATAGAAAGCATTGGCACCGGATACATTCGCTTGATATAAAGCGTCATCCAATTTCACATGGATTTCCGCATCGGTTTTAATGGTCGCCAACCACTTCGAGAACGTCGCTTTCTCATGAAAATTCAAGACATTTTCCTTAAGTTTCCCTTTGAGCTGCTCGACATTGGCGATCACATTCTCTACACTTCCATACTCACTCAAAAGTTTCAAAGCTGTCTTTTCGCCGACACCTGGTAAACCTGGAATGTTATCTGAGGCATCCCCCATCAAACCCTTGAGATCTGGTATTTGATCCGGTCTAAGCCCCCACATTTCTTGAAGCTTGGCTTCATCCATTTCTTCAATCTCAGTCAAACCCTTTTTCATCAACCAAACCGTTGTGGTTTTATCAATCAACTGTAACAAATCTTTATCACTGCTCAAGACGTTGATGTCCCAATCGGGATAACGTTTAACCAAAGAACCGATGATGTCATCGGCTTCCAATCCATCTTCTTGCCAATAACACAAACCAGCCGCATCGCAATATTCACGTACAAGCGGAAATTGTGCGATCAATTCTTCGGGTAAAGATTTCCGTGTTCCCTTGTAATCCTCATATTGATCATGGCGAAAGGTCTTCTTCCCACTGTCAAAAGCCACCACCATGGCTTGGGGTTGAACCAATTCAATCGCTTTATTAAGCATCATCGCAAAGCCATAGACCGCATTGGTGGGGACACCAAAGGAGGTTGTGGTCATGCGTGTATAAGCCGTCGCATAATAAGCTCTAAAGAAGAGTGAATTTCCATCCACCAGTAACATTTTTTTCATATCAAATCACCTTTTCTCTATTTTAACATAGCCCTTGCATAAAAAAACCAAAGTCACCTTTGGTTAGGGTTGAAGTCCTTCAAGGACATCCAGATTCTCAAACATGATGGTTTTATAATCTTTGTTATCTAAAACGTTTTGTTCGGTTAGAAACGTCAAACTGTGCAATTCAATCGGTGTAAGTTCCAATTCNNACTTCATCCGCCTTGATACGCTCCTTGATCAAATCAAGCTGAGTCTCACTGGGTAAAGCACCATATCGCGAGAGAATCAAAGGATAGACACGAATTCCATACGCTTTCTGCCAATTCCCAAAGGATGGCGTTACTGAGACAAACGCAATATCCTGCTTCCACAACTCCTGATAATCCGCATCCATGAATGCAAGTTCTTGTTTCAACACATCATAATTATCCGTAAAGAATTGTTTCTCTTCCGGAAACTTCTCAACCAACCAATCCTTGACCGTTCCCGCCATCGAAATCATCGTGATCGGATCCAACCATAAATAAGGGTCGGTGTCATACATATCCACTTTCGCAAAAGCTTCACCCGTGTAATACGGATTGGTGTAGCTGATGCGATTCATCTCCAAATTTGTTGTCGTATAACGTGCGAATTCATAAACACCCGCCGTATTGGTCAAATCCACCAATTGAACCGAACTGCTTTGTAAATCATTCAAATAGAGCGTTAGATAAGGCTCTAACTTACCGAAATGAAACAACACATCCGTTGTCTCCAAATAATTTAGATAATCGTCCGCAATCTCGGTACGAAGCATCGTCTGTCCTTTGGAATACATCAAAACATTCACCTTGTCTGCCGCAATACGATTGACAAGGTATTGAATGGGATAGGTCGTCACACCCACATTGAATTTAGCCAAAGTACAGGCACTTAAACTCAAACTGAGTAAGACGAGGATTGTTAGGGGTTTAATGATTCGTTTCATAACTTTTCCTCAAACATTATAACATACTCATTCATAAGGATTGAGCATCTTCATCCACAAGGTCTTCTCCCCTTGACGACGTCTACGATCTTTATTCGACAAGAAACCTTCGACCAGATGATAACCATAAATGGCCAAAGCCATCAAAGGTAGATTTCCCAAAAGACTTAAAAACTGCCAATGTGCGAACCAAACCAAGAATCTCATTTGCGAGGCATTAAATAGATGCAGGATGCTAAAAATGAGAAACTCTTTGACAAAGATCGTCAGAACTCCTAAAACCAAAAGCTCCACAATGCTTTCATTGACTTGATTCGACCATTGACGCAAAATCCAGATCGTCAACGTGAACACAAAGGCATTCATCATAAAATAGCCATAATGTGTGAAATCCAGAAACAAACCAAAGCCAAAAGCCATGATCAACGCTGTTCCCAAATCCAACTCACGTGCCACCAACATCAAACCGATCAAACCGACATGGGGAATGAAGTTCAAACGATACAAGGCATAATCTAAGGGAAAAACCTGACTCAAAATCAGATCTGCTGTGAAACATAAAATCAGGTAAATGAACTTACTCATTTGAACCCCGTTTCACGATCAAGACATAGTTCAAATCATAAAAATCCGCAGCCGGAGTCACCAAAATCTTCAAACCAATCGTATTAGGCAACGTCTCTACGTGATTCACCACACCCACCAACAAGCCACTTGGAAACAAGCCGCCTGCCGCAGAAGTGATGACCTTCATGCCAACCGTGATGGAAGAGTTGGTGTCTAAAAGCTTTAATGAATAACTCTTGGTGTTGGGATCATAGCGCTCCAAAATGGCTTCAGATGTTTTCGTCTGATCAGTTTGAATCTTGACACTGATCTTATTGATATCCAATTCAGTCGTCAATAAAAGAACGACACTGGTCTTCTCACTGACTTCCACAACCTTCCCCAACAAACCTAAATGACTGATGACCGCATCCCCTTCTTCAACCCCATCGTTTAAGCCGACGTCAAGGATAATGGAATGCGTAAAACTGTCCATACTGCGTTGGATGACCGTTGCGGAAATCGTTGACGCTTCACTCAAACTCAAGCTTAATTGATTCAATTGTTTCAAATCTTCAATATCGCGATACGCTTCTTCCAAACGGCTTTGATACGCTGCGATCATATCAACCTGTTCACGTAATTTCTTATTTTCTTCCATGGTTGACCACAGTGTGCTCACATCTTGGACAAAACTGGTGATCGCATAGATGGGTCTTTGAACCAAGGCATATTGAATCTGCGCATAAAAACGAACGCCCTCTCCCATTTGGGATTCTGTGGGGCGTGTCGATTGGATAACGTTTAAAATCAAGGTCACACTCATAAGGATCNNACCCCTGTAGTTCAATCTTTTCTGAGTACCTCTTTCAAACTAAGATACCGCTGCTTGCTTACGATCAAATGATCCAGAAGTGGGATTCCCATTGTTTGCCCCGCTTCTTCCAGAACCGTTGTGACCATGAAATCATTCTCACTGGGGGTCACATCCCCACTGGGATGGTTGTGTACCACAAGGATACGGGCTGCGGAATGGGCGACCGCTTGTTTGAACACTTCACGTGGATGGACGATGGAGCGATCCAAACCACCCACATACAAAGGTCTGTACCCGATGATATGATTCTTGGTATTCAAGAAAACAACCAAGAAATGCTCCTGCATGCAATGCCCAATCTCATTTTGAAGCCAATGAATGACCCGTTGCGGTTGATCGATGACACTCACCCCTTGCGAAGCTTCAAAAGCCATTCGTCGTGCACATTCACCAATCGCACATAACTCAGATGCTTTCGCTTCTTTAATCCCATCAATGCTCATGAAATCTTGAATCTCACACTGTGATAATCCCAACAAGCCCTTACTTTTAGCCAAAACGTGATCCGCAAGATCGAGTGCACTGTGTGTTTTCGTCCCACTTCTTAGTAAGAGTGCGATCAGTTCACGATTGCTTAGGGCTTTGACTCCAAAGCGTTGGAGCTTTTCACGGGGGCGATCTTCTAAATTGACATCTTTGATTTTCATCTTAAAAAAGAGGACAAAGTCCTCTATTTCCCCCAAGTCATTTCGACACCAGGAATGCTGACGCGTCCCCGAGATGAGGTTAGAATCTTAAAGATAGCTGCCACCCCGGCAGCGACGGCGATATAAACAAGAACGGTAGTTGTGGCCATAAAGCACCTCCACTCTTGTTTACGTATGTAAGCTCAATCATCCTAAGTATTCATTCAGTTCATCCACAACTTTTTGAACTTCCATGAGTTTCTGTTTATATTCTTCTTTATCCAGAACTTGATTCTTCCATTGGATCAACTCCAAACAAGCAGCACTCTTGATTACTAAAGCTTTACTTAAACGTTCGATTGATTCCATCATTGTTCCCTATATTTCTATCTTTGAATTCAGTATACTAAAACTAAATGAAGGATGAAACGATGGAAACACAAATCACACGCAAAGAACGTTGGGCTTTTGGTTTAGCAGGCTTAGGTCAAAACATGGTCTACAACTACACAACAGCCTACATCATGGTCTTTTATACCGATGTGGCCTTGATCGCACCGATTGCGGTCGGAACTTTGATGTTGGTGGCTCGTGTCTTCGACGCAATCAACGATCCCATTTTAGGCAACTACATCGATCGTCATCCGAGTCCCAAGGGTAAATTGATTCCCTACCTCAAAGCCATCCCCATTCCCATGTTTGTGATTTCGGTCTTAGTGTACTTTGTGCCCGACATGTCACCGGCATTGAAACTCTTGTATGCCTATGTCAGCTTCATTCTTTGGGACTTGATGTATACCGTCAGTGATGTGCCCTATTGGGGCTTGAGTGTCACGATCACAGCTGATCCAAAAGAACGACTTTCTTTGATTTCCTTAGCCCGAATTTTATGCAACGTCGGTTTGGCGGTATCCATCGTTCTGCCACCTCTACTCATCAAATTATGGGGTGGTGGCCAACAAGCCTATCTTCTAACGGCTGTACTCATGGCATCCGTTGGTTCCTTGCTTTTCAGTTTAGTGGGACGACACGCAAAAGAGCGTATCCAAGCCAACAATCAAGAACCCAGCAGTTTCAAGAACCTCTTACAAAACAAGAGTTTGATCATTCTTCAATCCTCACGCATCCTCCAAGCTTTCCGCATGGTCATTGCGACAGCGGGTCTTTATTTCGCAAAATATAACCTACAAGATGAAGCACAGTTTTCCTTGTTGGGTGGCCTGTTGATTTTAGCGATGATTCTTGCCATGTTCGTCACTCCGAAACTCAAGAAACATTTCACCAAGAAAAGTCTCTATCAAGCTTCTTTGGTTCTCGGTTTCTTTGCCCACATCACACTCTACTTCCTGGGCTATCATAATGCTTGGGTCAATTATGCCTTCCTATTCATCATGGGTCTATCTCTGGGCTTGAACGATGTCCTTACCTATACCATGGTTGGGGATTGCGTCGATGCGTATGAACAAAAGAGTGGTTTGCGTACCGAAGGTTTGAGTTTTGCCTTCCATACCTTCACAACTAAACTTCAATCTGCTTTTGGCTTATTCTTTATTGGCTTTCTTTTAGACCAAACCGGTTTCATTGAGAACACCCTCCAACAACCCAAAGCCATGGCCGCTATCTTCGCACTCATCACCCTCTATCCTGCGATTGCCAGTCTTCTGGGTATGATCCCCATGGTTTGGTATGACATCAAAGAAAAAAGAACTCAGTGAGTTCTTGCGTCCAATATCATTTGAGCGAAGCGGGCAACCCCCGCTTCTTTTACATGTGGGACCACATGATCCACGATGGCTTGTATGCTCGTACTCGCATTTTCCAAAGTAGCCGACAAACCAACCCCTTCCAACATGGAACGATCATTCTCCCCATCCCCAATTGCAGCGATTTCATCCATCGATACACCAAGTTCATTAGCCAAGATCTTGACGCCATTGAGTTTGGATTGACCTAAGCTTGCACAGTCCATATACCAAGGCATGATCCACTCCATCGCTATCTTTCCTTTGAAATGTTCCGCAAACAATGCCATCCGTGCTGGATCATCTTCTAGTAAAAGATTCAATGAACACTTGGGGCTCGAGGTTTGAATCTCATTCACATCCTTAAGTGGATCTGTCTTAAGTCCACCATGTTCTTCCTCATGTTCAATCGCTAAATCATAATGCGTATAGACCAAGACATCCTCTTGGATACAAGAGAAATGCAGATCCAAACTTTGTGAGACCGCAACGATTTCATGAAGTTCTTCCACACTTAAATGCGCTTTATGAAGATAAATATTGGTCTTGAGGCTTAACACTTCAGCCCCATTCCCTGCAATCAAATACCCATCATATTGATCCATCTGTAGACGTTTGGCGATCTCAATCATTGCGCCATAAGAGCGACCACTGGCTAAAACCAAGCGTATCCCTTGGCGCTGTAATTCCAACAACTGGTTGATGTTCGCTTCTGGAACACCCACACTGGGCTCAAATAAAGTCCCATCAATATCACATACAAATATTTTTATCATTGCCCCATTGTACCATAAGCAATAGGGCTCTGTTATACTAGAATCGACAGAAAGCGAGCACATCATGAACTTACCACAATTCATCTTCTTTGATTTTGACAACACATTGATTGACAGTAAAACCCACACCATTCCTGCATCCGCCTTGAACGCACTTCAACGTTTGGTCGCCAAAGGGATTAAAATTGGCATCGCATCCGGCAGAAGTCATTTCCTCCTTAAAGAAACAGGTGCTTTGAGTCTAGTACCGTGGAGTGGCTTGTGTCTAAGCAACGGTCAAGTGGTCGTTAAAGGTACGGAAGACATCATCCATCACCACTTCTTACCGAAAACAGCTGTCCTGAAAGTCATCGAAACAGCTCAGGAACTGAATATGAACCTCTATTTCAGTACACCACGCGGTGATTTCATGATGAAAGCACCGGATGACTTGGTCTTTGAAGCGCATCATTTCTTCAATGAACCCATTCCTCTACCAGGTGTCTATGTCGATCAACCGATTGATAAACTCTTGGTCTATGCGCCTAAAGGTTATGATTATGCACCGTATAAAGCCATTGAAGGCCTGACTACCTTCGTTTCGGTCTCAACCTATGCCGATATGGCAACAGCAGGTGTCAGTAAACTCAGTGCCATCCATGAGCTCCTGGATGATCTTGGTTTAGATCATCGCTTCAGTGCCTTTGGGGATTCTCAGAATGATATGGAAATGCTTCAAGGAGCAGAAATCTCGGTGGCAATGGGCAATGCGGATCCAAAATTAAAAGCCATCGCCGATCACGTCACGGATGATGTGGATCAGGATGGCTTATTGAAAGCATTGATTAAACTTGGTTACTTGGATTAGCGTTTGAAATAAACGCTTTTTTTTCGACCCGATAGAAGCCAATACGCTAAACAGAAACCTAAAATGCTTACCACAACGGCTAAGGTATTGAACTGCCAAGCCGGCAAAGCATGAAAGAAAGGACGATCGGTGAGATAGAAGTAATTTCCACCCGTCGCAATATTCACGAAATAAGCGATCACAAAATAAATAAGGAAACTCAGGATGGAGATCACCAAACCTTCGATCTTGGGTCGCCAATTAAAGGCATAATAAGCCACAATCGGTAGAATCAATGTGATTGTATGATTCAAAAGATACGATATCCCCAAAAGATGATAAGGCGCATAAATGGCTTGCGGATAGGCAAATGATGCGTACGCATACAAACCATAATAGAAAACCACATCCATCAGAAGTGACTTCTTTGTGATCAGATAGACGATGCCGAGAACACTGGAGATCCGACACAAATGCAAAGGCAAAGCTTCTGCTAAATCAAAACCTGTCTCAAAGAAATACCAAGCATATAGAAGAACTTGCTGGAAAATAGAGAAACCCAGGATGATTCTAGTCAATGCATCTTGATAGAGATATAAACGTCTACGCTGTGTAAGCAAGACAAAGACCAAAAACAGAATCAGGCTCATGTAAAAGAAATGTTCCCAACCGAGGAGTTTGATATAAGAGGCTTCACGAGCGTAGAACAGTTCCATCTTAAGCTCCAAGTAAGGTATTGAGCAGTGCTTCGGCGGTCAAGCGCAAATGATCTTCCACTGCATCTTTGACCCCTAAACCAGTATAAACTTCCCCAACTTTGACCTTCGACTGATCCATTTCTTTGAAATATAAATCAATCAAAGGATCACAGGTCGCTTGGTCCTGCATCGGCCCAAAGGGATTCGCAAAATACGTCGTTGATAAGCCTACTTCATGTGTCGTGGCCAAAGCCATACGCTTTCCTTCCACAAAAACATGTTTTAATTCTTCCGCACTCTTCGCTAAGTTCAATCCCACTTGATTGACATAGTTATTGGCATAAAAGAAATAATGAACGGGATGATTCTGAACAATCAACTGATACGAACTCACCGGAATGACGACACGTGCATTGACACTCTCAGGATTCATAAAGATGGATCGATCCATGGTTTTATACGGTGATCCCTTATCCAAGTCATCCAAACGAATAAACGCACCAATCTCACTACCCTGTGCCACGACTTTTCCTTCATGGATATGCAATGAACCCATGTCATCAAAAATGATATCCATATCAATCAACTCTGGATGATTCAGCAACTGCATGGCTTCGATCGTCTCCGACTTCCCTGCCCCGGAATCCCCCATAAACAAGACCCCAATCGGATCTCTGCCTTTGAAATGAATGTTGATCATGGACCCATGAATCGGCAACCAACCCTTTTTCATCATGATTGCATTGTGCATGGTCAAAACCATCTTCTTCATGTAACCATAGTACTCAATCTTGGTCATGTACGGTACTTTCGCAACCCAAAGATCATTCACACCATCATAATGATAGGTCGAATCTTCCGTCTTATCATCCAAACCAAAAAGCAGGATGCCATCCGGTTTACGATTGATCACTTCCTTGGGACTGGCCAATTCAAAGAGATTCGCATTGGTGATGCCCGAAAAACTGTAATCGAAATGCACATAGATTAAGATCAATAATTCCCCAACCTTAGCGGGGTAACAGAACCATTCATGTCGATTCAATTTCAATTGATCGAATGGATTCACATCCGAATGGATGAAAGAGCCATAACGTTTCGTTCCTTCAGGATGCAATAAAAGTGGTGTTCTAAGTAGAATGCTATCGGCAAAAGGAATGCCACGAACTGCCTCATAGCGCTTTGGAATCGCCCATCGCACATCACGTAACACCATTGACGCATTGGTCCCTGCTTGAAGTTGACGATAAACCTTATTCTTATACCCTTGAATCTTTTCTTGGAAAGCACGATAGGTCGCAATGATCAAATTATTAAAACGGGTATCAGCTTCCATGAAATTGGAGACTTGACCACTGGAAGACGCTGAAATCTTGATCGTCGAAACTCTCTGCAGTGTACGCCAATAGTTATAGAAGTCCTCTACGATATTGCCAATGAACTTCAATTGGGACTGAACTTCAGTGTCCAATTCATGTAAATCCAATACCAGTAAGAGTTTTAAGAACTTTACCATTTTTGGGATGAAACGTTCGATGCTTACACCTTGTGTGAGATTGTTGAAGCGTACTTCATCTTTCTTACGCAAATTCTCTAAATAGCTCTTAGCGATGACTTTAAAGGCATCGGATGAAATAAATTCCTCACTGGTTAGAGGAAAAAAGGTCGAAAAGTTTAAAACAGCTGTATTTTTATGGATGTAAATCGCATCTTTCATAGTCGTTCTCCTGTATGCCTCACATTATACCAAATGAATGTAAGAAATCAATGAAAGCGAAATGAACTTTTTTTCATTTTGATTCATTTCAATGGTTTATCTTCATTTCACTGTGCTAAACTAAGCTTAAAGAACACAAGGAGCTTGGTATGCAAAAAAACAAACTACTCAAAATCGTCAATCTCATCCTTGCCTTTCTATTTGTCAGTATCGCCATTTCGGGAATCTTCCAAGATTATATCCCGTATGAACTCTTCAGTAAGTTTCATCCTTTGACGGGTTATGCCTTGGTCATCACGGTCGCAGTACACATCTTCCTCAACTTCAATTGGATCAAAGCCAATTACCTGAAGCGTAAGAAATGAAAGTCTATGATTTCACCGTCAACGACACGAAACGTCGTCCCATCTCGCTTAAACCTTATGAAGGCAAGGTCTGTTTAATCGTAAATACCGCGACATCTTGCGGACTCACACCCCAATATGAAGGTTTAGAAGCCTTATATCAGAAATACAAGGACCAAGGCTTTGAAGTGTTGGATTTCCCTTCAAATCAATTTAAACAAGCCATGGGCAGTGATGAAGATCTGGCTAACTTCTGTCGATTAAACTACAACACCAGTTTCACCACCTTTGGTAAAGTCTTTGTGAATGGATCCAATGCCAGTCCTTTGTTTAAGCATTTACGCAAAGAAAGTGCATCGAGACTCTTACGTCACTTCATACCAGCCAAGGTTAAGTGGAATTTCACAAAATTCTTGGTTGATCAAGAAGGCAATGTGGTCAATCGCTATGAGCCTGAAGTCAAACCCAGGGATATCGATCCAGACATCAAAGCCTTGCTCGAAAAAAATAAACAAGCCGTTTAGCTTGTTTAGAAATGCATGAATTCAATGATCCACATTTGGGTCATTTTTATTTGCTCATCTTTATCAATCAAGGCTTGCCCATCTCCCTTTTGCTCACCGTAATGCGCAAAATTCGCATGATTGCCACCCTCGATCCAATTCACATCGAAACCATCTAACTTACTTTTGTCCAAAACCTCATCTTCAGACCCTGCTAGAATCAAAACCTTGTCCAACGCATCATTCAAAGGATACGCCGCCAATAAGATCAAACCATCCAATTGATCCGCATGTTTCTCTGCAAATTGCGATGCCATCGCACCCCCTAAGGAGTGACCCCCGATGTACCAATGCTTGATCATAGGGTTATTCGCAATGATTTCATTTGCCGCATTGGCATCCAATACCGCTAAATTGAAAGGCATTTCCACAAGAAAGACACGAATGCCTGCTTCTTGGATGCCTTTAAGCAAGATCGCATACGCTTCTGCCTCAACCTTACCCCCAGGATAAAAAATGAGTGCGGTATCGGCTGAGGTCCAAAAATCATAGACCTTATCTTCATAGACGATCATTTCGTCACTTAGCACCGCTAAGGCTTCTGGATCGGCCTTGCTATAATCATTCAGATACGCAAAACTTGCGATTCCAATCAATAAGGTAAATATAAGCAAGATGCGAAGCGCATATTTTCTTGCAAGAAGAAAGATCCACATATCATTCCTCAAACTTAAGCATATGACTCAGTTTGTTTTGTTTAGTTTTTAGATACAACTCATTCTTTTCATTGTGATTCAACTGAATGGGGACACGCTCCACGATTTCAATGCCATAACCCGACAGTCCCACAAGTTTACGTGGGTTGTTGGTCATCAATTTCAATTGCTTGACCTTCAAATCCGCTAAGATCTCTGCCCCAATTCCATAGTCACGCATATCCGCCCCAAAACCTAAGGCCAAGTTCGCTTCAACGGTATCCAAGCCTTGGTCTTGAAGATTATAAGCACGAATCTTATTGATGAGTCCAATGCCACGACCTTCTTGACGCATGTAAAGCAAGATGCCACGGCCTTCTTTTTCAATTGATTTCATGGCCGCTTCGAATTGTTGACCACAATCACAGCGCAATGATCCAAACGCATCACCCGTCAAACATTCACTGTGCACACGTATCAATACGGGTTCACCGTTGGACACATCCCCTTTGACCAAAGCCACATGATGTTCCTTGGTGAGGATGTTTTCATAGCCCACGATTGTAAACTCGCCGTGCTTCGTCGGCATCTTCGCCGATGAGGCGCGTTTGACCATGGATTCTGTTTGGCG
The DNA here is from genome assembly GCA_003543215.1 of Erysipelotrichaceae bacterium. GTDB lineage: Bacteria > Bacillota_I > Bacilli_A > Erysipelotrichales > Erysipelotrichaceae > UBA2212. The sequence goes on along the minus strand of DPJD01000001.1, from coordinate 309,800 downwards.
ACGATGGAGGATGAGATCTTCAAGTTTGAGGCAAGGGATCGCATGCTTTTCGACAAAATCCGCAAGTTCTTCGTTGCTTAAACGTTTACCGGATTCATCCGCAATCTCACTGATCAAGGCCATGGCTTTCAATCCCGATAGACGTGCCACATCCACTGCTGCTTCCACATGCCCTGCCCGTTTCAACACACCCCCATAAGCTGCTTGGGTGATGAAGACTGTGCCCGGTTGTTTGAAGTCTAAGATACTGCTGTGTGGATCGACCAACTTCGCAATCGTCTTCAATTCACTCAAGAGGACGTTTTCAGCCTCATTGTCTTTCGCATCCACGGATACGGTATTGACGACTTGGTAACTGTTATCTTCAAAGCTCGCCTTGAAGCCAAGATCAATCAAACGTGACGCTTCCAATGCCACATGAATGGTTTGATAGCCCACACGCTTTAAAGCTTTGTAGCTTTCTTCTGTTATTTTCTCTGCAGATAGGATCAAATGGGCTTTATTATCCGAGTCCAAGCCATCATGAATCAAAACCAATCCACCTTCACTAAACGTCTTTAATACATCTTGAACACTAGTATTTTTCATTGTTTGTTTCCCTTTACAACGTGATATTCCAAAATCAAATCATCTTCGAACCATCGATATTTAGGATTCTTCAAACGAATCGCATCCTTGAGATGCTCAATGCCTGACCCTCCCACAATACCCTTCGCATCTTGACCCCCAATGATCATTGGGGCAATGGCTACGGCAAAGATATCCACAATTTCAGCCTTGAGACTTGCGGCAATCACTTCGCCACCCCCTTCGATATAAATGGAGGGGATGTTTAAGTTGGCACACACATCGATCCAATCCTTTAAATCGACACGCCCATCTTGATCTTTTAAACGGATGACGCGCGCTCCTTTAGAAAGGATTTGTTGCTCGATGTTCAAAGGCATGTGTTGCGTCGTGAAGACGATTGTTTGGGATCGAAAGTCATCATTCAAGAGCTTGCTGGTCAATGGGATACGTCCCTTGGAATCGAGAACCATACGGATGTGACAGTCCTCTTTTCCATCATGGCGGATGGTCAAACGTGGATCATCTTGGATCACCGTTTCAACACCCACACAAATGGCCGCATACTCCGCTCTTAAACCATGCACATAGGCACGTGAGGCTTCATTGGAGATCCATTGTGATTCTCCGGTTTTTGTCGCAATCTTACCATCAAGGCTCATTGCGGCTTTTACAAAGACAATTGGTTTCATCTGTTCAAAGTGTAATGAAACATAGACAAGGTTTCAATTCATATGCTTAATCAAATTCAAGTTTAAGGGCTTCTTTCGCACTGTAATGCGTATGCAGCAGGTGATGTGCGACATCACTGCCGGGTTCACCCAAGAAATCACGGTATAAATTGAGCACATCCGGGTTCATATGCGACGTCCTTAAGGTATTGTCTTGGTCCTCGGCGTAGAGTGCTTTAGCCCGTAATTTGATCACATCTTCTGTTTTCAAATCATGATTCCGTGGATAGATGCTTTGACCACCACCGTTGATACAACCTCCAGGACAGGCCATGATTTCAATGAAGGTATAAGGCGATGTTCCTTCTTGAATCTGTTTCAAAATAGCTTGAGCCGCTTTCATGGTACTCACGGCCGCAACTTTAACAATGGTCCCATTCACATTGATTTCTGCTTCTTTGACATCCTTGATCAGACGCAGTTCTTTGAACTCAAGTCTGTCAAGAGGCATATTGGTGAGTATCTCGACGACGGTTCTTAGCGCAGCTTCCATGACGCCACCGCTGACCCCAAAGATAACACCCGCTCCAGAACTGATTCCAAACATATCCTGATCGAAATCGCTATTTTGCATCGCCAGTAGATCCAAGCCATACAGCTTGATCAAACGACCACATTCCCGTGTCGTCAAGACATGATCCACATCTTTGTATTCAGAAGTCATGCGTTCTTTTTCACCCTTTTTGGCGGTACACGGCATGATGCTTACGACTACGATGTCCTTGGGATCCAATCCTTTGACTTTGGCATAATGTGATTTCAAAATCGCCCCAAACATCATGTGGGGACTCTTACATGAGGATACATGCGGAATCAAGCTTGCATATTCTTTCTCAAGGTAGTTGATCCATCCTGGACTGCAGGAAGTGATCAAAGGTAAGACACCCTTGTTTTCCAAACGATTTAGAAGTTCATGACCTTCTTCAAGGATGGTCAGATCTGCAGCCACATTGGTGTCATAAACACGATCGAAACCAATCTGCTTGAGTGCTGAAACCATCTTCCCTGTGATACGTGTACCCATCGGTGCTCCAAATTCTTCTGCTAAAGAAGCACGAACCGCAGGCGCAGTTTGAACAATCACGAATTTCTTAGGATCTTCCAAAGCATTGATCACATCATGAATCTCTTCTTTTTCACTCAAAGCTCCAACTGGACAATGCAGAACACATTGCCCACATTCGATGCAGTTGACATCCTTGAAGCTTAAATCCAAAACTGGACCCATTCGCGTTTCAAAACCACGATTCATCAAGGTCAAGACACCCAAACCTTGAATGTTCAAACAGGCATCGACACAACGACCACATAAGATGCATTTACTGGTATCTCGAACCAAGCCATTGGAGAGGTCATCATAACGTCCTTCGGTCTTTTCACCCAAGAATCGATCTTCACGGACATGCAAGGTTTGCGCAAGTGTTTGAAGCTCACAATTCAAGTTCCGTGTGCAACTCAAACAATCTTTACGATGGTTCGAGAGAATCAATTCCAAACTCATCCGTCGTGAGGCCAAGCTCCGTTTGGAATGCGTCAGAATCTTCATCCCGTCCGTGACTTCACTGACACACGATGGGATTAGATTCCGCTTCCCTGCTTCTTCCACCACACAAATACGACACGCACCCTTCGGTTTACATTCTGTCAGATGACAGAGTGTGGGAATGGTGATGCCCAGTGAGCGACACGCTTCCAAGATGGTCAGACCAGCTTGGACTTGGACTTCTTGATGATTGATGTTCATTTTGATCGTTTTCATTTATTGCCTCTTGATCGCATCGAATTTGCAGGTCAATACACACGCACCGCAACGAATGCATAGATTTGGATCAATGGTGAACGGATCGCGGCCGACCATACCAGAAATGGCATAGGTTGGACATGCACGTGCACATAAGCCACATTTCTTACACAAATCTGCTTGGATCGTGTATTCCAACAAGGCTTTACACACCTTTGCGTCACATTTTTTATCCACCACATGGCGGATGTATTCATCTTTGAAATGATGGTAGGTCGATAAGAATGGATTGGGAGCAGTTTGACCCAAACCACAGAGTGAACTGGTCTTGATGTACTGTGCCAATTCTTCCATTTCTTCCAAAAGTTCCAAAGTTCCTTCACCTTGCGTGACTTTATTTAGCATCTCGAGAAGACGTTTCGTACCGATACGACAAGGTGTGCACTTTCCACAGGATTCTTCGACAATGAAATCCAAGTAGAAACGCGCCACATCGACCATACAATTATCTTCATCCAGAACAATCATCCCCCCCGATCCCATCATCGATCCCAGTTGTATGAGTTCATCAAAGCCAAGTGCCGTATCCAAGTCTTCAGCAGTGATACAACCCCCACTTGGACCACCCGTCTGCATCGCTTTGAATTTTTTGTTATGTTCGCAACCTTGGCCGATATCATAAATGACTTCTCGGAGCGAAAGCCCCATTTCAACTTCAATCAAACCCGTTTGCTTGATCTTGCCCCCTAAGGCAAAAACTTTGGTTCCAGGCGATGAAGCTGTGCCCATCGTTCTGAACCACTTCTGACCTTTTAAAAGAATCTGTGGAATGTTCGCTAGGGTTTCGACATTGTTTATGATCGTGGGTTTACCCCATAATCCTTGAACACTGGGATAGGGAGGTTTGGGATTGGGTGTTCCGCGTTGTCCTTCGATGGAAGCGATCAGTGCGGTTTCTTCACCACACACAAAAGCACCCGCACCTAAACGGATCTCAATGGAGAAATCAAAGCCTAAATTCAAAATGTTATTCCCCAATAAGCCCATGTTTTCAGCTTGACGGATCGCAATCTCCAAACGTTTGACCGCAACGGGATATTCCGCTCGAACATAGATAAAGCCGTGTTTCGAACCAATCGCATAGCCTGCGATCATCATGGCTTCCAAGATCGCATGTGGATCCCCTTCCAATAAGGAACGATCCATGAAAGCACCGGGATCCCCTTCATCCGCATTACAGATGACATACTTCACATCATTGACTTGATCATGCGCGACTTGCCATTTACGACCCGTAGGAAAACCACCTCCACCACGTCCACGCAAGCCTGACAAAGTGATTTCATCCAAGACATCTTGAGGTGTCATGGAGGTAAGTGCTTTTGATAAAGCTTGGTACGCATCCATGGCAATGGCTTCTTGAATGTCTTCAGGATTGATCTTCCCTGCATTCTTTAAGACAATACGCGTTTGTTTATAAAAGAAACGATCCTTATCCCATTGATCAAAACGTTCAATCAAGCTTTGATCGAGTTTCAATTGTTGGAACTGCTCAAGTGGTGTTTTATTTAAGAGTTGGACTTCAACCAACAAACGCATCAAATTCTCATTGATGTTTTCATAGAAGATCCGCTCTGGATAAATACCACACGCCGGCTTCTGCAAATCGTTGAGTGTATGACAATACACTTGAATGCGATCATCCAAACGATTCTTCTTCAGCGTGGCATGAAGTTGATGAAGCACTGCTTCTTGATTACTCTGCGCGCCCAGCGCAAGATGAATGCGTTGTTCAAGCATTTTCTTTCACTCCTTGAAGGGTATACGCATAAAGGGTATAGCCTTCTTTGATGTGATGGTGCAAGATCTCTTTCATCTTCAAGGGATCCATTTTGATATACATCGTATGTTTATCATTGGCTTCCACGACTTCAACCATGGGTTCAAACATGCACATGCCTAAGCAACCCGTTGGTAATACTTCAATGGGATAATGATAGACATCTTTCATTTCAATCAAGAAGTCATAAACACTCTGTGCACCTGCCGCGATTCCACAAGTTCCCATACCGATTAAAATTCGATGCGTGATTTGACCATCTTCCACACGCATCTTTTGTAGTGTCGATTCTTTGATCGCATTCAACTGTTTCACATCAAGCATTCTGTTCACCTTGAGTCTTCATCTCATGTTCATGCATGAGCTCACGGATCTTGAATTCCAGATTTGGATTATGGATGGCATCCGCATAAACCACCCCATCCAAGACAGCAACAGGTGCCAAACCACAGGCACCTAAGCAACGTGTTGTATCCAAGGAAAAAAGACCATCCGCGCTGGTTTGATTCAGTTCCGCATTGGTCAATGCTTGAAATTTTGCAATGAGCGCCTGAGCACCCTTCACATAACACGCCGTTCCCATACAGATGCTTAAAATATGTCTGCCCTTTGGTTTCAAACTGAACTGGGCATAAAAACTCACGACACCGTAGATTTCCGCAACCGGCTTGTGACAAGCGCTGGCAATCATCGGTAAAGCTTCCACGGGAATGTAGCCACATTCACGCTGGATGTCGTGTAGGATCAATTTTACTGGACCCGCTTTGTTTTGGTGTTGCTCAATGATACGAGCAATAGCGTCAAGACTTGTTTGATTAAGGTGTTCCATCGTCTTTTCTCACTTGTTAATTTGTTAACATATACTGCTGGAGCTAGTATAACACATACTTGTTATTTTTTTAACAATCTTTTTCGTAAATTATTTGCTTTTTTTAAAAGTCAAAAATGTTATCATTATGTTTAAGTAAATCGTATGCCAAACATAGAAACCTTACGTCAGATTGCATCGCTCAACCAAAATGCAAAACAGATCATCAATCGTAATCCTCAAGAAGCCTTGGCCTTAGCCAATGAAGCTTTAAACTTGGCACTTGAAGCACAAGATCCGACCAGTATCTGTTCGAGTCATTATTTCGTTGGAAGCTCAAAATGGCGCTTAGGTCAACTCACCGATGCCATCACTTCCCTTCAAGAAGCGGACATCATCAATAAATATTTGGATCAGCCTGTTCATGAAGTTGAAATCCTGAACACATTGGGCAATATCTATCTCGACTTACAAATCTATGACTTAGCCTTCACCTATTATCAAATGGGTTATCATGCGGCTCAACATCAAAATGATCCTAAGATGATTGCGACCCTTTTAAGCAATGTCGGAGAGATCTATCGTGAGTTGAATGATTATGAAGCCGCACTTGATCATTATCAATTGAGTTTGGATGGCTTGAAGAACTTGGACCAAAAGGAACGCATCATCTACCCAATTTCAAACATTGGTGCAGTCTATCTTGCTCAAGATAAACTGGATTTAGCCCAAGAATATACCATGCAAGCATTGGAACTCGCACGTTTCTATGATGATCGAATCATTGAATCCCTATCGCTGAAATTCCTTGGCATTCTCGCTAAAAAGAACTTCAACTACAGCTTAGCTGAAGATTATTTAAATCAAAGTCTGACGCTCTACAGTGAAACCCAAGAGTTGCTCTTTTCTACCGATGTGCTCTTTGAGCTTCACGACCTCTATACCGAGCAAAATAAAATCCAACAAGCTTTGATTTATCTCAATGAAGCCATCATGATTGGTGAAGATCTGAAGGCGAATCATATTCTCAAACAAGCGTATCAACGCTTGGTCAAAGATCATCAAGCCTTAAACAATACACAAAATGCTTTCTTTTTCATGGAAAAATACATGGAAGTATCCGAAGAGATCGAGAAAGATAAACTGGACCAAAAACTACGTAGCATCCAGCTGATGAAGCAAGCGGACATCACGGCTCAAGAGCGCGATGATTATTTCTTGCTAAATCAACAATTGGAAAAGGCTTATCAAAGTGCTGAAGTCATTCATGCGATTGGTCGTAAGGTTACCGCTACCAATGACTTGGAAGCACTCTACAACATCGTTTATGAGAATCTATCCATCCTGATGTCTTCCACAACCTTTGGTATCGCCATTCACAGTGAAAATTTAAAAGCACTTCAATACCAGTATTTGATCGTGGATGAAGAACGCATGGAGAATCATTTTGCCTCGTTAGAAAATAAAAACAGTCTAGCTGTCCAATGTTTCATTCAAAATAGAAGTCTTGTATTCAGAACCCGTGATGACATCAAGAACGTCCTCCACCAAACCCCTTCCTCAACGATTGGGAGTGTGATGAACTCCATGATGTTTGTCCCTCTGGTCATTGAAGATAAAGCGATTGGGATCATCACCATTCAAAACCGAGCGGACCATGCCTACAATGAACAGTCCTTGAAGACCTTGGAAACCTTGGCCGCCTACATTGCCATTGCGATTCGCAACACGCAGAAAAACAATGCTTTGAAAGCGCAAATCGAAGAAAAGAGTTCGATTCAAAATGAATTGGCTAAATTAAATAAAGAACTTCAAGATTTGAGTGAAATCGATGGATTGACTGGCATTGCAAATCGCCGTCATTTCGATGAGTTCTACGAATATGAATTCAAGCGTTGTCTACGTTCAAATGAATGGATCAGTCTGATGATGTTGGACATTGACCACTTCAAAGAATACAACGATCATTATGGTCACCTTCAAGGGGATGAAATCATCATCTTGATTGCCAAACTCATTGCGAAGCACGCAAAGCGCAGCAGTGATCTTGCCGTACGCTTTGGTGGCGATGAGTTCATCGTAGTCCTCAGTAACACGCCTTTAGAAGATGCGCACCGAATTGCTCTCGTCATTCAAAAAGAAATCAGTGAACTTACCTTGCTTCATGAACACAGTCCAATCGCATCCACCATCAGCTTAAGCATCGGCATTGCGAGCCTTATTCCAAGTACGGAATGCTCTACGAATGCGCTTTTGGAAAAAGCGGACCAAGCGCTCTATAAAGCAAAAGGCAATGGCCGCAATCAAATCCAGATTTATAAAGAATCAACGTGATGCGTTGATTCTTTTTTGACATTCGGCACATAGGCCGATGATTTCAATGTGATGTTGGGTCATCTGGAAGCCATGACTTTCTTCAACAGACTTCAACCAAGACTCCATCGGACATGCGTCCAATGGAATGCGTGTTTGACACGATTGGCAATAGAGATAATGGTGATGATCCGATCGAATCACTGTATAAAAGTGTTTGGGATGAAGCGTACTGGAAGTCTTTTCCACAATACGATGCGCACAGAAATGATCGATGATGCGATAAACCGTTGATTGGTTCATCGAGACGTTTTTAAGACGTAATTGTTCCAATAAATCATCGACACTCATCGGTTCTAAACTTTCTTGTAGGATTTCAAGGAGAATCTCCCGTTGTTTCGAATATTTGAGTTGGAATTTACTCAAGGTTTCACGTGCATTCATACGTTCGTTCCTCTCAGGGTTGAACTAAAGCTGATCAAACCAAACAACAGCGCATTGATCAAAACAATGCTTGAACCCGTTGGAAAGTCTAAGGTAACCGAAATCAAGATGCCACTCAACACACTAAATATAGAGATGATGACTGCCCATACGATGGTGGATTTGAACCCTTTGGATAAACGCAGTGCAGAAACCGTTGGAAAAATAATCAAGCTTGATATCAACATGGTCCCTACGACGCGAATTCCCAACACAATGGTAATCGCCGTCAAGATCGATAATAATTGATTTAAACGCTTCGTCTTGCGTCCACTGACTTTGGCATAATCCAAGTCATAGGTCATCGCAAACAAGTCTTGGTAAAAGACAAGCACCAGTGAAACAATCAACACGGTGAGTACCAAGGAAAGATAGACATCGCTTTGCGCAATGATCAAGATACTTCCAAATAGATATGAACTCAAATCGACACTGAACCCATTGGATACAGAGGTAATGAAAACCCCAATGGCTAAGGATGTGGAAGCGATCAAACCAATCGCCGCATCCCCACCAATTCGATTTTCTTCACTCAACTTCAAGATTAACAAAGACGCAAGACTCACGATGGGAATCGAGATGATCAAGGGGGATTGATTCAAGACAAGAGCTAAGGCAACCGTCGCAAAACTGACATGAGCCAAACCATCCCCAATCATCGAGTATTTACGTAAAACAAGAAATATGCCTAAGAATGAACTGCTGATCGCAATCAACAAACCCACGATCAATGCCCTTTGTACAAAAGCATAAGACAAGAGATTAAAGATGGATGTGATGTTCATGGTTTTCCACCTGACACAAGGCTGCAGTTGCTTGTGGTCCTATTTGATGCATCAAAGCTTCAGACATGCACACATTCTGCACCGATCCGAAGTAGACGACTTTTTGATCAAGATACAAGAGATTCTTTGCGTATTGATTCACCGAATTCAAATCATGCGAGATGAGCACGATACTTACGCCTTCTTCATCATGAAGTTGCTTAATGAGTTGATAGAATTCATCACGGAAACTTGGATCCAAGGCGGATGTCGGTTCATCCATGATCAGAAGTTTTGGTTTATGGATCAGAGCACGTGCTAAAAAGACGCGTTGCGATTGACCTCCAGATAGATAACCGATCTTTTGATTCAACAGATCTTCAATCCCCAGTTTCCTGCTCAAGTCTAGGATCGCTTGATTCATTGTTTTACGATCGATGCGCTTATTCGTGATGCCAGTTTGAATGATTTCGTAAACTGTCGCTGGGAAATGCTTGTCTTGATTGGGTGAGCGCTGTGGGAGATAACCAATATCCTCGCGTTTCAAATCATCCCAATACACATACGAGCCATCAAACGATTCAATCAATCCCAAGATGCATTTCATCAAACTGCTCTTACCCGATCCATTGGGCCCAACGATGGCAAGATAATCATTTTCTTCGACATAAAAACTGACGTCATCCAGTGCTTTGACACGTCCAAATGTCACACTAAGATTACGGACTTCCAAGAGTTTACTCATAACGCAACGCTTCCTTTAATTTAGCAATGTTGTCTTCCATGATGGAGATATACGTCCATCCCGCTTGCATTTCTTCAGAATTCAAATTATGCGCACCATGTAAGACTTCGATCTTAACCTTTGCTTGTTCCGCAATGATTCGAGCGACACGAGGGTCGATGAGTTCTTCATAGAAGATCACATTGATTTCTTTTTCAGCCAAGACATCCATCAATCCCGCCAATGCTTGCGCACTGGGTTCCGCATCCGGGGCATAACCACTGTAAGGAGACAATATATCCAAACCAAAACGATTGCTAAGATATCCAAAGGCAAAGTGACCACCATAGATGATTTGGTTCAATCGAGCATGTTCAAATAAATCCAACCATTTCGCATCCAATTCATTTAATGAAGAAATATAGCTTTTTGCATTGTCTCTGTAAAACCCTTCATTTTCTGGATCGATTTCAATGAGTGCATTGAGTATGGATTCACTCATGATGATCATATTTAAAGGATCCAACCAATAATGAGGGTCCAATTCCACTTCTTCCTCTTCTTCCTCTTCATGGCCGTGATCCGCCTCAAGTAAGGTGATGCCATTCGACGCATCCAATACAATCAAGTCATCCGAAGCATTCCCTTCAACCAATTGATTGACCCAGGGTTCCAATTCATCACTTGAGTAGATAAAGAGATCTGCTTCCATGATCTTCATCAAAGTTGAAGCACTGGGTTCATAATTGTGCGGTTCACTTCCAACTGGTAGAAACAACTCCACATCCACCTTATCTTGAGCAATTTGACGAATGATATCGTATTGAGGGAAAAGACTAACCATGATTTGTGGTTTATCTTCAACTTGAACAGCGGATTGACACGCAGTCAATAAACCCAACACCAGAAATAATATCGTTAAACGTTTGAACATAAAAAAGACTCCTTTTTTCACTGTTAGTGTAATTGAAGTCCTGTTAATATGCAAATGATTTGCATTTGCATTAAAAGATGTTTATTTTGGCAAAATAATCGACTAAACGATCAAAATTCCCGTTGTACCAGAATGCATCGATTCCAAAGGCTTGAGCTGCTTGTACATTGGCCATCGAATCATCAATGAAGAATGCGGATTTGGGATCGATCTCCAACATTTCACACGCGACACGATAGAATTCTGCATCTGGCTTGGATAACTTCAGTTCAGCCGAAATGATTTTATAATCAAAATACTTTAAAGCTTGAATTCGGTCTTGGTAGTCATTGAAACACAATGCCGCATTAGAGAATAAAACCAAGCGATAGCCTATTGCTTTAAGTTCTTTAAGTAGATCTGGAAAATAAGGACGTTCAGTCAAATGATCGTACCAAGTATCTAGGATATCCAAAGCCAATCCATGGAGCGAATCATCCAGTCGTTCAAGTATCCTTTGTTTAGCTTCTTCAAAAGTCATGATTCCTTGATCAAGATCCAACCATTCTTGTTTGAGGAAAATCTCACGAACCAATGTTTGAATGATTTGCACATCGTTGGTATACGATGACACGATTGAGTACGGAGAAAAATCAATCAAGACATTACCTAAGTCAAAAATCAGTGTTTTGTAGCGTTTCATAGTCAACCTCTTTTCGATTATTATGCCATAAAATGCATAAGTTTAAAAATCTCAGCCCTTTTTATGTATAATGGTCGAAGAGGTACAAACATGGAAATCAAACAAAACGAACAGGCTTTCTACATCGGAGACGATTATACGTGCGCATTGGCTCGTTTGGTGTTTCGAAATACCGACTTTGGCATGGTTTTAGAGCACACCGAAGTGGATGCGAGTCTAGCAGGTCAAGGTATTGGACGTGCCTTAGTCAAATACGCAGTTGAAGTAGCACGCAATGAGAAGTTTCAATTAGAAGTTGAATGTGAATATGCACAAACTGAATTTAAAAAACACCCCGACTACGAGGATGTCTTATACAAAGGATAGTTTAAAGTACGTAGTCGTACTACGAGGATGTTTTATACAAAGGATAGTTTAAAGTACATAGTCGTACTACGAGGATGTTTTATACAAAGGATCGTTTAAAGTACGTAGTCGTACATGAAGATGTTTTATACAAAGGATCGTTTAAAGTATTTAGTCGTATGATGAGGACTTCGTATTTTCAACATTGTTGTAACTTACTTGAACTTATTTTTACGTTTATCTTCATACATACGTTGATCGCTGTTTGAGATGACTTCTTTCAAGTTATCTACACTTGGATTAAAAGGAGTGTATCCAATCGCGACGCTTATCCTCAAATAGAGGTGATTGAGTGCAATGGGCTCCATAAAGTTGTCCCGAATGCGCTTGATCACTTTTTTAACATCCATTTCATCTTTAAGCCGTGCAATGATTACGAATTCGTCACCACCGAAACGAAAGATACGATCGGACTCATGGCAACTGTTTCGCAACCTTTTGGCACTGATACGTAAAACTTGATCACCAATTTCGTGTCCATATTCATCATTTATCTCTTTGAAATTGTTCATATCCAAGAAAATAACCGCATATTTTTGATCCAATTCAAACACATCGGAATCTTCCATCAATTGATTGAGATGTCCTCGATTGAACAATCCAGTAAGATGATCGATTTTGGCCGTTGAAGCCAACTTCTCACTGTGTGATCGAATCAGAGAAAAACGCTTCATGACAGTCGTGCCCACAAAGAGGATAAAAACATAAAGCATGAAGTAAGCAATCTCATTTCGATCATTGTATAAACGATTGTACGCGATTGCCCCAAAAATGAGAATCATAATGACGATCGTGCGTGTCAACTTTATTTTTTGCATGCGATAGGCTTGAACGATAAGAAAAATAAGATAAATCGCACTGATTATCAAGACGATTTGGAAGATTTGAAAAATCACAACCAGGATACCTTCAGTAGCGAAAGCAATAACCATCGGCATAAGCAAGAAAGGTACATATAGGAATTGCTGCAACTTTGGTGGATAGTTGAATGCATCAAAGGTTCCCAGCAACAACAACATGACTGGCAACATCAAGAAGACACTGAGATACTCGATGCGAATGATCCAAATCAACGGAAGATCGAAATATGGAATCGCCATATAGATGAAATGTGTCCCGGTTGTGGAAATCCGCAGTGCGACCAAAGCGCTGAGAATCGCCATGAACAGCGAACGCACATCATTAACGATGAAATGAAGAAATAAGAACACAAAGGCTATCGCCAATAAACCAGCAAAAATAAAAACTTCTGTCATGAGCGTCAACTCATATACATAATCAATCGCATTTAAACTACCGAACAACGGAGATTGAATCAAACCGCCTTTAACTCCATCGAAGTTGGCGATTTCAATGATGACACGCGCTTCACCTTTTTCATCACTTACAAAAGCTGCCTTGGTCGTATACGTTGCAGGCTCATAAATCAATGCGTTTTTCGCAACCAAACCATTTTCCAAAATCAATTTATCATTTACATAAACACGATGCGAATTTCCCGCTTCTTCGAGTAATAATCCATAAATGTGATTTGGTTCCAAATGAGTCAACTTCAATACATAACTTGCATAACCTTGTTGGGAACCGAGTACGGATGACCAATCTTGATTGGAAGCGAGGTATGTCATTGCATAGGACGTATCTGTATGGACAAAGGCATTGGGGTGAAATTCCCATTCACCTTTTAAGCGGTATGTTTCGTTATCTTGAATTGTCGGTATACGTACAACACCATTTTGCGCAACTAAAAACGCATCTTGATTGATGTCATTTTCATTCAACCAAAAAGCCATGGAGAGTGCGAATAAAATGAGTGTGATAAATGCGATATTTGATCTTTGCATAGTTTAAGTGACACTACTTTAAAACAGTTTTGAGTAAATTTCAAGGACTGTGTACGATACGTACATATTATATTGTATTATGTATCATATTGTTTTTATTCTCATAAAAGCATAAACTTAATTAAATGAGGTTTTTATGATTGAACACAATGAAGTCATTATTGTCGAACATGACAACGAGCAGGTTCTTACCATTGCTCAAAGTCTACAGAACAATGCGAACATCACCAGCTTTAAGACCAGTACAGAATGTTTGAATCATCTCAAAACAGGGGCTAAGGTCGATGTCTTGTTTTTAAGTGCTCAAAATGCATTAAGTTTGGATGTGGTCGAATGGATCAGAAACGATGAGCGTTATGCACATCTCCCCATCTTATTGATGATCACACAAGATCAAATGCGTGATGAGGCTCTTTTCTATGCAAAGGGTGTCAGTGATGTGTTGATCAAACCCTTACGTAGCACACGTTTATTGGCTGCACTGAAACACTACGTAGAACACAAACGGCTTCAAGACTTCGTCAGGAATCAGGAACTATGGTTGGAGTCCAGTTTGAACAAACGTCTCTATGATCTGCAATTAAGCTTGGATTTGTCTTTGGACATCGTATCCAATCTTGTGGCAACACGTGAAGAATTGACAGGCCAGAAAATAACCAAATTGAAACGCTATTATGAGTTGATTCTAAGAAAACTTCAAACTTACCCTAAATATAGCAAATTAATCGATGAAAAATACATCATTCGTACCGTTAAGGCTTGCCCGTTGCACGATATTGGTAAACTGGGCATCCCAGAAGCCATTTTATTGAAAAAGGATAAGTTGACGGTGGATGAATTCACTTTGGTGAAAACCCATACCACGATTGGTTACGATTCGATCCGCAGTGCCATCGAACCGACACTTTTCGATCGTTTGATGGTGTCTGCCATGAACAGTGAATCCTTGGAATTCTTCCGTGAAGCCTTGAATATCGCCAAGTATCACCATGAACGTTGGGATGGAAATGGGTATCCTGAAGGTTTGAAAGGGACACAGATCCCCCTATCAGCACGCATCATGGCTTTGGTGGATGTCTTTGATGCATTGACAAATAAAAAGGTCTATAAGGACGCTTGGAGCATCGAGAAGACCTATGTCTACATTAAGGAAAACAGTGGCACACAATTCGATCCTGATGTCGTCCATGCGTTTGCACAAGAATTCGACACCATCCGGAAGATCTTTGATCGAAACCTTAAAGTGAATGACTTTGAAGGTGCTTGATCAAACGACCATAGAAAACCAATGCGATGATCCCTCCAATCGCCGTCATCCCCATCATCATTGGATTGAGGGATAGAAAACGGATGAGAATGAGGTAAATGCTTAATAAACTAAAACCCAGACAACCCAAGATGCCAAGCACACGGGTTGTTTTGTTTTGGATAAAGGTGTACGCAAGATAGAGGAAACTTAGGTTTTGCATCAAAAATCCTGGTAATGTCCACCACCCATCATGACGTCCTTGATGAATCAGTGCCAATAAATTAGCGTCATCAAACACAGTGAATTGAGCCAAGCCCCAAACGAGATAAGCGCGATTCATGATTGTCATGTAAAGCAAGCCCACAACATAGAAAACAAATAGGCGACTAAAACGAGCATTCATATTTTTTAACAGATAAAAGAAAGCAGCAAAGACCCATGCAATGATCAAGTTCAATCCATCTAAATGATAAAGCAACATAAAAGGGCTTTGCCTTGCCGCATTGATCCAATCCATATCTGTGATTGGAAGCGGATATGTATTCTTAAGAAGTATACTCAACATTAAATCAACTAAGATTAATAACATTCCAATCATCAAAGTTATCCTGAGCTTCTTATTCATTCGCCTTCTCCAAAGCATCTTCAATCGCTTCCAAGATAAGGATTGAACTGTAGGTCGCACCCGTGATCACATCCACATCCAAGCTTTGTGCACTTAACACATCATCAAGGATGGCTTCAGCACCTTGACCCTCACCGGTTTGGTGTTCGATTAGTGTGATGTCTGTGATTCTATTTGATTCTATGGACACTTCAACTTTAACCTTGATTGGAAACTGATTGGCTTCACCCAGATAACTGCCCTCTTTCCATTCATTGGGCTTAAGTGTTTCAAATCCATTGTCCTTTAAGCCTTCTAGATCGGCATTGAGTTTTTGATAACCCAAAAACAAAGCTAAAACAAGGACGACTAAAACCATCAGGAAATATTTAAACTTGCGGGACATGATTCAAGATCCTCGCCTTTTGGCTGTTGCTTTTACGACTGCGATTTAGAATGAAGGTATCTTTGACGACGCCCCCCTTCGCTTCTACCAAATGTTTAAATTGATGCATGGCTTGTCTGCCACCCCACGCTTCAAACGGGAAGTATTGTGTTAACACCAAGGTACAAGCCTGTCCTTTTAAGTTTTGAATTTGCTTGAGATACGTTTCCATGATGGGTGCCAAGGCGAAACCACGGACACAGGTCGCAAATACCACATGATCCACAGCTTCGATGCTTGGTTTCACAGAGAGTGAAATGGCTTTTGTGTTGGGATCTTCATCATAGGCATGGATCGATGCGATCTCAATGTCGTGTTGGTTGAGCTGCTTTGCCCATTCTTCGATCAGACGCAGTGTGTTGTGTGTATACGAATAAACGATCATCTTGATTTTCATCAATATCCCTCCTATTGAAGCAAGACATCCAAACATACATCGATGCTTTGATCGATCGCTGCTTGATCGGCTTGATCATTACCACTGAAATGCAACTGAAGTATGCCATGCACCGCATAGATGCACGTCAAGGCAATCGCCTGAATTGTCTTCTCATCTTTTTTACCGTGCAGAAATCCAAACGATTGAAACATCAAGTCATCAAAACCAAATTCATCAAAACGCTCTTCGCCTGGATTGACATGATGGAAATAGAAAAAGCGAAAGATATGCGGGTAGTCAAGAAAGTAATGGACGTAACGCTTGAAGAGTTCATGCACACCCTTTTTAGATGCATCGATCTCTTGAGCCAACATATGGGAAGCCAAGTCTTTGATCATCTGTTTCTTACATGCCCACAATAAGGCATTGAAATCAGTGAAATAGTTGTATATGGTCGCATACGAGAACCCTGTTTCCTCTGCGATCTTACGGACACTGAGCGTTTCAATCCCTTGCTCGATAATCTGTTTGATTGCCGTATCCACAAAAATCTGTGCGATTCGTTGACGTTTAATCTGTGTCATGAACACCTCTCTATTTTATTAACACTGTTAATATATTCCTAAATATGTTTGGTGTCAATAACTTTTGTTGTAATATTTAAGATTTATTCGTTATACTGTGAATGAATGTTCAAAAAAATACGTTTTCAAATGATCATTGTCATCGCAATCGTTTCGATTGTGATTTTCGGCGTGTTAAGCATGACCATTGAAAAAAAGCTCAATGAATTGAAGATTCATGAGCGAAACTTTTACAGTGAAATCACACGCGCTCGTGCAGATGAGCTGTCAAAAGAGCTTCAAGGTCATTTGAATAAAGTCCATATGGTGGCACATTCCGACTTTATGGAATCCATGGATGTGGAGTCCATTCTTCCATTTCTCTCCAGCCTATTGAATCACAGTGATTTTAAAGGGATGACCATTGCTCAACCCGATGGACAAGCATGGACCACGTATGGTGCGCATATCGATATCCGTGCGCAGGAACAGTTCGCAAAGATTTTTGAACAGAATAAACTCTATGCGATTTCAAACCCATTTTACAGCCCCTATTTCTATGATGATGTGCCGATCATAACCCTTTCCTATGCGATTCAACGTGAAAATACAACTGTGGGTTTATTGAATGCGGTCTTGACCACACGTTTCATGGAGACCATCATCAGTGACATCCAATTTGATTCCTATGGTTACGCATGGATTGTGGATGGGAATGGACGTATCGTTGCACATCCGGATCCCGAAATCGATATCATTCACGATTATACGAAAGTCATCAAAGAAATCGATGTCCAACCTTTTACTGCTGGCAGTGGTTTCTTCAATTATGTTGGCTACAACGATGAGAACATGTTGGCGGTCTATTCCACCATTCATAATACGAATTCATGGAAACTCGTCATATCGGTCCAAGAATCACAGGCATTCAGTCAATTGATCTCGGTCATGAATTACATCGATACAGCCATTATCATCAGCTTATTGTCTTTGATTGTGTTCGCGTTCATTTATGCAAGGACGCTAACCAACCCGATTGTAAAATTAACTGAAGTGTTCAGACGTGCGGAAAAAGGTGATTTGAGTGTTGTGGCGGATACCACGATTCAAAATGAATTGGGTGTGGCGGGACATGGTTTCAATCGTATGTTAGATGAAATCAAGAATTTAACTTTTGTGGATCCTGTTACACAGGTACCTAATTATCGTTCTTATCTCTTAGATGCCGATCGACTCACCCGTGAACATCCCACAAAACAATACTATGTCGTTGTTTTATCCGTTGATGACTTTAAGAAGATCAACAGTATGGGCGGTTATGGCTTTGGCAACGAAACCTTGAAACAGTTCGCGGATCTTCTTGGCAGCACGCTCTATGCCTATGAACTCATCGCACGATACTTTGGAGATGAGATGATTTTATTCTTACATGCCGAGAATCAAGAGTTGGTTCGTTTACGTGTGCAGCGACTCTTGGCACTGGCACAAAGACCATTTAAAATCATGGATATCGAAATTCATTTGAGTCTATCCTGTGGTTTTGCAAGTCATGAGAGCGAACAAGAAGTTGAAACGACCATCCACAATGCGACCTTAGCAAAACTAAAAGCTAAGAAACTAGGTGGCAATATCGCTGTTTTCTTTGAAGATGGTATCCAACAAGAGATCAAAAAGGAACAAGACATTGAGTCCGAACTCTTCAAAGCCATTGAAAAGAAAGAACTCTACCCCGTCTATCAGCCTATTGTGGATTTAAAGACGATGCAGGTCAGTGGATTTGAAACCTTGTTGAGATGGAACCATCCATTGTATTATCAAGAATCCATTCAAACCATCATTACGATTGCGGAAAATAACAGTCAAATCATTGAGATTGGACGTTATATCTTGAATGAAGCCATCTTAGAGTTAAAACGTTTGAATCAAACCCATCCGGATATGGTCGTTGCCTTGAATGTCTCTGCTTTACAATTAAAGGATACGCATTTCATTACATTCCTTAAGAATCGAATCAAGGTCATTGGTGTGAATCCTGAGAACTTGTGCATTGAGTTAACGGAAAGTACGGCCATGGATGATGTGGAAGTCAAACTGATGGATCTACATCAGATCAAAGCGATTGGTTGTAAGATTGCGATCGATGACTTTGGGACAGGCTATTCATCCTTAGCTTACTTGAGTCGTTTCCCCATTGATCACATCAAGATTGATAAGTCCTTCGTCCATAAGATGATGAACGATGAACCGACCCGTCAATTGGTGAGCTCCATGATCACCTTAGCGCATAACTTGAAGTTGGAAGTTGTGGCTGAGGGGGTTGAGACATTGGAACAAGTTGATCTACTTAAGTCCTTTGGTTGTGAGATGATCCAAGGTTATTATATTTCTCAACCAAAACGTATGGAAGATTTGGAGTATTAGGCGCAAAATCATGCGCCTTTTATTTTTATAGTTTCGATTTATGAGTGTGATAGAATGATATTAAGAATTACTATGAAAAAAATTCACGAATTCTTTCTAAAAATCGAACGACACCTCTTCAACGAAAAATGGATTGGAAGTCCTGAATACGAAGTCATTCGTTTCGCGGCCATCTATTTATTCGTTGGCTTGTTGTGGATTACCACTTCCGATGACCTTTTAGCCATGATGGTTAAAGACATCGATCTTTTGGTTGAATTTCAAACCGCCAAGGGTTGGTTCTATGTCTTTGCATCGGCGGCACTGTTTGCGTCCATTTTAGCGGTTCGTTTGCGACGCAATAAAGAATTGAATGATCGTATCCTTTACCAGCAGAGTCATGATGAATTGACTCAACTTCCCAATCGCAGACGTTTGTCTGAAATCATTGATAAACGCATTCAAAAGAATCCAAGTCTATCTTTTGCGCTTATTTCTTTGGATATTGATGATTTTGCGACGGTGAATGAGCTTTTAGGGTATTCCATAGGGGATGCTTTGCTGCTTGATTTAACCAAGGATTTATCACAACGACTCGGACCTGCGGATACGCTTGCGCGCAGTGGGACTGGTTTTATCATCACTTATGATTTAAGTGAGCGGAATCAGATCCAGCTCAATCAGAATTTGAATGGCTTGTTGAGTTTGATCAATCAAGAACGCATCATAGAAGACCAATCCATTTTCATCACTTCAAGTATCGGTGTATCGATCTATCCTAAAGATGGAACAAACTTCAATGAACTTTATAAGGCTGCGGATACAGCGATGCATCATCTCAAAGGCATCAGTAAGAACAGCTATAACTTCTATACTGAAGATTATCATAAGCAACGGATGGATCGTATCCGTATGGTTAATGAGTTGCGTAAGGCTTTGGAGAATAAAGAGCTTTATCTTGTGTATCAACCTGTCATTGATATGCAAAGTGATCAAATCGTGGGTTACGAGGCACTATTGCGTTGGGATTCCAATCTTTTTGGTAAAGTCGCACCGGATGTGTTCATTACGGTAGCGGAAACGACAAATTTGATCAGTATGCTTGAGGAGTATGTTTTTGAGACTTGTTTCAATCTAATCAAGACGCATGCGACACAAGGCATTGATTTGATGCTTTCTATCAATTTGTCTTCAAAGGGTTTAGTGGATATCAGTTTCATTCATACAATTGAACGACTCTTAAGGACGACAAACATTACAGCTGCAAATGTCCAGATTGAGATTACGGAGACTGCGATCATTGAGAATTTTGATTTAGCGAAGCGCAATCTAATGCGTTTGAAACAATTGGGGTTCACCATCGCTTTGGATGATTTCGGGACAGGATACTCATCCTTAACCTATCTTCACCAACTTCCCATCGATACGATGAAGATCGATCGAACCTTTGCTTTACAAAAAGGTCAAGGTAAACAACACGAGATCCTAAGCTCCATCATTGATTTAGGGCATAAACTTAAACTGAAGATCATTGCGGAAGGCATTGAAACAGATGCACAAAAACAGTTCTTCATTGAACTGGGTTGTACCTATGGTCAAGGTTATCTCTTTGGTAAACCGAATACTTTGGATACATACATCAAGAAGGACGCTTAGTCCTTCTTTTCATACACAAAGAAAAACACCCTTAAGCTTTAGGCTTACGGGTGTTGAAGTTCGAAGGTCTTTGTTTCTTCGCCTTGGCTTGTTTATCCCAAGGATGAGCAGATGGACTGCGTTTTGGACGATGGTTCGTCTTAGGGGGTGTTTTAACAACGGCATTTTCATCAATGGTGATGGCAAAAGGATGGTCCTTCACAACCGGTATTTTTTTATCAATCAACTTCTGAACACCTTTGAAATAAACATATTCTTCAGGATCACAGAAACTGATGGCAACACCACCTAAGCCTGCACGACCAGTACGTCCGATACGGTGCACATAGGTTTCAGCGACTTCAGGTTGATCATAAATCAACACATGGGACAACTCATCGATGTCTAATCCACGTGCCGCAATGTCGGTAGCGACCAATATCTTCACCTGACGCGTTTTAAAGGCATTTAAAGCCATTTGACGATTGTTCTGTGACTTATTGCCATGAATGGCTAAAGCCTGTATATTGGCGTGTGATAAAGCCTTAACGATCTTATCTGCACCGTGTTTGGTACGTGAGAAGATCAATACGGATTCCATTTTGATGTCTTTCAATAACTTGATCAACAAGCTGACCTTATTGTCCTTCGCAACGAAGTAGACACTTTGCGAAATGGTATCCACTGTTGTGGCGGCTGGTGTAACACTGACTTTTACTGGATCATTCAAGATGCTCGCGGATAAGTTGGCGATTTCTTTAGGCATGGTCGCAGAGAACAATAAGTTCTGACGCACATGCGGTAGTAAATCGATGATACGACGTACATCATGGATCATACCCATGTCCAACATCATGTCTGCTTCATCCAAGACAAAGTGTTTGACTTGGTTCAACTTGATGTGTTTTTGACCGATGAGATCCAACAAGCGTCCTGGGGTCGCCACTAGGATATCGATTCCTAATGCCAAGGCAGTGGTCTGAGGTTTCTGACCAACACCACCAAAGATGGCAATGGATTTCAAGTTTAAATTCTTACCATAGACTTTAAAGCTCTCTTCGATTTGAATCGCCAATTCACGTGTTGGGGCGAGTACCAAGGCAGAGATTGGACGCAAACTACGTTTGACTGTACTCTGGGATGCCAAGGATTGAAGGATAGGTAGAGCAAAGGCTGCGGTCTTCCCTGTCCCGGTTTGTGCGATGCCTAGGCAATCACGTCCTTGGAGGACAAAGGGTATGGCTTGGGCCTGGATGGGTGTTGGTTCGGTGTATCCTTCTTGGATGAGCGCTTTCTTTAGTGGCTCGATTAATTCTAATTCATTAAATTGCATAATTCGTATTATCAATATAGGCCAACATATTGGTATATTGATATTCCTTTCTTGGCCTAATCTATTTTTGAGCATATTGTATGGCCAATACGATATGCTTAACTTACACTGTGGATTTGTATTGCATACATACAGCTTTGACTGTTTAGGAGAAATTCCTACCACAGTTCTTTTTTGTTTCGAGTGTTAATGAGTTGATTAACGTTAAACGTTTGATCACCCGCGAATTGACATCGAAAGGACATGTGGATCTAAACCAACAGTGTGGAAATGAAGGAGGTGTCTTTATGACATTCTTTATCGGCATCGATATTGCCAAGTATAAGCATGATGGCTTCATCCTTGATCATGCAGGAGAAGTGATTCGAGAATCCTTTTCCTTTACGAATGATCGATCCGGTTTCGCTTGTTTGAAAGAGATTCTTTCAGCGCTTGATTCGAATCAAAACTGTCGGATAGGGTTTGAATCAACGGGTCATTACGCCATGAATCTCAAAATCTTTCTAGAAGAGAATGGGTTCACGTATATGCAGTTCAATCCATTTCTCATCAATCGGTTTGCCCAAGCTACCACTCTTCGGAAAACCAAAACCGACAAAGTTGATGCGCGTGTTATCGCGACCTATTTGATGTCCGTCGACTATAAACCCTATCCTTCCCAATCTTATCACATCAAGAATCTCAAATCACTGACGCGAGATCGCAATGATTTAGTCAAGCAACGCTCACATCAATTGGTCAAATTGACCAATCTTCTCGATTTGATTTTCCCTGAATTTAAGCCCTTTTTTAATCATTCACTCACGTCATCGACCTGTTTATACCTTCTTGATCATTACTTGACTCAGTCTAAGATCGCTCGCATGAATCTGGAATCTTACCAGAAGATGAAATTCAAACTTAGAAGAACCTTTTCTTACGCACGCTTCTGTACGCTTAAACAACTCGCTCGTGATTCAGTTGGTTCAGAAGACCCAACGCTCTCTTATCTACTCAAGAAAGCTTTGGATCTGTATCACACCATCGATGATCAGATCACTGAAATCGAAAGCTTAATCCAAGAGACCTACACCCATCTTGAATCGCATATTCATACCATCAGCGGAATCGGACTTCAATCCGCAGCGTGTATTCTAGCTGAATATGAGTCGATTGATCGCTTTGACACAGCCGATCAGATGCTTGCCTTTGCAGGACTTGAACCTTCGCGTAATCAATCCGGTGGTTCAGAATCTAAAGGGAGAATGGTTAAGCATGGTTCGCCCTATCTGCGTCAAGCCATCATGAATGTCGCAGCGTACTCGATTATGCATAATCCAATTCTTTATGAATTCTATCGTAAGAAACGAACCGAAGGTAAACTTCATCGGGTTGCGCTTTCACACGTTGCGAAGCGAATTGTACGTCTTATCTTTCATCTGGAGAAACATCATCTCGACTTTGATCGAGCTAAAATGAGGTAGCCATTTTAGCTGATTTTGTCTCATTTTAAATTCAGTGTCTCGTATGACATGTTTTTAGTTTGACTCTATGAACGATCATAATTTCATAGTTTTTACCCTTGACTTCTAATAGTTAATTTCTCCTTAAATAACTTATGTAGTATACGCTTAATAACAAATAAAAGCAAAAAAAGAGTATTTGCGGTGATGTGAGATAGCATGTATGCGTTATGATATTGTGTTTACTAGGTTTAGCTTAAGCGTTATAAACATTACATTTAATTAAGCAAGGAGTTGCAAAGATTGAATCAAGATTATTGACAAAAGAAAAACCTAGCAAGAGCTAGGTTTTAAAGTATTGTATTATGATATTTAAGCTGAAATCAAGGTGAAACTTGGAAGTTACCAGCAAGCGTAACCGTTTTTAGGCTTGCTCCTGTTCCAGTAGTACAACTAAATGCAGAAATTGAAACAGTTGTAAATGTTGTCGTGCAAGAAGTTGTATTATCAGCTAAGGTGTATGGTGTTGCAGATGTCATAGCAGTTGTACTATTTGGAAGTGTAGGAACTCCATTGGTTGTAGCATGACTTAACATAACACGAGAGTACTCTGATCTAGCATTCGCTTGAAGTTTAGCACCATTTGCTTCATCAATATAATTGATAATACTAGGAATCAAAATAGCAGCTAAGATAGCCAAAATAGCGATAACAACAATTAATTCAATAAGAGTAAACCCTTTTTTAGTGAGAATTTTTTTCATTATAATATTCCCCTCCTTGTTTAAGTAAATTAAACCCCTTTTTATGGTGTTCGTCAATATATAAATTACTGAAATAATACATATTACAAATAATAACTAATATTATTAAGCTCTGCCTAGGTAACGTTTCAACAATTCCACATTACTTGTAATTTCTGATGCTGTTTCAAAGGAGATAATCTGATCTGTCACAAGCTTCGCAAGATTACCATCCAAGGTCTGCATACCAATTCTTAAGCCCGTTTGAATTGCGGTGTTGATTTGAACGATCTTATTTTCACGAATCATATTCCCAATGGCATCTGTCATAAGCATAATTTCATGAACTGCGGTTCTTCCTGCATAATCTGCTCTTGGGAGTAAAGACTGTGAGATGACAGCCTTAAGCACATTTGCTAATTGGATTCTAATTTGAGATTGTTGGTGTGGAGGGAACGCATCAATGATACGGTCAATGGTTGCGGCTGCTCCAGTGGTGTGTAGTGTTGAGAAGACCAAGTGACCCGTTTCAGCTGCGGTTAAGGCTAAGCTGATGGTTTCGTAGTCGCGCATTTCTCCTACTAAAATGACATCTGGATCTTCACGAAGTGCAGATCTAAGACCTGTATTGAAGTCATGAACATCCTTGTGAATCTCGCGTTGATTGATCATGCTTTGCTTGGACTGATGAATGTATTCAATCGGATCTTCTAGGGTAAGGATATGTTCCGACTTGTTCGTATTAATGTGATTGATCATGGCGGCTAAGGTTGTGGATTTACCACTTCCCGTAGGACCCGTTACTAAAACCAAACCACGAGGAAGCAATGAAATATCCTTTAAAATTGGTGGAAGCTTCATTTCATCCACTGTAGGGATGTGATTGTTCAAAAGTCGAAGTGCGATCGCAGGTAAACCCTGTTGGCGATAGACATTGATACGATAACGATGACCTGTTTCATCTGTGTATGAACAATCCACGTCATTACCGGAGAGGTATAGGTCAAATTGTTCTTCGGAAAGTAGAATACGAATAACTTCAAATACGTTGTCTTTACTCATTGGTTCCAAGTTTAAACTAACTAGTTCCCCAATTTCACGTACGACAGGTTTGCGCTCTGCGACCAAATGAATATCTGAACATTGATGGTCCCGCGCATATTTTAGAATCGTGTGTAACATAAGTCCCCCTTAATCGACGGAATAGAGAATGCGAATGCCTTCTTCAACCGTCGTCACACCACTGTTGATCAAATCCAATACTTCTTCTCTAAGCATACGCATATTCTTTTCTTTCGCATACTTCTTTAAATCATCCATATTCGCTCGATCCGCAATCATTTCTTGGAGCTTGTTGTCGATCAAGATGATTTCGAATACAGCGGTACGACCTTGATAACCGGTTTGATTACATTCTGTACAACCATTGCCTTTGTGAGCTGTTTCCAATTTGGTTTGTAAAAGTAGATTGTCGGCAAGATCCACATGATGTTCATGTTTGCATACTGGACAAATTTTCTTTACCAAACGTTGTGAGATAACACATTTAACTGAAGATGCGACTAAGAAGGGTTCAACACCCATGTCCACTAAACGTACGACTGTCGATAAGGCATCGTTGGTATGTACCGTTGAAAGGACAAAGTGACCCGTGATTGCGGCACGAATAGCGATTTCAGCAGTTTCACCGTCACGGATTTCCCCGATCATAATGGTATCTGGGTCTTGACGTAAGATGCTTCTCAAACCACTCGCAAAGGTCAAACCAGATCTTGGATTGACTTGAACTTGTGTGATGCCTCTGAATTTACGTTCAATTGGATCTTCAATGGTTACGATGGCTTTCTTGATATCAGCTAATTGTGCCAACATGGAGTACAAGGTCGTGGTTTTACCACTCCCTGTAGGGCCTGTAACCAAAAGGATACCATGCGGCAATTTGATGGCTTTTTGAATGATTTCTTGTGTGTATGGTGATAAACCTAAACTGGAAAGGTTGTAATCAATATTTCTATCAGCACCTAGTAAACGTAAAACGATTTTCTCACCATAAGCTGTCGGTAGTGAAGATACACGAATATCAAAGGTGAAGAATTCACTCTTAAATTGGAAGCTACCATCTTGTGGGATGCGTTTTTCTGCAATGTTCATTCCACTGATGATCTTGATACGCGTGATGATCAATTGATGGACATCGGCTGAAAATTCATTGTGTAATTGCAAATCGCCATCAATACGATATCGAACTCTTGTTAAATTATCTTCAGGTTCAATATGAATATCCGATGCATTCTGTTGGAAGGCATCGAAGATTAGATTATTGACAAGCTTTACAACCGGTGCTGAATCAACACGTTCCGCCATTGATTCATCATCCGCATTTTCCATTGCAGTTGCGGCAGAAACGCCATATTCATCGCGAATGTCATTCAGGATTTCATCCGCATTTTGACGTGTATAGACTCGATTAATGGCTTTTTCAATTTCAACACTCGAGGATACGACTGTACGAATCTCCATACCAGTGATGATGCTTAAATCTTCTAAACAAGTGAAATCTAAAGGATCATTGGTCGCAATGGTAATGACACCAGCACGCATGTTCAAAGGAACAATGTTGTATTTACGAGCCAAGTGTTCTGGTATGAGTCGAATTGAATCCAACTCAATCTGAAACAAAGGTGTATCCACATACTCAACTTGTAAACGTTTCGCCAACGCACGTAAAATATCACGTTCACTGGCCATCCCCATATCCGAGATGACATTCCCTAAACGTTTCTTAACTGTTTTCTGGCGTTCCAATGCCAAGTTCAGTTGGTCTTCTGTAATGATTTTCTCATCGACCAATACCTGGCCTAAACGTACAACTTTCATGTTTGTCCCTTCCTTTTATTTAATGCTTTAATTTCGGTATAATAGTGGTATAGAGGTATCTATATGGAAACATCCATTCTCGTTGTCTTATTCATCTTTGGAGCCATCTTTGGTTCATTCTTCAACGTTGTTATCTATCGTCTTCCTAAGAAGGAATCGATTGTACATGGTTCGTCTCATTGTCCAAAATGCATGGAGCCAATCAAACCGTATGATCTTATCCCTATTTTAAGCTATTTATTCCTAAAAGGAAAATGTAGACATTGTAAGGAACCGATTTCTTGGCGTTATCCATTGATTGAATTCATCACGGCAATCAGTTTTGTTTTAGTTTATATACGATACGGATATACCTACTTCACATTAATTGGAATTCTTTTAGCTTCTATCTTGATCATTGTTACAATGATCGACATCGATACTATGGAAATCTATGATCGTTTCCAAATCATGATTCTAACCTTGGCATTTGGTATGCTTCTAATTTCACCTTTACCTTTGTTGGATCATCTCATTGGATTTTTTGTGATCAGTGTTCCCTTTTACCTCATTGCTTATTTAACGGGAGGCATTGGTGGAGGTGATATCAAACTCATCGCGGTCGCTGGTTTACTTCTAGGCTTTAAGGCAACACTCGTCGCTTTCTTCATTGGAAGTATTCTAGGAGGAAGTGTTGCGATCTATTTACTGGTGACAAAACAGAAGGAACGCAAATCGTTGATCGCATTTGGTCCCTATCTGTGTGTCGGTATTTATTTAGCTTATTTGTATGGCAATGATTTGTGGAATTGGTATTTGAACCTATTCGCTTAACTACTTTCCACCTTCAGGATGAGGATCTTCATTAGGATCCCCTTTCCCAGTACCACCTGCAATAATATCCGGAGTATAATCCACTTCGATATCATCCGGAAGTAATTGGTGAAGTGCAAACAAATCGAACGTATAACTCGCCGTCGCATCTTCAAAGTTATAACTGGAATTCGAAATCAAGATCGACGTATTCCAATCACGAACTGCATCCAAAAAGTACACATAACGCGCATACGTTGTATTCACATCATAGGTGTGTTGCGATAGCATCAACAACGAACTCGTCTCTGGAACAGCGAGTTCTTCTTTTACGACCGCATGGTATTTATCCACCAAATCACGGATCGAATAGTAGACTTCTGAAGGAACCGTATCGATTGCCTTCGGTGTCGTCGCACTGACTTCTACGAAATCCGTATTGGTGATACGCATGTTGTATTTACTGGTCAAAGGTAGAACCCAACGTTCGAATTGTGCTTCGTTGATTGGAGATTCAAAGGCATGGAGCAATGTTGAGACTTCTTCGAGTTTAGTGTCATGTTGAGCTTGTAGTGCTGCTTCATTCGGAAGTGTTGTGTCAATGACCAACTTCCNNTCTGCGAAACTAAAGGTACGTTGTAATCGTAAAGCATAATTGGATACATCGGAGACATAGCTTGCCGTATAATCTAAAGTTACTGTATTTGCAGCAAAATCAATATTGGTAATCTTCAAAGTAGTAGGCTTTTCATAATAGATGATATCCAATACTTGAGAATCAAAGCGTGGTTTATAGGAAATGACATCATTTAATGTCGCTGCCTCTAAAGCAATTTCATCCAATTGTTTGATATCACTTTGAAGTTTATCAATCTTCTCCATCTTCGCAACAACGGATGGATCATTGATGTAGGCTTCAATCGAAGCAGATTCGTTCTTTACATTCAAATTATCGACAAAGAGTTTAAGGGCGAAAGCACCGACAATTAGGATAGCCCCAATCAATACAATCGTATATACCTGCATTGGAGACATCTTATTTGCTTTACGTTTTTGCTCGGCTTTATAGGCAAGTAATAAGTTCATATCTTGCTTTTTCATACTTATTTCCTCAACAATGCGCCAACGGCATTGGTGTATCGATTTTCAAACTTATGATCCGTGACATAATGTGGTTTTCCTAGCACTTCACAATCGACCAATAAGTTTTCACTTACAAATTTCTGAACAGCTTCCAACTCTTCATCGATTCCAGTAATCACAATTTTTTTGGAATCCGATCCACTTTTACGTGTATAGGAAAACTGAATCATCTTATTGATGTTGTCAACGATGGAATTCGTGACTTCCTCAGGAGTGACTTCTTTGTAGGAGATAATTTTATTGTTACGAGAGAGTGCGTAAATACCATTCTCAAATAGATATAATCGTAAATGACCATTTCCAATGTCCGCAACAATCAGTTGATTTGTATTTTCAAGCAATGGATTTTCTTCCATCATTTTAATGATTGAGTTGGTTGCAGAGTCGATGCCTTGCACATCCAATTTACAAAGTTTCGCAACTTCCAATAAGGATTCGATCGCTTTGATTTGCATTGCAACACCTAAAACGCGGCTTTGAACATTTCCTTCAATTTCCACATCATTGAGATAGATGTAGTCCATGATGTAGTCAGGTGTGAGATTCAAAGCACTCATCATCTCAGTTTTGACTAAGAGATGAACCTTCTTCTCTTCTACTTTTGGAATGTTCAGTTCACGATAAATAACTGCATTGTTGTTGATGCAGAAATACGCTTTCTTATCACGCATGTTTTGCTCTTTGAGATGTTGCATCAACAAGGACGCAAACCCCTCAACATTAACAATGCCTGACTCTGAAACCCAATCATCTGGATATTCAAAATAGTGTGTCTTTTGAATGCCAACGCTCATTTTTCCAGTGCGCGCTTCAATCAGGTAGACGTAACCGTGTCGAATTTCAATCGATAATGCCATAGCACATGCCCCCTTTATTAACCAATGGATTCGTACATCGTGAAGATAGGCTGAATGATTGATACAACTATAAAACCAATGACAACCCCTAATATAACAATCATAATCGGTTCAATCATCGCGATCATTCTTTGCAATGCTGCATCCGCTTCATTATCGAAGTAATCTGCTGTACTGTTCAAGATATCGCCTAAAGAACCCGATTCTTCACCAATATAAATCATCGATGATAACATTGGATCAAAAGAACCAGTTGATTGAATTGCTTTTGAAATGAATTCACCTTTTGTTACATCTTCAATAACATTGATGAATTGATCTTCTAGATAAGTATTATTCAACACGCGTGATGTGGTTTCCAACATATCAATCGTTTGTACACCACTCGAATAGAGCGAAGCTAAAGCTCGAGCACAACGTGCCGAATAAACTGTTTGATTTAAAGGCCCGAAAATTGGCAATAGTAATTTAAGTTTGTCAAACTGTACTCGAACATCACGAACATTAAGTAATAAACGTATACCAACGATCAATATCAATAGTCCACCTGAAAGGGAAACCCAATTTGTAGTTAAAAACTCACTGAAACCAAGTATCAAAGTAGTTGTCCAAGGCATATTCTCAGCAGGAAACATACTTGTGATGGTTGGTAATACAAAGGTAACTAATAAAAGAATGACCGCAACCGACACAAAACCTAAAATAGCCGGATAGATACTTGCCGACTTGATTTTATTATTGAGTTTTTGTTCTTTCTCATAGTGCGTGGACATACGTGAAAGACTAATATCCAGTGTTCCACCCATTTCCCCAGCCATTACCATATTAGTTAAAAGCTCAGGAAAAGACCCCTTCTGCAGCTGCATTGCCTTTGATAAAGAATTCCCCTTTTGAACTTCTTCGTAAATATTACGGAAGATCTGACGAGCTTTTTTATTGTCTGCTTTCGCCTGAAGCATATCCAAAGCTTGGACGATTGGTATACCAGATCCAACCATCGTACCTAATTGACGACAGAAAATAACCAAACTCTTGAGTGGTAATTTTGTGATCGAATCCGATGTCGATACCCCTTCTTTGTATTCTAATAAGTATAGCGATCGACTCTTGATGATTTGCGCCAATTCTTGCGTATCTTCTGCCGCAATAATATCTTCAATCGTCTTACCGCCCTGATCAACGGCTTGGATATGATAACTCTTCATAAAGCCCCCCTCTTGTTTTAGACTTCTTTGAAGTTAATGAACTTAACTGTAATGCCAACAGGTACAGGCTCACCGCCTGAAAAATCTGGTATGTCAATAAGTGAAGGAACGTCACCAGTATATTGCTCATATTTCAATGTACCACCTGCCGAAAACGTGGCGGTGCTAGAAATAATTGAACCTTCGATTAATATTGGAGTCTGAGCAATAAAATCTGCATCTGGAGCATAAATCCACATAGGTCCTGTAATATCACTCGTTGAAGTGATTTCAACTAAATCTCCTTGAGTTGCGATGAAACCTTTGTATTCGACATTTCCTATATCAACATTGACTCGATCCATAATTACACTTCCTACAAATTTCCCTGAGTTGCTAATTGAAAATGTTGGAATAATTGTAAATGGTATATCTGTTGAATCATAATCCACTGGAGCACTTTTGATGATAAGTTGAAATTTATCGAGTTGTGGTTTCGGATCTGTCAAACTCGCAACATTAACATAACCATTCCAGCTGAATGTTGCTTTTACTTCAGAAGTATTGTTTCCAGTTGTCTTGAAAACAGGGTCGATTTCAACCAACAATCGCAGTTTACCATTACCAGTTACTTCTATGTCACCAACATTTGCAAAACTGTTTATGTCAACATTTCCAACAAATAAGTTGAATTCAGTAGTTGAGGTTCCACCTACTAAATTGAATTTTACATTAGTAGTTGGCAGTGTTGGAATATAATAACCATTCACGCCTGCTTCTGATAAGTCGACTGTATATGTATCCCCACTGACAGTTAAGGTTTTTAAACCAGAATTATAGTATGTTGGCAAAACAACATCATTGAAGACTACATCTTCAGGGACTGGTTTTGCTTCAACAAAATCAGGTGCATCACAACTACCAAACGAAACAGAATCAATATCTGTTCCAACTGGGACAAAGAATTCATTAATTACAGTATCTGTACTTCCATTACAAGAAATATCGATGTAACTTCCTGGAAGATCAAATAGGCTTGCAATTGGTCCAATAATTGTAGAATTTTTAACGTCAATTGTTCCTTTTGTAAGAATCGCTTTCGCTTGTTCAACCAATATAGGGTCAATATCGAATGTTGTCGATACTACTCGTCTAACACCATTAACTTCTCCAGTACTCCTAATTTCATATATGTTTTCTGTTGGACTACTTGCTATTATTGTGAAAGTTCCACTTGGATTCGTTCCAGTAAGATTTCCTATTTGTCCATTTAATCCAGTAGTTATATAAGTGTTTTTACTAAGAATATAATCATCAAGTAGTGTCATCTTTGAAGCATATCCACTGGTTATGTTCGAATAACCATTTGTTTCTAAGTAAGCTTTTAATTTCTCCATAGTAATATTTAAGCCTGATTCAGCAATATAATACGCAGAAGTATGGTCTTTAGACAATTTCGCATTCCCTTGGTTGGATATTGATGAAAACATCACGCCACCAAGAAGAATAACTAACACAAGGAAAAACAACACAACTGTAACTAAGGCTACACCTTTGTTATTTAAAGTTCTTTTATGCATAACACTCACATCCTTTCTGTTTGATGTTGTTCTTCTTACTTATCTGTACGGAAGTAAACATCATACACAATATCAACAAATTGATTTCTCGAATCCACAATCGTCTTCATATATAAATTGACTTTTGTTGCATTCTTGGTTACGACAAATGACTCAATTCCTCTCGCGACAACCACACCATCGCGAGAAATTGTTTTATCTGTCACATTAAGACAGTAATTTATCATTGACCCCAAAGTGGGACATGTAGGATCACCTGTTACTAAACTCTCGTTTAGCGCATATCTTCGTATATCTTTTTCGAATGTAACCGCGACCTGCCTCAAAGCAGTCTGATTCGCCACTTGTGTATTTTCATCTCTGAAGAAAGTTGTCGAGAAACCTACAAGATTTGCCAATATGCCAAAAACGATGACTACAATAAGCATCGTTATAACTAGCTCAATAAGCGTAAATCCACTCTTACTATTTCTCATGGTGTAAAACTCTCACCAAATCTTAAAACGATTTGAAGCTGAGCACGATCTTCACCAATTTGCGGATTATCAACAATCTTAGAAACAGAAATTATCACATTGGTTAAAGTGGTACTAGGTCCAGTGACTGGATCATTATATGGTCCAAAGGTCACTACATAGCGATAAACACCTGATAGCCTTTCACATGGAGATGTAGTACATACAGTACTAGGAGGTGTGTTATAACCCATGCCATCAAGTACACTGGCTGCTGTCACTCCTAGTGACTTGCTAAGATCATATATCTCTTCCAACTCACTCTGTGCTTCGAAGTTCGCATCCGTAAATTCACGTGATGTAATGTTCATAAGATTGGTAATCAAGAACGCAGGAAAAAGGGTGACCATAATAACACCAAACAAGCCCATGGCCACAACTACTTCTACAAGTGTCAAACCCTTTTTGTTTCTCATGATACCTTTAAAGTGAGACCTAAGTCTCTTACTATCTTTAGTTTATTCCAATTGTAAACACAATACAATCGAAATTAGGTATGATTCCTAAAAATTAAACACATATGTACACAGTCTATGTATTAAATAAGTGGAGTTATTTGTCTGATAATGACTCTAACATGACTTTGACGCTACGATTCATCTCATGCGTGAAGTCTGCTGTGTATTTACGATTATAGAGATCATGATAATAGTTAAGTTCATTTAATGAATTCGGTTGTTCCTCAAGATGATCCTGTATGTAGGCTTGGTGATCTTCGATTGATAATGAAGCATAATGATTTGAATGGACCACGAAACCAGGTTCAAAGCGTTTTGGTTTCTTACGATCCAATTGGTGCTGTGTAGGATAACCTAAGACAAGCATCCCTATCGGCCAAACTGCTTCAGGAAGTTTCAATAGATCACGATGGTATTCATAGTTCTCCAAAATATCTCCGATGTAGCAAGATCCTAATCCTAAACCTTGTGCCGCCACAACCATATTTTGTGCACAAATCAACGCATCACTCATCGCAAGAAACATATCACCCGTTTCAGGTTTACGTGCCTCTTGATTTATGAAAGTCTTCATCCCCATCCAAGCACGATGATAGTCCGCACAGAATACGAACACCAAAGGTGCTTTCGCAATGAAGGCTTGGTGATCACAACTCTCAGCCAATTGATCTTTAATCGTTTGATCGGTGATATCGATGATTGAGTAAAGATGCATGTTTCCAGCTGTTGGGGCTTGCATCGCTGCTAGGATTAGTTCTTGTTTCAAATCTGCAGAAACAGGTTCATCCGTAAAAACTCGACAGGATTTACGTTGATAGAGACTTTCTAAGATAGTATTCATGTTTATTCCTCCAATAGAATGTTTGTACTCAAATCGATGCCAATCGCACCCAAAGGTGCTGAGAATAAGATGGATAATACCGCTAAACTCAGAATCAATTCACCCACAGCCAATCCTTGACTCAAAGCAATTGAACCAATCGCAGCTTGTACAGTCGCTTTCGGTAAAAAGGCTATGCTTGTGAATAGTCGTTCTTTGATATTCAATGGTGTTTTAATCAAACACATTTGAACACCAATCATACGTCCAAATAAAGCCACAATGATCAC
Organism: Erysipelotrichaceae bacterium; assembly: GCA_003543215.1. Taxonomy (GTDB): domain Bacteria; phylum Bacillota_I; class Bacilli_A; order Erysipelotrichales; family Erysipelotrichaceae; genus UBA2212. The sequence continues at coordinate 274,655 of DPJD01000001.1, read as the reverse complement.
GCCTAAGCCAATCAAAGTGATTGAAGTCAATACCTTCAGATTGACCACAGCCCCAACTAAGATGAAGAGAAACAACTCTGCGCCAACCCATATCTTCGCAAACTTACCCAATAAACGACTCGCAAGAATCGGGTAAAACGCCTGTATACCCATGCCTAATGTCATAACCGCAATCAAACCCGAAAAAGGAAATAACGTATTGATTTCAGTTTCGAATCCAACTAAGAAGAAACTTAAACTAAACAAGATCATTACCTTGATGGTATCACGAATATGGATACGTTTGAACAAGACCGTTAATAGATACGCAAAACCAAAGCCACACGCAATACCTGACACAAGGGATAGTGGAAGTTCATAGAAGATATTCAAATTAAAAGTCTGACCTTTCAGCAAGCCAATAAACGATGTGAACAAGACAATGACAAAGATATCATCCACGCTGGCCGCAGCCATGATCATTTGTGGAAGTTTGTGCTTCTGCCCTTTATTCATCTGTTTGAGATGAATCATACGCGGCACAACCACTGCAGGCGATACCGCTGCCAAGACGGAACCTAGCAAGGCTGCTTCAAGTATGCTTACTTTAAAGATGATTGTGCCGATTAAAATAATCGTTAAGATCTCGAAAGTGGCAGGAATAAACGACATCAAAAACGCAGGCCGTCCAATCTGTCTCAAATCCTTCAAATCAAGATTAAGCCCAGCTCTAAGCAATATTACAATCAATGCAATCTGTCTTAGTTCAGGCGATATTATAAGAATCTTATCTGAAAGCAGATTGAAACCATAAGGTCCCAAAATCATTCCTGCAATCATCATTCCAATCAAACCTGGTAACTTAAACTTTTGAAATAGTCCTGCTAAGATAAATCCTACCAGAACCATCCATCCTAAACTTTGTAACATGTTTTCCTCCAAAAAAAGCTGATGTCTGTCAAAAGAAGACAGAAGTCATCAGCTTACGCGGTTCACACTAATGTGTTGGGAGACATTCATTCCCAAACAAATTCTATTATCTCAATCCTTCTAAGTCAATGAAACTTTACGGATCTTCGCCCCTTTCATGACCAATTGAGCCGTTTTATACAAGACAAGTGTTAAAGCGGTATTCGCAAGTGCTGTTGGGAGTACGACAACCATAAACAAAGCTGTAAACGGAGCAGGCAAACCAACCATAAGCAATGCGCTTCCTAAGAACACAATTCCACTGACGATGGTCCCAAGAAAGCCTAATACCGATACTTTAATCAAGTTCATTTGTGCACTGAAAAGTTTGATCAGAAATAAAACAAATAGAGCTGAAATCAATTTATCAAAGATGGATGGTAATTGACCGCCTGGGAAACCAGTCGTCATTGCTGCCATCACCCCCGCCACAAAACCAATCACAATTGTATTCTTCAAATACGGTTGAAATAAGATGGCAATAAACATCGTTGCCAATAAGAAATCAGGTTTGACATTCCCCAATAGAGCGGGAGTCACTGCATGTAAAGTTAAGCCCAATGCCAATAAGATGCCTGCTAATACGAGTTCGCGTGTTTTCATTTTGTTTTTTCCTTTGCGTTTTTGTATTCAATACTCCAGGATTCCTTCATGTCATTGTGCTCACCTCCTAACAAAAAAACACCCTTGTCCCTATATAGGCGCAAGTGGTGTTCGCGGTGCCATCCTAATTATCACAAAAGTGATATCTTTGTCTGAACGATTTTCGTTCACTTAAGGATACTAACATATCCTCGCTGCTTTAACGCTCAGCCTGCGGCTTGGCTACTGTGATTCACCGTGCTCTCATGGACCCATTCATCTTTACGCAAGCATCCGTTCACACCGACCACGGACTCTCTTAAGCATGCTTCTTAAAGACTACTACTTTCCAATCTTAGATTTATACTTCTATCTTATCAAACTTACATTAATTTTCAAGCTTTATTTCATTATTTACAAAGAGTTGTTTTAAGTTCTTATCCGTTCCCAACAAAACCATTGGCATCAATGCGATCATCAAGCCAATCGCTCCTAAAATGCTCAGAGGTACAAACTCAGCCATGAAACCATAGCCCAAAGCAGATAAAGCCATTCCACCTGATGACCCCGCCATCACAAAACCTAGAACCAAAGCTCTTTTTTCCTGGGGTATTGCCAACATCAAGACCGCATTCAACGACGCATTGGCCATTGTTTCCAACAAACTACCGATGAAAAAGAGTGAAGCCATCGTCGTAAAATTCACACTTAAATAAGCGAGAATCTCCAAACCCATGCCCACGACAAAGCCATAAAACATCAAACGGTGTTGATTCAACGGTTTGAAATTAACCGTAGCTGTAATCATCATCGCAACGATGCCCGCAAGCGAAACCACCGACATCAAGTAGCCATATTGAACAATGGTGAAACCTTTTTGATCGGTAAAAGGAAGAAACAAACTAAAGATCCCAGAACTGAATAGATTGATGCCTAAAGCCAAGAAAATCAGTTTACGCAACATTGTATCTTGAACCGTCTCAATCGCACCTTGTTTGAAATTGACCCATAAGTTTTTAAACGAGAAATCTTTCGTCGCTTTTGGCGTATTCGGAACGGTTATAAAGAGTTCAGAGAAAGCGGATAATAGATAGGATATTCCATTTAACAAAATCATCCATGGAACCCCAAAGAAATTGATCAATAAGCCGCTCAAAGCTTTACCCGTAAAATTCAATAAACTGGTGATTCCTTGGTGTAAAGACTGACCCTTCATCATCTTGTGATGTGGAATCAAATCAATCATGACCGTCATTGTCGCTGGCACAAAGAACAAATGACAAAATGCCGCAACCAAAGCTGCCAACAATACGATTGGGACCGACAGATTATCTTGGAATGCCAAGTAAGCCAAACCAAACATCAGAAAACCACGAATCAAATCCATACCAACAATGATTGCTTTACGATCCGACTGATCCACAAAAGCACCTGCAATTGGTGATCCAAACATACGAACAAAGAGCGAGATGGAAGCCATGACACCCATCAAAGATGTGGACTTGGTTTTCTCATAGACCCAAATGGAAATCGCAATGCTGTAAAGAATGTCCCCAAAAACAGAGAACGCACTCCCCTGAAGCATCAATAAGTAATCTTTGTTATAGAGTTTCTTTTGCATATCTAAAATAAGTGTACAATAAAATTAATAATAATCAATACTTTATTAATTATTTTAATATAAATATTGATTATATTCAGTATTTTATCATTATTCAATGTATGATAGAATAAATATCAAACGAGGAAACACCATGCTCATAACTTTTCGTAATAAAACCCCTAAAATTGGAAAAAACGTATTCATTGCCGAAACCGCAACCATCATTGGTGATGTGACACTTGGCGATGATGTATCTGTATGGCCATCTGCAGTCATTCGTGGTGATGTGAATCCCATCGTCATCGGTTCTGGATCCAATGTCCAGGATGGAGCTGTCATCCATGTCGATCCCGACACAAAAGTATTCATAGGTAAGAACGTGACGATTGGTCATTTAACCCATATCCATGGCGCAACCATCCATGATGAATGCATCATCGGTAGCACATCGACCGTTTTGGATAACGCAGTCATTCATTCGCATAATCTAATCGCAGCGGGTGCTCTAGTATCACCTCGTAGTGTCATTGAAGAAGGACATCTTGTGACTGGCTTACCAGCCAAAATAAAGAGATCACTTACTACAGAAGAGATCGAACACATTAAGTGGAATGCGAAAGAATACATCAATCTTAAAAATGAATATCTAAATGAAAAGCTGTAACCACTTGGTCACAGCTTTATTTAATGTTAGGAGCTTTAATTAAGACTTAATCGTTGTCGTCATCATCCGAATCGTCGCCTGAATCATCATTCATATCATCATCGTCATCAGAGTCGTCATCTGAATCATCATCGCTATCTGATTCATCATCCGAATCGTCGTCTGAATCGTCGTCATCGGAATCATCATCTTCACCATCCAAGTCATCATTCATATCGTAATCATCTAACGAATCTAAACTTGGATCCATCGCAATGATTGCTTCCAACTTCGTATAAGCTTCCACTTCACTCAGACCAGAAACAACGAAACTACGATATGCTTTCGCAATATCTTTCACTTCATCCAAAGTTTTGTCCGATGTAAGTGCCAAACGGATTACCGCGAGTGCTTGTTCTTGAGATACACCCTCTTTAAGCATATCTACCCAAGCCTCAGCCACATCATCAAACTCATCCTCAAATTCTTCATCGAGCATTTGGGAAGAAGCATAATCCACGACATTCTGAATTGCTTCTTGGGTCACATTGTACTCAATCAACTTCATGTATTCAGAAGGTGATATGCCCAATCCCTTCGCTGTTGCGTATTGATCATTCGTAACCGCAACCACATTGATGTTATTGGTTAAACCTTCATTCTTTAATGTTTCTTCCATTGTAGATTGAATGTTGGCTAAGATCTCTGACACATTCAATGTTGCGGTGTTATTTCGAGCATCACGAACGGATACTTCGAATTGATTATCCAAACCCACATAACCCAACTTGTTTGCTTCTCGAATGATTTCTTCAAAAGCTTCATCGATCTTCAAATTCTCAAGATCAAGATTACTTAAGAGTATTCGCGCTTCTTCATTCAATGCCGTAGTTTCAATGACACGTGCATCGCGATCCAATTCGATTTCCAGCGACGGATTGATTTGAAGTGTCACAAAGTAAGCAGCTGTATTCAAGCGTAAACTAAACAAACTAGCGACCGCCACAAGCAGTACTACCATAATAGGGACCAATAGTTTCGGCTTCATGAATCGTTTAAACATCCCAACACCTTCCTTTTCTTTAATTGATTGTGTATCCATTTCAGCTTGGAGTTGAGCAAAAAGTGCTTTCTTATGCGCACTTAACCTAAACTCAGGCTTCTCAATATTTTCAATATCTTTCTCAAAATTCGCTTTCATTGTACCCTCCTACTCATATAACGCAATTATTCGATATAAGTTGCACTAATCATCTAAATTACGCAACTTTTCAAGTCCACGATGTAGAAGTGATTTAATGGTGCCTTCACGTTTATCTAAGATTTCCGCGATTTCCTTCATTGATTTATCTTCNNTCTTGGAGTTGATCGAGGGAAATGGCTTGTTTCTTCGCATCACGATACATTTGATTGATCTCATTGTTCGCAATTCGATACAACCACGCAGAAAAAGGTACATTACGCCATTGAAAACGTTGGATGTTTTCCATTGCCTTTAAAAAGGTATTGGAAACGATATCTTTGGAGAGATCCACATTCCCTGTTCTTCGAATGACGTAATTAAGAATCAAAGCATAGTTTTCTTCATATAATTCCGCAAAAGCTTGCACATCGGTTTTACTTCTTAGAACTAAGCTTTGTTCTACTTCTAAGTTCATTAAAAAGTCCTCCCACTTATATAACGCAAGTTTTGATAAAAAGTTGCGTTATTTTAGATTATTTTCTTCAATTTAACATGATTTTGTTCGAATGCCATTGATATGCTCAACATATCGCATTAAAAAACCACTTCGAAGTGGCTTGATAATTTCTTAAATTTTTGTGGGTCGTGACAGGATATAGACAGAAACCATCGACGCAATGCTTAGAATAAGTATCTTTATTGCGATGAGTGGTATGAAGAAGATGACACTTATAAGAATACTCATCCAAAGCACGATCAGTGCTTTTATTTTTGATTTCATAGGTATCCCTTGGGGATCGAGGTAATCTTGCACAAAAGGTCCAAGTTTGGGATGATGAATGATTTCATTGACCTTCTCGGGTTGACTCTTACCAAACAAGAAGATTGCCAATAACACAAAAGGTGTCGTCGGTAGAACAGGTAAAAATAAACCGGTCATTGCCAAGCCAATACTGATACTGCCACCCACTTGATATAAGATTTTTAACATGTTTCTTATTATATCAAAAAACAAGGTTAAAATCACTGAATGTGATGTGAATCACAATAAAAAAGCACCTACACAGTAGATGCTTGCTTGATTAGATGTAATTCCATGGGCTGACATACGAACCATTCTTCAAGACTTCGAAATGGAGGTGAGAGCCTGTGCTATAACCTGTATTCCCAACTGAGCCGATTCTTTGACCCGCTGTAACCTTATCCCCAACGCTGACTTTATATGCAGACAAGTGGAGATAACGCGTCTTTAAACCACCACCATGATCGATCGTGATGTATTTACCTAAGGTGTTATCTTGAGAAACACTCGTGACTTTACCATCCGCATAGGCATAGACAGCAGTACCGGTTGGGGCTGCCAAATCGATGCCATTATGGAAGATGCGACGACCTGAAATTGGATGTGTACGATAACCATAATTGCTCGATAAACGACCAGACACAACACCATAATTATTACCACCACTACGGCCAACCGTTCGCTTCGTGCCTACCTTGACTTCAGCACTGACAGGTTGTTTAAGCACGGTTTCTTGAATGGCGAGTACTTCCGTTGGATATCCATTGACGATGGTGATATCGTAAACAACTTTCTTCTCCCCTTCGATACCTTCTTTGAGGATGACACGTTGTGATGTCAATAGACTTTCATCTTTGATACGAATCGTATCAAACTCTACCGGTTCCAATGCGATGTTCTCCAAATGAACTTCCACATCGTAAACTGGATCCGCTGGTTTTAAGAGAATTTCTTTCCCAGGATAAATTATGGCATTTAAATCCAACAGTGGATTATAGTCTTGAATTGTTGTTAATGTAACATCCGTACGATCCATTGCTATCTGCCAAAGATTATCGCCAGATACAATCGTATACCAATCTGCCTCGACTTCATTACGGCTGAGATCAGCTGTTAAATCATCAATACTATTAAATGTGAACTCATCATCTACTTTAACTGGAATTATTTCAATTTTTTGTTGAAAATCCACTTTAAGAATCTTTGCTTCAGGAGCAATACTTGATTTTGATAAATAATTTAATTTGTACTTTTTAAGGATTAAATCGACTTCATCCGCTTGATCCGCAGGCAAAGTAAAACGTGTCTCCCCCTCTACTCTAAACTCAACCGCATCCAGCTTATTGAGATGTTTCATGGCAGAGATTCCAGAAACCGTTATGACCCATCCAAAAACGAGGGTCGATGCAATATAGATCGTATTTTTAAATTTTCGCTTTAAACGCATGCGCATCCTTTCCTAAACATTATTATCGAATTAACCCAAAATTGGGATTCAGTCTATCCGTTTTATTCGTTGTGATTATAACAGATGAAATTTGATGTCACAACCCTTGCGTCCAATGAATCCTAAATATGGAGAAAATTTCATTTAACAAAAAAAAAGGATGTCAGTGTTTGACATCCTTCAATTTATGCACGATTTCCATTCAATTTTAAGACTTTCATCAACTCCACAACAGGAATCGGAATGAAAATCAAAGCTAAAACAACCATCCAATGGGAATTATCCATTGAAACCAATTTAAATAGATCACGCAATACAGGTATGAAGAGAACCGCCAACATCATCAAGGCATTCACAAAAGTTGCGAGAATCAACCATCTGTTCACAAAGAAGGTTTTGAACACCGTTCCGTGGGTTGAATGAATGTTATAGGCATGAACCAATTGACTGAACGCTAAGACTGTAAACGCCATGGTTTGACCTTGAGCTAATGATCCTTCTTGTCCGAAGGATCCAAAACCATACAAGAATGCAATCAAAGTTAGAATACCAATCATGATGCCTTGGTAACCAATCCTAAAATACATTGGTTTCGTAAGTAGACTCGTCTCACGATTCGGTTGACGTTTCATGATACCTTCTTCAGCAGGATCGACCCCTAAAGCCAAGGCAGGTAGACTATCTGTAACCAAGTTGATCCACAAGATATGGATTGGTAATAAAGGCGTTGCCCAATTCATGAAACTCGCAATCAATAAGACAACCAACTCCCCAACATTACAGGATAATAAATAAGAAATGGCCTTCGTGATATTATCACGAATACGGCGACCTTCTTCAACCGCATTGACGACCGTTGCGAAATTATCATCTGTAAGAATCATATCCGCAGCACCCTTGGCGACTTCTGTCCCAACGATACCCATGGCCGCACCGATATCCGATTTCTTCAAGGCAGGGGCATCATTGACCCCATCCCCCGTCATCGCAACGACTTCACCATGTTTCTTCCACGCATCGATGATCCGCATTTTATGTTCCGGTGAGACACGTGCATACACCGCAATCGAACGTACATCTTCATAGAGTTCTTCATCACTCATCTGATCAAGCTCTAATCCTGTAATAACTTTATCTCCATCTTGCATCAAACCAATCTGCATGCCAATGGCTTCAGCGGTTGTACGATGATCCCCTGTGATCATGACGACTTCAATACCCGCATCCTTGCATTCTTGGATTGCGATTTTGACTTCTTCACGCGGTGGATCGATCATCCCGACCAAACCTACAAAGGTCATGTGTTGTTCAACTTCCACATCCCCATCTTTGATCACGTCTTCAAGTTGACGACGTGCGATTGCTAAGACACGCAATGCTTGCTTACCCATCGTACGATTGGCATCTAAGATTTTTATTCTATCTTCTTCCGTGATTTCATGAACTTCACCATTAACGAGAAGCTTCTTAACTCCAGCTAAGACTTCATCCACACCACCCTTGATATAAGCGATGACATCATCGCCTCTTTGGTGAACCGTCGTCATCCGTTTACGTCCAGAGTCAAAAGGTACTTCTGCCACCCGAGGATAACGATTGGCGATATCTTCCACATCCAAGCCAGCTTTGATTGCCCACTCCGATAAAGCTGTTTCCGTAGGATCCCCAACCCATTGACCATCGGACAAGCGAGCATCATTACAAAGATACGCACCCTTCATAAGTTCACGTTCATCGGCTTCATTCAATAACCAGGTCTTTGTAACCGTCATCTTATTCTGCGTCAAAGTCCCTGTTTTATCCGAACAAATGACCGTAGCGCCACCCAAGGTTTCGACACTGGATAGATTACGAATGATCGCGTTACGCTTCGCCAAACGTTGGACACCCATCGCCATGACGATGGTTGCGACGGCAGGTAGACTCTCAGGTATGACCGCAACCGCTAAGGATACCGAACTCATAAAAAGTTCCAACAAAGGTTTTTGATTGTATACACCGATTAAGAAAATAACCGAAACCGAGACCAAAGCTGCTATCCCTAAGATTTTACCCAATTGGTCTAATTTCTGTTCAAGTGGAGTCATTTCTTTTTTGTTCGACGTAAGCATGCTTGCGATACGTCCAACTTCAGTGTTCATTCCAACACCGACAACCATACCCACCGCACGACCATAGGTCACACTGCTGGATGAGTAGGCCATGTTCTTACGATCACCAAGCGGAACTTCTGTATCTATCTGTAATTCCGCATCCTTATCCACGGGTACCGATTCACCGGTTAAGGAAGATTCCTGAATTTGACAGCTGGAGGTCTTTAACAGACGTACATCCGCAGATACCTTATCTCCAGCATCTAGAATCAAGATATCAAATTGAACCAAATCGGCAGAAGGAATGACTTTTTCTTGACCATCCCGTCTGACTTTACTCATTGGGGCGGCCATGGCTTTTAAAGCTGCCAAGGCTTTCTCAGCTTTATCTTCCTGCAAAACACCTAAAACCGCATTTAAACCAACAATGGCTAAAATGATTACGGCATCCGCACGCTCATCTAAAAAGAAAGAGATGACCGCCGCAACGATCAAGATGATGATCATTGAATTCTGGAATTGTTGAAGAAAGAGCATCAATAAACTTCGTTTCTCCCCTTCGTCTAAGATATTCGCACCGTATTGTTCACGATTGCTTAATACTTCCTGTTCGCTCAATCCATTTTGTGCATCCACATGACTTAAGGTTTCACTTAAGCTTTTTTGGTACCACTGCTTCTGATTTTCCATGTTTTTCTCCTTTAGGCTAAAAATAAAAGACTTTAGCACAGTGCTAAAGTCTTGAACTTAGGATCGTCCGGATGATTACTCATCGTGTTGACGAAGCGATCTCCCAGTGGGGTCTACTCCCTTTAACAGAGTGAATTATAGCAATTCTTCACGCGCTTTGCAAATTAGCGACGCAATAAAGAACCAAAAACTCCACGTGCGATTTCACGTCCAATCGAACTGCTCATTGTGCCTAAGAATGATTTGGCAAGACGTGTCACTTGACTCGCACTCTTTTCTTTAGCGCGTTGGACTTCACGTTCCGTACGTGCACGTTCACGTTGTAGCTTGAGTTCTTCCAATTCTTGATTGCGTTTTTCTTTTTCCAATAAAACCGCATTCTTTTCAGCTTCGATTTGTGAAGCTTGTTGCTCTACTTTCGACTTTAACATCTCATAAGCAGACTCTTTATCCACTACTTCATTATATTTGTAGAAAAATGGTGAGTTTTCTATTAAGGCACGACGTTTCAATGGATCCAATGTCCCAATCAAACTGTGTGGAGGAACGATCATTGCACGTTCCACGACACTGGGTCGTCCTTCTTCATCCAACATCGAAACCAAAGCTTCCCCAGTCTTCAAATCCGTAATTACTGTAGGAATATCAATCGAAGGATTCTGGCGGAAGGTTTCCGCCATCGCCGTAATCGCCTTTTGATCCTTAGGTGTATACGCACGAATCGCATGTTGGACTCGATTGCCCAACTGGCCTAAGACTTTATCGGGAATATCGATTGGATTCTGTGTCACAAAGTAAACGCCCACACCCTTGGAACGTATCAAACGTACGACCAATTCAATCTTATCCATCAATGCCTTTGGCGCATCCGCAAACAATAAGTGTGCTTCATCAAAGAAGAACACCAACTTCGGTTTATCCACATCCCCAACTTCAGGAAGTTCTTCAAACAATTCCGACAATAACCACAGTAAGAAGGTTGAATACAAAGTTGGATGCATCATCAGTTTCTCAGAAGCCAAGACATTGATGATTCCATGCCCATACGTATCCACTTTCATCAAATCATTGATATCAAAAGCAGGCTCCGCAAAAAAGACATCGCCCCCTTGATCTTCCAAAGTCAATAAAGCTCTTTGGATCGCCCCCACCGAAACCTTTGAGACATTGCCATATTCCAAAGTATATTCACTGGCATTCTCACCCACGTGTTGAAGCATCGCTCTGAGATCTTTTAAATCAATGAGCAATAAACCTTGCTCATCCGCTACTCTGAATACGATGTTTAGAATCCCTTCTTGGGTATCATTCAAACCGAGGATACGTCCCAACAATAAAGGACCCATTTCAGATATGGTTGTCCGTAACGGATGACCTAATTCACCAAACACATCCCATAATCGAACGGGATAGGTCTTAAATTCGAAAGGTTCCAAACCTAAATGTTGAATCCGCTCATTGAGCTTGGGATTCATAACGCCCACTTCCGCAAGCGATGCCAAATCCCCCTTCACATCAGCTAAGAATACAGGCACACCTTGTTCACTGAACTGTTCAGCCAAAACTTTCAAAGAGATGGTTTTACCAGTCCCTGTCGCACCTGCGATCAAACCATGGCGATTTGCCATTTTGAGACGTAAAAAGAGATCTGATTCGCCTTTACCAATCAATAATTGTTTTAAATGATCCATATGTCCTCCGCACTTAATTTCATTATAGAATGATTTCACCCATACCGCTAGTCGGAAGATTGTCTTGACATCAATTACAATCAATCATAAAATAGTAACATTTGATAAAAGGAGTCATCATGGATATCACCAGCATCCTCATCATTGGTTTTGGCGTCTCCATGGATGCCTTCGCTGTTGCCCTCATCAAGGGTTTATGCCTTAAAGATCATCAGACTCGTTCCGCCTTGATCATTGGTTTGACATTTGGGTTCTTTCAAGGGTTCATGACCTGGAGTGGCTACCATCTGGGTAAACAATTCATGGATCTGATTGCCAATGTGGATCATTGGATCGCATTTTTCTTATTATTGGGTATCGGTTCAAAGATGATGCTCGATGCGCTTAAGAATGAAGCCATTGTCTGTGAAGTCGATCCCCATCTCACCCTTCGATCATTACTATCTTCGGGTATCGCCACCAGCATCGATGCCTTAGCGATTGGGATATCCTTATCGGTCATCGCTGGAAACATTCTATTCACCTCCAGTGTCATTGCCGTCATCACCTTCAGTTTATCAACGCTTGGTGTCTTGATTGGTAAAAAAAGTGCCCTATGGTTGGACCATAAGGCAGAACTAATTGGAGGCATCTTATTGATCCTCATGGGCTTTCGAATTCTATTCTCACATCTCTATTAGGCTTTAAAGCCTTTTTATTTGTTCCAACTAAACTGCCAAACGATGCCATATTTATCTGTACAAGATCCATATTGCGGTGCCCAAGTGGTTGCTTGAATCGGCATGCCCACAATACCATCCTTGGATAGTGCATCAAACCAGCTTTGAATGTCATCCAAGGATGAATGAATGACATTCAGTGATACACTTTGACCCACGTTGCTCGGCATCCCTGGATACACATCACAAGCAAAGACCTTTTGGTCCGCAATTGTGAATTCCGTAAACATGATTTTATTCCCGTAATCTTCAGGAATCGCAAATGGTACATTTGGAACCATCGCAAACTTCAAAAAGAAAGGATCAGTGAAATTAAATATCTTTTGATAATACAGGACAGCTTCTTCACACTGCCCATGAAAATTCATAAAAGGTACGATCATATTTCCTCCTCATTCAGCTGTCTTAAAGACAAGTTGTTTAAACTTTTGCGCATCGATCTTCGTAACCAAACGAACATTCGGTATTTTTTTATGTCGATTGTAAAAATCATAAATCAATTGACCATAACTCAAGGAACTCCTCAGTTCAATCTGTGTATACACATCCACATAAGATGTGACGATGCTTGGATCGATCGCAACCGCCATAGCCGTCGGATCAGGCATTGAAATGATGTCTTTTGCATAACTTCTTTGGTTATACGCCAACAAATGACGATTGCAATCCACAAAGAAATCACCACGTGCTGTTTTTAAACTTCTCAAAGTATTGCGATCATCCGCTGTGATTTCAGCTTCCCCATAACAGACATCCAAAGGAACCATCGTAATGGGGATGCCACTTTCAAGCACGATCTTGGCAGCTTCTCCATCCACCCAAATGTTGAATTCCGCATTTGCGGTGCAGCCATTGGTCATCCGATACTGTCCACCCATCGCAATGATATGCGTGATCTTACGCATGGCAAGAGGATCCAATAAGATGGCCATCGCCACGTTGGTCAAAGGTCCGAGGGTAATTAAACCCACATCATCCTGTGTTCGTGCAATTTCAAGAATCGCGTCTACCGCATGTCCTTCTTGAAGTTTGATGTCAGGCTCTGGATAAAACATATCCCCTAAACCATCACTTCCATGAACATTCTCACCCACGACCAAAGTTTTGACCAAGGGTCGATCCGATCCTGCATAGATCGGTGGAACATAGGTATCCGCAAATTTGCACGATAAACGTGCATTGCGTGTTGTTTTGGCAAGTGATAAGTTCCCTGCTGTACAAGTGATGGCTAAGATATCCAAGTCAGAGCGTAAAGCCATAACCAAGGCAACCGCATCATCCGATGCCGTATCCGTATCAATGATGTATTTACGCTTATTCATCGAAGCGCCTCCTTGATCATGGTTTTAAAGCCTTTGCCATCCAAGGCTGAAACGATGGACACATTCGCCACATAGATTTGATCCTCAAGCACGGTTCCACCTTTGGTATTCACAACCGTTTGACCATAGGATAAAGAACCTGACGTATCAACGGTCACATTGGCAGGATAAACATTTAGAATCAATTCCGGTCTCAAAGCGACAGCCACGGCACATGGGTCCGGTAGCTCCAAGCCCACATCTCCATAGTAGATTTCATGAAATTTCAATAAAGAGGAGGATATTTTCAAAAGGAATTCAGACTTAGGCGTATTGATTGCTTTTATTGAATCTAGATCAAGTTCATCAAGGATCGTTTCAGCTCCGTGTCTTCCATCCCCATTCAAACAAACTTCCAAAGGAACCATGATCAAGGGCACGCCGAATTCAAAGACAATCTTAGCCGCTTCAGGATCCGCAAGGACATTGAACTCCGCGACTTCCGTTTCCGCCGCATAACCCAACTGTGCGCCTCCCATGCATATGATCTTCTTCAAACGTTTGAGGATGTCGGGTGCTTTACGCATGGCCAGTGCCACATTGGTTAAAGGACCTAACGTGATGAGTTCAAGATCATTATGCTTAGAGATGAGTTCGATCAAAGCCGTAACCGCATGAACATTCTCAGCTTTAAGTTTGGGATCTAAGATTCCCGCATCGCCTAAACCATCACTCCCATGGACATGAATCGCTTCAATTCGATCACGTATTAAGGGTCTGTCCATTCCAGGATAGACCGGTACACTCACACCTGCGACCTCGCAACTAATCAACGCATTACGCGTTGCTTGTTTTAAACTTACATTTCCAAATACTGTGGTTAAAGCCAAAACTTCTGTGTTCTTATCCGACAATGCCATCAATAAAGCAATGGCATCATCACTCCCTGTGTCGGTATCAATAATGATTTTTCGCATGTTCTTCCTTTCAACGCATGTCATATTTAGCAATCGGATCGGGTCCGTGGATGATGTTTCGTGTAACCTTAAGCAATCCCTGGTCATCCGGTTGAATCTTCCATCGCACCATCGTCACATGATCATTCTCCAATTCAATCGCCGTCATGCTGGTCGGATAGATGCAACACCCCGTATTGAAATAAGGTAGATCCCCATTCCGTGGATATTTTAAGCGATGCGTATGTCCACAAATAAGCATGATGCGATATTTCTCAATCCAAGATGCATAGTTCTTCTCAATCTTATGCCGTTTGTAAGCGTTCTTGACTGGACTGGCTGGATTCTGAAAACCCAAGGCATGAAGATGTCGCCAGAAGTATTTCAGAGAAAGCATACTGAAGTACCAACCTTGATCATTGGGGAAATCCCCTTGGTGACCATGCACCACAAAGATGTTCTGTCCAGTTGTCTTATGTTTGAGAACCAAACCTTCTATCGGCTCAATATCAGGCAAGAACGGAACCCACTCTTTCGTATGTTCATTCAAATGACGATACAAATTTTCTTCCACATAAGCTTTGTCTTTGAGGTACACATTATGATTGCCATACAGAAGAATGAAACGACCCCCATCGTGAAACTTCTTAACCACTTCAAAGGTCTCAAAATGAGCATTCTTGATATCTTTGATCCGTGGGTGTTCCCAGAGCTCATCCCCATCCCCTGCTTCAATCAAAGTGAAACCATCTTTGTAGTAATGATTCAAAGCATGTTGGAACGTATTTTGATTCTTTGTGAACTCATCCGATTGATTGCCATTCCCACGATGACAATCACTTAAGATCACATACTTGCTGGACGCATCGAACATTTCCAAGCGTCCACTTGTAAACGTTTCCTTTAATCGTTGGACTGTTTTCATGTGCTATTCCTCGTTAAATCAATTATAAACCAAATCGATTTGTATCTCGATTAATTCTTGTATAAGTCGTCACAAGTCTTGATTAAGGTCTATAATGGAGTCAAGGAAGATATTTATGAAACTCATCAATCTTGTGGATAACACATCCAAGCATCCAAACTTGGGAAGCGAACATGGATTTAGCACCTATATTGAAACCAAGCACCATCATCTCTTATTTGATTTAGGTCACACCGATTTATTTGCCCGTAATGCCATTGAACTGAAAGTTGATCTTGGTTCTGTCGATACGGTCATCATTTCACATGGTCATTATGATCATGGTGGTGGTCTCAAGACCTTCTTTGAATTGAACGCAAAAGGGAAAGTATACATACACTATGAAGCTTTTAATCCCCATTACTCCATTAAGATCGATCAACTTAAACCGATTGGAATTGATCCAATCTATCGCGATCATCCCCAAGTGGTTTTGGTTCATGATTATCCTTATAAGATTGATGATCACATGGTTCTCTATGGTGATATTCATCAAACATCATTTGCCCCTTCAGGTAATGCCGTCTTATTGGAAGAGAATCACCCTGATACCTTTCATCATGAACAGAATCTGATCATTTATGAAAACAATCAATGTGTCTTGATGGCAGGTTGTGCCCATAATGGAATCGTGAGTATCGTTGAACAGATTCAAGCTCAATTGAAACAACCCATCACGCATGTGTTTGGTGGCTTTCACCTCTATAATTTGACGATGGATACGATTGAAGATCCAACGATCATCCACCAGATTGCACTGCGCTTAAAAGCGAGTGGTGCTCAGTATCATACCGGTCATTGCACAGGGTTGAGACCCTATGCAATCTTAAAGGATTTCTTAAAAGATCAGATCGACTATTTCGATGTTGGATGTCAAATAACCATATAAAAACCCATCTTTAGATGGGTCAACGCATTAAATCCGGACGTTCTACGGGTAATTTGAACTCGATGGACTTAAATTTGAATTTACGTAGGAATAACGGATCCACAAACATCAGATGTTTATAGCGGACCAAGTGTTTCGACATATCAACCGGCATATGACAATGAACTTCAAAACCGTTCGCTTGAGCATATTGAATCAAAGGTAAGTAATACTTCAAAGCATCTGCTTGACTCAAACTGAAATCAAACCACTCCACACGGATCGATTTGGTTCCGATAAATTGGTCTAAGCTTTGTTTAATGACTTCATGATCACTTGAACGTGGATCAAACGCTTGATTTTGAATAAGTAACATAATCGTATTATAGTTAAATTGCATACGTGACACAAGTAAAAGGAACACAAGTATGAAATGGCAAGGACGAACAGGAAGTCGTAATGTCTTAGACAGACGCACAACAGGTGGAAAAGCCGCCATCGGTGGCATTGGGATCGTTGTGTTGATTGCGTATACCTTATTGACCGGTGACCCAAGCATGCTTATCGGTAATCTTCTGGGTGGTGGTTCAACGAATACACAACCACTTACCGCAGAGGAACAAGCATTGGGTGATTTCGCCTCGGTTGTCTTGAAAGATACCGAGGATGTTTGGACCACCATTTTTCAAGACTATAACATGACCTATGAACCCGCAAAGATGATTCTCTACCGCGATGGGACAGAATCGGGTTGTGGCTATGCCAATGCCCAGGTAGGACCTTTCTATTGTTCATTGGATCAAAGTGTCTACATCGATCTCAGCTTCTTCGCAACGATGCGTACAAAGTTAGGAGCTTCTGGTGATTTCGCGATGGCTTATGTCATTGCGCATGAAATCGGGCATCATGTCCAACATCTAACGGGTGTCTTGGACGATGTGCAGGAGGTTAAACAAGGTTTGACACAAACCCAAGCCAATGAGCTCAATGTTCGTTTAGAACTCCAAGCCGATTATCTCGCTGGCGTTTGGGCCAATCATGTCCAAGGCATGGGCTATTTGGAAGATGGGGACATTGATGAAGCCATGAATGCGGCTGCAGCGGTTGGGGATGATCGCATCCAGGAACAAGCCACTGGTCGTGTCACACCCGATAACTTCACCCATGGCACCTCGGAACAGCGTCAACGTTGGTTTCGAAAAGGCTTTGTGGCAGGTGACTTGGAGCAGTGGGATACCTTCAATGTGAGTACCTTATTCATTCAAAACTAAAGGACGGTTGCCCGTCCTTTTTACTTACAATTTTTCGCCGTTAGAGGCAATGACTTCTTTATACCAATAGAATGATTTCTTAGGATAGCGATTGTAGGTTCCGTTTCCCTTATCATCCGCATCCACATAGATGAAACCATAACGTTTGGACATCTCACTGGTGGAGGCACTGACCAAGTCGATACAACCCCAAGGTGTGAAGCCCATCAATTCTACGCCATCTTGAATGGCTTCTTTCATCGCTTTAATGTGTTTTCTCAGATAATCGATGCGATAATCATCTTCCACCCAGAACTTTTCATCGGGTTCATCCTTGGCACCCAACCCATTTTCAACGATGTACAAAGGCACTTGGTAGCGATCATAGAGTTTATTCAAAGTGATACGCAAACCTAAGGCATCGATCGCCCAACCCCATTCCGAATATTCCAAATATGGATTCTTAACCCCAAACATCATATTGCCATGGGTCGCTTCCCCCAAAGTTTCATGCGTTGAGACTGCACTCATGTAGTAACTGAACGATAAGAAATCCACTTTTCCTTCTTTAAGGATTTGTGCATCCCCTTCTTCATATTGAAGATGAATGTTGTTTTCGTCAAAGAAACGTGCGGTATACGCAGGATATTCACCACGGACTTGGACATCGGTGAAGAACAGATTACCGTGATCCGCTTGGAGCGATTCCCACACATCTTTAGGATGACAGGTTTTTGGATAACTTTCTTGACGTGCCAACATACAACCGATCTTCGCTTCAGGAAGCATTTCATGGCACAATTTTACGACTTTGGCACTGGCAATGAATTGGTGATGGATTGCTTGATACATCGCCTCTTTCATGTTGGTAACGCCATCGGTCAGGATGCCACCACTTAAGAAGGCCGTCATTGACAAGACATTGATTTCATTGAAGGTCAGCCAATACTTAACTTTCTTGCCATAACGTTCAAATAAGACTTTTGAGTAGCGCTCAAAGTGTTCAATCGTTTCACGACTCAACCAACCATTATTCTTTAGGGATAAACCTACAGGAAATTCATAGTGTGAAATGGTGACTAAAGGTTCAATGTTGTATTTCAAACATTCATCCAAGACATCATCGTAGAACTTCAGACCTTCTTCGTTGGGTTCCAACTCATCCCCATTGGGGAAGATGCGTGGCCAAGCAATGGAAAGTCTAAAGGTCTTGAAGCCCATTTCCGCAAACAGAGCAATATCTTCTTTATAACGGTGATAGAAATCAATCCCACGACGTTTTGGATAATTCCCCTCTTTATCATTCATTGCTTTCAGTAAAGCCTCACGGGAAGTGCCCATGAAAAGATTCATTAAGTTCTTTTGCTTATCCTCATCATGTTTGGCAAAGTCGGCAGATGAAAACCCTTTTCCACCGTCTTCAAAGCCACCTTCCAACTGATTGGCAGCGGTTGCCCCACCCCATAAGAAACCTTCAGGAAAACCACTCACTAATTTTTTAAACATGTGTATGTCCTTTCAAATTGTTAGTTAAATTGTACCATGCTTGTTTTCAGATTTAGAACGTTTATTTGGCAGTGAACACAAAATACGTTAAAATGATAACGATATGAAAAACACCTTGATTCTACACATCAACGATACAAGTATTGATGAAGCTCTTTTAAGCCAAGCAGCTGATGCAATCAATCAAAATAAAACCGTCATCCTTCCTACGGAAACCGTCTATGGCTTAGGTGCGAACGCATTGAACAGTGAAGCAGTCGAGAAGATCTTCATCGCCAAAGGACGACCTCAAGACAATCCCTTGATCGTCCATGTTTCAAACATGAACATGTTGGAGAAGTGTGTCAAATCCATACCAGAGGATGCCCTATCATTGATACATGCCTTTTGGCCTGGCCCTTTGACTTTGATCTTAGAGAAATCGGATCTGATCCCACATAATGTCAGTGCCGGTTTGAATACCGTTGGCGTACGGATGCCGGATCACCCCATCGCCTTGAAACTCATCGACCTCGCAAACACCCCCATCGCCGCCCCTAGTGCGAATCGCTCAGGTAAACCCAGTCCCACGACTGCCGAACATGTCATCAGCGACATGCAAGGTCGAGTTGATGTGATCATTGCGGCAGACCATAGTCGAATCGGACTTGAATCCACGGTCTTGGATATGACGCATAACCCACCCATGATTTTGAGACCGGGTGGTGTGACCTTATCACAACTTCAAATGCTTATTCCAGAGATCACGATCGATCCTCAAGTGCATCACAGTGTCGATTCACCACGATCGCCAGGTATGAAATATACCCATTATGCTCCTCAAGCAGAAATGACCATGGTTCGTGGCGATCATTCAAAGGTCATTAAAAAAATCACCCACTTGATGGATGAACATAAACATTTGAACTGTGCGATCATCTGTGCGGAAGAACACATCCAAGATTATCCGAACCAAAATTGTTTGTCGCTTGGATCGCTATCAAATCCAGCCTTCATGGCTTCCCAACTCTTCACAATCTTACGCAAATGTGATGAACTCCAGTTGGACTATGTCATCACAGAAGCCTTTGCGGAAGAAGAAATGGGATTGGCTCTGATGAATCGCTTAAAGAAAGCCGTAGGTTATAAGATTCTAGATGTCTAAACTGCAGAAATGCAGTTTTTTAATGAGCAGAAACACGTAAAACACGATCGAACCATAAAGCAAGTAGAATCACTGGAACGGAAGCTTGGATCACGAGCAGAGGTTCATAGGTGCGGATACCCGATACGATCATCACTCCAAAACCACCTGCCCCAACGGTTGCCCCAATGGTTGCGGCAGAGACATTGATTATCGTCGCAATCCGTATCCCTGTCAGAATATTCGGTAGTGCCAATGGGAGTTCGATTTTGATGAGACGTTCCATTGCGGTCAAACCCAAACCTAAAGCGGCTTCATTGATTGAACGTGGAATACTGGATAAACCCTCTAAAGTATTACGTAGAATCGGCAAGATCCCATAGATGCTCAACGCCAATAGAAGCGGTCCATTTCCATAACCCATGATGGGTACGGACAAAGCGATAATGGCAGCTGTAGGCAAGGTTTCACCAATCGTACTGAATTGTAGGATCAAATCACGATACTCTTTAGATTGTGAAAGATGTACGCTAAGAGCCAAAACCAAAGCGATGACAATTGAAATCGAACTGGCAAGCACCACGATTTGGATGTGTTGCACAGCTAGTTCTAAAAGGCTGATGCGTTGAACCAAACGACTTTGATCATCGATAAAAAACAGGATGTTCTCTTTGATCCAGTCAAATTGAAAGATCCACACCAAAAAGAACAATGCATATAGGATTGAAACACGATGCTTAATGAGCTGTTTCATCTTGCATGCCTCGAATAAAGCTAAAGATATCCGAATAAACCAATGAATATGTATTTTGTTCATCTTTAAAGATGACTGCTTCAGTCTGTTTGATGCATAACGCTAAAGCTTCTTTTAGATTGGTGTCTAAATCAATACGATGTGTTACGTTAAGATTTGAAATTGGTTTAAGTTTTAAATCACGAACACTAAAACGCTTTAGAACCATCAAAGGATAATCCTGACCAATGAAATTCTTTGTGAAGTTCTCCTTTTGGTCTTGAATCAAAGCTTCAGGGGTACTTAACTGAACGATTTGACCCTCATTCATCAAAGCAATGCGATCACCCAGTAAAATAGCTTCTTCAATATCATGTGTCACAAAGACCACTGTCTTATGGAGTTTCTGTGCAATGTCTCGAAAAGCAATCTGAATCTTTTCACGCGTCATGGGATCCAATGCGCCAAAGGGTTCATCCATTAAAAGCACAGGTGGATCCGTTGCCAAGGCACGACACACGCCAACCCGTTGCGCTTCACCCCCTGAGAGTTCATGCGGTTTCTTGGTTTTATAAGTCAAAGGCAATTCACTCATAAGCAAGAGTTCATCGACTCTACGCTCAATATCTTCTTCTTTCCATTTCAAGATACGAAGCAGAATCGCAATATTTTCTTTCACATTCATGTGTGGAAACAAACCAACACCTTGGATACAATAACCAATCTTACGTCTTAATTGTTCGACTGGTAGTGATTGAATATCTTGATTGAAAAAAGTGATGGTTCCCGCATCAATATCGATCATGCGATTGATGCTTTTCAATAGACTTGATTTCCCACAACCACTGGGTCCAATCAAGACGACGCATTCCCCATCCTCGATTTGAAGATCCACATTGCGGAGCGCTTCTTGAGTATCGTAGAGTTTACGGATTTGACTAAGCTTGATCATACAGAACCCCCATCTTTTTCTTTAAACGCAATTCAGTGAATTCCAGAATTACTTCAAACCCCAAAGCCATGAGTACGACCGGCAAACTTCCCAATAGGATCAAATCCGTTGCGGATTGAGCCAAACCCAAGAAGATGAGTGAACCCATACCTCCCCCTCCAACCAAGCCTGCTAGGATGGTATTGCCAATATTCTGAATAAAGGCAATTCGGATACCTGTGATGATAAAAGGTAGCGCTAAGGGAAAGGATACTTTACGAAAGATATGTTTAGAACTCATGCCTAAGGCTTTTGCGCTATCCATGACCGAAGGATCCAATTGTTTAAACGCTGTGTAGGTATTGCTTGTGATGGGTAAGAGTGCATACAAACTGAGGACGATGAAAGCAGGCAAGAAGCCAACCCCCTTGACACCCCAAGTTCTTAGGAATGGAAAGCTTTGACCCAAGCTTGCCAATGGAATCATCAACAATGCCAACATGGACAAGGTCGGTGCGACTTGAAAGCCATTCACAAAACCCATGATCCACTCGCGTAAACGTGGATGACGTGTACTTTGGTAACCCAAATAAATACCTGGAACCAAGGCAAATAAGAGAGAAGTTACAGCTAGACTCATATGACGTTGAAGCTCTAGGAAGAAAGTCGCTTGGCGATTGATGTACTCCTTGTAAAAGCCCAACATTGGAAAATATCCAAAACCAAATAGAGTTATGAGCACGCATAAACTAATAAATATTTTAAGTGATCCCTTCGCTTCAGTACTTAATAAAACCCATGCCCCAATACACGCAAAATAGATGCTGGGACCTAGACTGATGCGTGCGACTTTGACATCGAACGGTTCCGCAATCACATAACTTTGACTTACATAAATCAAAATACTGGGCAATAAAATCAGAAATAGACTACGCAAATAAGCGATGGTTCGATGTTTCAATCGAATTGTCGAAATCAACGCAAACAGCACCAAAATCCAAGCATACTCGATCTTCCATAATGAAAAGACACTTCCATTCAAAACCCGATTCACTTTAAAGAATCCCATTGGTAAGAAAAGAAGTGTCATAAACAAGATTAGACTCAAACCACGACGTATACGATCTTTCATCAGTCTAAAAAGCCATTATCCTTTAAATAGTTTTCCGCAACCATCGTCGCATCTTCACCATCATAAGCCACTTTCGCATTCAAACTTTGTAAGGTTTCGAGAGTCAAAGATTCAAAGATGGGTTTCAATATCGTTTCGATTTCTGGATAGACATCCAAGACCGCTTTACGAATAACCGGTGCTGGCAGATAAACCGGTGGAATGTGTTTGGGATCTTCCAAGACCACAAGATCGAGCTTATCCAAAGCGCCATCTGTTCCATAAACCAAAGATGCATTCACATCATTGGTACCCTCAGCCAAGGCTTTGAGCATTTCTGCTGTATTACCAGATGCCAAAGAGATGATTTGATCATTCGTCAACTTGAAGCCATAGGCTTCTTCATAGCCCAAAAGACCCATCGGATTCTCAACGAAACTTGCGGATGCGATCAATTTGAATGGTTTTCCCGCATTGATATAGGCCGCAAGATCTTCCATACTGACAATATTCTCAGCCGCAGCGAAGCTACGTGTCACGGCAATGGATTCCGTATTGTTTGCAGGGGATGGTGTCAACCAAATGATGTCCTTCTTCTCACGATCGAGTTGAGCGGTGAAATTATAGCCTTCAATTGGATCATTCCAGATGCTTGTGTCCGTCGCATCTTCAGGATGGTAATACTGTCCAGATCCCGTATAATCCACAACCAAATCCACTTCCGCATTTTCCAAAGCGGCACGTAAGATATCCGGTGTACCAAAATTAATTTTGTCCACGGTCTCGATCTCTTGCGCATTCAAAGCCAAGATGATCATCTTCCCAAGGACTGAACCTTCAGAGTCCAACATCGTTGCCACAGTTACAGGATTCTTTACTTCTGCAACAGGTGCACATGCACTTAAGGCCAATAGACTGATTAAACTTAATATCGTTAGGTATTTTTTCATAAACGTTCTCCTATTTTCATCTTACCACGCTTAATCTAAATAATGCTCAATCAATGCCTGTGTTCCTTTTGATGCATAGCCTTTATCAACCAAGGCTTGATAACTACTGAGGACTTCACTTACGATTGGAAGCTCCAAACCAACATTCTCAGCTTCACTTAAGACAAGTAAAAGATCTTTTACAAAATGATGAATGTAAAAACCTGGTTTATCATCATGATCGATCATCTTAGGACCATTGTTGGTGAGTTGCCATGAACCTGCAGCTCCCCCACTAATGGCTTGTAGGACAAGTTTAGGATCCAAGCCTTGCTTGATCGCATAACTCATGCTTTCCGCAACTGCCGCCACATTGCCTGCGACGACGATTTGATTGGCCATCTTGCAGTGCTGACCATTGCCGCTTGTTCCACAATAGGTGATGGTTTTGCCCATTTTCTCGAAAAGTGGCAATGCTTTGCGATAGGTATTTTCACTGCCCCCCACCATGATGGCGAGACTGGCATTCTTTGCCCCAATATCGCCTCCCGAAACCGGCGCATCCAAGACTTCAATGCCCAGTTCAGAAGCACGCAGCGCGAGTTGTTTCGCCAAGTCTGGTGCAGAGGTCGTCATATCGATACACAAGGGTTTCGTATTTTGATGTTTAAAGATCTCTGCATATACCTCTTCCACATCTTTTGGATAGCCCAACATCGTAAATACGATATCCACATCTTTCACAACGTCTTCAATGGACAAACATACTTTTGCATTCAAACCTTCTGTTTTTTGGATACTTCGATTGTATACTTGGACAGGATAGCCAGCCTTGATGAGATGGCTGACCATCGCATGTCCCATGACACCTGTCCCAATCCACGCTATTTTTTCCATGTTCATTCCTCTTATCTAAATTATAGCATAGTGCAAAAACAAGCTCCGCGCGTTATAGTAAGAATGAGGTAAATGGAATGAACTGGCTCTTAAAACTATTTAATCAAGACACAAAACCCCTACTCTACTGCGTTCATGGCTTTGGTGTGCGTAGATCACACGAGTATGATACATTACGCGCTTACTTCGAACCCTTGGGATACACCATTGAAGCACCCTTGCTTTTTGATCAAACCCAATTGGATGACATCGATGCCAAACAATGGATTGCACGTGCAGAGGAACCCTTAAAAGAATTGTTTAAAACGAACTCAAGAATCATCTTGATCGGTTTCTCCATGGGCGGTGTCATTGCCTCAGAATTGGCAAGACGCTATCCTGTAGAACGCTTGGTGCTCATTGCCCCAGGTTTTGAATACATTACGGTTAAAGCCGTCATTGAAACGGTCGGGGATAAAGCTCGGCAGATCTTACGTTTACCAGACAATACCATAACCCAAAGTGATTATCCTGAACTTCCCGATCATTTTACGAACACTTTTCGTGATGTGGTTGCGAAATGCAAAGAAAGCATCGCTCAGGTCCATTGCCCTGTCTTGATTTTTCATGGGACAGCCGATCAAACCATTCCAGTAAGAAGCAGTGATTATGCCTATGATCAAATCCCACATAAACGTAAACGTCTCTTTATCTTGAAGAATGTCCCACATCGTATTTTAGATGAAAAAGACATCAATCAAGATGTCCTTAAAATCATGCATGAATTTTTCTTAGCTTCAATTATCCAAGACTAATTATTCTGCTTCATCCTGTATGGCTTGAAGTTCTTGTTCATGTTTGATCAAGATCGTATCATAATTCTCAATCTTACAATCCAATCGATCCAAAGTTTCCTGCATCTCCTTAATCTTAAGTTTAAGGAGATTTCTTTGTTCCACAAGGATTTGCTTACGCTCAGGAATGGTATGATTACCTTGGTGAAAGAGATCAATGTAACGAATCAAAACCTCAATGCTTAATCCTGCATTACGCATGTGACGAATGAATTCAATGCGACGCAAATCGCTTTCTTGATAATTACGAATACCACTGGCATTCCGTTGCACATAATCCAACAAACCGATCTTTTCGTAATAACGAAGTGTGTCGGCACTTAGATCATAAATTTTACAGACTTCTGAAATGGTCATAGTTTTTCTCCTAATACCTTGTAAATCAGATGCACGATGACTTCGAATTGATCACTGCTCAGACAATGAAACGAACTGCATTCATCGAATACGTTTACTTTAATCCCTAGAGTATACTCCAAGTCAAGTATTTAGATACCAGTATAAAAAGAAATGCAATGCCATCATCAATGGAACCCCAATATTGAATGAAAATTTACGTGTTTTATGACGAAAGATGACCATCCCAAAATAAACGCCTAGACTACCACCAATGAAAGCCATACTTAATAAAGATCGCTCTGAAATGCGACTTCTTTGTTTGATGGCGAAGTATTTATCCAAGCTCATCAACACAAAACCAAAAAGATTCAACACGATTAGGATGGGCAGAACTATTTTTTCCATTGGGTATAATAAACCTCATCTTTGTCGACTTCAATCTCGATGCTTGGTTTTTTGGAATATGGATAGAAACTCGCATCTTGATACAAAACTATGAAATCTTCTTCAGACATCACGAAATGTGCATGATCCGTATGAACATCGATTTTTTCTTGATGATATACGAAAATCGTTTGTGTCTTCGCATCCAGACGCAAACGCATTCCGACTTTCAATTGTTTAAGCGCGTTATAAAGATCTAAATTATCGTTCATTTTTAGTAATCACGTCTTTCAATTTTTGCCATAGACTTCTTTCTTCAGCTGGACTTGCTTTGAATTCATATTGTTTGACTTGTACATCGATGTCCGATCGATGACCCAGATAATTCCCCTCTTCATCCAGTCGATAATGATTGATCTCTGGATCCAGATAACTGAAGAGGATCAAACGAACCTGTGTTTTAACGGCTTGATCGTTGACCCGAACAGCCAATTCCAAACGTTTTTCAGTATTGCGTGTCATTAAGTCAGCAGAACTGAGATAACTCAACCATTCACCTTCATGTCTAAACAAGAAAGCACGCGTATGTTCCAGATAGCGTCCAATGACGGATATGACTTGAATGTTTTCGCTCAAACCTTTTTGACCTGGAACCAAGCAACAAATCCCACGTATGATCAAGTCGATCTTCACACCTGCTTGTGACGCAAGGTATAGGGCATCGATGATGTCTTTGTCGGTCAATGAATTCATCTTCAAAATAATATGACCATTGGAGCTTGAAGCTTCTTTTTGTATGTCTAAGAGAAGTTGTTGCTTAAGAGAAAATGGCGCAACTAAAATGGAAGTAAATGGTCGATTCAGACGTTCGATGTTGCCCATTTGAATGGACTGTAAGAAATACAAGGCTTCTTGACCAATGCTTTGATCGGCTGTGATGAGATGGAAATCACTGTATAAACGCGCTGTTTGTTCATTGTAATTGCCTGTCCCGATATGTGTGTATAATTTTGTTTTATGATTGTCTTTTTCTATGACGACACACACTTTGGAATGAACCTTCATGTGTTCAACTCCAAAGATCAAGGTACATCCTGCTTCTTCTAAGCGATTGGACCATTCGATGTTATGTTCTTCATCGAATCTTGCTTTTAATTCAATGATGACAATGACTTCTTTACCTGCTTCTTTGGCTTGAATCAAAGCCTCTACAATCTTCGATACATTCGCAACTCGATAGAGCGTGATTCGAATCGACACAACCTTCACAGATTGGGCTGCTTCTTGAATGAAACGAATCAAACCCGTTGCCGCATCATAGGGAAAATGGAAGAACAAATCGCCTTTATTGAGCTGAGATAAAATGGGTTCTTTGCTCTGTATTGCCGGATGAAAACGAAACGCATGGGATGGATAGAACGCATCTTTGGTTCGTTGACTCAAGAATTTTTCGACATCATTCATGAAATTGTAGTGATACGGAGCCGTATTGACAAAGACATGGTCTTTATCAATATTCAGTGTCTTCAATAAGGATTTAATGATTTGATCGCTCTCGAACTTCACTTCCAAACGAACCGGACTCAATCTAAAACGTTTCTTGAGCAACTTCTTCATGGTGTCCCTGAAATCCAAATCTTCATCAGAATAGGTATCCCAATCCAAATCCGCATTGCGTGTGACACGAATGATGTTCTTCTCGACAATCGTGTAGTCTTTAAAAATCACATCCACGAAGTCATACACGACTTGTTCGATTGGTAAGAATTCCAAGCGATGTTTCTTAGGTAAGACGATGGTTGCTGGCAAGAGATTCAGATCGATTGGAATGAATGCAAGCATCGATTTCGACCCATGTTTCAAGAGAACACTGACCGCAACTTGCTTGTTCATAAGATGCGGAAACGGATGAGCCTTATCTACAATGATCGGACTCAATAGATGTTCAATCATAT
Organism: Erysipelotrichaceae bacterium; assembly: GCA_003543215.1. Lineage (GTDB taxonomy): Bacteria > Bacillota_I > Bacilli_A > Erysipelotrichales > Erysipelotrichaceae > UBA2212. The sequence continues at coordinate 246,174 of DPJD01000001.1, read as the reverse complement.
TATGAAAATAAGTCGTCGCATAGTCCAAATCATGGGCTTTCAAATCCTTGATTTGAGTGTTCTTGATTTGATAAGTTTGAGCTTCCAAAGCCCATTGTGCATACACAGCACCCAAATCTTCCATCTGTTTTTTGACATGCTTACCAATGCCTTTGAGTTGCTCATCAATGGTCAGACTGGTTTTGTTATCAGGGGCTTTGATTAAGCCTTTTTGTTCACTGAGCGAACCGACACGAACCATATAGAATTCATCCAAATTGCTGTAAACGATTGAAATGAAGCGAAGACGTTCGAAAAAAGGTACGGTGGACCACCGTGCCTGATCAAGGACACGTTCATTGAAACGTAACCAACTAAATTCACGATTGATGTAATTACTGTTCATAATTGTTAAGGATGCGGTTGTAGATATACCCTTCTCTTACACTCATTTTGGAGGCTTTGAATTCTTCAGCGAATACCAATTGCATGAGTTCATCGATCATGATTGCTCCCGGCAACATCGTCATTAGTCGGTCGGGAACGGCATTGATGATTTGTTTTGAATGTTCGATGCCTAGATTCGCAATGGTTGCGACGGTTTCATATTTCAAAGAACCATTTTTTTCAAGATCAAGCTCTTTGTTCATTCTAAACATACCACGCGATGTTCCACCGATCCCAATAATGGAGTTCACCTGAATTGCTTTCAACCAAGGTAAACTTTCATAGTGTTTACGAATATACTTGCGCATTTCTGCCTGTTCATCTTCAGTTGGGATGACTTCATCCACAAATTTTGTCGCAAAGGATAAACTACCGACAGGAATTGAAGTAGAGAAGATTGCCTTTTTATCCTTAAAATAGATGATTTCCATCGAGCCCCCACCGATGTCGATGGTCAAACCTGAAATTGGAAGATCTTCGTTGCGTTGTATCGCATCAAAACCAAACAAGGACTCTTCATCATCACTCAAGACTTCCATCTCATGATGGATGTGTTTTTCAATTTTTGCCACCGTTTCTGCACTGTTACTGATATTTCTCAGTGATGCGGTCGCAAAGATTCTGAATTCATCCAATTCATAGACTTTCGCCACAAAGATCAATTGTTTCAAGGATGATACAATTGCCTCTACCCCTTCATCACTCATTTTATTATCTTTGATGAAAAGCACACTCTTTCCTTGGTGCTTCAAATTGAGTATTTTCTTGAGCTCCTTATCGACAACTTCATAGATGACCAAGCGAATTGAGTTTGATCCTAAGTCAATGACTCCAATTTTCATAACGAGACTCCTTTTTATTTATCATACCACGCCAACGTATAAAAACAGTCCTTTCAAACGGAAGGGACTGTTAAACTTACGAAATATTCTGCTTCACACACCAAACAAATTCATATGGACTGAGCTCTATGAAAGGTTCATTAAGATTGAAAACGCGACCTTGTACCACATCACGTGCCAGCACACCATTGAACATTTGACGCAAATGTTCCGTTGGAACCTTTTGGGTCAATTCGCTGAAATTATAGAGCGCGAACAAATGATGATGTCGATTCTGACGAATGATCCCAAACACATGTTCATTCTGCAAATCGAGTGCATATTGATGTGCTTGACCTTGAAATTGCGGATATTGTTTGCGCAATCTGATCAACTTCTTGAGCATTTGATAGACTGCATTCTCATCGGTTCCTACACAATCTTTATTCTTCGCTCGCTTCCAATCAAAGAAAGGTCGATGGACCCAACGTCCTTCTGTCTTCTTATCGGGATCCAACTGATAGGATTGATCATTGAGTGTCGCAAGTTCATCCCCAGAATAAATCAAAGGAAACCCACGATAGCTTAGAATCATCGCATGCGCAAGATTGATTCGTCGAATGGCTTCGTCACGACGATAGACCTGTTTCGTTTCAATCGCTTTTTCCAAACCCAATAGACTTGCCAAAGTCCCATTGGTTCGAGCATCTTTGGTCAAAGGATTGACTTGATACATCTCCCCCTTCGCAAAGGAGCTCGGAAATTGATCACCATAAAACTTGATCAAGAATTGCTTATGTTCATACGGACTGAAACCAAATGAACGAATGGCTTGTTCATTGAAGCCCCAACCGATGTCATCATGGCAACGCACATAGTTCATCCATGTCCCACGTTGAGGAATCTGAAAACGATTCACATCCACAGTCAATAAGCGAACATCACGCGTCGCAAAGGCATTGTAGATGTCCACCATGAGATTGGCATTGTACATGACTTCACATTCTGTATGTTCATCATTGCCAAAGTATTTAACGATTTGTTCCGGCTCTACGATTGCTTCACCTAAGAGTGCAAGCGATGGACAGACATCTTCTTTGATCAGATGCAAGAGACGCATCAAATCATGAATGGGTGATAAGTTACGACAGGTCGTCCCCAATTCTTTCCACATGAATGGGATCGCATCTAAGCGAATCATATTGACGCCAAGATTCGCTAAGTAGAGAAGATTATCGGTCATGCCATTGAAGACATAAGGATTCTGGAAATTCAAATCCCATTGAAATTCACTGAATGAAGTGAACACATATTTTTTAATCTCAGGATAATAGGTGAAATTACCTGGACATTTATCCGGTAAGACTTCAGGGACGGTAAGATTGAATTTATTGGGAATCTCATCGGTATCATACATGATGAAATAGGCTTGCTTTATTGGATCATGGTTTAGGGCTTCTTGAGCCCAAGCATGTTCCTTCGCAACATGATTGATGACGTAATCAATGCATACTTTGATGTCATGTTTACGGAGTTCTTTCATCAAACTCTTGAAATCATTCAAGTCCCCTAAACGTGGATCGATATTACGATAATCCTCTACCGCATAACCTCCATCATTCTCGCCCTCGCGTGGTTTTAGCAAAGGCATCAAATGTAAGAAACTAACACCGAGGTCATCAAAATAACTAATTTTCTGTTTCAACTTCTTGAGTGAACCTGCGAATAAATCCGTATACAAAGTCATCCCAACAATACTTTGATCAAAGTACCAGGAACGTTCATTCTTATCCATTGAGACAAGATCTGCCAATCGTTGTGCTTTTGCTTCATCCATCATTGAAAACAACTGTTTCAAGGCTTGGTCATCATGATAGAGTTGCATGTACAATTTCGTTATTTTTGAGCGATTATCCATTGTGAACCTCCAAAAACTTGTGAACACCCTCTTCACTTGCCAACGAACCAATCGCACCTTTTTGTGTCGTCGCAATCGCACCACATGCGTTCGCATATTGACAATAAAGTGCAAGCTCGCGACTTGTTAGTTTCATCTTCATACCATTCTTCATCCATTGACTTAAGAAACCCCCAAAGAAACCATCCCCCGCACCGGTCGTATCGATCGCATTCACATTGAACGATGGAATGTGTTGGTAAGTATCTTGATGAAAAGACGCACAGCCTTCAGCACCAAAGGTAATCAATAGGATTTGAATGTCATAGATACCCATCAACATCATACATGCCTCATGCGCATCTTTGATGTCCGTCAGAAAGAAAAGTTCTTCTTCACTCAATTTTACAACATCCGCAAGCTGAAGTCCTTTTTCAATTTGACGTTTGGCATCATTCAGATCATCCCACAACAAAACCCTCAGATTAGGATCAAAAGTAATTAGCTTGTCATGTTTCTTTGCATATTTCATTAAACTGAACGTAGTCGAACGACTTGGTTCATCACTCATGCTTACACTGCCCACATGAAAGACATCGGCTTCTTTAATCTTCTTCTTAAAGGAATCATGCAATTCAACCATCACATCCGCATTGTGTTTGCGATAGAAGCTGAAACTTCGATCCCCATCCGCTTTATTGCTTACAATGGCTAAACTGGTGGGATAGGCATCACTCATCAAGAGCGCTTCCACATCCACTTGTTTAGAAACCAATGTGTTACTTAAGAATTGACCAAAATGGTCGTTACCAACCTGACCCATAAAACTCGCTTCGATCCCAAGATTACGTATTGCGACTGCCACATTGGCGGGTGCACCCCCAGGATTGAATTCATAAATAGGAAAACCTCGATCAGATTTCCCATAAGGTGTCACATCACACAACAACTCTCCAAACGCACAGAACTTAGCCATAGACTATTTAACCGAACCTTCAACCATACCCTTGATGATATGTTTCTGAGCTGCTAAGAAGAAGACAATGATGGGGACCAAAGCCATCAAAATCGCCGTCATCATCAAGTCCCAAGAGACAAGGAAAGCACCCGCAAAATTATTTACCGCTAAAGGCAATGTTTGCACAGGTGTCCCTTTACCCAAAACCAACATTGGAAGTAGGAAGTCATTCCAAATCCAGATGCCATTTAGAATCAAAATCGTCACATAAATGGGTTTAAGAATCGGTAATACGATCAAGAAGAAAGTCTTGAATTTACCACAACCATCCACATAAGCGGCTTCTTCGATTTCATGCGGAATGGATTTCATGAAACCATGAAACATGAAGATCGATAACGAACTCCCAAAACCGATATAAGCAATGATGATGCCTGTATAACTTCTCAACATTTGGATACCGGTAATGGATTGGAAAATCCCAAACCATTTCACTAAAGGAAACATAACCACTTGGAAAGGAATGACCATCGCCGCAATGAATAACATCAAGATGGCTGTCGACAACTTCGTTTTCGTTCTAAGGAGAACCCACGCCGCCATCGCGGAAAAGATTGTGATGCCGACTAAGGAGAAGGTCGTGATTACAAAAGAGTTTACTAAAGCCTGAGAATAGCGAAGATTGGGGTTATTCCAGATGGTCGTGATGTTTTTAATCAAAACAGACCAATCCGTTGGCAAGCTCAAAGGCGCAGAAATGATTTCATTATTCGTCTTTGCCGCATTGATCAAAACCAAAAACAAGGGCACCAGAAACATAACCATGACCGCTAACGTCAAGACTTCTGAGATATTGCGTGCGATGATTTTGTTGTTTGCATTTTTAAACATTAGAGTTCAACCTCCCGCTTCTTCGATACATAGACTTGGATGAGTGAGAATGTGACCAAAACCAGGAAAAAGACAATCGCCTTTGCCTGTGCTTGTGCTGTATTCAATGAAATGATGGAGGTATCGTTGATGTTCATCGCCAACAAGGTCGTCCCTTTGATGGCCTTACCCATGAACATGGTGCTCGGACCCCCATTGGTCAAAGACGCATTCACATCAAATTGTTTGAATGAATTGACCAAGGTTAAGAATAAAGTAACGGTAAACGCTGGTGCGACCAAGGGAATCGTCACATTGCGGAAACGTTGCCAAGGACTTGCCCCATCAATTTGAGCCGCTTCCAATAAATCTTTAGGCACATTCTGTAAAGCAGCCACATAGATCATCATGATGTATCCCGCATATTGCCAAGTACTGACGATAACCAAAGCAAGGATGGCTGTATTGCTGTTACCAAGCATGAGATTCTCGCTTAAATAAGTGAACCCAACTGCTGCCGCAAGTTTAGGGACGAATTGATTGAAAATAAATTGCCAGATATAACCCAAGATGATGCCCCCAATGATATTAGGGAGAAAGAAACCCGCCCGATAAATGTTCTTACCTTTGAGATTCGAGGTCACAAGGAGTGCCAAGGAGAAAGCAATGACATTCACAAGAATGATGTTCATAAAGGTATAAATGGTCGTGATGATGGTCGCATAGAGGAACGATGGATCTTGAAAAGCTTCCACATAATTCTTCATCCCCACAAAATCAATGGAGAATTGTGCGGTTGCGGACCAATTCGTAAACGAATAATAAATCCCAATCATAAAGGGAATGATTTGCACCATCAAGAATGAAAACAATGCGGGTGCCAGAAACAACCAAAAAACAAGTTTTTCAATCTTTTTGTCTTTGGATAAGGAATTAGTTTTCGCTTTAGCTTTTTCTTTCATACGATCCTCCTTTAAAGAAAATAGGAGCAGGAACTACCCTGCTCCTATTCAATCGAATAAGCCTATTTCGATTCCAACAAAGCCGTCTTCAACAACACTTTGAATTCATCTGCAGTAACCGCACCTTGTGCCAATTGATCATAGATCGGACCCAAGACATTGTCTCTGAATTCGCCTGCAAATAAGTATTGGTTCCAAGAATATACTTTACCTTCAGCTGTCCAAGCTTGAACAGATTGAGAAAGTTGACCCTTAGGTTGTAAAGTGATGTTTCCAAACGCTGGAATCATACCGGCATCTTCAACCATGTATTTTTGGCCAAGATCGGAGTAGACCAATGCGTTCAAGAAATCCAAAGCAGCTTGATAATTCTTCGAATCTTTATTCACAACATACCACGCAGGTGCACTAACGAAGATACCATCGGTATCACTTGTGCTTGAACCATGAGGAGCAAATGCCATTTTGAAAGTCGCATCCGTTAAGTTTCCATCCACCCAGTTGCCTTGGTGTAAGAACACAGCTTTTTGATTCAAGAATGCGCCAACTTGTGAATCGTAGTTGCCTGTCGTCAAGACCGTTTTATCGGCATACTTGAAGAGCAAATCAACCCAATCCGCATATTCATTCAAACGTGTGTCATCGATCGTTCCAGCGAGAATATTATTCGCAACGGATAGATCATTGTATTCCAAACCATTGGACAACAAGCTGTTGAAATTATGGTGAGCCGTAACCCAGTACATACCAGGACCAGCGGTCATGGATACGACAGAGTCGATGCCCAATTCAGCTTTCATACCATCCAACTTCGCAAAAGCATCCATATAAGCAGCGTAATTGGTCAAAGTCTTAGGATCGATACCCGCTTTAGCCAATAAGTCCGCATTGTATGCCATACCCCAACCTTCAACTGCGACTGGGAAACCAACAACTTTACCATCCACGACGTATTCGACGGATGTTTCATCAACCCAATCTTCTCCACTTAAATCTGCAATAATGGCTTCCCATTGCTTGTAGCTATCGGGACCATCGATTGGGAAGATGTCTGGCATTTCGCCTGCCGCATAGTCGGCTTTTAACATATCCCCTAATGTGCAACTACCACCACCACATGAAACTGCATTGACTTTAACGCCTGTAGCTGCTTCATACGCAGTTGCGTAAGCTTGCAAAGCATCATCAATTTCAGGTTTGTTTTGTTTGAATGTGATGACGACTTGTTCCGCTTCCTTCGGTGCGCAAGCAGTTAATGAGACTAAGACTAAGAGCATAGAAATAAAAACGATTATTTTCTTCATTGTGTTCCTCCTGTTTCTATGTAATCACATTATAGTTCGTTAAAAATTATGTGATGATGTAATCGTTTACATGTTGTTAGTGGATTCACATGTAATCGATTACAAATCTTTTAATCAAACTTGAAACAGGCTTAAAAGCTTGAATGTGCCTATGCTATAATGAAATCAACATGAGTACCATCCAACAAGTCGCCTCCTTGGCGCGCGTCAGTGTCGCCACCGTTTCACGCGTCATCAATCAAAGTGCCAATGTATCCGAAGTGACACGTCAACGTGTCGAACTTGCCATTCAACGATTGAATTATCAGCCCAATGCAATGGGGACTTTTTTGCGCAAAGATAAGACCAATATGATTCTGGTTTTAGTGCATAGCGTGGATAACCCCTTCTTTTCGATGATCATCCAAGGTATTGAAAATATTGCGCATCATAATAATTATAATGTCTTGATTTGTACGACCTATGGGGATCGCGAACGTGAAAAACATTATGTCAAGATGTTACGCAATCATTATGTGGATGGGATGATTTTGATTTCGAACACCTTACAATTAGAAGAGATCAATGATTTGAATCAGTCTTACCCTGTTGTGCAAACCATTGAATATGTACCGGGTTCGAATGCACCCTATTATAGTGTTGATTTCTATATGGCCAGTTTTGAATTAATGGAACACTTGATCGCAAGTGGTCGTAGAAATATTGCCTATGTGCATACCGGTTCGACGCAGATTGTTTCAAACATCGAAAAGTATCGTGCGTATAAAGATGTCTTGAACAAACATGGACTGCCTGTGTTGTGTGAAGTTTCTGAAGAGTATTATTTTGGTTATATTTCCGGTAAAGCAGTCGCTTCGGTACTCTTGGATGAAAAACCTGAAATCGATGCCTTCTTCGCCACTTCCGATTTAACCGCTGTGGGCATCATCGATGAAATTCAATCCAGAAACCTACGCGTTCCTGAAGATATTTCGGTCGTTGGTTTCGACAATACGATCTTCTCCAGTGTCTCGCAACCTGCCATCACAACGGTTGAACTCAATACGTATGAATTGGGATGCAAAGCAATGGAGCTCTTATTGAAGCGAATTGAGAAGCCAGAAACCTTGGATACGACAGCACATACGCTCCCTTTCCAAGTCATTAAGAAAGAATCCAGTTAAAAAGACGATGTTTCGTCTTTTCTTTAACCATTCTTACGAATGAAGTGTTCGTATAGAGTTTGAATCGTCAACTCAAAATCCGCATTGGCGACACCCACGATGATGCTGATCTCATCGGTGCCTTGAGCGATCAAACGAATGTTGATGTTCTTTGCCCCCAGTGCACTGAAGAGTTGGCCAGATATTCCTGGCTTTTCTTTCATGTTGCGGCCAACAACCGCAATCAAGGCCAAATCATCTTCAAAGGTCAGTTTATCAATCGAACATTTCTGTTTGAGATCCGCAAAAAGATCGAATTGACGCTCTTTAAGAGCTTCTACCTTAACCGTCAAACTCAAACTGTCGATGCCTTTGGTCATGTATTCAATCAACAAATCATGTCGTTCAAAGCTCTCCAGTATCTGACGTAAAACCTGTGGGTGACGTGCAATTTGTTCTTTATGCACGGTTACGACCGCAAAGTCTTTGAGACCAGTGATGCCCGTTATGAAACCTTCAGCTTGATCATCATCGATGATATCATTACGAATCAAAGTACCAGGTTCTTCGGGTTTATTCGTATTGCGAATATTAAGCGGAATATTAAGATGCTTGACCGCTTGAATGGATTCCTCATGCAAAATCGAAGCACCCATAAATGTCAACTCACGGAGCTCACCATAAGTCAGTTGGGGAATCGGTTTTGCTTCAGGGACGATTCTGGGGTCTGCCATCATGATGCCGTTGACATCGGTCCAGTTTTCATAGATTTCCGCATGCAACGCTGCCGCGACAATCGAACCCGTAATGTCCGAGCCCCCTCGTTTCATAAGCTTGATACGACCATTTGGTAAAGCCCCATAGAAACCAGGCAAAACAAAATGAGGATACTGTTGAAAAAGCGTACTGAGCTTCTGTGACGATCGTTCAAGATCCACGGTCCCATCACTTGTAAGAACGATGGAATCCTTCGCATCAATCATTGGCCAATTCAAATACTCCGCACACAAGATGGCACTGAGTTTCTCACCGATTGAAACCAAGGCATCACGTTCTGTTTTTGGACTCAAATCCGCTTTAAGCCGATCAAAGAAGGCTTGTACATCAAACTTCAAACCCAGATCCAATTGAATTGAGCGATAACGCTCAACAATTTCATTCAGGAGTGCTTGATAATCCACCCCATACAAAAGATGTGCATGGAGAAGATAAAGTAAATCCGTAATTTTATTTTGATCCGGATGTGATTTACCCACTGCTGAAACAACGACGACACGTCGTTTAGGATCGCTTTCTACAATGGCTTTGATTTTTTTGAATTGTTGAGCATTGGCGAGTGATGACCCACCGAATTTACAGATTATCATAATGTCTCCTTGGTTTGTATGCCGGCGAAAAAGATGGGTTCTGTCGCTCGCAATGTCTGAACGAGGGCATGGATACGTGATACATCCATGGCTTTTGTGATGCGATAGATACGATTGCCTTGTATCCATTTGACTTCACTCAAAGCTTCCAGATAGCCTGATTTCAAGTTTTTTGAACTTCGAATCAGGTATTGATGAATCGCTTTGGTATTATTTGCGACAAGTTTCGTATGTCCTTCCGGCAACATACCCCCTGTCTTCTCTTTGATTTGCATCAAGTCCCGTAGAATATTACCTGCAGTTGGAAGTCCCCCTGCACCTTGTCCGATCAAAGCTTGGCGCTCACCCATCGAATCAACGAACCAAGCGATGTTGTGATTAGCCAATATAGACGCCTCCGCATCTTCCACATTGAAAAGCTGAGGTTCGACATAAGCTTGGATACCATCCTCACTTCGACACATGGTCGCAAACAGTCGGATATGATAACCCAAGTTTTGAATGAACTGAATATCCTCGGCCTGTAGATACGCAATCCCCTCACATGGGATGCTTTCGAACTCAATCCATCGATCAAAGGCCACAACACCTGACAAACGTATCTTATTCAAACTATCTGTGCCTAAGATATCCGCACTGGGGTCAGCTTCGGCATAACCCAATTGCTGTGCTGCCCGTAAAGCTTCTTCAAAGGCACACTGCTCACGTTCCATTTTATCGAGCATGAAATTACTCGTGCCATTCAGGATACCGCCAATTGCTTGAATCTGGGTATGACGTTTGACTTCCAATAAAGTCGCTAGATAAGGAATCCCACCACCGACCGCAGCACTGAAGCGCAAAGCAACACCGTTGGCTTTCGCACACGCATCCAATTCATCCCCATGCCGATTGATCAAAGCCTTATTCGCGGTAACGACCGCTTTCTTTGCCTTCAAAGCAGCCAGTACATAGGATCGGGCTGGTTCAATCCCTCCCAGAACCTCGACGACAATATCTACACTAGGATCCTTAAGTAAAGAATCAATATCTTCAACCATGTCATGACGATTCGCTTTCGTTGCTCTTCGTAATATTTTGGCAATAAAGAAGGCATCGGATGCCGTTGCCTCAAGGAGGGTTTCTAAACCTTTTCCCACCGTTCCATAGCCAAGCAGACCAATGCCTAAGCGTTTATTTGTTTCTATTTTTGATACATCTGTTTTCATATTGAAAACATTCTAGCATCGTGTATAATTAAAAACAAGTGAAATATGAAACTCTACAGCACACGTAACACAAATTTAGAGCAAACACCTTGGCAAGCATTGATCCAACCCATGGCACCCGATGGTGGTCTTTGGATGTTCAATGAATTTCCACTTGTCCCATGGGAGACATGGATCAATCTTCCCTTTGAAGTCATCGTCTATGAAATTCTAAGCATCGTTTTTCCCGAACTTGATATCGACAAGGATTTTATTCACAAAGCCTATGCTCAATTTGAACAGCCTGAAATCGTGCCCAGTATCTTTCGTAAACATCAAATCGTTGAACTCTACCACGGTCCCAGCGCTGCCTTTAAAGACATTGCTTTAAGTGTTTTACCTGAACTGAGTCATCGCGCTTTCATCAAATCAGGAACACGTGTTGTTCCTCATATCTTAACAGCGACAAGTGGTGACACAGGTTCCGCAGCTTTGATGGGATTTAAAGATTCTGTTTTCCCCATCACTGTTTTTTATCCTCAAGTGGGCATCAGTTCAATTCAACGTCGTCAAATGACTACGATCGATGCTAAAGGTGTCAAGGTCTATGGAATCGAAGGTAATTTTGATGATGCTCAAGCAGTCGTTAAACACCTCTTTCGAAATGATAAGAATCACCACTATGGCTCAGCAAACTCCATCAATATAGGTCGCTTGATTCCACAGCTTGCCTATTACTTCAAAGCGTATGGCGATGCGATCAAGCATCACCGAATTCAAAAAGGCGAGGCCTTGAGCTTCTCCATCCCAAGTGGTAATTTCGGGAACGCCTTTGCGGGCTATTGTGCTTATCGTATGGGACTTCCCATCAAGCATCTAATCATCGCCTCCAATGCCAATGATGTCTTAACCGAATTCTTCACACAGGGTCGATACAATCGCAGACGAGAATTTCTACACACACAATCCCCTTCCATGGATATCTTAGTATCGAGCAATCTGGAACGTCTACTTTTTCTCGAAGCAGACGATAAGCACGTTTCAAAGTATATGCATGAGTTGGATCATGAAGGTGCATATCTAATCGATCCTGATTTGTTAAATAGAATTCAGTCACGATTCAAGGCTTATCGCATTGATGAGGCTCTGACAAGCCAAACCATTCAAACGGTTTATGATGAAGAACAGGTACTTCTTGATCCGCACACAGCAGTCGCATGGGCTGCAGCAGAACGCTATCAAATTGAATACCCAAACCAAGCCATTGCCGTCCTTGCGACTGCTTCAGCGTATAAGTTCCCGCGCAGTGTTCTTAATGCATTAAAAGCACTTCCTTCAGAAGATGACTTCACAGCCATGGTCGAATTATCAAAGCTAACAGGAATTCCAATTCCGAGAGCTTTACGTTCGCTTGAAGATCTCCCAGAAATCCATACCCAAATCTTGAGTATTGCTCAAGCAAAGGAGCTGAAATGATTCGAATACGTGTCCCCGCGACCAGTGCCAATCTGGGTCCTGGTTTTGACTGTCTCGGTTTAGCCATCAATCGATACGCGGATTTTATCGTTACGATCAGTGAGCAAAACGAATGCATCGGCTTTGAGGAAAGTGAAAACAATCTTTTTCTAAAAGCCTATCAATTCGCTTGCGAACAGGAACAACTCCAAGTTCATCCGCTTAAAGTTGAGATGCACTCTGAAATACCCATGGCAAGGGGTCTGGGATCCAGTGCCGCTTTGATAGTGGCAGGTGTTGCGACTGCTTTGATTGAACACTCAAAAAGCTTGGATCGCACGCGTTTGATCCAACTTTCCAATCTCCTTGAGGGTCACCCCGACAACATTGTCCCTGCCATCGTAGGGGGGCTTTGCGCTTCCAAACACCTTTTCGAAAAGGTTGAATTCATTCGGTATCCCGTTCATGCATCGTATCATTTCAAGCTCTTGGTTCCTGATTTTACACTCTCAACCGAACACAGTCGTAAGGTCTTACCCCCACAAATATCACGTGAAGATGCAGTCTATAATCTCAGTCAAATCCCCTTTTTACTGGATGCGTTGAGTACGGGAAACAGTGAACGTTTAACATGGGCTATCACGGATCGCATTCACCAAAACGTTCGTCTAAATCTTCATCCAGACTTCAAAATCATTACAGACAACTTAGCATCAAAGCATTTAGCCTACTATCTCAGTGGTGCAGGTCCAAGTCTCATGGTTGTGACAAGTGAGGATGAATCTTTATTGAAAAGCTGTCTTGAAGGAACACAAGCAAAATGGTCGATCTTAGACGTTAATTTGGATACGAAAGGGATGGCATGGTCCTATGAAACCTGAATTTCTCATCATTCATCAAAAGTTGATTCCTGAAACATATCTCAAAGTCATTGAAGCACGTGAGTTGGTTCAAACCAGGCAGGTCAAAGACATCAGTGAGGCATGTAAACGTTTGAACTTATCACGTTCAAGTTATTACAAGTATAAGGACTTGGTATTTCGTCCGGATGAGAATAAGATGACGCGTAAAGCAATTCTTACCTTTTTATTAGACCACCAACAAGGTGTCTTATCGGAAGTATTGGGCTTTATTGCACGAACCAACGCCAACGTTTTGACCTTAAATCAAAACACGCCGATTCGAAACATCGCATCTGTCATTCTCATGCTGGATATCTTGGATATGCAAGTTTCGTTGGATCAATTACTGGAAGATCTTAAACACTGTAAAGGTGTTAATGCGATTCAACTTCTTGATTTGGAATAAGTATTTCAAACGTTTTGTTTTCTGCTATAATGACAAACGTGAAACAACAAATCAAGGGTCCAGTTTTCATTTTACTTGCTGCCATTTTCTGGAGTTTTGGGGGTCTTTTAGGTAAGCTCATCCCTTGGTCCGGCATCACGATTGCGGCATTTCGTGGCCTTTTCGCTGCCATTACAATTGGACTTTATCGTCGTAGTTTCCGCTTTAGGCTGAATCGTTCCATTTTATTGGCTTCATTCAGTCTGACCCTTACAACCATTCTCTTCATGATGGCAAACAAACTGACCAGTTCAGCCAATGCGATTGTCCTTCAATATACATCTCCAATCTTCATCATTCTACTTACCATTTTCATTGATAAACAAAAACCACGCAAACGTGATCTTTTTGCTTTATTCGGTGTTTTCTTAGGAATCAGCCTTTTCTTCCTGGAACAACTCCAGTCTGGAAACATGCTGGGCGATCTCTTAGCGCTTGCGTCTGGTCTAACTTTCGCAGGTGTCTTCTTCGCAAACAAACTACCTGGCGCATCTCCCATCGATGCGACTTTCGTTGGTAACTTGTTAAGTGTCCTGCTTATTCCTTTTGTCTTTTTTGATCAGAGCTTCGCTTTAAATCAAAGTCCTCAAGTTTGGGTCCTTATCATCTCCATGGGAATCTTTCAGTTGGGCTTCGGCTATATTCTCTTCGCCTTGGGGATCAAACAAACCCAAGCAACCACCGCATCCATCATTGCTACACTTGAGCCTGTATTGAATCCAATCTGGGTTTTCTTGGTTCTCGGTGAGCAACCATCAATGCTGTCCTTAATTGGCGCATCGATCGTACTCATCACGGTCATGATTTATAATTTCATTGTGACTAAATCGAATTTCAAGCCAAAGCTTGAGCTTGAATCGCATCATATAACTTAGCTTTTAAGAAGACCGTCAAACTGATTGAGAAACGTACCCATTGGTCGAGATTGATGATCCACCATATGGTGACGATGTCCCAACCCAAGACACTTTGAGCCAATAGACTCAAAGGCACACGTACCAACCATAAGCCTGTGAAACTGACCAACATCGGAACTGTTTTATAACCCGAAGAACGAATGAAACCGTTCAAGACTTTTGACATGTTCTGAGGGATCTGGGATCCTGCCATGATTTTAAGATACAAGGTTCCGATTTGAATCAATTCGACCTTATCAGTCAATAAACCCATTAAGTTCTCCGCAAAGAAAAACAGCAAGGTCATTGTAATCGTACTGATCAATAGACTCAATTGCGTCAAACGTTTGAAATAGAACTTGAATAAGGCATCATCCTGCCTTCCAATCGCAATCGATGCCAAGCTGATGGAAGCCGTCACAAAACCTACCGACAACATCTCGCTTAATCCTTCTGCTTGCAGTCCCATTTGGTAAGCCGCATAGTGAGCTGTCCCATAGGCAATGATGACGCGTGAGATGATTAACGTTGCGAATTGCCAGAAAGTATTCTCAAATGCCGCTGGCACACCGGTTGCCAAGATCCGTCCATTCTCAAATCGATCGAACATCGATTGAATGGATACTTTAACCGTATCTTTGAACAAACCAATGTGTTTACTGTAGAGTCCCCACAAACCAAGACTCGCACTTAGGATTTGTGAACTAATCAATGAAATCGCAGCACCCCTCAATCCTAAAGCAGGCGTCCAAGCTGTCCCAAAAATCAAGACATAGCCAATAAAGATATTAAAGAGATTCCCGAATGCCGCAATGTACAAAGGCCTACGAGTATTCCCTTGAGCTTGGAAAGCAGCGGTATTCAATGCGGTGATTGCCACAAAAGGAAAACCCAATACCGTGATTTGAAAGTAACGCGATGTCAAATCCAAGATTTGTGCATCTTGGGTGATCAAGCGAAAGAAATCGTATCGAAAAACAAACATCAACAGTGATGTCAAAAGTGATAAAGGCAAGATCATCGCCATCGATCGTGCTTGAACAATTCGACAACGATCCATGTGTCCACTACCAAAGTGTCGAGCCGCAAGCACCATCAAACCAATCGCCAAACCTTTGAACACAGAAAAATAAATCCCGTACAGGCGATTGGCCACGCCTTGGGCGGATATTTCCAAGATTAAAAGACGTCCAACATAGCCTGTGATGACCAAGCTCGATAGGGTCAATAAGACATTTTCTAAAATGATGGGAATCAAAATTCCCAGGATGAAACGATTCTCTTTTTTTGTATCAAGCATAATGGACTCCAACCAAGCTATTATAGCGTATTCCAGGCCATAAAAAAACGACTCGTAGGTCGTTAAGGTTGCATTGCGCCAAAGAGGACAAGCCAAGCTAAGATGGACTTTGCAGCCAAGCTGAGAATGATGTAGAAACGTTCACCATAGAGATAATCTTTCCATTTACCCAATTTCAAGTATTGAGCAATCATGTTGATGGGGAAAGTGTTGAACGCTACGAAATACGTACCAACGATTGCCCATACGAACCAAGGCACTTGATCGTAATTGCCAGTACCGGTCATGTATAAGAAGATAGCGATCCAAGGTGCGATACCAGCGATGGATCCCCAAATAAATGGACCCCAATTGACTTTACCTTTGGTGAAGCCGGCATTCAATTCTTCCATGTCCAAACCAAATAGATTCATGGATGCGTTGACGATGAAGATCAAGGCTAAGCTTGCGATATCATAGATGCCAAACAAGGTTGCGATCAAGACGATCATGATTGATGAACTCAAAGCGTATTCGAACCAACGGAAACGATTGAGGCCGATTTTAAGATCTGCGATATAACGATCTTTGTTTAGGACGATCAAACCATGTGCAATTGCGGAGATCAAGAGGAAAGATGCGACCAAGATGCCGAATGGTAGGTCGAACAAGACTTTCGAAGTGACTTCTAAAGAGCGTGTTTCAGGATTGAAGGTTTGATAGAACTGAACGATACTGGGTTGGAATTCACCAATTTTCTGGATGACAGTTGTTGCCAAGAAAAGCATTGCGATCCCTTGAATTAAATGAAAGAAGCCCATGATAAGATTGAAACGAATGAGTTTTTTGAATTTGATTTCCATAAGTATTTCCCTTTTGTGATTTGATATTAGCACTTATTATTAATAAGTGATACTTAAGTGCATTAACAAATGAACTACTTCTTAAAACATCACGATATGATATAAAAAGTTGTCTTTGAAATCGTTTTTGAGAAGTTATTGTAAGTTTAAAACATTACAAATTATAACAAGATTATCAGTATTATCCCTTGTTAGTCGGTTTATCAACAAGTTTAATACCGAGTTTATATGCAATGCTGCTTAAAACGATGGCACCGATAATCGCACCTGCATACGCACTTAATTCATAGCCTTCAAAGCCCGTTGCCGTATGAATATCGAAACCGCCTAGAAATGTACCACCCAGAATCAAACCGATGAACGCTCCCCCGAGAAAACCAACACTGAAACCTAAGATCCATGCAAAAATCGGAATTAGTTTCTGTTTCATGGTATCGTGACTCCTTTAGGGCATTATACACTTCGCAGATGATAATTACGTGAACTATACCGTTCTGATTTACCTTATACTTTTCGAATCGTCTAGCCAAAATAAAACGATCCGAATCAACAGATCGCTTAGAAATTATAATTTGTTTGTACGCATGACCCGCATTGCATTCGCAATCGCAATCAAGGCAACACCGGTATCCGCAAAGACGGCTTCCCACATCGATGCCAATCCAAAGGCTCCAAGAATCAAGAAGATGGCTTTAACACCTAAGGCAAAGAAGATATTTTGATAGACGATGGTATGTGTCTTATTGGCAATTTTCATCGCTGTGACAACCTGTGTCAGTTCATCGTTCATGATGACGATGTCTGCGGCTTCAATCGCCGCATCCGATCCCAGACCACCCATCGCAATCCCGATATCCGCACGTGCCAAAACTGGCGCATCGTTGATGCCATCCCCGACAAAAGCGATTTTATCTTTATTGCTCGTATTGAGCTGTTCGAAGATCGCGACTTTATCCTGAGGTAAGAGTTCCGCATGGACTTCATCAATGCCTAAGTCTGTGGCCACTTGATTCGCAATGCCTTTCAAATCTCCACTTAAGAGCACCGTACGAATGCCCATTTGCTTAAGATCTGAAATGGCTTGTTTAGCTTCCTTCTTAATCGTATCGGCGATTAAAAGCGAACCTGCATATGCATGATCAATCGCCACATGAATCAAGGTTCCTAAAACGGATTGCTTTGGAATCTGTATACCTATGGAATCCATCAAACGATGATTTCCAACGTGAACCGTTTTTCCTTCGAATTGGATCGTGACACCAAGACCTGCCAATTCTTTGATCTCAGTAGCCAAATTCAAATCAATTTGACCACGATAAGCTTTCTTAATCGAATTCGCAATAGGATGCGAAGAATGACTTTCCGCATAAGCCGCAGCCCTTAAGATTTCATCTTCTAAATATCCATCTTTAGTTTGAATGCTTTGAACACTGAACTTTCCTTCGGTTAGTGTTCCTGTCTTATCAAAAACGATGGTTTTAACTTTACGAAGAGCTTCAAGATAATTACTACCTTTCACAAGTATTCCACGCTTCGAGGCACCCCCCACTCCACCAAAGAAACCGAGTGGTATGGAGATGACTAAAGCACATGGACAGGAGATGACCAAGAAAATCATCGCACGATAGAACCAATCATAAAGGCTCGCACCTGGAATCAATAAAGGGGGTAGAAAGGCTAATGCCATCGCACCAAATACGACAATCGGTGTATAGATCATCGCAAAGCGCGTGATGAATTGTTCAGTTTTTGCTTTACGACTGCTTGCGTTCTGAACTAAATCCAAAATCTTCGCAACGGTTGACTCCGCAAACGGTTTGGACACTTCGATTTTGATGACACCACTGAGATTTACGAAGCCTCCCAAGGCTTGATCATCCACAGACACATCACGTGGCATCGATTCACCCGTTAAATGTGAGGTATCAAAACTGCTGGAACCTTCAATGATTCTTCCGTCTAAAGGTATTTTTTCACCAGGACGAACGAGGATGATGTCGTTGACTTGAACGCTTTCTGCTGAAACCGAGAGAATACGATCTCCTTGCACAAGGTTGGCTGTATCGGGACGAATATCCATTAAGTCTTGGATGGATTTACGTGAGTGATCAACGGCTAAGTCTTGGAAGAATTCCCCAACCAAATAAAACAACATGACGGCTACCCCTTCAGGGTATTCACCTACAATGAAGGCACCGGTTGTGGCAATCGTCATTAAGAAATTCTCACTGAAGAATTGTTTGTTTAATACACCTTGGAAAGCTTTACGGATGACATCTCCACCCACAATCACATAGGCAATGAGAAACAAACTCAATTCCAAGAGTGGAGGTTCTTTGATGAAAAGACCCAACACAAAGAACAAGATCCCAGTCCCAAAGCGAATGATTTGATTGAATTGGTGTTTACCCAATTGTTTCAAATCAAAAGCACGTTGTGGACTCGATTTATCTTCAACTTTTAGGATGTATTTCGTATCGGGTTCAATGGTATGTACGATATTCTCAACTTGCGTGTGGATCTGATGAATCTGTTTATCATCCACCGCTGTGAATCGAAGCTTTTTTGACACAAAATCAATGGACACATTGTCTAATCCATCCAAGCTTTGAACCGCCTTCTCAATCTTTGCCGCACAATTCGCACAACTCAAACCTTCAAGTGTGGCTTCGATCTGAATCGATTTTGATGCGTGCTTATCAATCACATCCATATCGGGTTCATGTTTATGCACGATGTTTTTAACCTGTTCAAAAAGTTCACGTTCATCCTGATTTAAAGTGGACTTTAGACGTAAAGTCTTGGTTACTAGATTAATGCTTGCCTCTACCCCTTCCAGGGCATTGACTTCTTTTTCAATTTTGGCTGAACAGTTGGCACAGTCCAAACCTTCTAATAGTATTTCTTTTTCCATGGTGATGCTTTCTACTCGGTGATATGTTCCATACCGATATCAAAGATATGCTTGATGTGTTCGTCTTTGAGGGAGTAATACACGACTTTACCCTCTCTACGATTCTTAACTAAATTGACTTGTTTCAAGGAACGAAGTTGGTGTGAGATTGCGGATTGCGTCATGTTTAAGAGATACGCGATGTCACAAACACACATCTCGCGATCCTCTAAAGCCCATAAGATACGGATGCGTGTGGAGTCCCCAAACACCTTAAAGAACTCTGCTAAATCAAAAAGCTTCTCATCTTCAGGCATTTGTTTCTGTGCAGATTCCACCACATCACGGTGGATGACATCACAATCACAGACTTCGATACGTTCTTTATCCGACATACGACCTCCAACGATTGAACACTTGAGCAATCATTCATATATAATATAGCACTTTTTACAGAAATATCAATAAACATATGTGTGAGTACTCAACTAAAAACCAAGCTTATCGATAAGCTTGGCTTCGGTGTGTAACCATTAATAAATGTAAAATAAGTTCATCATCGATGATCTCCGCAAGAATACGATAATCTCCAACGCGATATCGCCAAGACCCCCTGTAGTTTGCGGTTAATGCTTTGCCCGTAGACCTTGGATCTTGATTTACCAAATGTTTGTCAATCCAAGCTACAATCAATTTAGCTTGATAGGGATCGAGCTTCTTCATTTGTTTCGCAAAGTCTGCGCTAAATCGAACTGTATATATCATTCAATATCTAACATTCGCTTAAGCTCATCAAGAGAAATACTTGGCTCTGAGCTTGGATTATCTTTCATCGCTTTAAATGTCATTAGATCAAGCTCCGTTTCCATTTGATCGAAAACAGCTTCTTTTATCAAAGTACTTATACTAACGCCTTTAAACTGTGCATAATTACGAATTTGTTTTTCTTCATCAGGACTGACTCTAAAACTGATACTCATATCGCTCACCTCTGTAATACATTGTATTACATCATATTGAAATATTCAAATACGAATGGATAGAAATTATGTATTAATGACCGTTTCCAATCGATGGTGTCTTGACGTTATAGATTTCGGATAGAACAATCATTAAGACTACGACAGCTAAAACCAAAGGATAAAAGATGGACAGATCAAATACATTAAACAAGAAACCTAAGCCTGCCGTAATGATCATCCCTCCCCCATACGCAATGCCTACCTGGTAACCAATCAAACGTGTGGCTAAGTCTTCTTTAAAGCGACGCGGTGTTTCATGCATCATGGCTGGATACAACGGTGCTAAGCCTAAACCCATCATAATCATACCCAAACGAAGAAACACGACATCCTCTGCAACAAACATCAATAATAAACCACCTGATACAATGATCAAACCCAAGCGAATCAAACCACGATTCCCCAATCGAACCGCCACAAAGCCAGACAGGAAGCGACCCACCATGATTGATCCATAGTATAAAGCAACCAAATAACCGGATACACTCGCAGCCAAACCCATCTTTTCAATCAAATAACTGTTCGACCATAAACCAATACTCAACTCAGCCCCTACATAAAGAAAGAACAAGGCCATTCCAAACAACATTCTCATATCAAATGCACTTCGTGTTTTTTGTTTGTTTCGTGTTTCCGGATCATCATGAAGCCAAAAACCAAGGCTCAAGAAGAGAATCAATGCGATTCCCAATTGAGCACTCCCTAGACTCAAATACCCCATCGACCAAACTCCCGAGGTACTGATGACACGTGTCATCAGAGCTGGCCCAATCGTTGCCCCAACTGCCCAACAACCATGTAACCAAGACATGTGACGTGCATTATAGTGCTTTGCCACATAAGCATTCAAGAGCGCATCGACCGCCCCTTGGCCGATGCCCAAGCCAATACTGAAGAGAATCAAACCCCAATACGATTTAACAGTCGAGATGCCCAACAAGGAAAATGAAGTTAATAAAGCACTCGCAAACGCAACCTTACCAACGCCAAATTTCTCACCTAAATGCGCACTCATTAAACTCGATAAAGCCGACAATGGAAGTGTTATGAACAAGATGAAACCCGCATAATGAATGGGCACACCAAAGTCCAAACGCATGAGTGGCCAACCAATACCCAAGGCCCCATCGGGTAAGCCTAAACTGATGAAACCAAGATAAATGATGCCTAAAAGAATCCGTGTTTTTGTCGATGTGGAAAAGTTCATGTCTAAAGTATCCCTAAATTGATTTCTTTTTGCAAGTCATTCTCGTTTTGCAGTCATTGCATAAGCTTCTCTTGAAGGAATTTGGTATAATAGAAACATAAGGAGAATATACACATAATGAAAAAAGAATTACTCGAACAAGCTTTAGATCAAATTAACTTTGAATTCGAATCCAGTTATTTATACCTTTCCATGTCCACATGGGCAGCAGATAATGGCTACCCAGGTACCGCTAAATGGATGGACAAACAAGCTGAAGAAGAAATCAGCCATGGTAAGAAGATGATGCATTTCTTACAAGAAGTCAATGAACGCGTTCTCTTGAAGCCGATCGCAGCTGTCCCAACGGATTTCCCAGGTTTCATGGACCTATTCAAACTTTCACTCGAACATGAAAAGAAAGTCACAGCTCGCATTAATGCTTTATATGAAGCAGCTTTAGCTGAAAAGAACTATCCAATGGCAAACCTCTACAATTGGTTCATCAATGAACAATTGGAAGAAGAATCCACTTTGGTCGATATCATCACACGTCTTGAAAAGGTTCCAACACCAATTGGAATCATGATGATGGATGATCGTCTAGGCAGTCGTTAATCAAAACATCGCATTTAGTTAGAATTTAGACTGTTAAAAAACCTCTTGTTAGACAATGCTCACAGCATATTAACTTGAGGTTTTTTTGATGTAAAGAAAAGTCTATCATATTAAAAGAGTCATTGTTCGATCCAATGAGCTTCTCACAAAAAACTAAACTTATCATGAGCTATTCGGCACTTCTCATTAATACATTAAATCAAAGTCTCGGAACATGACAGCTATATATTAGAACTATTAGCGTTATAAGTAGCTGGAAAATGTAAATTCTAAACTGGATATAATTAAAGCCAATCGATCAACAATGAGTAGCTGTTCCACAACAAGCAACATGTTTTTACATTTGGCAATTACTGTTGCGTAGATTTTAACAACATTTACAAGTAAGATGGTAGTAATAAAAGGGGGATTTCATATGACAATTGGTGGAAAAATACAGTATTATCGAAAAATGAATGATTATTCTCAAGAAGACCTTGCCAAGAAGATAGGTGTTTCAAGACAAGCAATATCAAAATGGGAGAGAGATGATTCTATTCCGGACTTGGTCAATGGAACTAAATTATGCTCATTATTTAGTATTACAATAGAGGATTTACTCAACGATTCATTTGAAGACATTGATCAAAATCGCCAGAACAAAAAAACGATTCTCAAGTCGAGTAGATGGAACTATATTGTACTATCAATAAAATTAATCTTGATTATTATGGTATTTCTCACATTTAATCACTTTTTGAATCTTTATTTAACTCAATCGAAAGAGACCTATCAGTTCAATTTCACTATATACTATGGATTACAGTTAGTTCCCTATTTCGCACTTGGAACTATTGTATATTTTAAAACCGAGAATTCTAAAGAGTCGATGAAACTATTGCTCGCATATGTTGTCAACATCGCATTTCTTTTTCTTGTTTTTTCAATTTTAACAAACCCTTTTCTCCCGATTATTAACCAAGAAAGTAATATGTGGTTAAGATCTCTAATATTCTTCACATTTGGTATTTATCTTTCATATCTTTCATACAGAATTATTTAAGCATTACAAACATATCAAAAAACTAAGAAATGGAGCAAATAAAATGCTAAGACGAATTTTATACTCACGAGTATTTCTAATAATCCTTTTTATTGGTTTACAGGTAAATTCCGTAAATATTGAAGCAAAAACTGATAGCCAATCTAATATCATTTTCAACCAATCTTATTCGGATGACCAACTCATTAACTACGCAAGTAGAGGGATTTTGATTAATGATCGTTTAGTGAATGTATCCGTAGTTTTCGAGAAGGCCGATGAAATTCAGATCAAGAAGACGACTATCAATAGAAAACTTTCATCAAGAAAATCAATTGATGGAATTGAATTCTCAACATATTCGGTTCTAGCAGTCTATACAACAGAAATGACTGATTTCTTAGGTACTGCTAGCGTAACAAACTATGCAACTTATGAAACGAGGACATTTGAAGGAGTTGAAACAATAAGAATCACAAATTTCGCCCATAAAATTAATAGCTACGACACTTTGTTTGGATCACCTACAAAACTCGAATCAAAGGCTTCACAAACTGGGACGGGGTATACATCAACAGGAACCAGATTTATTGGCATATCTGAAACAAAATCTCTCGTAACGACAAGTTCATTCTTTACGAAATTCTCTATGAATACTTCTTTTATATATTTCTGTAATCCTTCATTAAGCATTGGTGGAGTAAATACAACAATGACTTGGAGGAACAAGGATAATTCAACATGGTCTTTAAATATGAACAATGTTGTATATCAACCTTGACATTATAATTCACTTTGTTCTTTAATTTACTAGTATTCATAATAGAGATCCAACATGTGTGACTTCTTATCGATCACAATGGCATCCTTAGAAATACCTTTCGCCTTCAAACGTTTAAGAATGGTTCTTAGGAAGAGATCACTACCGACCACATAATAAATTGGATTTTCGATATTCAACACATCTAGCGCATTGAAGAGTTCTAAACGCGATTTACACCAATTCAATTGAAGTCGATCACTTCTTAAGCCTTCTATTTCATCTTGATAGAGGGCTTTTTCATGCGCCGCATGGGCATCCACATTTAGATTCACAAGCAAGGGGATGTTTGTGGAATCTTGATGGAAACGATGAATCAAGGGACGCATGGTAGCCAAACCAACCCCCATGGAAATCAATACCAAAGGCCGATTCTCACGTCTGAGTGACATGCGTGAATTGACCTTGAAGACTTTCAAATGATCCCCTTTTGTCAAATGCGCCAAACCCTCTTTAAATGGTGAATGGGGTTCAATAAAGCGTGTGGTGAATGCCAATTTATTTTCATCCCAGTTGCTCATGATCGACATATGTCGAACCAAAGCTTTATTGGGAACTTCATCTTTATCATAATCTTCTAAGGCTAAATGAATATGCGAACCCTCATCCCAAGTTAATGTCTCAGGTTTTTCAAGGATGTAGGTTTTCGTGTTTGGACTCTCATCTATGATGTCCACAATGCTCAAGCGGTATTTTTCCAAAATAAAAAGCTCCTTTGCATGACTCAATTTTAATTCAAGTCATGAATAGAGCCTATTGATATGCTCAACGTTTACGATTGCGTCTTCCTGCTTCGATCCATGCCGGTGCATAAGGCGATGTACATCCCTTGGCAACCTTCATCTCACGATACAAGCCAAGCTTTTCACCGATGGCAATGCATCGATCGGTTAAATCATCGTAGCGGATGCCAATTTCACATAGCAGACGATTCATGGCATATTGGGTATTAGGTTCTTGATCAAGAAGTTCTTGTTCAATACGGTCCACATAAGTTTTACGTTGTTCATACGATAGTTGATTGGAATTATTCAACACAATCGCAAGATTCCAAGCGGTATGACGTACACGTTGATCATCGTGCTTGAACCATGTGTTCATACGAGTAAGTTGATCGTTGCGTTGTACATCGAGGGAAAATGCATATTCATCAATCAGATACTTCGTATCGGTAGAAGTTATCAGGTTTAAGAGTTCGCTTTCACTTAGATTTTTCCCATCAAAAATACTTAAGGCAAGGATGCGAAGTTCATAGATTTTCGTATTCCAGAGATCCCAAGCCAGTTTAGTATTAACTCCAATCCGCTTAGCGAGTTTCCGTATATCGCCCATCTTAATCCCCAGCACTTCTTCTTGAATGCCTTGCCTGAAATAGACTTTCTTACTCGTTTCATTTACGAGCGGTTCCAATTCACTTAGAATGCTTTTTACCGTGTCCATAACGATCCTTTCTGCACTTAATATGTTAATTCAAGCATAGCACAATCCATACATTTCAATGTTCATGACACATTAAAAACCCATCTTCAACGGATGGGTGTGATGCTTATTTTCCAATCCAGTCCTAATCCTATCCCATATTTCTTAACCAATGAATCTTGATTCAAGGCTAAAGCGATGCGATTCAATGAATTCACATAGAGAATCAAATCATGGACATGCACATCATTGAAAGCACGACCATACAAGACATCCTCTTCCAAATAAGTGACTTCTTCATGTAGGATCTTGACTTTGAAATGATCACCGTACTCTGGATTCAATTGATTGAAATCTTCAACCAAGATGCTTGTCCATAAACTACCGAAACGTTCATCATAGATTTCAACACTGCCTTTAACCATATTATTCTCGAAACGTGATAGTGGAAGTTCAAAGGATACGATTTGATCTTCATTAAGTTTTGGTCCAACATCTACCAAGGACAATTGACCACTTGTCAAACGTGCACCGATATAGGCATACAAGTCACGACCATCAAAGGTGTACGATTGATTGCTGGCGCCTTTACGACGATGTTTTGCCACATCGATTTCATAGACTTCTTCAATACCAATAAATTTTCTTAAATGCGACAGTGTCCCATTGTTTGGGGTCACTACAATGTGATTCTCACGTGTACGAACCACAACGGAATTACGTTTCGATCCAACGCCTGGATCCACGACACTCACAAACACCGAACCTTCTGGCCAGTACTGTAAAGACTGTAATAAACGATAGGATGCTTCGTGGATATTGAAGGGAGAAATGGAGTGACTCAAATCAAAGATCTTCAGTGAATCATCGACACTTAAGGCAACCCCAATCATTGCGCTCACAGCCCCATCCACGATCCCGAAGTCTGATTGCAGGACTAAGATCTTAGACATAACTTGCCTTACGGATGCATATGCACCAATCGGGGCCTTGATTGATGTGATAAGTATGGATAAAAGAACCTTGATTGATGGCAAGTGCCAAACACTCCAGCTCATTCGCATACATCACCGCTTCATTCACATGCACACCACCAAAGGTAGACTTATACGGCACGATCAACTGCAATGCCAAGCGTTCTTTCTCATAGATATCCACTTCTACCAAATCATTGTATTCAATGCCCAATTGTTTCGCCCAGGTGATTGGAATATTGGTCCAAGCATTGCCAAAATTAGGATCCAATATTTCCACAATGCCCAATAAGGCATCCCCATCGATGTGTGGTTCTTCCAAAACATAACTTTGATAATCCGAATACACTTCACCAAGTTCTTCGAATTTCTTCTGCCCACTCGCTAAGAGCGCTCCCACATAACCAAACACATCACGACCATGAAAGACGGCCGTCTTGTACGGTGATGCGAAGCGGAGTTCTGAAGGGATTTCTCTGACTTCTTCTATTCCAATAAACTTTGCAATGTGTGTCAACGTCTTATTATCGGGTGTGACGATATAGTGTCCTCGCTTGGTTTTTGCGACACAGGCTTTACGCGCTGTCCCGACACCCGGATCTACGACACTCACAAAGACCGTGCCTATTGGCCAAAATGGCACAACCTGATGCAGTCTGAATGAAGCTGACCAAATATCAAACTTAGGGATCTCGTGGGTCAAATCGATGATCTCCAATTCTGGATCGACTTGTTTAACCACTCCATACATGGCCGCTACAGCACCTTCTTTGTAGGTGAAATCGGATTGAAAAACGATGGTTTTAGGCATATGTTTCCTCCTCTAGATTGGCGAGTTTTATCATGATATCCCGATAAAAGGGATAAAGAAGTTCTAAATCTTCGATGGCAACGGATTCATTCTTTTGATGAGCGAGACTGATACGACCTGGTAAAAGGGGTCCAAATGCGACGCAAGGTTGAATGACCTTACCATAAGTCACACCACCTGATATGAAAGGATCGCGATCATCGATAAAGGACGCACGATAATGACTTAGACAGGTTTGAATAAAGGGCGATTGGATGTCATTCAAGAATGGGATAGCATCGTACGGTAGCGTAACTTTGAATCCAGGTAATGTTTGAGTTAATAATCGGGTCAATTCTTCAGATGAAACGCCATAAGGATAACGACAATCCACATCCGCTTCAAAAACGCCATTATGAATTGAACATACACCCAAATTAATGGTCAAAGGACCCATGGGTGCGATGTCATGTGCAAGTGTCGTTCCTTTTGCATAAGGACTGGCAAATAGTGTGTAAAGATTTCTATATTCTGTTTTTGGGAAGCACAACGCCAATACTTCGAGGGCATCCACAATCGCATTGTGTCCACTTTCCGGACGCGAGGCATGACCCGCAACCCCTGTGAAGGTATAACGTAAAAGCTCTTTATCTTCATCACATCTCACATTAAAGCCAAGTGCTTCAATCGTTTGGTTAAGTACAGCCTTGAACGCATGGGGCAAAGTGAAGCTGCAATGCGGTGCGATCACATTGCACTGTGTCCCACCGGTCAGATCAAGAACAGGACTCTCGATGTGACCTTGAATGTGCCACATGAGCGCTCCTTTCTCACCAATTGAAAGCGGGAAAGCTCCATCCGGTGTAAAAGCAAACTTCGGTTGACCTGCTTGTTTGACATAATGGACGATGTCCTCCATTGTCCGTTCCTCATCTGTGCCCAATACGACACGGAGTTGACGTTTGAGTGGAATCTTTTTCTTTTTGATTTCGATCAAAGCTTTGAGTGTCAGATAAGCAGCACTCTTCATATCCTGCGTACCACGTGCAATGATTTCACCATTGATGATGCGTGGCGTGAATGGATCTTCATCCCAATCCCCTGCCGATACGACATCCAAATGTGAGACCACATCGATCCGTTCTTCTTGATTTCCGTAACAGATCGCAAGCGCATGGCCATCATAATCTTCCACATGCATACCCTGTTTCAAGGCAAGTTCCCGCATGAATGCAAGTGCTTGTGCGACCCCTTTGCCATAGGGTTCCTTAGGTGTGACCGTCGCTTCATCATAAACACTCTTGATGCTTAATAATTCGAGGAGTTCTTCTAGCTTTATCATAAATGCTCCTTAAAAGGGTGTCCACATTTGTGTGACAGGAGGCCAAATCATCCGTGAAACAATCCAAGTAAAACTAAACAATAATACTGCGATTGCGACAAAACGAAACACATGATCTGCTTTGCTTGGATCGTGTTCAGCGTANNCGATCAAATGAACTGATGATCAAAGGCAACAGAATAAAGAGATTGTCTTTCAAACGTTTGAAGAGATTGAGTTTACGCTTATCCATCTCCAAACCCCGTGCTTGAAGCGATATCTTGATGTTTTCATAATCATTGGC
Organism: Erysipelotrichaceae bacterium; assembly: GCA_003543215.1. GTDB lineage: Bacteria > Bacillota_I > Bacilli_A > Erysipelotrichales > Erysipelotrichaceae > UBA2212. Next base: position 217,032 of record DPJD01000001.1, on the reverse strand, counting down.
AATATCTGGAATATATCGAAATGCCAAGGATACAACCGTACACACTTTATACGGTAGACCCAATCCATACAAACCCGCCGCAAATTCAGATGGGGTGATGGCTAAGATAAAGGTCAATGAGACTATGAAGCTGGTCATTAATTTGAGTTGACGAATCAACAGATACCAGAAGGTTTCTCGGCTTAAGAAGAAGTTTCCAAAGGAATAGAGAATCGTTCGTGTTTCTGTCGTGTAGTATTGGCCCACATCCGGATCCACCAACCAGAAGAGCAATAGATTGATCAGATTCATAAAAAAGATAAAGGTAAAAAGTGCAATAACCACTTTCCAACTTGGTTTTAAACTGATGAGTGCGATTAAGCTAAGGATAAATAATGGTAGAAGCAAACGCACATCAAAGGACATCAAAGTATAGAAGATGAAAGCTCCAAACAACATGACCTTGGTTTTCCCTGTCAGATGATGAAGAAAGGTTGGACCTGGTGTGACATTGATGACAAACTGCTTCATGATTGGCTCCGTTGTTCGATAAACGATCGTATAAAGCTTTCCACATTCAGATCACATGCCTGCGCTAGGTAATAGAGTGATGTTTGTTTGAGATTGGCTTTTTCAATGATGGCTTGATTCGCCATGATCGCTTGAATCTCATCATCCGCAATCAATTCTCCATCCGCAAACACCAAAGCGCGATCGGTATACTCAATCGCCAGATGCATATCGTGGGTGATGAAGATGAAGGTGATACCATGATCCTTATTCAATTGATCTAAGAAATCCATGATTTCCGAATAATGCGCATAGTCTTGTCCTGCCGTTGGTTCATCTAAGATTAAGATATCCGGTTTTAAAGCGAGGATTGCCGCGACCGTAATCCGTTTGCGCTGTCCATAACTTACTGCAGAAACCGGCCAATTACGCATGGAATGAAGACCACAAATCTTGAGGGCATCTTCGACACGTTCATCGATTTGTTCAATGGATAAACTTTGATTCTCCAAAGCGAAGCGCACTTCATCTTTGATCAAATGTTTGACGATCATATGATTCGGATTCTGCATAACGTAGCCTATTCTTTGACCCACTTCTTTTATCGTCAAGACCTTGATGTCTGTATCACTCAGTGCAATCGAACCAGTTTTGGGACGTACAAACGCACAAAGGAGTTTAGCCATCGTACTCTTACCTGCCCCATTCTTCCCGACAAAAGCCAATCGTTCTCCACGACATACCGTAAAGTTAATGTCTTTTAATACGGGTTTTTCATCATAGGCAAAACTAACATTTTTAACCTTTAAAAGTACTTCTGAGTGATCAATAGGCTTATGCATCTGCTTAGGCACGAAGGTCTTCAATTCAGTTTGAACATTTTTGAAATTCATTTTCTGAATCTTTGTCACATCTTTAAATTTTGAAAATGGAATCTTCGCATAGTTCAGGGCTTGTAAATACAAAGGCTCGCGTAAACCATACTGAACGAGGATATTCGCCTTTAACAAGGCATTCAGTCCACCGTCGTAGACGATCTCCCCTTCATGCATGACGATGACGCGATCGATGTCCCGATGCATGACATCTTCCAAACGATGTTCGACAATGATCACCGTGCGATCTTCTTGATGAATCGAATCAATGAGCTCAATGGCCTGCATGCCGGAATAGGGGTCCAAACTGGCCAAGGGTTCATCAAAGAGCAGTATGCTTACATTCTCATGCAAGACTCCGGCTAAAGAGACTTTTTGTTTCTGGCCACCTGAAAGTGTATAGGGTACCTGCATCAAGAAATCCGACATCCCAACTTTATCCGTCGCTTTCTTAACTAAAGGAATCATTTCTTTTCTTTCAATCGCTTGATTCTCAAGGGCAAAGGCCACATCTTCACCCACACTCAAGGCAACGAATTGGGCATCCGAGTCTTGAAGAACCGTGCCCACCTGTTTACTCAAAGAAAAGATGCTGGCACGGTTAATATCCATGCCAGCAACGGTACACGAACCACTGATTTCACCCTTGAACGAATTGGGAATCAAACCATTAATGCAATGGACCAAGGTACTCTTCCCACTTCCGCTTTGACCGATGATCAAAACCTTCTCACCCTTATGAATGGTGAGATGAATGTTTTTAAGGGTTTCCACTTGCTGAGAAGCATAGCGGAAACTGAAATGATCGAAGACGATCAAGGGTTCATGCGACATATTATTCTTTGACCAAGTTCTGTGAACTTGCATTACGTTTCGCTAAAGCAAACAACAAAGGAATTCCTAAAACGGTTAGAACCAAGACATTGGATGCGCCACCGGTTAAGGATTGTAAGAAGGTGATGTTCAATTCACCACCAAAGAACAAGAGTGTGAACAAAGGTGTCACAACACCAAAGGCCAAGGCATTGCCCAAGACCGCAATCACCGCAAAGATGATCGCATGCTTAACCGTAAAGATGCCCTTATTGATGTCTGCACCATACAATGGCAACAAGCCCACAAAGAAGCCCAAGACACCATTTCCAATCGACCAGTCAAACCAGAAACCCCAACCACCGATCAAATCGGCGATGACATTTCCAAAGAAACAAGCCACCAATGCAGGCACTGGACCAAACAAAGCTCCTACAATGACAGGAATCAGCATCGCTGTGGTTAAATTTGTATTTGTGAAGACTTTGACTCCACCATAGACCATTAAAACCCCAAACAAGGCTGCGCCAATCGCGACCCCTACAACTGTTTTCGTATTCCAATCTCCAAGAATAAGCTGCGCTAGATTTTTCTTCTGCATTTCCCTTTTCTCCTTTTAAACATAAAAACCCCCATCCAAGGACGAGGGTCAAACCGTGATACCACCTTTGTTCATTCGCTCATCGCTGATCGAATCTCTTCGAGTACAAGACATACTCTAGATTTGTAACGGAATCGTCCGTCATAGCCTTAGGTTCCCCTTCGGTATGCCGCTCCAAGACCATGTTCAGTTGTGCTTGATTTCCCTTTTCACCACGTCAGGGTTCTCTACCAAGTCCACACAGCTTACTCTTCTCTTCAAAGCGTTTTATTTAATTCAATTATAGACTTTTGATTTTGATAATGTCAATTAGTTTCATAAACTTTGAAAATTCTTTCAATTCCATATAAAGTTCTACTCTCAACAAGAATCATTCATATTGACAAGCTTTGAGTATTATTGGATAATCTATACATAGTTTACTAGTATGTTTACTATGTAAGGAGCGATTCAACGATGTTACTTAATGTAAATAGAATAATGTGTTGTCACAATCGATGTTGAATTTAGCTAAGCAGAGAACCATTTAGCATTTTCAACAGGTTTTCGACCTGTTTTTTTTATTGAAAGGAAATTTATGTTCACCATAAACGCAATCAGTGCCTTAGGCACGACACTTATTTTATTTGGTTTATTATTCTATTTAGCGAAGCGCAAAGTCAATTTTGGCATCCGAACACTTATCGCAATGATTTTCGGGATTCTAGTTGGTCTCGTCTTCCAAGGTCATGTGGACTTGGTTCGTATCTTCGGACAAATTTACACCCGTTTGATTTCAGCCATTGTCGTACCACTGATCTTCATCAGTGTCATCGCATCCATCATTCAGCTAGAGAATACCGCAAAACTTAAATCCATCGGTTTGGGATCGATTTTCTGGTTAAGCTTGAACACATTCATCGCCGCCATCTTAGGTGTTGTCGTATCCAATCTCTTCAATTTAGGCGTAGGTGTGACGATTCTTGAAAGCAGTGAAGCCAGCACCACAACGGTCCCAACATTGCTAGAAACAATTCTCAATCTTTTCCCTCGTAATATTTTCGCTCATGCGGCAAATCAAGAAATCATTCCCCTTTTGATTTTTGCCTTAATGATCGGTTTTACCTTTGTTAAATTGCGTGAGCGCATTCCTTCGCTTTCTAACTTTAAAGAAGGCATCGATGCTTTAAACACAATTCTCTTCGGAATCGTTCGCTCCATTATCAAGTTGACACCTTACGCTGTATTGTCATTGATTGCTTATGCGACCAGTCGTCACAGTGCGAATGTGGATCTATGGGTCTTGATTCTACCTGTTCTCGTCGCCTATCTGATGCTTGTGATACAAACCTTCTTAGTCCATGGCACACTTTTAGCTTTGGTTGCGAAAGTGAATCCCATCCGCTTCTTCAAAGGGATCTTCCCTGCTCAAATCGTAGCCTTCACTTCACAATCTTCAATCGGAACCCTTCCCGTAACCATTCGTCAACTCAAAGAAAACCTCGGTGTCCATGAAGATGTGGCATCCTTCGTCGCAACCCTAGGCGCAAACATGGGCATGCCTGGATGTGCGGGAATCTGGCCAACGATGTTGGCGGTATTCGCAATCAACGCACTCGGTATTCCTTTTGGTTTAGCCCAATACGCGATGTTGATTGGGACAACGGTCTTGGTATCGATTGGAACAGTCGGTGTTCCAGGTACCGCCACGATTACGGCTACGGCTGTCTTTGCAAGCATGGGCTTACCACTGGATGTCATTGTCTTGATGACACCCATCTCAAGCTTAGTGGATATGGGACGTACTGCCACCAATGTGACGGGTGCCGCAACCGCAACCCTGATCGTTGCGAAGAAAACAGGCCATTTCAACGAAGACATCTACAATCAAAACACGGAAGCTGTTGTTTAGCTTCCGTGTTTTTCTATTTCAAATCTTTAATGCCTTCTTCTAAATATTCAAGCTGCCATAAGGTATGTTCATCTTTAACCAACTTCGGTTCATTGTAACGTAATGTTTGATACAAGACATCGTAATAACGACCATAATCCCCTGTTACCGTCTCAACTCTTGATGATTGTATTTGACCACTTTCGTCGCGCACGTTTAAGATGCCATATTCTTCTGGATCATCTTTACCAAACCCCTCCCAATCAGGCCATAAGAACTGTTTTAAATGTTCTTCTTGTTTGTCCTTTTTCGTTTTGATAAACATTCCATTTGAACCGTACACCACCAGACTTGGCCGTGGGACAACTCTAAAGAAACTGGATTTGATGGAAACTTTGATTGATCCAAAGAACAAATCTAAATCAAAATAATCATTTAAGCGACCACTTCCAAGCAATTGACGCACGTCATAGATGACTCTGTCTGGCTTCCCAAACATCGAAATCACTTGGTCCAAAGAATGACACGCATGACCATAATAGTAGGAATGGATACGACTAAAACTCGTACTGCTTAAAGGAACTTCCGGTCGATCGTAATCGAAACTCAATTCCATCTCCTGTAGATCTCCTAAAGCACCACTTCTCATCACTTTTTGAGCCGTAAGCAAGTCACTGTCAAAACGTCGATTTTGATAACACTGAATCATCAAGCCTTTATCACGCGCAAGATCAAATAGTTCTTTCGCTTGAGTCAGGGTTTCTGTAAAGGGTTTTTCAACGACACAATGTTTACCGGCTTCCAGCACTTTTTTAGCATATTCATAGTGCAGATGCGACGGTAAGGTCACGATGATCAGTTCAATCTCTGGATCATCAAGCAATTGATTCAATTGATCTGTATAGTGGATATCTTCAATTTTCTTCCACTTGAAAACCGAACAATCACGTTGATAAATTGCCTTTACATTATATTTATCTTTTCTTTGCAGGATATAAGGTAATTGGTAGCGATTGGCACTCTTACCATTTCCGATTAAGGCTGTAACGATGGGCTTCATGCACTCACACGCTCATAAGCATTCTTCAACACTTCCATGGCAAGTTCATGATCTTTCTCTTGCGTCATCCCTGAAATGGCAATGACACCATAAACTTCTCCCTTGACGATGATTGGAACTGCTCCACCACTAACACAATATTCCGCTTTATCCAATAAGTGCTCAAACTCTGCTCTACGATTGTAGACTTCATCCGAGCTCAAACCCGTAGTTTTTACGACATTGATTTTACCTTGAAGATAATTATCTTCATTTTTTCCATCCATCAAGTATTGAAATACTAAGACGTCATGGAGGATGATGCGCACCCCAATGCGACGCCATTGACGCTCTTTAACCAAACGCACAGCTTCAAGTCCCATTTCCAAGGCTTGGACATGCAAGAATTCATTGAAGTTCATCATGCCACTTCCTTTAAATCTGCTGGGAAGACGATACCCGCCTTTATACGTGCTTCCGTTTGAACCTTCATGCTCAATACACTAAGTTCTAACATCTTCAGTGCTTGTGCACGATCATTTTCACGGACAATACGCTCAAACTCCACAAACACATCATACATCCGATGTTTACCTTCACTGTAATTGAGAATCTCACCTTCTTGTGTCGAACTTTGTTTACGTAAACCATCATTCATGATCAATTGATAATTTAGGAGCGTACTTACGGAAGATTGTATGATGATCGAACCTTTTTCACCTTGGATACTGTTAAAGAGCGGAGCTTTACAATCCTTTGCCCCTGTACAAACACATTTGAAGGTCGGATAATCCAAAACCAAGATACCAGAAGTATCAATTCCCTTTTGCACATTGGCAAAATATTCCACATTTATTGGTTCACCAAACAAGTTTAAAACAAAATTCAAATTATAGATATTCAAATCCATAAGCGCACCACCCGACAAATTCGGATCAAACGCAGGTGCGATGATACCTTGTTTGAATGCATCATATCGACTGGAATATTGTGAATAATTTAAAGTCACGATGCGAATCTCACCTAATTTAGGCAAATCTGCTTTCAAATGAAGCATATTGGGAAGATGATGCGTCGAAACTGCTTCATAGATAATACGATCTTGTTGTTTCGCCAACTCAGCCAAGGCCAAAGCTTCACGATGATTGCTTGTGAATGGTTTTTCCACAATGACATGTTTCTTCGCCAATAACGCGATTTTTGCGAGTGCAAAGTGTTGATCATTCGGTACTCCGATATAGATCGCATCCACTTTATCATCTTCTAACATAGCTTCCAAGTCCTCATAGACCAAAGGAATCTGTGCTTGTATAGCCAATTGCTTCGCTTTTTCATAACTTGATTTACGACTGCAGATCGCAGTGATTTCGATGCCATTGACTTGAGATAAAAAACTCAAGACATCATGGACGATCATGCCCGCCCCAACGATTCCTAGTTTCATAGTGTTTTCCTTTCACAGCTCATACTTTAAGTTTATCAAAGTTTATTTGAATTACTTTATCCATTTGCTTCATTCTTTGTCATTTCAGATGAAATGAACCTTAAAAATTTATCTAAAGTGCTCATCTTGTCGCTGTTTTGATCTCGAAGAGCAAGTAAAGCATTTAAATCTTCATGCATGACGTAGAGATCACAACGATTCCCCAATTGATCGGTTTTTGTTTTTAAACGCTTTATACGTTTATCGAATGAACCATCAAAATCAGGATTGAGCAACTCTAGCGCATAACGGAGACGTTTATTCGCGATACGATATGCATGGATGCGCTTGAAATCATTAGGTTTTAAACGTTCTTCTTTTTGTTCGATTGCTTTACGCAATATCTTCGCTCGTTTTTTGACGAAAGATAAACATGAAACATCATGGGCTTTGTGTTTAAATCCGTTCACTTCAAAATTCTGAATAATGGTTTGTAAAGTCGCTACGATGACTTGATCATCATAATGCGAATACGCATCCAATCGGTTTTTTCTTTGCACACCTAATAAGAATTCCGTTAACTGCTTATCTTCATCCACATGTTCCAGGTATGTACTTTCATAATACTCAAACAGCACATCCCACTCTCGTACTTTAGAGAAATGATTCGCAAATTCTTTCAATTGAGCATTCACTTGATTAAAAAAAGCCACTTTTAAAAGGGGCTTCATAAACACAAGTAAAGATCGCGCTTTACGAATTGCGATACGATACTGATGTACGATTTCAATTTCTTCTTCAACACGTTGTATCGACTTCGCACATAAAATGATTTGTTCACACTGTGCAATCCATAATTTTGAGAAAAGAGTTACAGTGAGATGTCTATGACTTGGCATGTCGCGTCATCCAGTGTGGTTGCGCGAACCACTCTAGATTGAATTCATCCTCATCGATACTAAAGCATGCACATGCACAGGTTTCAAACGGTAGATCAAGACCACTCAAATTCTCACTGAACTCACTTAGGTAAGGTTGATGCCCAACCAAGAGGAGGCATTCCACATCTTCTTCTCTTATCAAATCAAGTAAGGCTTCGGTATCTCCGGTTTGAAGAAAAGTCTGTTCACCCGCATAATTACGATCAAGACGTTTCGCCAAGATCTGAGCACTTTGAATCGAACGTTTTAGATTAGAACTAAAAATGGAAACCGTTTCAAACTCACGAATCTTCTGCTTCAAAAACGGACTAATTTTGCGAAGTTTCTTTTTACCCTTTTCAGTCAATGAACGTGTCGCATCATCCATTCCATCAAGTAAATCTTCGGCTTGAGAATGACGAATCAAAATGATATGTTTCATAAGATTTCACCTTCTTTGTAGATTCATTATAACACTTTCAACCATTCAACTAAGAATTGACCCTACCCAAATCGGATTAATACATTCGACTGGTTTTTCAAACTTCTACGACACTGAAATAGTAAGACAAACCAAACATATAAATCATGATCGTATAAATGACTAAGCGTTCCGTCAAACCTAAGATGTTTAATCCTTGCGCCATCATTATTGGATTCAGTGCTCCAAATGCTGTCACAAGAACCGCAAAACAAAGACTGATGTTTCTAAGCTTGGCTTGAGATATTCTATGAAAGCCATAAGCAATTAAGAAAAAAGACAAAATTGTTGAAAAAACAACAATGATCGTTACCAAAATATGCATTTGGTTCTGAAATGACATATGTGTTTTATCACCATCGAGCGGGAATAACCCATATCCGAAATACGATGTCATTTGCATCACCATCAATACAATAAACCCAATAAACAAAGCGTTCTGCTTCTTGCGTTTCGTTTGAATCAAAAAGGTCCCAACCATCGCCAACATTGTCCAAGCATACGCATCACACATGAACCGTAATAATGCGGCATTCGGTGCCCCATCTGCAGTCAGTGAACTAATATCCATCGCAATGGGGTCATAAGCTGGCCATAGAATTTGACCAACAATCGTATGCAATACGTATAGAATCACACCCAACATACCGGATGCAATCAGAACTCGTTCTAATTTCCGCATATCATATCAAGCCATGTGTGTCGATCGAATACCACGAAAAACAAACGTTATCATTCCTAATGCCAAGACGGTGAAACCGATGAACACAGCGCCTTCAATCATGGAAGCCCCTGTATTCTCAATGAAGATAAGTAGAACCATCGCCGATATTGCCATCAATAAAGCCACGTACTTAAAGATTAGGATCGTGCCTAAAAAATAACCCCAAACATGATTACGAACCAACAAAACTACGGTGACCAAGCTCGCTGGAATCACAAAACCTAAATCCAAGGCTTGAATGACCAATGTCGTATAGTGCTCCAAACCAAGGGGTGCCACTCCTTCGAGCATCGCCGGAATGATTCTCCCCAACCACATCATTGCGACTAAAATCGATAATACCACCATGAACACGATCAGTGGTAATCTTGGAAAAGCTGGTAAAATGGCATTTCGCAAACTTTGAATATCAAAGCTCATCATCAATAAGACAAAGGCGAAGAAGCTCAATGACATCTGAGCGACATACACCAGAAACAAGGGATTGTACATCCATAGAAAGGTATAAGAAGTGTAGGTATAGAGAAAGTAACCTAACATTCCCGTTAAGACAAGTGTCCCTTTTAAGGATTTCCTAAGCATGGACAATAAAGCGAAGATCGTCGCAGGAACCACGACAAAGAGTGTCACAATATCCGAAGCAATCCCTTGAACCGCAACCGACACTGAGTCTTTGGCATAAATACCATATCCATACAATTGAATATGTTCCCCATAAAGGGACGTGAATTGAGGTCCATCTACATTTTGAAAGGCTTGAATCCCCAGTACACTGCTTAAAATGGTTAGTAAAAGTAGAAGAATCGTTAGTATGGCGATGGTTTTACGATGATACATGTTTCTCTCCTTTATTTGATGATTGGCTAAAATAATCAATGAACATAGCTCATTAATAAACTCAACAGTTTCAATATAACACCTCTAGATAGTCTGTTCAATAAAAAACAAAACCCCTTATGTACACAAGGGATCTCGCTAAAATATTATGTGATTTTACTTCTAAACTATATTTCGAGCATTTGATTGATGATATGCGCAAAGCCGTCTTCATCATGATGTGGCGCAATGATTTTAGCGTGTGCTTTGACAATTGGATCTCCATTGATCATGGCAACCCCGAAGCCACTGCCTTGAATCATTTCCAAATCATTGAGATTGTCCCCAAAGGCAATAACTTCTTCGACATTGAAACCTAAATGTTGAGCGAGTTTCTCGATACCACCCAACTTGCTTACGCTGGGATGCATAAATTCAAAGAGATAATCTTGTGATTTGAAACCACGATATAATTCACTTTGATGTGCGAGATAGAAGTTATTGATCATTTCCAAATCATTGGGATCACAGGCCAAGAGAAGTTTCTCAAGGTCTTTTTGTATGGTCTTTTTCATGTCCACCACATAGGCAGGAAGATGATTTTTGACACTGACACGTTTCATAAACGCATCCATCTCTTGCCCATACAAGGCATTGTCTCCATAGAAACAAAAGTTTCCAGGAACACCCTCATATAAATCAAGAATCTCATGAATCGCAACTACAGAGAGTTTTTCACCTAAAATAAGTTCGCCCGTTGCTTGGATACCGATTTCAAGACCATTGTTTGCGATGATCACATCCACCAGACCTTCAATCCCCCACATCGACAATAAAGGACTTACTGAAAAATAAGGTCGACCTGTTACAATCGCAAATTGAATGCCTCGAGCCTTAAGATCTTGTATCGCTTTACGATTTGTTTCACTGAGCAATCCAGTCTTATCCAATAAGGTTCCATCCAAGTCACTGGCGACTAATTTGATTGTATGCTGAGTTTGATATTCTTTTAGTATTTGTTTTACGTCCATACTAGTGAATCTACACGCTTTGAATCATCAATTCAAGACTTAGTTAAAAATTGGTCAATCGTTTCATAAAAAATGGGCATCTGGCTTAAAAAAAGATTAAGCACATTCTATACTGTGCTTAACAAAGGAGGATTCTTATGAAAAAGATCATCCACTTCATGAGTGTGCTTTTATTCCTCAGTGCTTGCACTGCAACTCCTGAAACTAAGCCCATCGTGAATACACCCGTACTACCCGAAGTCGAAGAGAATAGTTTGGTTCTCTTCCCACCCTTAGAAACAAGAGTTCCCAACACGGATTTTAAACCTGCATTCGAAGGACAGACACGTGCTTCAAGTACACAGACAAAAGTCACTTATTCCTATTCGATCATTAATCAAGAATTAGTTGAACCCTGGGGTATTGATGTCCTTCCCGATGGGAAACTTGTCATCACAGAGAAACCAGGACAATTAGTGATCCTAGAAGCGGATGGCACCTTTATCACTCGAATCTCAGGGTTCCCTTCAATCAATACACAGAATCAAGGTGGTTTATTGGATTTGTCCATCAGCTCTGAATTCGAGATGGATTCAACACTTTATTTTACCTACGCATCGCTTTCAACACAAGGTTCCGCAACCACTATCGGTCGCGCTGAACTTGATCTTACAAACAATCGTTTAAACAATTTTGAAACAGTCTTTACAGCTTTTCCCTATCTCACTGGAAACAATCATCTGGGTGGACGCATCGTCTTTGACGATCAACAGAACATTTATCTGACGACGGGAGATCGTCAAGATTTTGATCGACGCATGCAAGCTCAAGACCCATCCAATGGCAATGGCAAGATCCACTACATCAGTAAAGATGGAGAGATTGTGGATGGGTTTTCCAGTACTGTCTTTTCCTTGGGTCACCGCAATGTTCAAGGCATCGCCATCCACCCAATCACAAAAGAGGTATGGGCGAATGAAATGGGACCTCAAGGTGGCGATGAACTCAACTTGATCCAACACGAAAAGAATTATGGCTGGCCAATCGTTTCCTACGGCGAAGAATACAACGGAAACCCCATCGGTGATAAAATCACACAAAAAGATGGTATGGCAGAACCTCGTTATTACTGGGATCCTGTCATTGCCCCCAGTGGCATGATTTTCTATGATGGCGAAATGTTCAAAGAATGGCAGAACAATCTCTTCATCGCTGGCCTCAAAGCAGAAGCCATTGTTCGTATCGTACTGGATGGGGATAACGTTCTTGCGGAAGAACATCTCTTACAAAGCGAAAAACAACGCTTCAGAGATGTGGCTCAAGGTATCGATGGCTCACTCTATGCCATTACAGATGCAGGAAGACTGTATCAAATAAAGTCAAACTAAAGCACACCGAGTATCATCCTCGGTGTGCTTTTTTGAAATTCTATTTATCAATCATCAAGCGTTAACAAAACATAATCCAACATTGTACCAGAACCATTAGCAACACCAACTTCTCTGAACTCCAATCTTGTCAAAACTGTACTCGCTACCAAATCATGAAGAACAACAGTGTGCCAAGATTGAATGTCTACCGAATCCGTATAGGTGCCAACCAAGGCACCATCCCAATAGACTTCAAGTCCATCAACAAGACCTCCGGTTCGTGGTGACCAACTAAACGACAATTTATAGTCTTGCATCGCCATGGTCGCAACATCCTGGTAGATTCTAACAGAACTGGAACTGTCCAATTCTGCATGTTGAAGTCCATGGTAAGGTAGAAAGCCTATAGCATCTACTGTCTGGAGTTCTAAATACGCCACTCCAGGCATGAGTGCATCCGTCCAAGCCACACGCCATCCGAGATTAGTCGTCCCATCTGGATAGATATACCAAGGTGATGTACCGACTGATGGAGACTCAAAATCCCCATTTAATAGACTAGGCTCTTCTAAGGTAAATTCATATTCAATATAGGTCGCCCAATTCCCTTTCAAAGTCGTATTGATGAGGGGGTCTCCGACATCATGAGCTGCCCATGCCGAGTCTAAACGATTATACAACAAACCAGTCAAATGTAGGTCTAACTTTCCCAAGCCACCCCACAATTCATTTTTTTCAACAAAAATCTCAAGTTTATTCATCCCTGTTAACAAATTATCGATGTTCGGGAAGTTGCCTGGAAGATACCAACCATCTGTTTCAACTTGAGCTGAACCTTGAATTGCAGAAATGCCCGTCGTACCTTCATGTCCGCCAGCAGAGTTGATCACACTCGCACGTGTGCCCCCCCACATCAATAAATCTTCATTGACATAGATGTATAAATTATCATTGATTGGAATTCGATCAAGATAATTCACAACGCCGAGCGTAGCTCCTTGAATGATGTAATTCTCAGGCACATTGAATGTTGCTTTAAATAAACGTAAATCTGAAGCACCCGCATAACTTCCACCGTCTGGAATCGTATACGCATACTTCCAAGAGGCATACGAAACATTCGGAACCACAGGTCCATGATAAATCCCATTGTCCCAAACATTTTCTGGACTAAGGTTGGTCAGATATGGCATTACGTCAGAGTATGACCAAGCGCCTCCAAAACCTGATGTATGATACACTTCATTGACGTTTGCATCAACATCGATGTCATCCGATTCAAGACTTCGCATCCACGACATTTCAGGTGCAATGGACTTCGAGATGGAATGTCTGACTTCAGCATGAGCTGCCAAAATCATCGTCGGATCGGTAATGCCGATGAGTTCACCTTTAGCAATCACATACAATGCTTCACTCACGGCAGGCTCATACATTTGCTTAAACTCAAATTGACCGGGTACTGCATTCAAAGTTTTGGCAGATACCGGAATTTGAGAAACTTCATCAACAACCGCTAAATGACTTTCCGTCATTTCCCAGCCTTCTTCTTCTAAAACGAAGCGAACATATAGGTTGGACGCATCGTTCCACACTTCCAAATGTCCAATCTCAGTGCTTTGCCCAGCAAAGAGCGGATAGTAATCTTTATCATCAACGGTTCCAGCCGAAACTTGGGTAATGCCAACACTTGCAAGAGCAAGCATAAGCATGAGCGAGATAAACAAAGAAGCGATTCGTTTCATTATTTTTCTCCTTTATTTCGCATCCTTTACAAAGCCAAACCATTTTTAGTTGTGCCATCCATACACAAAACATAATGGGAACTAAAAACAAAACGACATTCCCTTCCTAAACTAAGAATCACCACATCACTCCTTTCATCATAATATATCAAAAATAAAAACCGACCTTAAGGTCGGTTACGCTATTTGCTCACAATCCGGTAAAGCGTCCACATGCACCCGATTGATCAATGCCCCCAATACCAATTCTTCAATGACAAGCACATCATAGCACCAAGTTCTTCGTTAAACAACCCCCAAAAGAATCTCTTCACTTCATGACCTTAAACCCTTCATTCAAACAATAAATCTGTTCTTTTTCCTGATTTCATACGTTATGAACGACTTACAAGATAACGTGTACATCGTCAAACGCAAACGGATTTAAGGTATGACCACAGAAGACAATCGGATCGGCATCATACGAGAAACGACTCATCAAAACAAGTGGTATCTTAACTTCCACACGATAGCCCAACTCATGCGCAAATTCCACGATTGGTAAATAAGTTTGAATGATCTCTTGAGGTGTGAGCCGACATTTCGTCCAATCTATTAGAAGTACATTTTCGTTTGATTGGAACTGAATGAGATGTTTTTCAATCACAAAATGATCATCAATCAGTGGATCGAATACTTTTTCTTTGACACTAAGCACAATGACTCCTTTTTTAAAAAGCGTTGATTTAACTCAACGCTTAAGGTTTTGATTCCTCGTAAGTCTTTAAGGCACTCGAACGTTCGGAAGAACGAGCGAAGTTTGTTACATTTGCCGTTGCACGCGTTTGATGGATGATTGTTCCCGCTCCCCCAACACAACCGCCTGGGCAAGCCATACCTTCAATGATGTATCCATCACGTTTCCCCGCCTTAGCCAACATCAACAACTTCTTACATTCAGATAGTGTCTGGGCCTTTTCAACCTTGATAACACGATCGGGATCCAAACGTTTGACGACATTTTCAACAGCACTCAAGACCCCACCCGATATCGCAAAGCCACGACCATCGACAGAGGCATGATTCAATTTCTGTGTCGGTTCTATTTTTGCCAAATCAATGCCCTTGGCGATCATCATCGCATTGATTTCCTCGTAAGTGATTACATAATCAACACTATTCTGCACATCGAGATAAGCTGCTTCAAACTTCTTTGCCGAACATGGCCCAACAAAGACGATCTTTGTATTCGGGAACGTCCTTCTAAGATAATTCGCTGTTTCAACCATCGGTGATGCTGAATCAGATACACAATACGCTTTAGGTCCCAACTCTTTCTTCGCAACCTGTAACCAAGCAGGACAACAAGAAGTGGCTAAGAATGGTTGATCCAAAGGCACATGTTTTAAAAAGTGCCGCGCTTCATCGACTGCGGTGATATCCGCACCATAAGCAACTTCACCAACATCATCAAAGCCAAGCTGTAATAAACCTTCAACCACTTGGTCGGCTGTGACTTTATCGCCAAATTGACCAACAAAAGCTGGTGCGATAATGGCACACACTTCATCAGGTCCATTCAAGGCATCTACTAATTGATAGATTTCTGATTTATCAACAATGGCTCCAAATGGACAAGCCACCATGCACATGCCACAACTGACACATTTATCACTAACGATAACGGCTCGATCCACTTCATCTTTGGTAATCGCATTGACACCACAAGCCGCAACACAAGGACGATCATTTTTAACGATGGAGCCATAAGGACACACATCGTAACATTTACCGCATTTGATACACGCCTCTTGATCGATATAGGCATGTTTATCAATCAAACTCACCGCATTGACAGGACACACCTCAACACAAGGATGTGCTAAACAACCATGACAAGCATTGGTTACGAAAAAACTTTTCTCAGGACAGGCTTCACAGGCTTGAGGTATGACGGTGACCAGGTCACGACCCACCTTTTTATGTTTAAGTGCAGCCAAGTCTTCTTCAATGAAATGTTCACTAAAATTGGTGCCCATTTCCATATTCATGGCTGCTTTGATACGAGCGCGAACAATTTCGCGCTCTAATTCGACGGAATCACGATAATTGGGTGCTCCTTCCGCCAATACTTCATTCGGGATATTTTCAATCTGTTCTACACTCCAATTCTCATAGGCTGCGGCTGCTACATTCTTAAAAATTTCATTACGTAAGAATTTTACGGTTGTGAATACGCCACGCATTGGAATCCCTCCCTTAGTTACTTTTAGTGTACGCCTAGATAGTATCGCATTCAATAAATTACGGCTTGATTTTTGTCAAAGTGTCAAGTATAATAAGCACATATTTAGATACTAAGCTAATATAAAGGAAAACATGACGCAACGTGAACAAGAAATCTTAAACATCTTAAAACAAGAACCCACCATTTCACAAAACGACATTGCATCGCGCTTAGGCATCACACGTTCCTCGGTCGCTGTGCACATCACCAACCTACTCAAAAAGGGATATCTCTTGGGTAAGGGGTACATCGTCCAAGATGAACCCTATGTCTTGGTGATTGGTGGATCCAATGTGGACATCCAAGGCTTTCCTAAAGAGAAACTCATTCATAGAGATTCAAACATTGGGACGGTTAAAGTGTCTTTAGGAGGTGTTGGACGTAACATTGCAGAGAATTGCGCAAGGTTGGGTGTTCCTACCCGTTTGATGAGTGTGATTGGGGATGATCCCTATGGTCAAAAGATCCTCAAGGAAGCGCAAGCGATTGGTCTGAACATGCAGGACACGATAATTCTGTCCGGTGAAGTTACTTCCACTTATTTGAGCATACTTGATGAAACACATGATATGGCGTTGGCCATCAATCACATGGATTCGATTGAAAAGCTTACTGTGGATCACATCCGAGCCAAACGTTCCATCATCGAACATGCACAATTGGTTGTCTTGGATACCAACCTCTCACAATCTGTCTTGGATCATCTGTTGACCCAGTATCCTAAAACAAAATTCTTTGTGGATACCGTCTCAACCAAAAAGGCATTGAAGATCAAGGATCACTTAAAGAATATTCACACATTGAAGCCCAATCGCATGGAAGCTGAAGTGCTCACGGGTGGTCATGAAAACACCTCTTTGTTAGAGCTCGGAGGGATGTTGAAGTGTAAACGCAGCTTCATCAGTATTGGTTCACAGGGTGTTCAAGTCTTTGAAGGAAAGACTCATCATCATTTCCCCACACTGCCGATTGAGGTGATCAATGCGACAGGTGCTGGCGATGCTTTCATGGCTGGCTTGGTTTATGCTTATCTTAAGGGCTATGAGCTTAAAGAGACTTGTTCTGTGGCAATGGCCGCATCTCGTCTCGCCCTATCTCATCCCGATACCATCAATCCGAATCTGAATGAACAAACACTACATGAAACACTAAAGGAGCTCCAACATGTTTGAAAAATATCTTGATATCAGTGAAGAAGTTAAAGCAGCCCTCGCCAACAATAAAGCGGTAGTGGCACTTGAATCAACCATCATCTCCCATGGCATGCCTTATCCTAAGAATGTGGAAACCGCATTGAATGTGGAGAAGATCGTTCGTGATAATGGCGCGATTCCAGCAACCATCGCCATTCTCAATGGACGTCTCAAAGTAGGCTTAAGTCCTGAAGAAATCGAATTCTTAGGNNACGATGATCTTAGCCTCAATGGCTGGGATTAAAGTTTTTGCGACAGGCGGAATTGGTGGGGTTCACCGCGGTGCAGAAAGCACATTTGATATTTCAGCCGACCTCTTGGAACTGGCTCAGACGGATGTGGCAGTTGTTTGTGCAGGTGCGAAATCCATCTTAGATATCGCCTTGACACTTGAATACCTTGAAACCAATGGTGTCCCTGTTGTCGGTTATCAAACGGATGAATTGCCAGCTTTCTACACGAGTAAGAGTGGCTTTGGAGTCGATTACCGCGTTGATACGCCTAAAGAATTAGCTCAAGCCCTTAAAACAAAATGGGATCTAAAACTCAAAGGAGGCATGATTGTGGCAAATCCAATTCCTGCTGCGTATGAAATGGATCCTAAAATTATCAACGATGCCATTCTTGAAGCTGTAAAACAACAGAATGAACAAGGCATCAAAGGTAAAGAAAGCACCCCTTTCCTCTTAGCGAAAGTCAAAGAATTAACTGGTGGTGACAGCTTGGATTCCAACATCCAACTCGTCTATAACAACGCCAAGGTCGGTGCGCAAATCGCCGTTGAGCTCAGTAAACTCTAGTCAAACAAAAACACGTTTCATTTCTGAAGCGTGTTTTTTAATGTTCTTTGATAGAGATACGCTCGACCTTTTTTACCAACTTGTTCAATCAGCTTTAAGTGCTTAAGTAATCCGATCAGTAATGATGCGTTACGTTCATTGAGTGGTGTTGCTAAGGCAAGATCCTTTACGGTAAATGGTTCACTTAAACGCTCAGGAAGGAATATTAAGTAATCAAATTTCGAACCAAGATAAATCGTTTCAATCCAAGCCACAGGTTCACGATCATGGCGTACGGAACCTTTCTTACGATCCGAACTCCACCCATTCAACCACCGTGTTTCTCGCATGTCGTAGAAAATCAAAGCGATGGATAGATTGGGATGTCCAATGCGATCCTTTAGACCGTAAAGTTCACGAACCGCATCATAGATTGAACCCCGCTTCGGCGACTTACGCTCTTTGGTGGCTTCATAGGTGACAGGATCGACCCAGACCAAAGTTTTCGTGGCAGGAATGGGATGCACGATGGTTACTGGATATTCCATTAGCAAGACATCCAGTTTGGATTTTAATTTGTAAAGTTGTCGTGTTTGTATTTCCACGACACCTTGTGCATTGAAAATATCCACATGATAGCCTAGCAACTTGATTTCATGATTTAAAGCATTGGGTTCAATGTGATTTTTAACGAAAGCATGAAGACTCTTTTCAGCTAAGGTTCCAATCCCTTGATTTAGTTTTTCCATTGTCTTAAGCATAAACCAAGCTTGAATCTTCTACAAACAAAAAGGAACCGAAGTTTCTCTATAAACACATTTCAAATATCTTCTCGACATCCTCTGGTTTCAAAGTGATGAAGCCTTTGATCTCCTTACCACGACACGCTTTATCCGCCATTGCCTTGAAATGAGTACGATCGATGCCAATCTCAGTAAATGTTTTCTGCAAGCCTAAGGTTTCAAAGAAGAAGGTTTCTAAGCTTTGAATACTACGTTCTGCGATTTCCATAGGCTCTAGTGTTTTATCAATCCCAAAGACTTCCACTCCAAACCGTACATAGCGTGCAACGGTTTGATCATTCAAACAATAACGCAAGAAACGAGGTGTCAATTGAGCCAAGCCCAAGCCATGTGTAATGTCATAGAACGCCGAAAGTTCATGTTCCATGGGATGCACCGACCAAGCTTGTCGTTTGCCCCCATTTAAGAAACCATTGATCGCCCACGAGGATGCCCACATCAAATTAGCACGCGCTTCGTAGTTTGTTGGTTCTTTCAATGCGACTGGTGCATAGTCGATAACCGTCCTCAACAAGCCTTCCATCATGTAGTCCAACATACGTAAGTCTTCTGTTGTATTGAAATAGAGTTCAAGTATGTGCGAGATGATATCCGCACTGCCACAAGCGGTTTGATACGCATTGACAGAATACGTTACTGTCGGATCTAAGAAAGATACCTTAGGAAGCATGCTTTCGTGCCCAATGCCATATTTCTCATTGGTGGATAGCTTGGTGATGACACCACCCGCATCCATCTCTGAACCGGTTGCGCTTAAAGTCAAAATTGTCAACAAAGGCAAGGCGTTCTTAATCGGAGCCTTACGTGTCACCAGATCCCATGCATCCCCATCATAATAAACACCTGCCCCAATAACTTTACTTGCATCGATGGTACTTCCACCACCTACCGCAAGAATGACTTCAATCCCCTTCTCTTTACACAAAGCAATTGCCGCATTGACGGATTCGATGCGTGGATTGGGTTCAATACCACCGAACTCAAAGACTTCCACTCCCATTTGTTTGAGTTCATGCATGACATTGTCATACAAACCAATCTTTTTAATGGAGCCTCCTCCATAAGTAAGCAAGACCTTAGAACCATAGTTCTTAACTTCAGGTCCAAGATGTTCAAGTTGGTTCTCACCAAAATAGACTTTTACAGGAATGTTATAAATAAAATTGTTCATAGTGCTCCTTTTATCGTACACGCCAGAAACGCGTGCAATCTGCTTTATCCTCTATATTGAATCGTATGACATCATCCAGAAGCTCATAATCAAAGGCTTTATCCCAAGGCATGCGGATGATCATCGTACTGTGATCCACACCAGCTTCAGCCATGCGTTCTTTAAAGTGTTGAATCCCCACCCACTCAGGCGAAAATGCCATGTGTTTCTTTGCCACACTAAAGGCGATGATAAAGGTCCCATGGTCGGTAAACATCGGTTGGTTCCATGCAAAGCGCTTTTCTAATTGAGGGAATGTCTTTGAGACATGTTCTAGTACTTCAACAAATCGTTGACGATGTTCAGGCTTGGGAATCTCATCAATAAATGTTTGAAAGATGTCCATCTAAATATCTCCTTTTATCCATTATAAAACATTCATGCGTGTCATTGTATTTTACGCTCTAAGCGTTAGAAACGGATGGCATTAGATCAATAAGTTCAGAACGTAATGTTTCAATCATCTTTAATAATTCTTCATTACTGGGTCGAAATCGATCATTCCAAAGTTCTTCTTTAGGCAACCACCACACGGGACCAGGTTCATGTGTATCTCCATGTTTACGCGGGAAGAGGTGCCAATGAAGATGTGTCTCCCCATTGCCCAATGATTCGATGTTCATCTTATCCGCATGAAATGCGCGTTGAATCGCTTCACTGACGATGCTCATTTCCGTGAGATGTTTCACGCGCAAAGGCATATCCAATTGATGTAATTCATGGACATGGTGTTTACTGAGAAATAGCGTATATCCATGTATCCTTTGATGGTCTCCCATGACGACATAACCTGTTTCCAACTCCATGACGAAATAAGGATTGGTATGATCTTGTATCATTTGAATTCGTTCACAAACGCCGCACATTTAACGCTCCTCGTTTCTGAATCGGATATATTTTCGATCTTCAAATGTCTGATTCATTTGTTTCGCTTGATAGATATCCTCTTTATAGAAGGTAAACCCACACTTTTCAATGACTCGTCGTGATTGTGCATTGTGTTTGAAATGACCGACTGTGAATGCATCGAGTTTCCAATGTTCAAATCCATGTCTAAGCACCGCATTGACAGCCTCTACCATCAAGCCTTGACCCCAGTAGGGTTTTGCCAAGACATAACCAATTTCTTTTACTTTTAACTCTTCTAAATCCGGATCTTCATTCGCCCAAGAGCGATGGATGCCCAAGGAACCAATCACCTTGAGTGATTTCAAATGAACAATCGCAAAAACTTCTTTCTTATCAACGAATTCCTGAAGGATCTTCTTTGTAAGTTCGATATCAGTGTGGTGAGGCCAACCTGCCATTTCACCGACACCTTCCACCGATGCATAGGCATAGAAATCATCGAGATCCGATGTTTCAAAGGGTCTTAGCAACAGTCTTTCTGTTCTAAGTTGTGTGTCTTTAACTGAAATATTGATGTCCATGGTCTCGTCTCCGTTTTTTGCATTTCATATTGTACAAATCAATTCGATTTTTTCTTTATCATTCTAACTTGTTTATGGAATAAAACGTAAGGTATCCGGTGAAGCAAATACTTCNNCGTTCCTCTTCCACAAGCATGTATTGTGTCATTTCTTGAAGATTGACTTCACTCGTTCCCATCATATCCGTTTCCATAAGTTTAGTATGATCTACATTCAACTCAATAAGCTTTAGACTCAACAACCTATTTATTGGGACATATTCTATATTAAAACTGAGACTTTCTGATGTCTTCAAACCATTGACTTCAACATCTTTACTAAAATCAAAATTGACGCTTGCAGTCCCATCGCCATTCAAACCGATGCCATTCATTGAGTTGCCAATCACAAAGCTTCCATCCGATGTTTTAAGAATTTCATAATGTTGGATGACTACTCCTGAAACTTGCATCAAAACGGAAACTTTCGCAGTGAATGTGTTTGTGACTCTTTCATCTGTCACATTGACATCCATCAAACTATCATAGAATTTACCTGAGACGATGCTTTCCACATAACTTGCCCCATTCTTTTCATGCTTGCTTATCAATGCATACGTCTGTGAACTATCATTCGTATCCAAAACAGTACCCTGAATTAACATGGATTCTGTCGTGATGTAGATACCGATGATTTCACGTTCTTGTGCAACAAATGTTTCTGGTGCTTTCGCTAAAGTACAGCCACTCAAGATAAGCAGTAATAGAATTGATATTATCTTAGTCTTCATCTTCAACCTCCAAGTTGCCATCAAAGGACAGAATATCTTCCACATTGCAATGCAGATAATAACAAATACGATTCAAGGTATTGAAACGAATCCCTTTAACGGAGCCCGTTCTTAACAGCGACATATTTGCTTCGGTAATGCCAACTTTTTCGCACAACTCTTTCGATGTCATATGATTGCGTTTTAGTTGATCTTCGAGGGTTACACGGATTGCCATTACACAAATCCTTCGTTCTCACTTTGAAGTTTGATGGCACGTTTCAATAAATGCATCACAAAGAGGATCGTAATGGACAGAATCAATTCAATCCATGGGAAATTGAATGTAAAGTGAGCACTCTTTTGATTCGTAAATAAGATTAGTTGGTATAAGTTATAAACCAAAGGAATAATGAACATGCCATAGACAGCTTGAGCATTCTTGGTAGTTATTTTCTCTAATAGCGGATGAAGTTCTGTCGAAAAACCTTCTTTTCCGTAACGATCGATGAGTTCTGTAATATTTGGTATAAGTCGAATAAGCAAAACCATTGGCAAGAGTTGTGCAAAGAGTTGAATCAAGGCATTGAACCACTCGGGTTGAAACACTTGAAAAGTAGGATTCAATACCAATGCACTTAGAACGCCCATCAAAGCTAAGCCAAGATATGCTAATAACCATAGAAAGGTTTGAAACAGGCGAATCAAACGTTCTTCACTTTTAATCGGCCAATGAAGCGAAATCAGCAACAATACGATGAATAAAACCAAGGATATTGTAATCAAAGTCGCGTGCATCTGGGCTTGAAGTTCAAAAGCAATACCAGGAAAAGGAGACATGAACAAATAATTCAAACTACCATAAATGGATAAGGCTAGAAAAGCTCCCATTAAAATCGCTATCCAATAACTTAAACGATGCTTACTGTATTTCGTTTTCACTAATTGTAAAATTAAAATTGGTAAGGCACTCACAGTAATAAAGATCAGCCAAGCAAAAAGGTTTCCCAAACTCGATGATAATGAAAGATGTGAAAGTTGATCCAAACCAAAACTCAATGGTTTACCAATCGACCATACACTGTTGAACTGAATATCTCGATGTATGACTTCACTTGTGATGAACCAAGCAGACAAGAAGATGAGGATAAAGCCCCATTTTGAGATGATGTTCTTTTTCATCAGACCTCCGATTATTGTTTTACAATAATTTTGACTTTAGTATAGCACACTATTATTGTTTAACAATAATTATTTTATTAAACCTAGAAAAAGTGAACCACTGATTTGTTGAGTATATTGAACCGTCATCACGACTTCTGGATCACTCTTTAAAAGCAGACGTTTGACCTCAGAGACATGTTTTCGCTTTGTGGCACACAATAAGAGGTAACGCTCTTCCCCCTGCATGCCCTCTGCGGACATCAATGTTAATGCAAACCCATGCATACGAAGGATGGCCGAAGATTGATGGGCACGTTCTTTATCTGTGAAGATGCTTGTGATCGTGCTGTAACCAAAACCCATTTTCTCCTCAATCAATGAGCCCAATACATGTCCACTCGCAAAAGCCACAATTAATACAAAAATTTTGATTGGATCTTCCGCAAAACCTTGAAGCGCTGAGGCCGTAATCATCAACCAAAAAGCATATTCAAATAACGCAATGATCGCGCCAGGTATGCGTTGTCCTTTATGAATCAATTGTGAACGTAAGGATGATAAGGCAACCTCAATGAGTTTTCCAATGAAAATAAAGAGATATATCAGGTATGAACTCCCTGATAAGAAATGCGTGATATAGGCCATAAACAGCCTCCTTTCCTCAACCAGATACAAAAAGAAAGGCTTTGGTGAACACCGAGGTGTTGTGCAAAAGCCTTTCTTGTAGACGGTTCTTTTATGTGTTAATTATACCCTATTTCGACCCTTAAGTCGACTTAGATGTAGAGCCAAATCGCAAGTAGAGACATTCCAATCGGAATATAATGAAACCATTTTTGTTGGGTTCTATATAGATAAAAAGTGGTCGCACTCAGTGTAATGAAAATCACTCCGTAGGCCAAGATTGGTGTTTCGTATAGGCTCACTGAGAGTCCAATCAAAAAAGTACCCAATCCTGCAGACATGAAGCTTGCCTTCAACCACTCAGCCATGTTGTTTCGATAGTTCAAAAAGGCAAGTAATACAAGAATGATTCCATAGCCAATCCGTAGTATCATTACAAACCCAAAACGTTCTTCAGGATTCAAGATTATTTGAAAAACCCTGAATAAACCAAAGTAAACGATGAATGACAAACCCAACAAGACGATACTGCCAAGTATGACATAGATTCCTTGTTTGATTTCACTTAACATAAATACTCCTTTTTGCCACTTAAGATAAGTATTTATTACTCTTCTTAAGTATACATTCTTAAAATCACTTTTCGGTGAAATTCTCTAGATAAAGTTCATCAATCCACTTACATGTCTTTAAAAATTCAATCAAGTATTTTCGAAATAGTGCAATGCCTTTCCTGTGTGAGTATTTAGGAAGATGGTGCATCAGCAAATAACATACATGTTTCGGTGGCGATGGTTCTATTTCATAATAGACAATGTTTTCAAAATGTTGAAAAGACTCAATGACGGACAAGGGTGCAATTGTCCATGTATTTTCCACATGTAAAAGATAATTAATTAGTAAATTCCCTGTATTCACCGTCACAAGCGGTCTTTTATTCGCGTCCCAATATAAATCATGCCAATCGGAATACTCTGGACCCCATCTCAGATAAACTTCATTGGACTGGCTTAGATCTTTGACTGATATTCCTTCATAATAATTACTTAACTTATTGCAGACTAAGTACATACGTTCTGAATAGATTGGGAAAGTATCAAGATTGCGATTCTTAGTCTTGCTAAATACAAAACCAAGATCAATCGTATGATTTTCAAGTAAAGCATGAATCTCATAAGAATGATGTGTATTGATTTTAAGATGTACATTAGGTTCATGAATCAAGATATCACGATAAAGCTTCGAGAACCCATAATTATTAACGATATCGACACTACCGATTGAAATTGTCGAACGATCAAGATTGTATCTAAATTGTCTCATTTCATTCAGCATTGAGTACCATTGTTCTGCCATCACAAGAAAGTCAAGGCCTAAAGCCGTTAATTCCACTTCTCGATTACCCTGTTCTCGATTGAATAGGGTAATTTTAAGCTCTTCTTCTAGTTCTTTAATTCGTTGGCTAACAGTCGATTGGGAGACATATAACTTACGTGCTGCTTCAGAAATGTTTTTTGAGCTTACGACTTCAAGAAAAGCTTCAATTTGATTAATATTCATAGTATCCTCCAATATATCGGTTTATCTAATATATTATATAAACATTATCTATTATTCAGATACCAAAATCCATGATAAATTGTAAGCGTTATCAAAGATGTGCACAAAACTTTGTTAAAGGATAAGGAAAATTGATTATGTCAACTGTAGGCTACCGCATTATCGAGGAGATTAAACGTCCCTCAAACGAACTGATTGAATCATTTCGTAACTTGCAAGTCGCAAATCTAGACGACTGCATGCAACGAAACGCTGCTGTTCACTCATCGATCAAACCAATCAATCAAGCAAAAATTCTAGGATCTGCACTTACAGTAAAAGTCGCTCCTGGAGACAATTTAATGATTTATATTGCGATTGATCTAGCGCATGAAGGTGATGTTTTGGTCATCAATGGAGATGGGTATACAGAACGTGCATTAATGGGCGAAATCATGATTCAATATGCTCGAAATAAAAAGTTGGGTGGCATCATTATTGATGGTGCAATTCGTGACTTCGACGTTATATCCAAAATGGATTTCCCTGTGTACGCAAAAGCTGTATCTCCAAATGGGCCTTACAAAAATGGACCAGGCGAAATCAACTACCCAATTACAATAGGATCAAAAGTAGTCCATGCAGGTGACATTGTCGTGGGTGACGCAGATGGCGTCGTATTCATACGACCACACGATGCTCCAAGCATTCTTAAAAAGGTCCAAACCGTTATAGACTATGAAAAAAAATTATTGAATCAACTTGCTCAAGGCGAACTACTTGATATCACTTGGGCATATAAAAAACTTCACGAAAGTGACTGCACGATTACAAAAGAGGAAAAACTATGACACTTACATTCGATATCGTTCAAACCCTTGGCATTGCCGTTTTGGTTTTCGGTCTTGGCCGTTTGATTAAAAACAAAGTACCCCTATTCAAAAAGTATTTCATTCCTGCCCCCGTCATTGGCGGCATCATCTTCAGTACTTTAGCTTACATCGTTTTCTCAATGTTTAATGTCTCACTTAAAATGGATAATGTGCTTCAAGATTTCTTTATGAATATCTTCTTTACAGCCATTGGTTTCAGCGTCAGTTTCAAACTCATTCTTAAGAGCGGTAAACAAGGTGCAATATTAGCCGTTGTTGCTGTCATCTTACTTTTCATTCAGAATGGTGTCGGGGCTGGATTAGCCTCTCTATTCGGCTTAAATCCACTCTTAGGTGTATCAATGGGTTCGGTTTCCATGTCTGGCGGTGTAGGATCAGCCGCTGCGTTTGGACCAACTTTTGAAAGTCTTGGTGCAGAAGCCGCTACGACCGTCGGTGTTGCCGCTGCAACTTTTGGATTATTTGTAGGTAGTTTGGTTGGTGGACCTGTTGCGAAACGTTTAATTGACAGATACAAACTCAAAAGCGAATTCGCCGACAAAAAAACCATTGAAAAAGAAAGTGATAAACTCGTCTCTAGTGAAGGTAATATTTTCAACACTATTTTAGTGATTCTGCTCGCTGCCGCGGGTGGAACCTTCATTTCCTACTTACTCAGCTTAACTGGTTTAACCTTCCCTTATTATGTTGGATGTTTGTTTGGTGGTACCGTTGCACGCAATTTGGCAGATTCTGGTTACTTCAAGATTCGTGAAAAAGAAGTGAGTTTGATTAGTAATGTCGCATTGAACTTATTCCTATCTATGACTTTAATGTCATTGAATATCGCAAAACTAATCGGCTTAGCAATTCCCATGCTTGTCATTCTACTTACACAAACAATCGTTATGATGGTCTATGCTTATTACATTACCTTTGGAAGCATGGGTAAATCCTATGATGCGGCGGTTATGGCCGCAGGACATTGTGGTGTCGGTTTAGGTCAGACTCCGAATGCGATTGCAAACATGGCTTCTGTAATTGAAGAACACGGAGCAGCACCAAATGCATGGTTTGTGCTCCCTGTCATTACGGTTGTATTCATTAATATCTTTAATCCCTTGGTAATTACTTACTTCATGAATTTATTGAGTTAAAGAGTTATTCATCTTATGAGTCGAGAAATCGACTCTTTTCTATACAATAATTGTACTGAAAACAATGAAATTCTAATCGCATTTCTGTGTCATACTATCCTTGGGGGATACCAATGCTTAAGAAATTCTTTGGACTAACCTTTCTAATTTCACTGCTCATTTTAGGATGGGCTACTTTAAATTCGAGAGCCTTACCAAAACCCATTGAAAGCAACCCACTTCCCATTGAAGAACGAGAATCAGAAATAACTCCTGTTGAGTCCGAAACACATGTGATTGTCATCGATCCAGGACATGGACCATGGGTAAACTTGGATGAAGAACCCATAGCACCAGGATCTGAGGTAACCAAACGCAAGTATGGTATTGGGGCAACAGGTATTGTGACAGGTACATTAGAGCGTGAGATCAATCTCAATGTGTCCTTAATGCTCAGGGATTTGTTAGAAAATGACGGTTACATTGTAATTATGACACGCACCGATCATGAAACAATATCTAGCAATATCGATCGTGCGAATCTAGCGAATGACAACAACGCCGATCTGATGCTTCGTATCCACTCGGATTCATTCAAAGATTCTGGTGTTCATGGTGCATCGATGTTGGTTCCTGGTAAAGTTGGGTATGCGATTGATATCGTCGATATCAGTCGAATCTATGGTGAACTCATTTTAAATACCTTGACTGATGAAGTTGGAATGAAGAATCGAGGTGTGATTACACGTAATGATCAAACAGGTTTCAATTGGTCAAAGGTTCCCATTATGACGGTTGAACTTGGTTTTTTATCCAATCCAGATGAAGATCGCTTATTGTCATCCAGTGAATATCAAACCAAACTTGCCCAAGCTTTATATAAAGGCATTGTTAAATGTTTTAATGAAGAAACGCATTCCACTGAGTGAAATGCGTTTTTTAAATCGATTTTGGATGAAACAAGAAGACCAATATTCCTACCAAGAGATACAATGTCCCAATTATATACAATGCCCAAGTTTGATGACTAATTTGGATCCAAGCTCCAAATAATCCACCCACAAAGAACATTAAGATCGAATAGCTGATAAAGAGTGCCTTCTTACGTTCTTCCACCGAACCTCTGAGGGCTTTACCATAACTTACAGCCGCATCCGTTAGGTAACCCGTCATATGGGTCGTACGTATCTGCATGTTATTGAAGCGGATATAGGTTCCGTTCTGCAAACCCATGCCAAAGGCCATGATTCTTAGTAGATCTTCCAAATGAAATTTCATAAAAGCACCAACAATGATCATTGAGCCAAATAAAATCGGATAGACACTGTGCAACAAACGAACACCCCGATTACGCTTATAAGTTGTAAGACCAGAAAAGAAAGCTCCAACAAAAAACAACAATAAATAGGATACCAAATGAAACGCCAACAACCAGTTCCCATTGGCTAAAGCTATCGCCGCCTTGGAGATTGAACCCGTATGATGGGAGATTGTTTTTTCTAACATGAAAACTGCATAGACATTGATCGCACCTGCGAGAAAGGTCTGAATGGAGATCCATGTAGTTGTGAATACTTTACGGTTTTGATAGTGCATTTTACTTCCCTCTAAACGTCAATTATCATACACCTTTTAGGACATAAAAAAACTCTTTTTCAAGAGTTTGTTTACTTAATGGTGCCCCGGGTCGGAGTCGAACCGACACGACTTTCGTCGATGGATTTTGAGTCCATTGCGTCTACCAATTTCACCACCAGGGCATTGCTTTAATATAATAACGTAAACATAAACAAAAATCAACAGAAATTAAGCACTTTACATGGATATCATGGAACTTTATTTTTGAATATATCATTTAGGTTTCAAGCTCAAAAATGTAAAAAATGAGTGACAAGTCAAAGTCCATTATGTATAATAAATAAGCACCTGGAGGATTGGCCGAGCGGTTTAAGGCACCATCTTGGAAAGGTGGCGAAGTGCAAGCTTCCGTGAGTTCGAATCTCATGTCCTCCGCCAGTTGACATCAAGACCCTAGCAATAGGGTTTTTTGTTTTAAAATATAAAAACAGCTCGATATGGATCGAACTGAATCTTAAATCATCATTTTGATGTCAGATAGGCCGTATCCAATGCTTTTAACATGTCATAAACCGCTTCATACGATTCACAGACATCATCCGGAACGACATAATTGTCCGTAATCTTGCGCAATTGAGTAAACTCTACGTTCAGATCAGGGTTAATTGTCTCTTTAGTTTTCGCATGAATGGTGTTGAACACGGCACGTACTTCGTGAAACTCAGGATGATGTGCCCCATGGACACGATCCACAACCGGAACATATTGTTCAAGGGTGGGCATCAATTCTTCTACGACATTTATGAATCTAGATTTTTCAGTCATTGTTATCTCCTTTAATCATGAATGATTAATTGATAGTTCCATTATGGCGTAATCATCTGCTTGATTCCTTGACCCAGGTCAAATTTAAACGTGTTTCGATTCTGTAAACACATTTGATCTTTCTAAACAATCTTAAAAGCATCGCTATTTTATTATTTGCTTTAATCTGCTAAGATTTTGATAACGTATCTTATCTTAACGGGGGTTCTATGCAACCAAAGACATATGATGTGATCATTGTCGGTTCAGGCATGGCGGGGTTGACATCAGCTGCCTATCTTTCCAAAGACAACCATAAAGTATTGATCATCGAAAAGGACGAAGCATTCGGTGGTCTTTTAGGTGCTTTCAACGTCAAAGGACATTGGGTTGATAAAGGGGCTCGAGGCATCATTGATTCTGGAATCATCACCCCCATGCTCAAGCAACTGGATATGGATATTCCTTTTGCCAAAAACCCCATTAAGATGACGTTTAAAGATGCGAGCATGGATTTTTTATCCGTTTCATCCTTGAATGATTACGAGAATGTATTGAAACAATCATTCCCCAATGAACACAAAGCCATTGATGCCATCATGAAAGACATCAAAGCAATCATGACACATATGGATGTGCTTTATGGCATTGAGAATCCTCTCTTTTTACCTAAACCTTATGATATGGAATATCTCAGTAAAACACTTTTACCGTGGATGTTCAAATTCATGGTGCATATGCGTAAAGCCATGCGTTATATGGAACCTGTGGATGAATATCTACAAAAAATCACAAACGACCAAGCTATGGTCGATATGATATCGCAACACTTCTTTGCGAAAACACCCACATTCTTTGCATTGTCTTACTTTACCCTCTATCTTCAGTACCAATATCCAATGGGTTCAACACAAAAAATCATTGAGACTTTTGTGAATTATATCCAGCAGAAAGATGGCGAACTACTTAATCGTTGTGAAGTCATCTCCATTGATTCAGATGCAAAACAAGTCAAAACGAAAGATGGAAATGTCTATTCCTTTAAACAACTGCTTTGGGCAGCGGATACCAATCGTTTCTATTACTGTTTAAATATCGAAGGCATAAAACAAAAACGTCTGCAGATTGAATTGAACGCTAAGAAGAATTTCTTTGCGTCAATGAAAGGTGCCGATTCCATTATCACTATAGATATGTTTACCAATCTTGAGCCTCAATACTTTAGTACTAAAAACGGTCCTCATGCATTCTATACACCAAAACTTGAAGGCATTTCAAGCGTACCAGTTGATACAATTATGGAAAATGGATCTTTCACACGTGATAAACAAACCTTATTCGAGTATATTAAAGCGAATCTAAGTGTCAATACCTTGGAAATATCCATTCCATCACTTCGTGATTCTTCTTTATCTCCAAAAGGTAAGTCTGCTTTGATCGTATCCACTTTGTTTGACTATGCACTCTGTGAGCATTTGGTAGAATGTGGATATTACGATGAATTCAAGAAACTGGCAAGCCAAGAGATGATTTGCATCTTGGATGAAGGTTTATGGCACGGATTGAGCGAACACATTGAAATGACGATTGTCTCGACACCTAAAACCATTTATGATCGAACCTATGCGACACAAGGATCGGTAACCGGTTGGTCCTTTGAGAATCACCCCTTCCCAGTCGAATATAAATTTCTCAGTGTGAGTAAAGCCGTACACACCCCCATCAAGTTCATCAAGCAAGCGGGTCAATTCACCTTTAATCCTGCAGGTGTTCCTGTAGCGGTCTTGACCGGTAAGCTTGCGGCTGATGCGGTACATAAAGATCTTTTAAAGGAAAACAAACATGACAAATGAACACAGTTTAGTCCCATTGAATACTGACTTGGTCGCAGAACTGTGGTCAAAGACTTACAATCGTGAAGGTAAACCAGACTGGTCCCATATCTTTCCGTATTATCACCAAGAGATCGTCTTTCAAGACTCGATTCAAAAAGTCGTTGGTAAAGAAGATTTTATTGCGATGTGCGAGCGTCTGACAAAGCGCTGTCGCTCTTTACATATGGATTTATTTAACATCATGCAAAAAGACAACGTGATTTCAATGGAATGGGTCATGACGATGTCCTTTAAGAAATCCCCGGATACCCCTTTATATGGTGTTACGCGTTTGACTTTGAATGAAGAAGGATTGATTTTAAAGCAACGTGATTATTATGATCTCTGGGGGGATATTTTCAATAATATCCCGCATTTCAATAAATTCTATCGTAAAAACATGAAGAAGTACTTTGGATGATATGAAAAAACCACTACCGGATGAGTTGATGTTTCTTGAACATCACAACGCTATTCAAAAGACCACCGACGCAAAACTGAAAGATAAAGTCATCGTCATCACGGGGGCAACCTCTGGTGTCGGCTATGAAGCACTTAAACGTATCGCACATAATCCGGTACGCATTTTCATCGTGGCCAGGAATCTTCATAAAGCTCAAGCAGTGAAATCAGAACTTCACCATCTCCCTGCCACCATTGAATTCATCATCGCAGATTTCAGCTCCCTCCATGAAGTAAGAAGGGCTGCAGTGGAAATACGATCTCAAACACGTAAAATCGATATCCTCATCAACTGTGCAGGACTTCATTCCACAAAACGCATCTTAACGCAAGATGGTCATGAATTGGTCTTTGCGGTCAATCACCTGGCCTCCTTCCTTTTCACGCACCTGCTTTTAGAAAGCTTAAAAGCGTCTTCTCCGTCCAAGATTTTAAACATCAATTCAGAAGGTCATCGTTTCAATGGCTTGGACATCACAGATTTAGATTGGCAGAAACGTCACTATACAGGCTTAAGAGGCTATGGGGCATCAAAGACAGCACAGCTACTCTGCACTTGGGAACTCCATGATCAACTCGCAGGCACTGGCGTAACCATCAATGCGATGCATCCAGGGGATGTGAAGACCAACATTGG
Source organism: Erysipelotrichaceae bacterium (assembly GCA_003543215.1). Classification (GTDB taxonomy): domain Bacteria; phylum Bacillota_I; class Bacilli_A; order Erysipelotrichales; family Erysipelotrichaceae; genus UBA2212. The sequence goes on along the minus strand of DPJD01000001.1, from coordinate 183,737 downwards.
ACAAAACAATGGACCTTTATATCGTCTTTTTTCCAAATTAGTGATTCAACGCATCTTAAAGAATCCTGAAATATCGGGCAATGCGATTTACTATTTGATTGCGGATCCAAGCATGGAGGGTGTGAGTGGCCAGTATTTCAATCTAACACACCCAACCAAACCGGCTAAACATGCCTTGAATCGCGACTTAGGTAAGACCGTTTATCAATTAAGTAAAGATCTATGTGAACTCTAATGGACAAGAAACCCATGAACTTGTTCGATAAATTGACGCAACCTTTTCTCTTCCAAGGTAACACCAAACTTCCACACTATTTCGAAGGTTGGTATTTTAAACAGGTCAATCTAGCTTTGAATAAAACCATTAGTTTCATCTTAGGCATCAGCACAAACAAAGAAAACCCTCATGCCTTTATCCAAGTCATTCACAGTCATCCTTTGAAAACTCACTACTTTTCATATCCCTTGGAGAGCTTTATCGAGTTTGAAGATGGCTATCGAATAGGAACATCCTCTTTTTCAGAGAAACACTGTTCACTCAACATCCAAAATGATATGTTCTCATGTATCGGTGAACTTCATTTCGATCAAACAACTGCCCTAAAGCATAGTTTATACATGCCCAACATCATGGGTCCTTTCGCTTATCTGGGAAGAATGGACATTCAATCAAGATGTGGGTTATATCGAAAAAGATTGGGGGCGATCCTTCCCAAGACGCTACATATGGCTTCAAGGCAATCACTTCGAAAATAAACAAACACATTTGATGGTTTCAGTAGCGGATATCCCTTTTGGACTTTTTCATTTTGAAGGCTTGATTGCACAGTTGAACCATCCCCTCTATGCACAACGTTTGGCGACTTATACTTTTGCACATAAATCTGAACTTATAAAAACGGATGATGGGTTCACACTTACCCTCAAACAAGGTAAAATACGTTGGATATTAGAAGTCCAAGTCCGTGAGAAAGCAGAACTTGTATCACCTCAGGATGGTAAGATGAAAAACACCATCAAAGAAGGTTTAGGAGGTCAGATCAAGCTATCGGTCTTTGAGCGTGATCAATTGCTTTTTGAAGACATCTCCCAGCATTGCGGCATTGAGATCGAAGGTTATTGATACGATGAACACATTCACAAAACATAAGTACACTTGGATTTTTTATATTTTCTCAGCACTCTTATTGATATATTACGTGGATCATTCACTTCAACCGGGTTATTGGATCAAGAGCATGATCAAGTTGATCTTATTTGCTTTGTCTCCTCTTTTCTTTCTAAATAAAGAAGGATTTAACATCCAATCACTTTTTAAGTTCAAGCAGGTCAAATGGCATTTTTATTTGTTTTGTATCGGCATCATTCTTTTAATCTTAATAGGCTATTTCATAGTTAATGCATTTACCTCGTTGACCAACATCCCAGATTTACTGAACCAACAAGTCAAGGTGAATCTCAATAATTTCCTCTGGGTCAGCTTATACATCATCTTGATTAATTCAGCGCTTGAGGAGTTCTTCTTTCGTTTTCTTCTCATCAAAATATTCTCATATAAGAACGTCTTTATCCCCCACTTAATCAGTGCACTTTTATTTGCACTTTATCATGTGGCAATCATCAGCCAATGGTTTGAAGCTTGGTTGTTTATCTTAATTGTAATTGGACTTACAGTGGTTGGACTTTTCTTTTCCTTCTTAAACAACAAAAAGAATGGGATCACCCATTCTTATCTAGTTCATTTATCAGCAAATATTGGCATCAATCTTGTTGGATTGATTTTGATGCTTCAATGATCATTTTTAATTAAATGCTTGAGATGATCAAAGACATCATAGGCAATCGCACCAAAGATGATCACAGAGGTAATTCGGATTGATAGGCTTACCCCATTTATATGCATGATCGGTTTAAATAATACCGGTAAAACGATCAAGAATTGAGCGAGAACATAAGCAAAAATAAGATTCAGGGAAATTGAAATGATACGTAGACGTGGTGTCCAATAGGCTTTGATCAACAGATAAATATTCAATACAAGGCATAAGCCTACATACATCCCCAAAAGGAATTGGACGTGGTTTTCCAATACAACACTAAGCGGCTTATTAATAATCAAAGCTTGTGCCATGAAAACCAAGAAAATTGATTCTACCGCAATCTCAAAATGATTGACACGATGTTTATCATTTGTCCATGTCTTAAGTTCACTCAGTGACCATGTTTGGTCATTATTCTTTTCATAAACATCCATCTTTTGATTGATCAAAATAAAGATCAGTGTGACCATCCCAAAGACTGAAAGTGAAAGGTTGATCATTCCACCTAAGATAGAAATGAAATCCAAGCCTTGAGCAAGGATACGCGCTATTAAGACACCGATGTTGCTTCCAATAAGGGCGATCTTTACGACAAACCAATAGGTCTCTAATAGTTCAGGCGCGATCAAGCTTGGTTTTTGATTGAGATAACGCTCCGCCACCATACGCGGTTGTCCAAATGCCCGAATCACTATTTCAATTTCTTGATCGGTATAATCCTTCTCGCCAAATTGTTCTAGAAGCAACTCATAAAGCGTCGCTTCGATGTCGCGTGCGACATCATCTTTTTGCTTTTGCGGTAGATAGTGTGTAATGGTATAAACATAGTCCTTAAGGAGATTGCGTTTTGATGAGTTCATGGAGGGCTCTTTCCAATTGTTTATAGTCTTGAATCAAGGTACGACGGACTTCAATGCCTAAGCTGCTGATTTTATAATAATGACGCGGTCGGTTCGCTTCCACTTGCCAGATGGATTCACAAAGTCCTTGCTTTTCCAAGCGTCTTAACAAGGGATAGAGCGTGTTCTGATCCACATCCAGTCCCACTTCTTGGCAACGCTCAATGAGTGCATAGCCATAGCGGGGTTCATCCAATTGACAGAGAACCGCTAGAACCAAAGTCCCTCGATTCATCTCCTGTTTTAAATTCATTAAGATGTTTGCTTGTTCCGTCATTGTCATCACCTGTTTATCACATTATACTGTGCTGTACACAGTATAGTCAATACCCATTTTCAGAAGTACGATTAAAACAGCATAGGAGCTAAAAATGACCCAATTCATCATCAAAACCCTAGTCTCCGCCATTATCATTGGCATCGTTTCTACCATTGCTCGCAAATATCCCAATTTGGGTGGATTGATCGCATCTTTGCCTTTGACCAGTCTCTTGGCATTTATCTGGCTTTATCAGGAAACCCAAAGTATCCAAAGTGTCAGTGAACTCTCCATTGCCATTTTTTGGATGATTCTACCAACCTTGCCTTTCTTTCTTATTCTTCCCTTTCTCTTAAAGAAATATCCCTTTTATCTCGCTTTTGGCATCTCTGTAATTTCTTTGATGGTTTTCTATAAATTATTCATGGATGTGTTGAAATACTTTAAAATCCTTTAATCAGTTCACGGACTTTTCACAGTGAATTGTTATACTAAATTCAATGGAGGAATTTATGCAAATACGTAAAGATTTCTTATGGGGCGGAGCCACCGCCGCCAACCAGTATGAAGGTGGATACAATGAAGGTGGTAAAGGATTAAGCATTGCGGATGTGGAAAAAGGTGCACGTCACGGTGTTCCTCGCGAAATTCATGACCAAATCAAAGACGGTGTTTACTATCCAAGCCATGTGGCGACTGATTTCTATCATCGCTACAAAGAAGATATCGCTTTGTTTGCGGAAATGGGTTTCAAAGCTTACCGTATGTCCATCGCTTGGACACGGATCTTCCCAAATGGGGATGAACTAGAACCCAATGAAGAAGGCTTGAAATTCTATGATGATGTGTTTGATGAACTCAAAAAATATAATATCGAACCCATCGTTACTTTATCCCACTATGAAACACCACTTCACCTCGTCAAAGAATATGGTTCATGGCGTAGTCGTAAACTCGTCGATTTCTTTGTTCGATATTGTGAAGTCGTCTTCAATCGCTACAAAGGCAAAGTCAAATATTGGATGACCTTCAATGAGATCAATGCGACCTATATCTCACCACGTCCTTGGCACCAAGCTGGTATTGTTTATCAAGAAGGTGAAGACAAAGCTAAGACAATGGTTCAAGCTTCCCATCATATGTTGGTCGCCAGTGCTTTAGCGGTCATTAAAGGTCATGAGATTGATTCCGAAAACAAGATTGGATGTATGCTTCTTTATCCAGAAGTCTATGCCGCAACCTGTGCGCCTGAAGACCAAATCTTAAGACGCAATAAAATGGATAATGTCTTCTATTATGGCGATGTGCATGTTCGGGGTTATTACTCGAATGTGAATACAGCTGTTTGGGATCGCATAGGGGCTCACCCAGACATGGAAAAAGAAGATGAAAACATTCTTTATATGGGTAAGGTCGATTATATCGCCTTTAGTTATTATTTTTCAGCCATTGAAGGTAAGAACTTGGAAATGGCTGAAGGCAACATCCTCATCGGTGGCAAGAATCCGTATCTCAAAGTGACCGACTGGGGTTGGGCAATCGACCCGATTGGTCTCAGAACTTCATTGAATGATCTTTACGATCGCTATCAAGTACCGCTTATGATTGTGGAAAATGGCATGGGTGCATACGACACAATAGAAGCAGATGGTTCAATCAACGATGATTATCGTATCGATTACCTCAAACAACACATCGATGCGATGTTGGATGCGATTCGGATCGACCATGTGGACCTCTTAGGCTATACCCCTTGGGGCTGCATCGATCTTGTATCTGCTGGAACTGGCGAAATGCGTAAACGCTATGGCTTCATCTATGTCGATAAAGATGATGAAGGCAAGGGTACATTGAATCGAAGTAAGAAGAAATCCTTCTTCTGGTATAAAAAAGTCATCGCCACCAATGGCGAAGACACAAGCTATTAAAGAAAAAGTGGTGGACCTTTCGGTTCACCACTTGCCTTTTGCGATATGACCCGCGATTTCAGCTCTTGCCAATCTTCTTAAGAAGTTCGCTTTCGCTTTCGCGCGTTTGAAGATATTGACACACGATGGGTCTAAATTATCTTCGATCCCTGCATCTGCCAAAGCTTCTAACTTATTCGTTAAATCAATCAAACGCGCATGAAGATCATTCGTCTTCTCACTGCGTAATGATTTAGCCGTATCCTCTTCACTCATTTCATGGAACTTTTCACGTGGAGCTCCACATTTTGGACATTTATCTTCCAATTGACCTTCTTCTAAAATTTGACCACAGACTTCGCATTTAAACAATTTCTTTTCCATAATTAATTGTCTCCTTGTTAAATGAAGTATAGCACAAGTCGATTAGCGGATTAAGTGCTTAAGCGGATTTAATTAAATTCATTAATTAAAACAGATATAGGAGCTGAATATAATTAAGCACAGGCTTGCTCATTTGTATCTCACGAATCAAACTTCTATAATAAAATTGATTCAAAAGGAGCTTTTATGATGATCACAATCGATACACCTTTAAATGATTTACTGAACGAAGCTGCATTTGCTTCGTGTAAACAGGTCTTACTTCCTCCTTTCAACGCTTTGGATGCGCTTAAGGTACGCGATGTGCATCGCTTGTTGCCGTATCANNAAGAAAGATGTTGGGATCTTTTACTTTAAAGCTGAAGCGAATGCGAAATTTGGCATGATTTGTCCTGGTGGAGGTTTTCAATATGTAGGCTCCATTCATGAAGGTTTTCCTTTTGCGCTTGAATTGAATCAATCAGGTTATTCCGCATTCGTACTCCACTATCGTGTGGGCTCACAACTCAATGCCGTTGAAGATCTTGCGGCTGCACTCACATGGATCCATGATCATGCCACAGAACTAGACATTGATTCCAATGGATATTCACTTTGGGGTGGTTCTGCAGGTGCACGCATGATTGCCTTGGTGGATTCTTATGGAACCGCCTATTTCGGAGGCAAGGAAACCCCAAAAGCTGCTTCTGTGATCATGGCATATACCGGACATGAGGATGTGTCAGGTCAAGAAGCACCAACTTTTGTCATCGTTGGGGATGATGATTGGATCGCACCTGTTAAGCTTATGAAAAAGAGAGTGGATCTTTTAAAAGCACAAGGCACCGCAGTTGAGTTCAAGATTATTTTTGGCCTTTCACATGGGTTTGGATTGGGTAAACGAACAAAGGCAGAGGGCTGGATTAATGAAGCCATATCTTTCTGGGAAAAGCATACTCAAAAGTAATTCATTCAAAGCACTTTATTCTTTGTATAATTGATTCTGAGGTTCATATGAAATACATTAAGCAATTTACCATCATCTTATTGATCACTTTAAGCGCAGAATTAATGCGCTATCTCATTCCCTTTAAAATACCAGCAACCATCTATGGCTTGGTTTTATTAGTTGTCTTATTAAAAACACATATTTTGAAGCTTGATCAAATCAAAGATGTTTCTACTTTTCTACTAAACATCATGCCTGTTTTATACATTCCCGCATTAGTCGGTTTGATGAATGCATGGCCGAATTTAAAAAGTATATGGATTCCTTTTGTCATAATCAACCTCTTGACAACCTTGATCGTAATGGTCGTAAGTGGGCATACGACACAACTTTTGATGCGTACAAAGGTGAAACACCATGTTTAATTCACTGTACTTTGGATTGGCTTTAAGCCTCTTCATTTATTTTCTTGTCGATCATCTAAAGAAATGGATTAAAACGAGTCTCTTCAATCCCCTTTTGATTAGTTCGCTTCTGATCATCTTGATATTAACTTTGTTGAAGATTGAATACAGCGCATACAATCAAAGTGCTCAATGGTTACACTTCATGCTCACACCCGCTACCATCGTCTTGGCTATACCACTGTACCAACAATTCAAGTTATTGGAGAAACACGCTTTGGTCATCTTCATCGGTGTCTTGAGTGGGGTCATTGCGAGTCTTGTGAGTGTGTATCTCTTGAGTTTGGCGTTTGGTTTGGATCATACGATGTTAATCACGCTCTTGCCTAAATCCATCACAGCTGCGATTGCGATTGGTGTTGCGGAAGAATATATGGGCATCGTAACCATCACAGTTGCGGCTGTCATTATTACCGGTATCACTGGCAATGTCATTGCGGAACCGGTTTGTAAGTTCTTCCGTATCGAAAACCCCATTGCGAAAGGAATCGCCATTGGAACTTCTTCCCATGTTGTAGGAACGAGTAAAGCCATGGAAATGGGCGAAATCGAAGGAGCCATGAGTAGTTTGGCAATTGTGGTGGCTGGTTTGACAACGGTTATCTTGCTTTCTTTCATTTTGATTTAAACTTATCCCATTTAAACAAGTCTCTCGTTTTTTGGCTCATTAATACGATGGATTAATCAAGAGCTATAAGTTTTACTTATGTGTAAGCGCTTTAAGTGTTATTGAATAGGACTTCCATTTTTTATAATCTATGATAAACTTGCATAGGAAAAATGGAGAACTAATATGGATTTTAACTTACTCGAAGAAATCGGCTTAAAAAAGATCAAACTAAGCCTTAATCGACCTTTTAATTACTTTATCAAAGCACTCATGGCTGGGATGTACCTCGGTGTTGCTTTGATGTTAGCCAATACGGCTTATGCGCTTTTCTATCATTTCGATCCTTATCTTGGAAAATTCGCCTATGCGGCTTTCTTTGGCTTAGCATTTACCTTGGTTGTCTTCTTAAATGGTGAGTTATTTACAGGAAACACACTTCCAACCATCATGCCTTATTTCAGTAAGAAAGTGAAACTCATGGATGTTCTAAAAGGTTGGACCCTTGCATACGTTGGTAATGCCATCGGAGTAGCCTTGATCGCCTTCCTTTTCATTCAAAGTCATGTATGGACCAAGGAACTTTCCCCCATCATTACCAGTGTCGTCGATGTCAAAACGACCATTCCGTGGGGCGATTTATTGATTCGGGCCATCTTGTGTAACTTCATTGTCACTCTAGCGTCCTATTCCAGCTATAAGCTACAAAACGAAGTGGCTAAGATTTTGGTCATCTTCCTCTTGGTTATCGCTTTCGTACTTCCAGGCTTCGAACACAGCATTGCGAACATCGGGAGCTTTACGCTTGGCTTGAGTATCGGCATCACCCATCTCGGTGTACAGATGCTTCTCAATGTGTTCATCGCAACCATCGGAAACATCATCGGTGGATCCATCATGTTGGGCCTTCCCATCTTTGCGATGTTTCATCCACTCGAAAAATAAAAAAAGATGATCTTATGATCATCTCAACCAACCTAAGGGTTGGTTTTTTAATGGGCAAGTTTCTTCAATGCCATTTCTTGACTGATTTCTCCTGCTTGAACCAAGGTCATCTTTGCGACAACAGGTCCCACCAACTCATAAATCAAAGTCGCACATAGGACAACGGCACGAATGGTTGCCGCATACTCCGGAACAACACTTTGAGCAACAAAAGTTAAGCCAATCGCAACCCCTGCCTGCGGGATCAAAGCAGGACCCAAGTAACGTCGAACATTCTCCGGCGCATGGGTTAGACGTGCTCCTAGATTTGCCCCAAGAACCTTTCCGATGACACGAACAATGATATACACCAGACCAATCACACCAACTTGAGGTAAGATCGCCAAATTCAAGTGCGCGCCTGACAAAACAAAGAACAATAGAAAGATCGGCGGCGTTGCTCGATCCAAGATTTCCAACATCACATTCAAATCACGATATAGATTCGCAAAAACCGCACTCATGCTCATGATCATCAACAACGAAGATCCGTGGAAACGATTGGACAGCGCTATCGCAAACACAATGAATGCAAAGATCAATGACAAACGATTGCCTCGACTTGCAAATGCACGTGCGCCAAAGGTCAGAATCAAACCTAAGATTGCACCAGCACCAAGCGAAAACCCAAGTTCCCAAAGTGGACTTAACAAACTCTCAAGAACTGAACCATTCCCGCCTGTCAATGCTTTAGCAATCGCAACATTTAAACCAAAAACAATCAATGCGACTGCATCATCGATCGCAACAACACTCAGAAGCGTCTCTGTTACTGGACCCTTCGAGCGATACTGTTTAATGACCATTACGGTTGCAGCAGGTGCGGTTGCCGCTGCAATCGCTCCTAAAACCAATGCAAAGGGTAGACTTTGTCCCATCATCAATAAGGCTATTACGACCAAAACAACTGCTAGAATCGCCTCAAAGAGTGCGATCACGATCGGTGTGATGCCCACCCGTTTGAAATAACTCAACTTAAATTCACTTCCAATCGTAAACGCAATAAAGCCCAGAGCTAAATCTGAGATGATATCCAGATTCTCCGTAATTTCAATGGGTACGATATTGAACAGATATGGGCCCAAAAGCAAACCAGCAAATAAAAAACCTGTAACATTTGGAAGATGAAGCAACTTCGCTAAACGACTGATTGATAGCCCTCCAAATAAAAACAAACTTAATCCAAAGAATGTGGTGCTCATTTCATCAATCCTCAATCAGCCCGTAAGCACCTTTCATAAAATCAATCGGTACCGTAAATACAACACCGGTATTCGGCGTATCCAAATCTCCAATGATTTCTTCAATAATGTTCACTGTACGACGTATCTTTGATTCTCTAAGAAGAATCAAGATCGTACGATTCTCTTCACGATTCATATCCAGTAGCTGGCGTAAAGATCCAATAATCGCCTCATCATTCATACCAAACAAAGTTTGAATCATACCGGTACTGTTGATAATCGTTCCAGAAATATTCTCATCCTTAAAACGACTGATCAACGGTTCCAATTTATTCACATCATGCATAACCAACACCATTAATCGCATAGTTCCACCTCTCACAAGATAGAATCCTACGCCTCTCAAATAACAATTTCAAGGAAAAATCGTAGAATATTTAATGTACTCGCTTACATTGTTCATATTCAATAAAAAGTGCTCTAAATCAACATTATTGACGAATATGATATGATATTAAATGTAATAAATCATATACAGGGGAACCATGACAGCATCTAACGAACAGAATACACCAAAAATAAAGCCAAACGCATATCGACGCTTCATGCGTTACAACTTTCCTAAAACAATGAAACATCGTAAACTCGTCATTAGTTTGACGATTTTAACTTTATTGTTTATGATCACGAGTCTGATCATCGGTTTGATTGGTCTTAATTATCTGATTACAGTAGCAAACAATTCACCAGAGCTGAATGCGGAAGATTTTAGTGCTGCTCAAAGTTCAAAGATATATGACTCCGAAGGCATCGTCATAGCCGATATCGGTCTTCAAATCCGCGAGAACATCACATACGAGGACTTACCACGAAGTGTCATCGATGCGTTTGTATCGATTGAGGATTCACGCTTCTTTGAACACAATGGCTTTGATATCCCTCGTTTCACGAAGGCTGTCTTTGAGAATCTCAAATCGATGAGTTTCTCACAAGGTGGATCCACCTTTACCATGCAGTTGGTCAAAGGAACTTACTTTGAAACCGAAGAGGCTACTGCAGTTCGTACCGGACTTGCTGGCGTGAATCGAAAAATCCAAGAAATCAAAGTCGCCCTGGAAACAGAAAAAGTCCTTTCAAAGAAAGACATCATTACCTTCTACTTAAATAAAATCAATTACGGTGTCCCTAAGAATCGTCGTGGCATTCAAACTGCTGCAGAATTCTATTTTGGAAAAGACATCTCCGAAGTGGGTCTCTTAGAGGCCGCCTTCTTAGCCGGTGTCATCAATGCACCCAATGCCTATACACCCTTGAACAATCTAGAATTAGCTGAAAAGAGAACGCATGTGGTCTTGGATCTCATGAATTATCATGGATACATAACGGATGCGGAAGTCGCACTCGCGAAATCCGTACCGCTTGAAAACCTATTTGTGGGTGAATTAAGCACGAAACAATCCAATGTCTCTTATCAAGCATATGTGGACGCGGTGGTTCGTGAAGTCATCAGTCTGACAGGAAAAGACCCTGTTCTGGTACCCATGCAGATCTATACGGCATTGGATCATGACACCCAAGAAACCTTTGAAAACATTCAAAATGGTCTGGATGATGGGGTTATTTGGCCAAATGAAGTCATTCAATCCGCTATGGTCACGATTGATAACGAAACGGGTGAAATCATCGCTTTGGGTGGTGGACGTTTTTATGAAGGTGAACGTTTATTCAATCGTGCCACTGAAATGTATCGTCAACCAGGATCCTCGGCAAAACTTATTCTGACCTATCCCCTTGCCTTTGAAAAGTTGGGTTGGTCAACTAAACACACCTTAGAAGATAAACCGATTCGTTATGCAGGTGTTGAAGATGTCATCATCAAGAACTTTGATGGTGTCTATCGTGGCAATGTGACCTTGGATTATGCCATCGGCGTATCCTTGAACATCCCTGCTATTGAAACCATGGGTGCTGTCACACAGGAAATGGGCATTCGAAACATCATCACTTACCTTAATGACATCGGCTTCACACATGTCAATCAATTCGATTTAGGTTATGGTATTGGAGGATCCAGCTTCGTTGCTTCACCTCTACAAATGGCCGGTGCCTATCGCATGATTCTCAGTGAAGGTAATTACATCAAACCGCATACTGTACGTCGTATTGAATTCGTAGACGGAACGGAGCCATTGGTTGCGAATTATGAAAGTAAGTCTGTACTTTCCAAAGAGGCCGCTTATATCTCTGCCATGATGATGGAACAAGATGTCAGTGGTCCGTATCGTAACTTCATGCAGATCTTAAAACGTAATTATCAAGTTTATGCTAAAACAGGCACGTCTGACTGGGGCGACACTGGAGTTGAATATGGAATTCCAGCCGGATCTGCGAAAGACAAATGGATGATTGCTGGAACGAGTCAGCACACTACCGCCGTATGGGTAGGCTATGACAAAGCCGTCGAGGGTCAGATCTCACACATCACGCAATCCGTCATCAATATGAATCTGCCGGGTAAAATCAATAATGCCATTCTAAACAGTCTTTATGATGATGAAGCGAACCCTAAAAATATCGCTCGTCCTGCCAATGTTTCAGATATCACACATCTTATAAATGTATATCCGTATTTGGCACCTGCAGAGTATGCGAATTCAAACTTGTATGCGACGGGTTTGATCAAGAAACAGTTTGCAAACATCAACGTTGCAAGTGCACCAATCGCGATTCAAAATGTTTATTCACTGAACAACGGTGAAAGCATAAACGGACAAATGATCGGATATGAACCATACAATGGATACATCTATTACACCGTTGTCAATTATCCGAGTCATGGGGAGTTGGCTTACGATGGGAATACAGGTAGCTTCACGTACACGCATTGGGGTGACAAGCAAGATGATTATTTCACCTTCAATGTAAGCAATGGCTCTTCTACTTCCAATACAACGAGAGTCAATCTCGCCATCAAGAATCCAAATTAAAAAGATTCCTGTGAACAATACCCATATCTGTTAGATCATGTCTGACAAATGGATTGGTTCATGGGAATCTTTTTTATGCAAAAACTAAGAATGTCTAATTTAGCACTGCTTATTTTAACAGTGCGCTCCGCCTGGCATGTCCATCAATTCAGCTTCACCCTTGATGAATTTCTGAAGAGCGACTTCAATCGGAATCAAATCTGAAGTATACACTTCAATTCCGTTTTCCTTTAACAAATCATAGGCAGTCAATCCAAGTCCTTTGATCATCACCGCATTCACGCCCAATGACTTTAAAAAAGCTGGACGCAATTTATGTGTATCCGTATCATTGAAGATCGTTTCACGTTTTACAACTTCATTGTTTTCGATGGTGATCAATTCATAAGTATCACAAGATCCAAAAAAACCATGGACCAAATCATCATTTTTAGCAATCGCAAGTATCATATTTATTCCTCCAGTGACTATTATACCGTTATTCATCCTAAATATCACTTCCTAATGCTTGAGTCCTTCTTCCATCAATAAAGGATGTGTCAAGATACGGAATGACAATAGAAGCATCGCTATACCCGCCGCAATCATAATGCCATCCACACTCCATACATCTGCCAAAGGACCGAAGATGATCATGCTTAATGGCATCGTGGAGCTCGAAATCATCCCCATGACACTGAAGACACGACCAAGATAATTCGCTTCCACTTTCTCTTGTATCATCACATTGGCGGGAGCGTTGTAATAAGGAATCGTCAAACCAAACATGAACATCACCATCATATACATCGTAAAGTTCGTACTCAACGATAATGCGATGGATAAAATAGCCATGAGGATCAAACTAAATGCCATCGTCTTGATGCGATTCTTAAAACCTTCGTATTTACTTAAGGCAAAACCACCTAGCATCATCCCCAACGCAAACGCCACTTCAATGGCCGACAAGCGCCAAGGCGCATCTCCAAATTTAAATACGGTTTGAAGCGTGGTTAAAAACGCAACAGGAGCGATTAGAAACATAACCAAACCCACCAACACAAAGAATGGAATCAAGAAGCGATGGGAACGGATGTATGCAATCCCACTTTTAAGATCACTCATGTAAGTAGAATGTTCCTGCGTAGGACGCTTGGTAATGGGTTTGACCAGTAATATTAAGGTAAGAATGCCCAAGACAGCTGTAATGATATCAATACTAAAGATCAAACTTAATGAGAAGTTCGCCAAGAGAAACGCACTGACGATGGGACTGATGATCATGATCGCAGATTGAAAACCACTGTTCAAACCTTGGACATGCATCAATTGATCCTCTGGCACCAACTCTGGAATGAATGCATTGACGCTTGGTCCATGGATCGCACTCCCAAGTGATCGTACCGCTGATATCACCAACAACAAACCAATGGATCCATAACCCATGGCAAACGCAATTGCCGTCATGAGTGTGACCAAGGCAATTCCACCATCGGCTAAGACAATCAAACGCTTTCGATCGTAACGATCTGCCCAAATCCCCGCAAAAGGACTCAAAAACAAGGTCGGTAAAAACCCTGCAATAATCGATAAGGTCATAATGGTTCCCGACTTGGTCGTCAAGGTGATATGCCACATGATGGCATACTGGACCAATGAAGAACCAAACAAAGAAATGCTTTGACCTAAGATGAAGGCACGCAGATTACGCTTCCATGTTTTTTGCATGGATTCATTATAATCCATGTGTTCAAGTAAGTTGTAAATTACTCTTCAAGCTTCTGACAGTGTGGACAGAAATAAATGCTCCCCCCTAAGTAATTCTCTTTTACCTTCAATCCCCCACATACTGGGCATGGAAGTGCATATCCTTTAGAACTCATGATGCTTGGATATCCACCGGGTCCATCCAATAACCCTTCCGTATCCCGACCACCCAAGTCTACAATCAACTGCGTCTGTTCTTTTAATACGACGAATAATTTTTCAAGCTCTAACTGTGACAATGTTTCAAGCTTGCGCTTGGGATGCAATTTAGCTTTAAACAAAATATCCTGCACAAGCCCATTCCCTAAACCCGGAATACGTTGTTCCGTGGCTAAGAACGCTTTTAAACTCAGTTTCTTTGAGTTCTGTCCAACCAAGGCATTCCAGTAGGACTGATCAAATCCAACATCCAAAATCCCAGGCAAATCTAAAGCTCGATCACGATACACATTAAAAATTGTATCCTTAAAACAATAGATCCCACCATACATCTTAATTGACACAAGCAAGATATGATCCGCAAATACCAGCTTCAACTGATGCTTAACATCACTCGGGACTTCACAAACATCACGCAGTTGAATCCCTTCGTGAAACACAAGGTGACAATCCTCTCCCCTTAATTCCACAAAACTTCCGTATGCGATACAGTCTTTAAACTTAGAGCCAATAAGGATATCTCTAAAAACCTGGGATTCTGCATTGAACCAAGCCATCTTGTGCGGATAAGCATTCACTTCCACATCAAAAATGGTCTGATTCAAATACTTTTGTTTAAGTTGGCGGGATAAAACAACGGCTTCTGGATATTCAATCATGCGAATTTCTCCCTTTTTAAAATTATATACCGAAAACCACTTGACACAAGTTCATCATTGTATTATTGTATTAAGTGTCTAATACAGTAATACAGAAAGGAGCTTTATGGATCAATTCACATCCACACAACCGATCTACCTACAGATCATGGATTTGATACAACGCGAGATCATCAGTACACGGCTCAAACCTCTGGACCAACTTCCCAGCGTTCGTGAACTCGCCCTCCGCTATCAAGTCAACCCAAATACCGTTCAAAGAGCACTAAGCGAACTCGAACGAATTGGCTTAGTCAAGAGCGATCGAACCATTGGGCGCTTCGTCTGCGATGCCCCCGAGCTTATCAAGTCTTTACGTCATACCATCGTCCAGGAACATGTCGATCAACTGACATATGTCCTTGTCGAACTCGAAGTATCTGAATCAGAATGTATACAAGCAATCAAAGAAGCTTATGCGGAAAGGAAGTCCCATGATTGAAGTAAAAAACGTCAGTAAACGCTATAAAAACACCAAAGCCCTCGACAATGTCAGTTTCACACTTAATGCAGGTCAAATTGTTGGTCTCTTAGGCCCTAACGGGTCCGGCAAAACCACGCTTATCAAAATCTTGAATGGCTTATTGCGTGATTTTGATGGAGAAATCAAGATTGATGGCAAGGATATTGGGGTTGAAACCAAAGCCATGATTTCTTATTTACCCGATGTCAACTTCTTTGGAGAATGGATGGATGGCGATCATGCTCGAGATTTATTCAAAGACATGTATCCAGATTTTGATGAACAAAGACTCTTCGATCTCTTCAATAAACTAAAGATCGATCCTAAACAAAAGCTCAAGACTATGTCTAAGGGTATGAAAGAACGTTTCCATTTAGCCTTCGTCATGGCGCGTAAAGCGCATATCTATATTCTGGATGAGCCCATTGGTGGTGTCGACCCTGCTGCGCGTGAGTTGATCCTCAATACGATTCTGGATAACTACAATCCTGATTCCTTGGTCATCTTATCCACACACATCATATCGGAAATCGAACAGATTTTTGATTCCGTCTTATTCTTAAAAGAAGGCCAACTTGTCCTCAACGATCAGGTTGAAGACCTTCGTACCAAACACCAAAAATCCATCGATGAACTCTTCAAGGAGGTATTCAAATGTTAATCAAACTCATCAAACACGATCTCATCGCAACGTATCGTGATCTACTCCCCATGTATGCAGGTTTACTCTTGCTTGCGATTGTTGGGGCGATCTCATTAAATCCAGAAGTGGAATGGTTGATCTTCGTCATCGTGGTTCCTTTTGTTGGACTCTTGATCGCAAGTACGGTCATCTTGGTTCAAACCATCCTTCGCTTGATCAATCGACTATATACCAACGAAGGTTATCTCAGTCATGTACTGCCTGCAACTGATATTGAACTCTTCCTTGCGAAGATCATCACGGCTGGCATATGGATGACCACCACCTTATTGAGTTACTTGATTTCAGTCTCGGTCTTCATCGGTTTATGGTACTTCTTACATCAAGACCTCTTGGTTGAATACCAAACTCAAATCAATCAAATCTTCGCCTACTTACAAGAACAAAACGCAATCGTGCTCTTTGCACGTATGGTTCTCATCAGTTTACCTCAATACCTTGTGAACATCTTCTATGGCATCAGCTTGATTTTGGTTGCCTTCAGTTTCGTGAACACATCTTATGTCAAAGCCAATAAGGTCTTCATCGGTTTAATGGTTTATATCTTGATCAATTTCGTGATTGAGAACCTCAATTCAAACCTCTTACAAGACTGGTACATCCAAGTAGAGCGTATGCAAGTAAACATCAACTGGATGATGTATGGTTTAGACTTCATTTATTATCTTGTGGCTGGTTTAGGCTTGTTTACACTGACCTTATGGTTGAATCGAAATAAACTTGAGTTGAATTAGACGCTTCGGCGTCTTTTTTTATCAAAATTATTAAGTTTAACACAAAATTAACCAAATTTTAAAACATATTGTTTGGAAACATGTTGTATAACGAAAATACACGGTTTATAATGCAATTACGGCGAAAAGGGGAAATTCGTGGAAAACATCATTTTTGGCAGCCTTGGTTTTGTCATCCTCACCCTCTTTGACCTCAATAAAGTAAAGCATTGGAATAATAAGTTCAATGTTTTGTTTGCCCTTGGGGTATTTTTCATTGTCTTAGCCACTTTTCTTATTTACACCTCCGGAACAAGCGATTTCACATTGGATGAACCCTATCGTTGGCTCGTGCTTGTGCTCTTCATCATCAGCTTGATCCAGATGATCGATGCCCTCTTTGGAGCCCTACCTTTTAAACGAACCTATATCGAAGGCGCGAATAATACGCTCATCAATACCGGTTGGTATGCCCTCTGTCGTCATCCAGGTGTCTATGGCTTCTTCTTTACTTTCTTCACACTTTTTCTCTACAGTGGCAAATGGATGATGCTTTATGCGGCAATCGTTTGGACACTGTTTGATATCCTCCATGTTTACATTCAAGATGTTTATTTCTTCCCTTTGACCATCAAGGGGTATAAAGACTATCAAAAGGAAACTCCTTTCCTTCTCTTCAATAGACAAAGTTTACGGCGTTTTCAGAATACATGGCTTAAGGGGGAACTAAGCAAATGAATTTTGATCAGATGTTACGAACAAAAACGCATGAAGAAATCTGGCAGCGCTACTGCAATTTTTTAGATATGAATTTAGACCAATTCATGGAAATCCAAAATCAGTTGCTTATGGAACAGATCGATCTCTATGCGGATTGTGAGTTAGGTCAAGCGATTATGAAGGGTCAAAAGCCACGTAATCCAGATGAGTTCAGACGCATCGTTCCTTTGACGGATTATGAGGATTATGCGGATTATCTCTTGCCTAAGAATACCAAGGTCTTGCCGGCTGAACCTGTTGTTTGGATTCAAACAACCTGGGAAGGTGGTAAAGCACCTGTTAAAGTTGCCCCTTATACTGCGAGTATGATCGCTTCACATCGTGAAATCGCATTTGCTTGCATCATGCTTGCGACAAGTAAGCGTAAAGGTCACTTTGATTTGAAACCAGGCATGAAACTCTTGAACGGTATGGCACCCTTACCGTATCTGACAGGACTTCTACCGTATACCTTACAAGGTGAATATACCGTAAAATTCATGCCGGATATCGAAGCTGGCAATAAGATGTCCTTTGGGGAACGCAATAAACTGGGTTTCAAGATGGGTGTTCATAAAGGCATCGATTTGTTTTATGGCTTAAGTTCCGTTATTGTCCGTATGAGCGAAAGCTTTGCGGAGGGCAGTGGTTCCTCAGGTGTCGATCTCCTTAAGTTTGATTTAGGCCAATTGAGCAAATTCGCAAAAGCAAAGATCCACTCCAAACTTGAGAAACAAGCCATCCTGCCTAAAGATGTCTTCGATCTCAAAGGCTTTGTCTGTGCTGGAACGGATACCGCACATTTCAAAGAAAAAATCGAACATTACTGGGGCGTCAAACCCTTGGAAATCTTTGGTGGTACCGAAGCCACATGCATTGGGACTGAATCGTGGACAAAGAATGGGCTTATCTTCTTTCCTGAAGTCTGTTTCTACGAATTTATTCCCATGGAAGAATTCTACAAGAACCTTCAAGATCCCACGTATGTCCCAAAGACGTATCTGATGAATGAACTAATTCCAGATCACTATTATGAAATCGTGATCACGACCCTTAAAGGCGGAGCCTTCGCACGCTATCGCATTGGTGATGTCTTCAAATGTGTCACCCTTGAACGAAAAGAAGATGGCATCAAACTTCCACACTTCCAATACATCGATCGTGTCGATCCCGTCATTGATTTGGCTGGCTTCACACGCATCACCGAGGCAACCATTTCGGAAGTCATCAAACTTTCGAAAATCAACATTGAACATTGGTTTGCGGTCAAACGCTATGATGAGCAAAAACGTCCTTACATGGCGATGTACATTGAATTGAATCATGGTGAGAATGTGATTGGATTGGAAGATCCAGACTTCATCAAGGAACATCTCGAGGTTTACTTCAAATATCTCGATGATGATTACAAGAGCTTAAAGAAAATGTTGGGCATCGAACCGATGAAGGTTCACGTCCTCCCTACAGGAACGATTAAGCAGTATACGCAGAGCATCCGGCATAAAATGGCCAAGGTCAATCCATCGCATTTCGATGTGACCGAAGTCTTGAAACTCGCTCAAATACCAGGTAAAGCATAAGAAGGAGAACAGATGGTTCTATCCAATGTCATTTTTTGGGGAATTCCGATCCTCGCATTGATCATCAACGCGATGCTTTTCTTCATGCTTGCCATCTCCAAAAAAGACAAAATGATCGTCTCATTCATGCTCTATGTGGCATCGATGATCGCATGGTCAGCCTCATCCTTATTGATGAAAGCGCAATTCGCACCAAGTGTCCTCTTCTGGTCACGCGTCATGACCGCTTGTATCAACTTAGTACCTTACTTTGCTTATATCTTCATCAGTTATTTCACTTCTCAATTCAAAAAGATCCATCTTCTCGGTTGGACTTTGATCATGATCGGGATGATGGTCGTTCACAGTCTAGGTTGGATGGTCACATCCGCTTCAATTCTGACTCCCGTCGTTAATGGCCAAACCCTTTATGAGGTCAGTTATCAAACGGGACCATTTGCTTATCCAGGCTTTGCGATCGTATTTGTCTTACTGTCCTCCAGTTTATTGAAGATGCTCAATGCTTATAAACATGGCGTCAAGACTTCACAACGTTTGAGACCTGTACTACTTGGTCTATTCATTCTTTATGTCGGTTTCGCCTTGAATGTCATCCCTGCGATTGGGAAATACCCCATTGACTTCGCAGCCGGCATCGTGACGAGCAGTCTGCTTATGTATGCCATCTATAAAGAACATGTGGTTGAACTTAGAATCGTGATCACGCGTACGTTGGTATTCACCTTTATCATGACTTTCTTATTCAGTGCCGTAGCGCTTTTAGTCAATACTGTTCTACGTTTGTTCAATCAATTCAATAATGGTCTTAGTCAAGAAATCTTCGTCTTATTGACCTCTTTGATTACGATCATCTTATTCCAACCATTGTTCACTGTTATCTTTAGATTGGTTGAGAACTACTTCAATAAGAAAGAAAACCAACAGAACACGCTCATCAAGAACTTCACACTCAGTGCTTCCAACAACTTGAATTTGGAACATCTGGCTCAGGAACTCTTGAATGTCATCGTTCAGTTGACCAGCAATGACGATGTGTCGATCTTCTTTAAGAACGCACAAAATGATGATTATGGGTTCTATGCTTCATTCAAGAAATTGACCCGTCTAACTTTAGATTTCAGATCAAATCATCCATTTATTCAATGGTTCACACAATTTGATGATGTGATCAAGGAAGAATACTTGAATACCCATCCAATCTTTAAGACACTTTGGGATAAGGAACGCCAAGCGTTGGCTTTGATTCGTTTTGAAGCCTTGGTTCCACTCAAATACAACAATGAACTAATTGGGATGGTTCTCTTGTCCTCTAAAGACTATACGACCTTATTGAACAATGAAGACTTGAATGCCGTTTCTGCCCTCTGTGCAACGGCTTCAATCGCAATGTCCAATGCACGCATGTTCGAGAAGTTCCAACAAGATGCGATCATGGACAGCTTGACCGGCATCTACAATCATCGTTACTTCATTGATCAGCTCCAAAAGAATACACGTAATCTACGGACGCAAATGGTCTCCTTGATCATGATCAACATCGATATGTTTGCCTTATTCAATGAAATCTACGGACATTATGCCGGCGATATCGTCTTGCAGAGAGTTGCGGAAGCCATTCGTTTCGTCAATGGTGAACGTGGTACCCTCTGTCGTTATGGTGGTGATGTGTTCGCATTGATTCTACCTTATGTCGATTCACGTACGGCCTATGAGCTAGCGGAAAAGATTCGAGAACGTGTCGAAACCACTTCGATGGCCAAGGGCACGGAAATCACCCGTAATATCACGATTTCAATCGGTATCAGTGCCGCACCGAGTGTGGCCAGTGATGATAAGGATCTGATTGCGAAAGCAACAGCAGCCTTGCGTTATGCCAAGATGACCGGTAAAAACAAATCCGTTCTCTTCAATCCCGATATCCATGACCAAAAGGTCAACGATACCGCTTCGGATGAAATGAACATGGCTACGATCTACGCTTTAACCGCTGCGATCGATGCCAAAGATCACTATACCTTCGGTCACAGTCAACGCGTTGCCCAATATGCGACAGCGATTGCGAAAGAAGCTGGAGCTCGTAAAGAAGAAATTGAATTGATTCGTCAAGCTTCATTGCTTCACGATATCGGTAAGATTGGTATTCCAGAAAACATCCTAACAAAATTCACGCGCCTTAGTGATGAAGAATATGAAGTCATGAAGATGCATGTGGATATGTCCATCACCATCATCAAGTATCTGCCGTCATTCAGTCATGTTATACCAGCGGTTGTGGGTCACCATGAACGATGGGATGGGACTGGTTATCCTCGTCGCATCAAAGGCGAGAATATTCCATTCGCAGCCCGTTGTATCGCCGTAGCGGATGCCTTCGATGCCATCACATCGAACCGTCACTATAAGACCTATCTAAGCATCGACTTCGCTTTGGAAGAAGTTGAAAACAATGCTGGTAAACAATTCGATCCTGAATTGGCTAAGATCTTCGTCCATTTGGTTCGAAGTGGTCAATTGATCATCGAACCATCGCGAAGTACGGAAGCTCCGAAAACCACGCTTAATCTCTACCAATAGGAACATTCTAATGCGGATGTTCCTTTTTTATGCCATAATACAGGATATGGAAAAGTTAGAACGCTTAAATCAATACATCAGTAAGAGTGGACGTTGTTCACGTAGAGAAGCCGATACCGCCATCAGTGAAGGTCGTGTCAAAATCAATGGTGAACTTGCACAAATCGGCATGCGCGTCCAAGATGGGGATGTGGTCACTTTGGACGACATCGTCATTGAACACAGCAAAGAACACATCATTTTGATGTACAATAAACCATCGGGCATCACCTGCACCACGGAACAACATATCCCTGGAAACATCATCGATGCGATCAATTATCCTGAACGCATCTTTCCGATCGGCCGTTTGGATAAAGACAGTGAAGGACTCATCCTTTTAACCAATGACGGAGATCTTGTCAATAAGATCCTTCGCCATGAAAATGCCCATGAAAAAGAATACTTGGTCAAGGTAAACAAATCCATCACACCTCAATTCTTACGCCAAATGGCAAGAGGTGTGCGTATCCACAATCCTGTCACAGATGAAATGACCACCACCCATCCGTGTACACTCTATCAAGTCGATGACCAACACTTCAAAATCATTTTGAACCAAGGTCTAAACCGCCAGATTCGACGGATGTGCAGTGCTTTGGATTATCGTGTCATCTTCTTGAAACGATTAAGAATCATGCATCTAACGGTATACAAATTAAAAAAGGGTCAAACGTATCGTATAACCCCTGAAGAAACAGAAATTTTATTAAGCAAACTTTAATTATTTGGCACGATTCTTTGACACTGCAATCATGATCTCACGGGTCAATTTACTTGCCAAAGCCGTACTCGCACCAGATTGATCATAAATTGGAGCCAATTCATTCACATCGATGCCCACGACATTCAAATGACTCATCGCAAGAACACTATCCAATAATTGATGGAACGTAATACCACCCGCTTCTGGTGTACCAGTACCTGGCATTTGTGATGGATCCAAGCAATCCAAATCAATGGTGATATAAACTGGCTTACCTTCCAATTGAGGCAAGATGGACTTCAAGGTATCACAGCTGCTCTTTTCGATATAGTTGTGTTCTTGTGCAAAGACAAACTCTTCACGTGCACCTGAACGCAATCCAAAATGGAAGATCTTCTTATCCCCGACCAAGTCGTAACAACGCTTCAACACCGTCGCATGGGAATAAAATTCACCATAATAGGTATCTCTTAAATCCGTATGCGCATCGAAATGAATGATGTGCAAATCAGGATGCGCCTCAAAAACCGCACGTACGGAACCATAGGTTACCGTATGTTCCCCACCTAACATGAAGGGGATTTTTTTATCTTGGACAATGATCTTCGCACGTTCGTAAATCGCATCCAAAGCTCGCTCCGCACTGCCAAAAGGCAAGACTAAATCACCGGTATCACAGACTTTGCAGTCCTCTAAACCATGATCAGAATACGGACTGTAGAGCTCAAGTCCAATGGACTCCGTACGAATCGCACTCGGACCAAAACGTGTTCCAGGACGATATGAAGTCGTGCTATCAAAAGGTGCGCCAAACAAAACGATTTCCGCATCATTGTATTCTGTGTCACAGCCGACAAAGACATGGGTATTTTTATTCAATTTCATAATTTAAGAGTTCCTTTACATAGTTCGGGATGGCAAAGCATCCTTTATGCAATGAAGTATTATAATACTTCATTTTTAAGTTCAAACGTTTCCAAGCAGCCTCATCCAAATCATGGACAGGGTCAAAAGTCTTAGACGCAAAACCAAACAACCAATAACCCGATGGATAAGTAGGAATATGCGCTTGATACACACGTGCAATTTTGAATTTCTCACGAATGCGTTGGTGTGCCCGTTGCATCGCCTTGGTGTTGAAGCTGTAGTAAGGACTTTCATGTTGGTTGACCAAAATGCCATCATCTTTCAAGGCATTGTGGCAATTTCCATAGAATTCCTTGGTAAACAAACCTTCACCAGGTCCAACTGGATCGGTTGAATCCACGATGATCAAATCATATTCCTTCTTACGCGAACGAATGAACTTCAAGCCATCTTCATAATAAATCTTTACACGTGGATCGGAAAGCGAAGCGCTCAGATTCGGGAAATGTTCCTGACAAAGCTCTACGACACGTTGGTCGATTTCCACCATATCGATGTGTTCAATGGTCTCATAACGACACAATTCACGAATGGTGCCACCATCCCCTGCCCCAATGACCAAAACCTTGCGAATCTTAGGATTCACTGCCATCGGCACATGCACGATCATTTCATGGTAAATGAATTCATCTTTTTCGGTAAGCATGATGCATCCATCTAATACCAAGAACTTACCAAACTCGGGAGAAGTAAAGATATCGATCCGTTGGATTTCCGTTTCTTCACTGGCTAATTGTTTATCGGTACGAATGGAGAAGCGGACATTGTCCGTATGTTGCTCAGTAAACCAATATTCCATTTTAGTCCTCCAAGACCGCGATTTCTTCAATCGCAGTATCCTCAATCCCTGTCAAGAAACTTCCACGCTCCTTAGCATAAACAATATAGTCAATCGCTTCCTGGGTAATCAATTCACCAGGGGCGATAATTGGGATTCCAGGTGGGTAAACCATGATCTGTTCACCACTGATACGATTCAAACTTTCAATGATCTTAACTTTCGTCTTATCCGCATAATAAGCCTTTTGAGGCGATACTTTGACAATTGGATTGATGTAATCATAGGCAATCATATCCTTATCATCTTGCTCATATTCATCTTTGATATCCTGCAAAGCACTGATCAAGCGCTCGATCTGCTTCTTTGAATCGCCAACACCCACAATGGCGAGAATATTTCCCAGGTCACCCAATTCAACTTGAATGTCATATTCATCCCTTAACAAATCATACAACTCAATCCCTGCCAAGCCAATGCCACGGGTATGAATCGTCAGTTTCGTCTGATCAAAAGCAAACACGGAATCATGATTCACAATGTCCTGTGAGAAGGCATAATAACCCTCGATCTGCCCAATCTCTTGACGTGCGTATTCCGTTAATTCGACAACTTTCTTAAAGACCTTCTCACCTTCAAGCGCTAAGAACTTACGTGTGATATCGAGTGATGCCAATAAGAGATAGGATCCACTGGTCGTATGCGTCAGATTCAGTACCTGACGTATCTCACCCATACGTTTTTCATCCTTAATCAGAAGCATTGAACTTTGTGTCAAACTGCCACCCGTTTTATGCATGCTTACCGCTGCCATATCGGCACCCGCTGCCATCGCACTGATGGGTAGACCTTCCTTGAAGTAGAAATGCGTCCCATGGGCTTCATCCGCTAAGACTTGAATGTTATGGGAATGCGCTAAATTCACGATGCCAACCATATCGCTACAGATGCCATAATAGGTCGGATTGTTCACAAACACTGCCTTCGCATCCGGATTGGCCAAGATGGTTTTCTCCACATCCTTCAAACTCATGCCTAAAGGGATGCCCAATTCAGGATGAATTCCAGGATTTACATATACCGGAATCGCTCCAGTCAGAATCAATGCATAGATAACGGATCGATGTACATTACGTGGCAAGATGATCTTATCGCCAGCCTTCAAGACCGCAAAGATCATGGCTTGAACCGCAGCCGTCGTTCCATTCACAATAAAAAACGCATGACCTGCTCCAAACGCATCGGCAGCCAAGCGTTCCGCATCCAAGATGACTCCCACTGGATGACAAAGATTATCCAAGTCCTTACGTGAATTGACGTCATAACGCAGACATTGTTCACCTAAGAAGTCCCGTAACATGGGATTTCCCTTGCCTTGTTTGTGCCCTGGCACATCAAAGGCGACGGTTCTTTTAAGACTATGTGTTTCCATTGCTTCCGCAATCGGAGCTTGATTCTGATCCAATTTATATTCTTTCATGGCGTTCCCATCTTTTTTTATTGTAAAACTTTTTGTTTTATAATGCGAAACAAATTATAGCGTAAATCACAAATATTACAATACTTTTTATTGCGCTTTTCTAGATAATTATTTCACGTGATTCCACGAAGCCATCGTGTACCCAAGCACCATCGATATGCGGTATAATATAGGACAAAAGGAGTGCTTATGAAAAACACAACCGTCTTAAAACGTAATGAGGTTCCTGAACATCTCACGTGGAATCTAAACTCAATTTTCCCGACGCTCGATCGCTGGGAAGACACATTTCAAACCATTGAAAAACTGAACCTAGAGGCTGGACAATTTCAAGGTAAACTGAGTGAAAAAGCAGAGACCTTATTGGAAGCACTGAATTTCAGAAATGATCTTTTACAAAAGATTGAAACATTGTATACCTATGCCCATCTCTTGAGCGATCAAGATACGGCAGAATCACAAGCTCAAGCTTTACAGAGTCGTGCACGTAGTCTATACAGTAAAGTCGCCAGTGCAATATCCTATTATGAAACGGAATTGTTGGAGGCGGATGAAGCTGCCCTAAGATCCTACCTCAATCATCCGGATCTTCAGATTTATACACATGAATTCGATTTGATGTTTGAGCGTCGTCAGTACATCTTGAGCGATAAAGAAGAACTCTTATTGGCCAAAGCTGGGGATGTCTTAAGCGGTAGTTCAGAAACATTTGGCGTCTTGAACAACGCGGATCTTCGCTTCAAACCTTTGATAACAAAAGAGGGTGAAGAATTGCAGTTATCCCATGGTCGCTATGGTCTCTATTTGGAGAATACCGATCGTGACCTTCGTAAACAAGCTTTTAAAAACATGTATGCCAGTTACCAAGATCTAAAGAACACCTTTGCGGCTACTTTAAGCAACACGGTTAAGCGTCATAATTTCAATGCGGCGATACGTGGTTTCAAGAGTGCACGTGAAGCCGCATTATTCGCGAACCACATTCCTGAGAATGTCTATGAATCTTTAGTAGATGCGATTCATACAAAGATCGATCTTTTGCATCAATATGTCGACTTACGCAAAGACATTCTTAAATTGGATGAAATTCGCATGTATGATGTCTATCTCCCGATGGTGGAGGATGTGACTTTGGAATTCACATATGAAGAAGCTCAAGAAATCATTCTAGAGGCACTTCAGGTCTTGGGGGATGATTATGTGTCCGTCCTAAAAAAAGCCTTCCAGGAACGTTGGATCGACGTGATGGAGAACGAAGGCAAACGTTCCGGAGCGTATTCCAGCGGTTGTTATACGACGAACCCCTATATCTTGTTGAATTGGCAAGATAACTTGGATAATCTCTACACCTTAGCCCATGAACTCGGTCATAGTCTTCATTCCTACTATACCCGTAAACATCAACCCTTCATCTATGGTGATTATTCCATCTTCGTTGCAGAAGTTGCTTCCACAACCAATGAAAATCTCTTAACCGCTTATCTCTTAAAGAAATACAACGATCCTAAGATTCAAGCCTATATCATCAATCATTACTTGGATGGCGTCAAAGGAACAGTCTATCGTCAAACCCAGTTCGCAGAGTTCGAACACCTCATCCATCAATCCGCACAAAACGGGATCGCTCTGACCCAAGAATATTTGAGCAAGGAATACGATCGCATCAACCGTTTCTATTATGGCGAAACAATGACCTACGATCCAGAGATTCAATATGAATGGGCACGTATTCCCCACTTCTACTACAATTATTATGTTTATCAATATGCAACAGGCTTCAGTGCTGCCAGTGCTTTAAGTCATAAGCTCTTGACGGAAGGTCAAAGTGCTGTAACAAATTATCTGAAATTCTTACAAGCTGGTTCCAGTGTCAAACCGATTGATGCCTTACGTATCGCAGGTGTCGACATGACGAGCAATCAAGCCACCTTAGATGCACTGAGTGTCTTCGAAGAACGCTTGGCACAGCTTAAGACCTTGATTTAGACCGAATATAAAAACGCAGCTCCAAAGTTTATCACAAACGAAGGAACTGCGTTTTTTATTACACAAAACTTACAAGCATCAGAATCAAAATCACCGTCAACAAGCCAACAAACATCAACACATCCATAGAAATCATTCGATCTTCTGAAATCACAGATAAATCATTATATATTTATAAACTCATTCACTAAGACCGATATCAGTGTCAAACCGCTTCTCGATAGGATTCGATACTTTTTATCCAACATGAGAACACGATGACACATAAGCAGTCGGATAGTAGTAAGCTGGATTGAAGATAATATGTTGTATCCTATGCTCGAGCGTGAGAATCAAAAACTGAATTTAGCACTTAGGCTAAACTCAGTTTTGGTTTAATCTACAAAAAGCGGAATAAACGTCTTATGGATGACATCGACACAACCCAAATCCGACATTTTCGCATACGGAATGACGATTAGAGCCAATGTGACGATTCTTAGAAGTGGGTTCTCGATTTCCACAAGCCCCATCTTGCGCATCAATGCTTTCATTTGATTGACATCATGGATGTGATCAATTGCAGGGCGATTCGTCATCAAACCAGCAAGCGGCAAAGCAAGTGTTTGTATTTCATTGTTATAAATCGCACACATGCCCCCCTTAACTGCATTAAGTTGAACATAAGCCTGATATGCATCTTTAGCGTCGTGATAGACAATCGTAAGATTATGACTGTCGTGCGAGATCGTCGATGCGATAGCACCAGATTTTGTCCCAAAGTTACGCACAAGATGAATCGCATGGTTGTCTTTCCCATGTCGATTGAAGATTGCGACCCAGTTCAAATTATCATCTAGAACCAACTCACCATCAATAACTTCCAGTTCTTCCACTTCAACCGTGGTGTTTGAGAATTTATGGGATTCATATTTGATGACATTGACCTTCAAGAAGCCATTTTGAATAGGCAGTTTGATTTTAAAATCATCTAACTCAAGTTTTTTTAACTTAATCGAGTTTTCAGATTCAATTGGATACTCTTTGGTTTCAATTGGGGTGATCAAGTGACCATTTTCCGCCACCAGTTTTCCAGACACAAATACCATTTCAGGTTGAATGTTGGATAATTGCTCAGTTAAGACAAAGTCAGCAACACAACCAGGTGCGATCGCCCCAAGATCCTCACGTCCAATTTGACGTGCCGTATTGTAAGTTGCCGAACGAATCGCATCGATCGGATGCATTCCTGCCTCTATGATTTTATTCACCACATCATTCATATGACCTTCTGTAAGAATATCCTCAGGTTCACGATCATCCGTGCATAAGGTCAAACGATCGAAGTAACGGAAATCCTTGACACCCGCATAAATATCTTTGACATTGCGACTGATACTGCTTTCGCGCGCATCAACGAAAAGTCCAACCCGAATCTTATCGACGGCTTCTTTAGAACTTCGAGATTCGTGACAGGATTCCGGTCCCCCTAAACGATACGCCGATAACATCTGCCCTTCTAGAAATGGCGCATGACCTTGAATGAACTTACCTTTACCCATGGCGTGTTCCAAAATTGAATGCATACGATCTTCATTCTCAATGATTCCGATATAATCCATGACCTCTGCCAAACCAATGACATTGGACAAACCATAGAGATGATTGATTTCTTTCGTTGTGAACTCAGCGCCAGCATGTTCCAAGCCTACGACTGATGGCACACAGGATGGCACATGGATAAAGATCCGCATGGGCAGATCCAAAGCACTGTCATGCATGTATTCAACCCCACGAACGCCCATTACATTCGCAATCTCATGCGGGTCTGTCATGACACTAGTCGTACCCCAAGGGAGAACGATTTCTGCAAATCGACGTGGACTCAACATCGAACTTTCTATATGCACATGGGCATCAATCAATCCAGGAATCAAAAACTTCCCTCCGCAATCGATGGTATGCAAAGCTTGTCCCCTTGGCTCGATATCCTCATGATAATCGACATGGGCAATAAACCCGTTCTTGACCCACACTTCCCCGTTTAAAACTTCACCACTGTATACATTCAGAATTTGAGCGCGATATAAAATCAAATCTGCTTTGATGCGACCCATTGCCACATCGATCAGTTGTTTACGATCCATCGGTATCTCCTTAATTTCTTTCATCTTACACCAAAGGTTTATTAAAGATAAAATACAAAATCAAAGGAATCATGAGCACATACATGCCTGGATGAATTTCTTTCGCTTTACCTGTCAAGACTTTAAGTACAACATAAGCTATGATACCAGCCGCAATACCAGCCGCAATTGAGCCCATAAAAGTTACAAACATCAACATGATAAAGGGTCCAAATGCTTCACTGAAGTCATCGAGATCGATATCTTTAATGCCCTTGATCATCAATAAGCCAACAAAAATCAAAGCAGGTCCAGTCGCTGCATTCGGAATCATTAAACCCAATGGCGCAAGAAACATCATTCCCAGAAACAAGATACTCACCACAATTGAAGTAAAACCTGTTCTTCCACCAGCCTCGACCCCTGCCGATGATTCTACGAACGTCGTGATGGTCGTACAACCTGTTAATGCCCCAACACAGGTGCCAATCGCATCGACCAAGAAAGGTTTCTGAATATTGGGAAGATTACCCTCTTCATCCAACATATTTGCTTTTTTCCCAACACCCAAAACTGTTCCTAAAGTTGAAAAGAAATCTCCAAAGAAGATGATGAACATCAAAACGATACCATTTGGATTGAATATATCTTTGAAGTCCAAGTTGAATAAAACACTGTCCACATCATTCAAACTTGGAACCATGAATAGACTACTTGGAACTTTAGTGACACCAAAAGGGATGCCCAAAAGTGTGATTGCCAAAATACCAAACAAGATCGCACCTTTGACTTGATAAGCCGTTAAGACCGCTATGATCAGTAAACCTAAAATCGCTAAATAAACCGTCGGTTGCGTAAAGTCCCCCATGGCCATACCATTGGAATAAACTGCGATCCCCGTATTCTTAAAGCCCAAGTAGGCAATAAAGAAACCGATCGAGACACCGATTGAAACCTTGATGTTTTTTGGAATCATACGCACAATCAAGTCGCGAATTCCAAAAATGGTCAAAGCAACGAAGATGATACCCGATATCAGTGTAAGTGCCATTGCTTGACCAAAAGATAAGGCTTGGCCTTGAATCAGTGTTCCAAGCATGAAATTAGCACCCATACCGGTCGATAATGCAAAAGGCATCTTTGCATACAAACCCATGAACAATGTGATCAGAGCACTCACGAGCGCCGTCACAATGAAAATCGCAGACTTACTGATCAACACACCATTCACATCAAGCATGGACGCATCCGGTCCAAAGCCAACCAAAGCAGCAGGTTGTACAGCCAAAACATAAGCCATGGTCATGAATGTCGTAAGCCCCGCTAAAATCTCAATACGAAAATTGATCTTCATTTCTGAAAACTTAAAAAACGATGATATTTCTTTCATATGTCCTCCTTATTCGTTGAAAATATCAATGTGTCATTAGTTCCCATTGACAAAACGGAACGAATAAGAAGTTTTGTCATAGTACATCCTTTATGGGGATGTGTAGAGACTGCCTACCGTATTTAGGCATTATATGACAACTAATAACGTTTCTATTATAGACAAAAACACCCAAATTAAAAAGACAAAGTTATAAAATCAAAAGAAACCGTCACTTGACGATTTCTCCATATAAGTCATAGGCATCAACTGAAGTTACCTTCACTTGATGGAAACTCCCCTTCTTTAAAAGTGAATCTGCTGTAAAAATAACTTCGCCATCCACATCATCGGGCGCACTGTGTAACGAACGACCATGATAAAGCATGGTTTTAGGTTCACGTGATTCAACGCAGACTTCAATTTCCTGTCCAACCCAACGTTCCATGCGTTCTAAAGCAATCAAGTTCTGTAAACGCATCAAACGATGGTAACGTTCTTCTTTGATGCTTGGATCGATTGAATCTTCCAAGTCATAGGCTTCCGTGTCTTCTTCAGGCGAATAAGTGAACGCACCCAAACGATCTAAACGGACTTCTTCCATGAAGTCCAAAACTTCTTGAAATTCAGCTTCCGTTTCTGATGGAAAGCCGACAATGATGGTCGTCCTTAGAATCGCATCTGGGAAAACTGCACGAATCTTTTGGATGACTGCACGAATTTGTTCCTTGGTTCCCTTGCGCTTCATCGCCTTTAACAAACGGTTGTTTGCGTGTTGAATCGGAATATCAAAATAGGGGAGTACTTTTGAATTGCGTTTCATCGCATCCAAGATATCATCGGTAATCGCATCTGGATATTGGTACAGTAGACGTATCCAGTGGAACCCTTCAATCGCATTCAATTTATCCAAGAGTTCAGGCAATGCACGTGTTCCGTGATCCAAGCCATAGCGACTGGTATCCTGAGCAATGATCACACACTCTTTAACACCCTTATCCGCCATACTTTGAGCTTCTATAAGCAGTTCTTCCATCGGATAGGATTGCATATCGCCACGAATCAAAGGAATCGCACAATAGCTGCAATGATTGCTGCACCCTTCCGCAATCTTTAAATATGCGGTATGTTTCTGCGTGCTTTGAAGACGTTCTTGTTTACCATAGACGACTTTAAAAGGCGTATGGAGCTTCTTCTCTAACAGTTCCCCAATCTTTGGATAGTCCTGTATTCTAACCCAAGCATCCACTTCTGGTAATGCTTCTACCAAATCTTGATGGTAGCGTTGAACCAAACACCCCGTCACAATCAGATGCTTACAGTTCTTATTTTTATATTCAGCCATCTCTAAGATGGTCTCGATGCCTTCTTGTTTAGCAGGTTCAATAAAACCACAGGTATTGACGACGATCATTTCCGCATCTTTTAAATTACTTACAATCGTATGCTCATTCGCTTTGAACCAACCTAAGATATTCTCAGAATCCACAAGATTCTTACTACAGCCTAACGATACTAATCCTACTTTCATAATTGAATTCCTTTGTTTCTAAATTGCGCCAACATTTCATCGGCTTGCATCGGACAATGAGTTTGTCCAATCTTAACGAAGTGTTTGCTTGGCCCATAATAATCACTACCACAAGTAATAATCAACTTACGCTTAAGCGCATAATCCACATAGAAGTAATTCTGTATCTCTGAGTGATACGGGCAATACGCTTCTATGCCATCCAAACCTAAATGCGTCAGCTCATTCAATAACTGCATGTTTTCCTGAATCACATTACCAGGATGTGCCAACACAACCAAACCACCTGCCTCATGAAGCATTTTGATGACTTCATGTACCGAGGGAAGTGCTTTCTCAAGGAAGTTCTCCTTCGCCTTTGCACGCATGTCTTGAATAAAAAAGGCATGATTGGGATGTCTGCGTGAACCTTTGATGTAAGGTTTAAGAAGAGGATGTTCCGCATATATGGTTTGACTCAATAAGTAGCGCGTAAGAAAGCGCGGACTGATGATGTTTTCTTCAAGAAAGGGTTCAAACTCTTCGACCTTGAGATCCAACTTGAATTGTTCATTCAAGAACTGAAGTCGTAATGGTAAGGAAGCTTCATATGCTTTTTTAATACTCTGATAATGTTCATAAAACCATGAATGATTGGGATCAATCCCATAACCCAACAAATGAATTTCCTTATTTTGATAAATCGCGCTGCATTCAATCGCAGGGATCCACATGATATTTGAATATGGTCGATACGCTTCAACTTCACGTGCCGCATCGATTCGGTCATGATCCGCAATCGCCGCAACTTTGACACCTCGAGCCTCTACTTCTTTGAATAAGTCCAACACAGAATATTCACCATCCAGAGAATAGTTGGAATGGATATGCAAATCTACGACACTCATTGTTGCGTCCTCCTCTGCTTATTCATTGTCCATGGCAGATACATCAATGCCCATACGATTAAAAGCAACACCACAACCAATGCAATGTAAGCTGGATTACCGACCCATTGTTCAAAGAGAACCAAGGGAGATCCAGGTGATGGATAGTTCAAGAAGAAGAAATTCGTATCGTACTGTTTATTAAAGAAGAATAAACCAAAACAGATGATGAAGAATAAACCAAAGACTGAAGGTAAATGTTTATAATTCGGTTTCAGCTCTTTACTCCAAAGCAGCATGACAACATAACCCAGCAAGAGCCCATGCATCACAAAGCTATGAATGGATTGGAAATGCCATAAAGGATAAATCAACCAATCCGCAAAGGTCAAGGCCATCACTGCCCCAATCAAACCCATCGCATAGAGACTTTCCTTGATGATTTTATTTTTACTATAGGCATGATAGAGAATCAAGAATTCTGTCAAACCACAGAGATGCAAAGGCAAGAGTCCCAATTCATATCGATTCAAGACCAGATAGATGATCTGCCTCAACAATTCAAAGAAGATGATGAACAACGCAAAGGTTTTTTTAAATTGTCGTTTCTGATAAGGTCTCAAATTTGTATAGAACAGGCTTAAGAACACAATGAATACCGCGATAACAGCCAGCCATATCAAATGACTGGATCCAAATGCTTTTAACTGCATTGACAGCGGAATCTGTTCAGCTGACGCAAAGAAATACTCCACAACCCCTCCTTAAGCCAGATCCGTCCCCTTCGACGCAATGACTTTTGATAACGATAAAATGACTTCTTACGAGTGCACCCTAAACAAACTCTACACTCAATACAGCTTATGCGTTTCACATAATAATGAAACTAGAAACGTTTTGTACATAAAGCTCTTCTTTTCACTTACTATCATTATAGCTCATAAACCATAAAAAAAACCTGCCGAGGACAGGAATCAATCGAAATGGTGGCTCCGGCCAGAATTGAACTGGCGACACACGGATTTTCAGTCCGTTGCTCTACCTACTGAGCTACAGAGCCATTTGGTTGCGGGGGAAGGATTTGAACCAACGACCTCCGGGTTATGAGCCCGACGAGCTACCAGACTGCTCTACCCCGCGATGTATGTATACTTCATTAAAATTGGTTGCGGGGGAAGGATTTGAACCAACGACCTCCGGGTTATGAGCCCGACGAGCTACCAGACTGCTCTACCCCGCGATATATTAAATTAATTGTGAAGGAAATTCTGGCGGAGGAAGTGGGATTCGAACCCACGCATGCTCGCACATCTGCTGGTTTTCAAGACCAGTCCCTTCAACCACTTGGGTATTCCTCCATTGGGGTTGGTGGACCCTGTAGGACTCGAACCTACGACCAACCGGTTATGAGCCGGCCGCTCTAACCAACTGAGCTAAGGGTCCAGATTGGTAGCGGGAGTGAGACTCGAACTCACGACCGACCGGGTATGAACCGATTGCTCTAGCCAACTGAGCTATCCCGCCGTAAACAATAATAAATGGTCGGGATGACAGGATTTGAACCTGCGACCCCTTGATCCCAAATCAAGTGCACTACCAAGCTGTGCTACATCCCGACGTTTAAAAAAAATAAAATGGCGCGCCTAGCAGGAGTTGAACCCACAACCTTTTGATCCGTAGTCAAACGCTCTATCCAATTGAGCTATAGGCGCATTTTTCAATGCAACACCAAACAATTCCTTAACAAGTATACGATGGTGGGGATGGTGGGACTTGAACCCACACGATGTTACCATCAACGGATTTTAAGTCCGTTGCGTCTGCCTATTCCGCCACATCCCCAATGGAGGTTCCTGTCGGATTTGAACCGACGGTCACAGAGTTGCAGTCTATTGCCTTACCACTTGGCTAAGGAACCGTTGAAACGGTGCCTTTTTATTATAACAAAACCTTACTAAATTGCAAGACTGAACTTATGCTTTTTTGTGAATTCGCAGAATAAGTTTTTTATCCTAATTTCACATCAGCGCTACGCCCTGCTTGCGTTTCTATTCTACGATTATGCTTGCCATTATGCAAGCTCAATCGACATGAAAAAAGCTCATTACTTGAGCACAAAAGCTCAGCAAACAAACCACAAGCGAAAAAAAGCTCATTACTTGAGCACAAAAGCTCAGTAAACAAACCACAGGTGAAAAAAAAGCTCATTACTGAGCTTTTACACGTGTCCACTTATCGGTGATGACTTCTTTCAAAGCATCATCATATTTATAGACTTCATCATTTGGATTATCCATGCGAGGTTGGTAAGCAATATTCCCTTCATAATCGCCGCCTGGACCGGTTACGGTTTCAAACGCCGAGATGTTAGGCGAAGTATAACCCACATAAATCGTATTCTTCAAAGCAACTTCATTATCCAACATGAAATCGATCCATTTGTGTGCCAAATCCACTTCCTTGGCATTCTTAGGGATGATCATGGAGTCCATCCAGATGTTGGTTCCTTCTTCAGGAACGAAGAATGACAGATTTTCATTTTGCGAAATGATGTAAGCCGCATCGCCTGAGAAGTCGACCGCAAGGTCTTTTTGTTCAGTGATCATGTTGTCGATGATGGTTTCATCAATGTAGATCGGACGTGTTGTTTCATTGATTTGTTTAAGAAGTTCAAAAGCTGCTTCGATTTCTGCTTCATCAGTAGAATTCACAGAGTAACCCAAGGCTTTTTGAGCAACCATGAACGCATCACGAGCAGAGTCATAGATATAGATTCTGTCTGCGTATTTAGGATTGTTCAGAACCATCCAGCCTTCATTTTCTAAGTCAGCCACATCAACGGTATTCTTGTTATAGATGATCCCGATGTTGCCCCAGAAATAAGGAATGCTGTAGGTATTGTTTGGGTCAAACGAACGATTCAACAAATCTGGGTAAAGATTTCCCAAATTACTTAATTTGCTTAAATCCAAAGGCTGCAAATAATCTTCCGCAATCAAGCGCTCAACCATGTGATCGGTTGGAACCAAGATGTCATAGTACTCACCACTTTGAATCTTGGTGTACATCAATTCATTAGAGTCATAGTTGTCATAAATGACACGGACATCATACAAGTCTTCAAACTCTGTAATGACCGTTTCATCAATGTATGCACCCCAGTTGAATACTTTTAAAACTTTCTTCTCTTCTCCAGCACAGCCTGATAATACAAGCAGTGCAAGGATCGTGCTGATCAATATCTTTTTCATTTGTTTCCTTTATTGTGCTTTAACTTTTAACCAAAGATCTGCCATTTTAACCTTCAGCTCTTCATCATACATGAAGATTTCATCTTTTGAATTCGCAAGACGGACTTCATACGCTGTGTTACCAGCATAATCCCCATCCTCCGCAATCATGGCTTCCCAAACACTTTGATGCACGGTGGTATAACCCACTTCCAAAGTATTCCGTGTTTGAGCATCTTCACTCAACATGAACTCGATCCAAGCGTTTGCCATTTCTGGATTCTCCGCATTGGCTGGGATGACAAAGCTGTCGATCCAAATATTCGTACCCTCTTCTGGTACAAAATAGCCCATGTCTTCATTCTCATCTAAGATATAAGCCGCATCACCGGAGTAAACGATTGCCATTGCTTTATTGCCTGCAATCATGTTATCGATGACATCATCTGTGACATAAATCGGATCCATCGTTGAATTCAATTGTGTCAACCATTCAAAAGCCGCTTGCAACTCCGCATCATCCTTAGAATTCGCGGAATAGCCCAAAGCTTTCAAAGCTACCATGAACGCATCGCGTTCTGAATCATAGAAATAGACATTCCCCTTGTACTTAGTGTTCAAGAGCACTTCCCAACCGGTTAAATCTGCTTCATCGACTTGTGTCGTGTCGTAGATGATTCCGACATTGCCCCAGAAATACGGAGCACTATATTGGTTGTTTGGATCAAAACTTTGATTCATCACGTGTGGCATGACATTGGCCATATTTACAACGGACTTATCCAAAGTTTGGAGTAGATTCTCATCGATCAAGCGTTGGACCATGTAGTCCGATGGTACTAAGACATCATAGGTCTCACCACTCATCAATTTAGTGTACATCGATTCATTGGAATCAAAGGTATCGTAAACGACACGCACACCATATTCTTCTTCAAATTCCTCAATTAAGGTTTCATCGATATAAACACCCCAATTGAATACTTTTAATGTTTTTTCGTTACTGTTGCATCCGGCCAGGATAAACATCAAGACCAGGATTAGCATGCTTAATTTTTTCATTCTGCCTCCTTAAGTTCTTTTTTCTTATTCAACATCGGATAGAGATTCACAATCAACAACACCACGGTAATGATCACAACCAAGATGGTTGACAAGGCATTGATGGTCGGATTGATCCGCTTCGACATGGTATAAACCAAAATCGAGATATTCTTAACACCGTTTCCACTTACGAAGTACGAGATGACAAAGTCATCAAACGACATGGTGAAAGCGATCAAAGCCCCCGATATGATACCGGGTAATATCATTGGCACAATGACTTTCCATAAAGCTTCAAGCGGTGTTGCCCCAAGATCCAAAGCCGCTTCCGCAATATCCGGATCCAAACGTCTAAGTTTCGGCAATACCGATAAGATGACATACGGTGTACTGAAGATGATGTGTGCCAACAACATCGTCAAGTAACCCTTCTGAATATTCAAGGATGAGTACAACAACATCAGTCCAATCGCCGTTACGATTTCAGGATTCAAAATCGGAAAGTTGTTTACACTGAGGACGATTTCTTTAACCAAACGCTTTGATTTGGATACCCCAATCGCAGCCAAGGTCCCAAGGATCGTTGCTACAAAGGTGGACATCAAGGCGATGCTTAAGGTTGTTGTGATGGCCATCATCATTTCACGGTTCTTGAATAAGGCTTCATACCATTGAAGCGAGAAGCCTGACCAAGAGGTCAAGGAACGTGAATCATTGAAGGAGAAGACCATCAAACTGATAATGGGAAGATAGAAGAACGCCAGAATTCCCGCCATTAGAGCGAAAATAAGGACTTTGTGGGATTTTGCGCCTACCATAACTTACCTCCCTCATTGCCGGTATTCTCTGATGCATCACGATCCATTTTACGTGTCAACATCATGGATGCCATGATGATAAAGGCCATGATCAAGGAAATCGCACTACCGAAGTTCCATTCACCTACCGTGATGAATTGATTTTCGATCAAGTTACCAATCAACATGTATTGTCCGCCCCCTAAGAATTTAGGAATGACGAAGGTACTGACGGCTGGTAAGAAGACCAAAGTGATCCCAGAGATGACCCCTGGCAAAGACAAAGGTAAGACGATTCGTAAGAATGTCTGCAGAGGATTCGCACCTAAGTCATGACTGGCATGAATCAAGGCTTTATCCAACTTCGCAAGAACCGTATAAATGGATATGATCATGAAGGGTAGGAAGTTGTAGACCATCCCCAACATGACTGCAAAGTCAGTGTACATCAGTTTCATGGGCGGTAAACCAATGAATTCCAATAAGCTATTCAACAAACCACCATCTGATAAGATACTGATCCAAGCATAGGTTCGAACCAACATATTTATCCACATCGGTAAGGTGATTAAGAGAATCAATAAGGTTTGTGATTTTTCAGATGCATTCGCAATGATGTATGCGATTGGATAACCAATGATGATGCATAAGATCGTTGTGATCAATGCGACTTCCAAAGATTTCAACAACACCTTGATGAAGACAGGATCAAAGAAGCGGAAGAAGTTGTCTAGGGTGAAGCGGAACGAAATCAATTCATTGCCACTGGTTGTGAAGGCATAGAGCACAATCAACAACATCGGTACGACAATGAACAAACTCATCCAAATGATGTAGGGCTTAACTAAACTAGCGTAACCCTTCATCCTAGTAACTTCCCATCTTATACATGATATGGATGTCTTCAGGGAAGAAATGGAGCCCTACTTCTTTATCCAATTCTACCTTATCCGTTGTGTGGATGATCCATTCACGATACGGTGTCTCAACGACGACTTCGAAATGTACACCTTTGAAGATGGTTGATTTAATGACACCTTTGATACGACCCATTTCCAATGGAACGATATCGATATCTTCAGGACGTAAGACGATGTCCACTTCTAGATTATCTTCAAAGCCATAATCGACACATTCAAATGTCTGATCATCAAATTTGACTTTATAGTCTTCAACCATGACGCCTTCCAAGATGTTCGATTCACCAATGAAATCCGCTACGAAGCGATTCTCTGGTTCATTGTAGATATCTGTAGGACTGCCGATTTGTTGGATCTCACCGTTGTTCATGACAACGATCGTATCCGACATCGTCAAGGCTTCTTCTTGGTCATGCGTGACATAAATGAAGGTGATGCCAACTTCTTGTTGGATCTTCTTCAATTCAACTTGCATTTCTTTACGTAACTTTAAGTCGAGTGCACCCAAAGGTTCATCTAAGAGCAGAACCATCGGTTCATTGACCAAAGCACGCGCGATCGCAACACGCTGTTGCTGACCACCCGAAAGCAGTGTGACCGGACGATCTTCATAACCCTGAAGATTGACCAACTTCAACATCTTCTTTACTTTCTGCTCAATGGTTTGTTTGTCTTGTTTCTTAATGTGTAAACCAAAGGCAATGTTGTCATGCACATTCATATGTGGAAACAAAGCATAGCGTTGGAAGACTGTATTGATTTCACGTTTATAGGGAGGTACATTACTGATTTCGATGTCATCGAAATACACATGACCTTCGTTTTGAGAGATGAAGCCCCCTAATATTCTTAAGAGCGTTGTTTTACCACAACCACTGGGCCCAAGTAAGGTAACGAATTCATTCTCATGGATGGATAAGTTGATTCCTTTTAGAACCAAACTATCATCAAAGCTTTTTACGATATTTTTAAATTCAATCAGTTTTCGCATGGTGCCTCCTAGAACAAGGGTGGGGTACAAACCCACAGTAATTTCAATTCCGATTTGGTCTCATTCGTCAAATAATGATCATGAGCCCCTTTGATATAGAAGGTTTGACCCTTCTTAACGATATGTTTCTTCCCATCCACAACCAGACAAGCCTTACCACTCAACACATAGCCGAATTCTTCACCATTATGGGGTTGAATCACTTGTGAGCGTTGACCCGGTTTAAGGTCAAGTAAAATGGGTTCCATGTCATTTTTCTGAGCATTCGGTACGATCCAGTGAACCGTCCCATCTTCACGCTCGTCTACGAAATAATCTTCTTGTACAAAGACGATTTTTTCATCTTTTTCACCTTGGAAGAACTGTGCCAAGGTCACACCTAAGGCTTCTACGATATCACTCAGGGTTGCGATCGAAGGTGACGTCAAATCGCGTTCAACTTGTGATAGAAAGCCTTTTGACAACTCAGAACGACTGGCTAACTCTTCTAGAGTCAGCTTGTTCTTGGTTCTCAGTTGCTTGATTCTGTGTCCAATTTCCATCGCACTCCTTTGTTTAGTTTTACTAAACTATTTAGCATTTTATACTAAACACAAGGAACATTATAAAACAATTGTACTAGAATGCAATACCTATGCTAAAAAAAATAAAAAAGAGGCTCTCGCCTCTAATTTACATACGCTCTTTGAATGAACTTCTCAAGCATTGCTTTGGATTGGAATCCAACAACCTGACCAATAACCGAACCATCTTTGAACAAAAGCAAAGTTGGAATCGACATGACATTGTAGCGTTGCGCCAATTCTTGTTCGACATCCACATCGACGGTAATGATCTTAACCTTATCCGCCAATTCTTTTGACAACTGTTCCAAGACCGGTGCGATCATCTTACAAGGTCCACACCATTCAGCTGAAAAATCAACTAAGACAATCCCTTTTTTTGTAATGGCATCAAATTCTAATGCAGTAACTGTTTTCATAATTTTCTCCTATCATCCTCTTGAGTATATCAAGATTCAAATCAATTTGGTTCCCAAATGCTCACTTTTTCAATGCGTAGGTTCGGATCGCATGTGCGACCCCATGTTCATAGTTTGCTTTTGTGCTTAATTTAGCAGCTTTACGTGCGTTTTCATTCGCATTGCCCATCGCAACACCATATGGAAAGGCCGCCAACATCGTTATGTCGTTATCTGAATCCCCCATGACCAAGACTTCGTCATCCTGAATTCCATGTTTCGCCATGATTTGCCGAATCCCAACAACTTTCGTCAAGCCTTTTGGACTGACATCGATCCACATCTCGCCGACACGCATGACTTCGAGTTTACCATCGAATTGTTCAAATAGTTCTTCAAAACTACGATCCAAGCTGGCTTTCGTATGGGCTAAGCCCATTTTGTCATAAGGGTGGGTGATGTCTTCAGCGGTATTGATGATTTTAACTTGATGATGTTTCAAGAAACCAAACAAAGTAAAGACATGGATGCGATTCAAAATTGGTCTGAAAATTGGGAGAACTGTTATCAATAATCGATAAATGTCTCGATAGATGCGTAAATTCTTTGGTGTATAAAATGCAAAACCTTGGTCTGAATCCAAAACTAATTGCAAATTGTGTTTCTGTGCGAAACTCAAAACGGATTGTGCTTCCTCAATGGAGATATACCCATTGATTGTTGTCTCATCATTTTTGACATCAATAACACGTTGCCCATTATTGGTCACCAAATAGCCATTGTATTTTGCGAAATCAAACATCTTCGCAAACTGATGTGTGCTGTCATAACCACGACCTGTCGCAAAGGCGACGATGATGCCTTGCTTTTGTGCTTCTTGTATGGCTTCTTGATTCTCTTTGGAAACCGATTTGAATTTGCTTAAAAGCGTTCCATCTAAATCACTGACAATCAACTTAATCATTTTTTAACAACGAAGCCGCTTCTTTATCGATGACTACCACCACATCCGGATGCTTTTGCAGGATGGTGCATGGTACATCCTCGTGGACTTCCCCTTCTAACATTTCTTTGATGGCCTGTGCTTTGTTTTTACCATAAGCGACCAATAAAATCTTCTTAGCACGCATGATGTCTTTGATTCCCATCGTAATGGCAAAGTGTGGAACTTCGTCCAAAGAATCAAAGAAACGAGCATTGTCTTTACGCGTGGTTTCTTTTAAGCGAATCACATGGACTGTTGAATCAAAGCTGGTACCTGGTTCATTGAAACCAATATGTCCATTGGAGCCAATCCCTAATAATTGCAGATCCTGTGGATGCTTCGTCAATAAAGCCTCATATTCGTCCGCAACCTCTTCAAGTGAACCTTCACCTT
This sequence comes from Erysipelotrichaceae bacterium, assembly GCA_003543215.1. Taxonomy (GTDB): domain Bacteria; phylum Bacillota_I; class Bacilli_A; order Erysipelotrichales; family Erysipelotrichaceae; genus UBA2212. The sequence goes on along the minus strand of DPJD01000001.1, from coordinate 140,811 downwards.
TAGGTAGATGAATGTTCTTTAATTCGATATCCACATGTTTGAAGAAATGTTCAAACATGAAAGTATAGTAACTTTGCGCATGATCACGTGGTAATCCGACATACTCATCCAAGTTGAAACTTTGAACGTCCTTGTAAGACAAACCATTCTTATGTGCTTCAACCATGTAACGGTAGAGACCTTCAGGACTTGAACCTGTTGCCAATCCCAAAGTCACCTGACCTTGTTTGACCACAGACTCCATGACTTCAAACGCTTTTTGACTCATTGCTTCATAATCTTCACATACGATGACTTTAAACATTGCGTGCTCCTTCTTTACCTTCCGGTAGTATTTGATACATGGTGGTGAAACTACGTCTAGGATCGAGGAACTGTGTTCCTTCACGATCCTTAAAATCCCCCTCAAATGGAATGAAATCATCATGCCCATACCATGGCTCGATGCAAATGAATCGTGCATTCGGTTTCTTCCAGAATGCAAGCCAACGATAGCCCATCACACTGACCAGAATACTCTCACCCGCATCTATTAATCGAACATAGGGTGAATTCACTTGATTCAAAACAAGGGTCGGCATCACTTCAAAATAGGCATCGGTAAATTTCAATAAAGGTCTTTCACCCTGCTCTAGGATTTCTTCCGGAAGCTTGTCTTCAAGACACGGAAATTCGATATCAATCGAACCATCGACACCATTATGCGTGGTACTAAAGGCAGGATGAAGTCCAAAATTGAATGGCATAACCTGTTCATCACGATTCTCAATGCGATAGACGATATCAATGCCCTTTGTATGGATCCGATACTCTACTTCAAAATTGAAGGCATAGGGATACTGAACCAAGGTTTCCGCATTTGAGGTAAATCCAAGTGTTATGTGTTCTTCATCGTGTTCAATCAAATCGAACATCGCATGTCTTAGAAAACCATGATTCCCAATGGGGTGTTCCTTGCCATCGATGTGCAAAAGTTTATCGTGTGTCGAACCTACAATTGGAAATAAGATCGGATTACGACCCGCCCAAAAGTTTGGATCCCCTTGCCATAGCCATTCCTTATTGGTTCGTTTATCCACAAGCGAATGCATTTCAGCGGCTTTTAAGCTTACTTCTAAACGAAATCGTTCATTTTCAAGTATCATTTCATCACTCCCTTAATTGCGAACGTTGGGGAACACGTAATTTCAAACCCCGTTCCACAAGTTTGAATTCAATGGTTTGTTCAGGATAGACTTCCCCATCACACTGGGTGTTGATGGTTTCAGCACTGCTGAGTTTCAGTTCTTTAACTTTATAAAAGCTGACGATATCTTCATGGATGTGTTTGCCCACTTTGAATTTCGGTAATAAGGTCAAGATCCTTATTAGATTTGTATTGCGTATGACACAGAGATCCAGTGTCCCATCTTGTATGGATGCCATGGGTGTTGGATTGAAGCCACCACCATAGAAGCGTCCGTTCATGATCGCAACCAAGAGACTCTCAACTTCCAAGTCTTCATCATTGAATCTTAGATGCATCCTCATTGGTTTACGTTTGACTAAAAGCGCAATGGTCGCTATGACATACGATAAGCCAGATAGAAACGGATACTTCATTTTGATCGCATGGGCATAGATTCCAATATCCGCATCAAAACCCATGGAAGAACAATTCAAGTATCGACGATCATTCGCCATTCCATAATCCACAATAACTTCCTTACCTTCAATGGTTTCGATCAGCAATTGTTCCAAAGGCATGACTGGTACTTCAAGCATGCGGAAGAAATCATTGCCGGATCCCACTGGGATCACTGCCATAGGTACTTTGTGGTTCAAACCATTGAGAACCTCATTGGCTGTCCCGTCTCCACTCAAGACATAAAGCGTCACATCATCCTCTGCTTTAAAACGTCTTGCGATTTCTGTCGCATGTCCGGGTCGCTCAGTTCGTATGATTGAAAAGGCTTCGGCATGTGTCTTAAAGTAATTCTCGATGACGGGAATCAATTGAATGCCATGATGTTTACCCGATGTTGGGTTGATGATGAAGATGTGCTTCATATGTACCTTAATTTTACAAGTTTACTTCGCTAAAATAAAGCGAATCAACGATTATAAACGACTTTCCCCATGATCATCGTGCATACGACATCATAGTTGTCATCCAAGATGGTGATATCGGCGTCATAGGCTGCTTTGATAAGTCCCTTACGGTTTTCGACGTGTAATATTTTAGCAGGATTGATGGTGCAAGCATTGATGGCGATGACTTCTTGAAGCTCAGCTTTCTGGATGAGATTGCGTAAGCCATGGTTGTAGACCATGGTGCTACCGGCTAAAGTTTCAGTATTGTGAAGATAAGCGCCACCATTCGCATGGATGTCCAAGATTTGACCACCCAATTCGAATTCACCTTCCGGCATGCCTTTGGCGCAAAGGGAATCACTGACCAAGACAAGATGATCCTTACCCTTTGTTTTGGCGAGTATGTTTACGGCTGGCCAACTGACATGATTGCCATCCCCGATGACTTCCGCATACACATTGCTTAAGCGCATCGCAGCCCCGACTAAGCCAGCTTTGCGGTGGTGTAATGGTGACATGGCATTGAAGGTATGTGTCATGCTTTTTGCCCCATTGGCACTTGCCAAGAGCGCTGTTTCATAGCTGCTATCGCTATGACCCATATTTACACAGACACCATTTTGAGCACAGTAACGTGTCAAAGTGAAGTCTTTGTCTTTTTCAGGTGCCATCGTGATGATTTTGATATTGCCTTCGGCAACGGCTTGGTAACGCTTGAACTGTTCCAAGTCGGCATCGACGATAAAGGGTTCAGGTTGAGCACCTTTATATACTTTATTGAGATACGGTCCTTCAAAATGGATGCCTAGCATCTGGGAACCTTCATTTTGATTTTTGATTGCGAGTGCACATTCTTTCAAGGCTTTCATTAGAACTTCTTCACTTTGTGTGACCGTGGTCAAACAAAAACCTGTGATCCCTTCTTTGGGAAGCTCTTTCGCAATCTGCATCATAGCGGCTGCATCTGCGTTTGTCGCATCCACACCCTTGACCCCATGAAGATGGGTATCCATGAAACCAGGATAAATCCTTAGATCTCCATAATCCACATCAACGGGTTCTTGATTGTACGCTAGAATGCGTTCAATTCTTTGGTCGAGGATTTCGATTTGGACGCTTGCCCATTGTTCCTGGAGCCATACTCTTTTGCTTTGAATGATCATGATGTCCTCCTTCTTTTAAAGGTCTTATCAGACAATGATTACCAAATCCCACCAAATCCAAGCGATTCGCTTGTCTGAGTGCTTCGAATACCAAACGTTGATTCTGAGGATAAGTGAATTGCATCAGTACGCGTTGTAAAGTCTTTTCCTTGATGGTCTTAGCCACATAGACCTTTTCACCCGTCAAAGGATTCTTTTCGGTGTAATACATACAGGTGCTCATTGTGAAAGGTGTTGGATAGAAGTCTTGGACTTGTTGGGGTGTATGCTTGATTTTCTTGAGATATAAAGCCAATTCGATCGCATCTTTGAGTTCACTTCCTGGATGGGAAGAGATCATATACGGAACTAAGAATTGGTTCTTATTGAATTCTTTGTTTTTCTTTTCATACTTATCGACAAACGCCTCATACAATTGACGTTTCGGTTTACCCATCAAATTGAGCACACGTTCTGAGATATGTTCCGGTGCGACTTTCAATTGACCCGAGATATGATGCTGGATCAGTTCATCAAAGAAGGTCTCATCTTTGTCATACATCAGATAATCATAACGAATTCCTGATCGCACAAACACTTTCTTTACTTTAGGAAGAGCTCTAAGTTGTCTCAAGGTTTGAAGGTAAGCACTGTGACTGACTTCCAATTGTCGGCAAGGATCAGGATGTAGACACTCTTTGGTTTGACAGGTTCCAAGTTTGAGTTGTTTCTGGCAACTCACTTGATTGAAGTTGGCGGTTGGTCCACCCACATCATGGATATAGCCTTTGAAATCATCCATTTCAGTGATGAGTTTCGCTTCATTGATCAAAGACTCGCTGCTCCGTGAGCTGATCATGCGTCCTTGGTGAGCGGTGAGCGCACAAAAACTACAAGATCCGAAACAACCTCGGTTACTGATCAATGAGAATTGAACTTCTTCAATGGCAGGAATCTCGGTATAACTCGGATGGAACTTCCGTGTGAACGGAAGTCCATAGACCCAATCCATCTCTTCTTGCTTCAAGGCAAATGAGGGTTGGTTTTGAACGATCGCCACATTCCCATACATTTCCACCATCGGTTTGGCAGTAAAGGCATCGGTGTTGCGATATTGAGTCAAAAATGATTTAGAGAACTCATCTTTGCTTTGTTTGATGTCTGAAAAACTAGGTAGGATAATGGCGTTTTCAGGCAAAGCTTTGGTCTTTGTCTTCCATACCGTTCCACGAACATACGTGATGTCTTCAATCGCCATTCCAGAGCGAAGTGCTTCCGCAACTTCGATGATGGAATTCTCAGCCATGCCATAGACCAATAAATCGGCTTGTGAATCCATCAAAATGGATTGACGAATCTTATCATCCCAATAATCATAATGCGCTAAACGACGTAAAGATGCTTCAATCCCCCCAATGATGATGGGGACATCGGGCATGACCTTGCGAATCCATTGACTATAGACGATCGTAGCTCGATCGGGACGCTTGCCCATCTCACCATGATCAGTGTAGTTATCCTTCTGACGACGTTTCTTATTGACGGTATAATGATTGACCATCGAATCGATGTTGCCACCGGTAACCATATAACCATAATTTGGCTTTCCGTATTGAAGCAGATCACTGTCCTTCTTCCAATCCGGTTGTGGACAAATGGCGACCGTAAAACCATAAGCCTCTAAGACACGGGCAATGATCGCATGCCCAAAAGAAGGATGATCCACATAGGCATCCCCACTGACCAACACAAAATCGACTGAATCCCAGCCTTTTTCGTGCATTTCTTTTTGATTGATTGGATGCATGTTTAACATAAAAAAACCGAATTCTCGGTTATTTTAGACAATTTCGCCCCAAGCGGTCGAAGTGATGCCAGCCGCATTGGCTTCATCGGTATCAATATGCATTGCAGGCGCAAACTTTTCACTGACACGGATCACGACATCCCCAAAGGTCATCGAGCGATCATCCGTATGAACTTTGATTTCTACGACTTGTCCATTCACAACACCTTGTGCTTCCGCAGCTTCAGGGGTCAAATGCACATGGCGTTTCGCAACGATCAAACCTTTATCCAATGTAACGCTTCCAGCAGGACCGACTAATTGAACACCGATGGTCCCATCGATGTTTCCTGATTCACGAATACTTGGATTCAAACCTAAGGTACGTGCATCAGACATGGATACTTCAACTTGTGAAGCAGTGCGAACAGGTCCTAAGATACTGACATTCTTAAGGGTTGAGCGCGGACCAACAAGATCGACACGTTCAGCAGCGGCATATTGGCCAGGTTGGGATAAGTCCTTTTTAGGGGTCAATTGATATCCTTTTCCAAATAATGTTTCTAAATCTTCTGTGGTCACATGGACGTGACGTGCAGATACTTCTATCAAAATCTTTTCTTTACTCATGGTGAACTCCTTTTAACGCTTTTATTATAGTCAATCTGTCATTATTTTACAATCTAGGCGCAGTGAGTGTTTTTTGCTAGTTATTAAAACACATTTGCGTTAAAATAAGGACAGGAGGAAATAAATATGCCTTTAGTATCTACAAAAGAAATGTTTAAAAAGGCTTACGAAGGTGGTTATGCAATTGGTGCATTCAATGTCAACAACATGGAAATCGTCCAAGCCATCGTCGAAGCAGCCAATGAATTGAAGTCCCCTGTTATTCTACAAGCTTCAAAGGGAGCTCGTGACTATGCCAATCCTGTTTATCTGAAGAAATTGGTTGAAGCAGCTGTTGAGACCAGTGATATTCCAATCGCTTTACACTTGGATCACGGGGATACCTTTGAACTCTGCAAATCTTGCATCGATAGTGGTTTCACTTCCGTCATGATCGACGGTTCGCATTTATCCTTTGAAGACAATGTCGCATTGACTAAAAAAGTCGTTGAGTATGCACATGCTCACGGTGTCACCGTTGAAGGTGAATTGGGTCAATTGGCAGGTGTCGAAGATGAAATCAGTGTCGAACACCACAGTTATACCAATCCAGATGATGTTGTTGAATTCGTAACACGCACGGGTGTTGACTCCTTGGCGATTGCCATTGGAACAAGCCATGGTGCATTCAAATTCAAACCTGGACAAAACCCACAATTGCGTTTTGACATCTTAGAAGAAATCACACGTCGTTTACCTGAATTCCCAATCGTCTTGCATGGCGCATCAAGTGTTTCACAAGAATACGTCAAGATCATCCAAGAAAATGGCGGATCGATGAAAGATGCGATTGGTATTCCAGAAGATATGTTGCGTCAAGCTGCACGTTCTGCTGTTTGTAAGATCAACATCGATTCTGACTTACGTTTGGCTTTCACCGCTGGTATCCGTAAGACATTCAATGACAAACCTGAAGTCTTCGATCCACGTACGTATTTGAAACCTGCACGCGCAAACATCAAGGATTTGGTCAAACACAAGATCACTGAAGTTTTGGGTAGTGAAGGAAAAGCTGTTTAATCATCAATTTAAAGAGAAACCGTTGAATAGACGGTTTTTTTTTGTAAGTTCTTCATGTTTAAACTATACTAAAGGTAAGGATGGAACATGTATGCAAAAACAATTTATTTTCGTTATCCTCATATCGATCGTCGTTGCGATCTTCGCCTTAACCAATGCGGATGTGATGACTGTTCGCCTCTTCTTTTGGACGTATCAATTATCTGGTTCATTGGTCATTTTGATCTCCGTTGCCTTGGGTGCCTTATTGGTCTTAGTATTCGGCTTGTATAAGAGCGTCAAGACACAATTCACACTCCGTAATCTCAACAATGAGATCAAAACTTTAAAATCGAGTCAAGAAGCCTTGAACACATCCAATGCATCTTACCAACAAGAAATTGAACGTTTAAAAGCAGAAGTGAATACACTCCAGAATACAGCTGCACAAAAACCAGTCGTCATAGAAAAAACCGAGTTGTAAAGCTCGGTTTATTTTAGACTTAAGGAATAATCTCCTTTAGACCACATCTCGAAATCCTTATCCGTGGTCAACACGGAGTGCGTATCACTTAACTTCTTCATGTGTGAATCATTGTAAATAACATTAGTGATGTCGTAGACGAAACGTTTACGACTTTTTTCACGCACTGGATCTGGATGTGGAATCGCCGATAACAAGGAACGTGTATAAGGATGAACAGGATTGTTATAGACATCATCCACAGTACCCATCTCAACGATATGCCCGACATGCATGACAGCTACACGGTCTGAAATATAGCGCACCATAGAGAGATCGTGGGCAATGAACATGTAAGTCAAACCCAATTCACGTTGTAACTTCTTCATCAGATTAATAACTTGCGCCTGAATGGATACGTCCAAAGCCGATATGATTTCATCGGCGATGATGAATTTAGGCTGTAAAACCAAAGCACGCGCGACCCCGATACGTTGACGCTGTCCCCCCGAGAATTGATGTGGGAATCGATTGAGATGATCTTCATGGAGTCCGACAGACTTCAGAACCTCTAAGACACGTTCCTTACGTTCTTCTGCAGACTTCGTCATCTTATTGACATCCAAACCAAATGCGACGGTATCCAATACCTTCTTACGTGGATTTAGGGATGCCATCGGATCTTGGAAGATCATCTGCATGTTCTTTCTTAAAAACTGTCGTGTTTCCTCATTGAGTTTACCAGAGATCTTTTTACCCATAAAGGTCACATCTCCGCTGTTCCCATCATAGATTCGAATTAAAGTACGACCCAGTGTGGACTTACCACTGCCTGACTCACCCACCACACTGAAGGTTTCCCCTTCATAAATGTGAAAGCTGACATCATCAACGGCTCGTGTCGTTGTTTTACGATCGACCCGGAAGAATTGCTTTAAGTTCTTGACCTCTAAGAGTACGTTATTGGTGCTCATGTCAAACCTCCTTCTGCGTACGATACTTCGCTAAACGTTTTTGTAGAACCTCAGGCATTTCAACTTGAGGTGCCAAAGGATGATACAACCAGCTGGCCACGGAATGTGTCTCACTGATCTTAAAGAACGGTGGGATTTCTTCGAAATCGATGGCTAAAGCATAGTTAGAGCGATAGGCAAAGGCATCTCCTTTGGGTGGATTGATAAGATTTGGTGGACTACCAGGGATGGATTCGATTTCTTCTTCTTTGGAATCCATCGAAGGAATACTCGATAACAAGCCCCAGGCATAAGGATGTTTCGGATTGTAATAGATTTCCTCAGCTAAGCCTTCTTCCACAAGCTTACCAGCATACATGACCGCAACCCGATCCGCCACATTCGCCACAACCCCTAAGTCATGGGTGATGAAGATGATGGCAACACCCGTTTTCTTTTGAATGTCTTTGATCAACTCCAGGATTTGCGATTGAATCGTCACGTCCAAGGCCGTTGTTGGCTCATCCGCGATCAAGAGATCAGGTTCACAAGCCAAGGCAATCGCAATGACGACACGCTGCCGCATCCCTCCGGATAATTGATGAGGATACTGTTTCATCCGCTTCTCTGGATGATCGATGCCAACCAATTCCAAGAGGACTTTCGTCCGTTCGTTTGCTTCATGTTTAGACTTAACGAGTTTATGTTCCAGCATACTTTCCATGATTTGCTTACCGATATTCATGGTTGGATCAAGCGATGTCATTGGATCTTGAAAGATGATGGCAATCTTACGTCCACGGATATGTTTTTGCATATAGCTCTTGGACTGGTGTAAGAGATCGACGATTTCTTCCTTATCGTTTTCACGCAAGCGAAAGAGAATCGATCCTTCTTCTACCGCCCCATTGTCATCAATCAAACCAAGAATCGCTTTGGTGGTGACGGATTTACCTGAGCCCGATTCACCGACGATCGCAAGCGTTTCACCTTTGAACAAATTAAAGCTGATATCACGGATGACATGGTTAACACCGGCATCCAATCGGAAAGATAATTGAAGGTTTTTGACTTCGAGAATTTGATTTTTTTCCATCATGGCACCTAAAATCCTTTCATCTTGGGATCAAATGCATCCCTTAAACCATCTGCAACGAGATTGAAACTCAGCATCAGAATGGATAAAACAACAACTGGGAAAATGACCATATGCGGATAGATCAATAGGGATTGATAACCAGTAGAGATCAATACCCCTAATGAAGCCAAAGGAGGTTGTAAACCCAAGCCAACAAAGGCTAAAAATGATTCATAGAAAATAGCATTTGGAATTGAGAACATCGTCATGACAATGATTTGACCGATGATGTTTGGCAACATTTCCTTCAAGATGATGGTGAACGAGTTTGCACCTAAGGTACGCGCAGCCAAAACAAACTCTAATTCTTTGAGTTTCAAAACTTGTGAACGAACGACACGACTCATCGAGATCCAACCTGTGATCATCAAAGCAAAAATGATGGATTGTAAACCCGGTTTTAAAACCAAAACCAAAAGAATGACCACAACCAAGTTTGGAATCCCCGAAATGATTTCCACAAAGCGTTGCATGAATAAGTCAACTTTACCACCGAAATAGCCAGAAACAAGACCATATGTGATGCCAAAAAAGACATCAATGATTACGGCAACAAAGGCGACCAAGAACGAAATACGTGTACCCATCCAGACACGCGCCCAAAGGTCACGGCCCAAACCATCGGTCCCAAACCAGTAATAAATATCTTCCAAACCTTTTTTAATGTAGATGTTTTCACCCATCCGCAAACCATTGAAAAGCCCAAAGTTTTCCAAGAATGGAATCCGTGGTGGCAAGTTGATATGCGTTGTGATGACTTCGTTATAGACATGTCCACCGAAGTAAGGACCAAACGCTGCTAAGCTAAGAATCAGGATGATCATGTATAAAGCGAAATGTGCCCCTTTATTACGTTTGAAGCGACGGAATGCATCACGAAAGAACTTTGGATCTTCACCCAGTAACATCTCTTGTTGGGCATATTCACGCATTTCCAATCGCTTGAATTCTTCTTTACGATATTCACGCATGATTAAGCTCCTTTCGCAACACGAATTCGTGGATCGATGATGCCGTAGAGAATGTCAACGATCAAATTCATCGAGATATACAAGGCACTGTAAACAAAGGCAATCATAACAATGACATTATAGTCATTGGTTAGAATCGCATTGACGAGTAAACTACCGATGCCAGGCACCGCATACACCTTCTCAACAACTAAGGATCCCGTTAATAAAGTAACGGTCAAAGGTCCTAAGATCGTGATGACTGAGATCAAGGCATTACGCAAACCATGGCGTGCAATGACCTTGAAACGATTGACACCCTTGGCTTCAACCAAACGGATGTAATCTGAACCTAGAACTTCAATCAATTCCGTTCTTAAGAAACGTGTCACTTGCGCCATGACGAACATGGAAAGTGCGATGGTAGGTAAGATGGAGGACTTGATTGGATCGCTGAAATCAAAAATGATGCTAAAGAGTGGTAATTTATATCCAAAAGTATAACTGAGTAATAAAGCAAAGACATACGAAGGAATACTGACTCCGATGATGGCCACAACCGTAGCTAAAGTATCCAACCATGTGTTCTTATTGGAAGCAGAAACCACACCAAAGAGGATACCCATGCCTGTCCCAAGAGCCAAAGCTTGAAGACCAATCCGAACTGAAATGCCCAAACGAGGCAGTACTATATTCTTTACCATCCAGTTACGTTGAATCGACAAAGAGATACCAAAATCAAATTCTGTAAGAATGTTCTTCATGTAAATATAGAAACGAGAAAAGAAAGGTTGGTCTAAACCATATTTCGCATTCAATAGCGCTTTTGAAGCTTCGCTGAGTTTTTCATCATTAAAAGGAGTTCCCGGTAGAAACTGGAGCAATAGAAAAAGAAGGATTAAGATCGTGAATAAGGTTACCATCGACCAGAAGAATCGTTTGGTAATAAATTTAAGCATAGTGGTCTCCTTTCATCGTGTAAAATGGGAACCTCTTTTAGAAGGTTCCCATTGCATCACGCATTAGTTAATCGTTGTGCGTTTGTAATTGGTTAAACCTAAGACATGGTATTCAATTCCGTCGACATTTGGCTTGATGACCATTGCCGCACCGGTTTGCCACATTGGCACAACAACAGCTTTATTCAAGGCATATGCCTCTACTTCAACGAGCTTATCCCAACGGACATCTGCATCTGCTGCAAATGCTCCACCTGGTGCAACATCCGCTACCAAAGCATCATAAGTTGTGTCAACCCAGTTTCCATAGTTGTAATTTGATGTCGAAACTAAGAGATCTTGTAAATAAGTTAGAGGATCGGCATAGTCAGGACCCCAACGAGTCATAGCGACATCGTATTCTGCACGAGTCGGATTCATCAGTTCCAAACGTTCTTTTTTAAGAACCGTTTTGATATTGACTGTTACGCCAGGAAGATTCTTTTCTACTTCAGCTTTAATGTATTCAGGAGCACCTGTTGCCAAACCAGAGTCATCCCCAGGTGTACCAACTAAGAGTTCAAATGTAACGGTATCCGTACCTAATTCTGCTTTAGCAGCTTCCCAGTAAGCAAGTGCTTGCGCTGGATCGTAACCAAAGTACTTTGGAGCTGAATCACGGAAATCCACACCTTCTGAACTACTGGATAGACCACGAGGGACAAAACCATCCGCAACGATCGATCCATCATTCAATTTTTCGTCAACGATAAAGCTGCGATCAAATGCCCAAGCAATCGCAAGTCGGAAGTTTTCATTCAACATTGCAGGATTCGTAGATTTTTGGTTGAATGGCATGAACCATGTGTAACCTTTACGAATTGGTGTGAAATCATCTGTACCAACATAGCCTGTTACCAAGTCACCTGACATTGAAGCAACATCTAAATTACCTTGATCATATTGTAATTTTACAGTTTGAGGATCAGCAATGACTGTGATATCGACACCGTCAATCGCAACCTTAGCTGCATCATAGTATTTTTCATTCTTAGCAAGAACGATCTTAGAACCTTGAATCCATTCTGTTAGAACAAAGGCACTGTTCGATAACAAGAAATCTGGACCTGTCGCATAGTTGTCTCCTGCTTCAGTAACAAACTTTTCATTCAATGGGAAGAATGATGGGAATGTCATCAAAGCAATAAACCAAGGAACTTGTGCTTCTAGAGTCACTTTTAAAGTCGTGTCATCAACGGCTTCAACACCTAATTGATCAAGAGGTAGATCGCCAGCAATAACAGCATCTGCATTCTTCAATTTTGCATTTTGCGCCATCAAGGAATATTCATTTGCCATTGCAGGATCAACCAAGCGACGCCATGCGAATACGAAATCATTCGCTGTAACTGGATCGCCATTCGACCAAACTGCATTTTCTTTCAATTTAAACACATATTCCAAACCATCTTCAGAGACTTCCCAGCTTTCCGCTGCGCCCGAACCAGGTAGAATTGCATCATTTGCATCATATTCAACCAAACCTTCTGTGAACGCTGTTAGAACTTCAAACGATACACCATCGGTCGCAACGCTAGAGTCCAATGAAAGCACATCTCCTCCAAATGCTACACGAAGAACTTTTGGGGTAGCTTCAGGTGTTGGAGTGGCAGAAGAACAGCCAACGAACAACAACGAAGCTAAGATGAAAATCAGTATTTTCTTCATATCTTCAACTTCCTTTCCTTTTATGTCGTTATTATAGCGTATGAAAATGCCGTGTCAACAATTATTTCACTAAAATATCATTTTCTTTTCATCTTATTACAATAAAATGTAAATTTTACATTGTTTCAATAAATCAACAAATTAAATAAAAAAAGAAGCAGTGCTTCTTTGTTTATATCTAATGGGGCGACCGACGGGGCTCGAACCCGCGAAATGCCGGAACCACAATCCGGTGCGTTAACCAACTTCGCCACGATCGCCATAAGGCAAGTGTTATTTTAGCGTATTTGCGAATTAAAGTAAAGACTAAATCATAATTTTAATCCAAAATAATTTACTTTAAAAGTTGGTAGATTTCAAACAAGCCTTCATTTAATAAATAAGGCTCATAGACAAAGTCTTTTGTATCCTTATGAATCAAAACAGATAGACCACCAGTCAATATTTTAGTGCATTTTGAATTGAAACTTGACTCGATGCGTGCTGCGATTCCCTCAATGGAATCAATTGTAGAATACATCAACCCCGCCTGCATAGCTGTGATCGTATCGCTACCTAAAACTGATTCAGGCACTACAAGCGGAATTTGCGGCAAGTGTGGAATAAAACGATTAAGCGCATCTTGAGCGATCCTCAAACCAGGCATAATGATCCCACCAGCAAAATCACCCTCCAAATTCAAAGCACTGACTTTCGTCGCAGAGCCTAGATCTGCCACAATAATCGGCAGTGGATATTTTGCTATTGCCCCATAGCTGGTCGCAATGAAATCTGCTCCAAGTTCAAGTGGATCATCCAACATCACTTTGAAGTTGGGGACAGTACTCAAATCACAGCGATAGACATCAATCGCTAAAACTTCTTTCAAGGCACTGAATACAACCTTATCGATTGAAGGGACGACATTGCTAAGCATGACCGCTTCACAGTCATAGCGCTCTTTTAAAAACAACAATTCTTCTTTAACAAACTTTGAATAAGCTTCTTCAATGTTTTCTTTGATGGTTTCAAAACGTTTGTCATACAAACTCTCTTTTTGATTGGAATAAACTACACAGACAATGTTGGAATTGCCGATATCGATGGTGATTAACATAGTTTAATTTTAACGTAAAAGCTCATGCAAAGAAAGTGCAGATTACTGCACTAACTTAAGGGTCGACTCAGAAGCTCAAGTTTAGCCATGGTGTGATAGTTGATGTGTTTTAGTTCAATAGGATAATTAACAATGACGCGGAATCGTCCTGGGTGATCAGAGTGGGGTTCAATCACCAAGATGCAAGATGAGCAATACGCTTTGTTTTGGTCAATTAAAATCTGAACGGATGCATCATAACGATTCTGGCTCTCCAAGATCGCCAAGCTGCTTTCAGCCAATAAACGTGCTTGATTGTTCATCACAACCACTTTCAGATAATCCATCCCCATAACCATGAACATCATTCCAAACATCATGACCAAGGCGGTTTCAAACGCACCTTTCATCAGCTACCTGTCGTCATTTCTGACCATTGAGTTTCAAGAGTTGTTTGCATCGTTGTCTTAAAAGTCTCCGAGAACGTAATCATACCCGTTGCGATGACGGTTACGACCAATACCAAACCATATTCTTCAAAAAACGCCTTCATGTGTTCACCCCCTTTCAAAGAGTGTCAGTGCGACACTTAACATGGCTGAGATGAAGACCAGGGTGACACCCACCAATGGCAACATCCCCATCCATTGATATATTCCAACGGCATTCTGTTTTTGATGGATACGTGCTTGACGCAGCCATTTCGATGTCGATAGAATCATTCGATTAAACTGACGATAAGCATCTTGGCTCCCAATGCTTTGATAACGATACAACCATTTAAAAGCACGGGTAATCTCAGGAAGTTGGTATGCCTGCATTTGTGATATGTAGGTGTTGAGTGAACGAGAGTCTTCTAAAAGAGACGTATGGAAGATATGGATATCTTCCTTGAGTACATCGGGAACATAAGCTAAAGATAGTTCAACTGCATTCACAACGGTATTGTTTTGTAAAAGGATTTGGAGTTGTCTGAGGTAGATTGGAAATTGGTAGCGAACCAATTGAATGTGTTGCTTAGCCTTATGTCTCAATCGGATGTATGGGGATTTGAATACGAAGGTCAAAACAAATAAGACTAAATAACTGAATCGTATGTCCAAGATGATGAGTAGAATCATGTATCGAACATATTTCAAACCTTGAATACGGTCCAGCATCCATTTTTGATCCAACTTGATCTTGAGAACTGCTTCTAAGTGATCACAGGTCTTTTCACGGAATAACATGACATGATCATTCAACCAAGGATCTCCTAACTTCCATAAAATCAAGAAGATGACACTCAGGATCATGCGTTCCATATCAACTCCTTCTTCTCAATCCAAGGTACCGCGATCATCTTTTGAGCAAAAAACAACGTCAGTAGAATCAAGCCAAAGAATAACAATAGACTTGTATGATAGAAGCCTAGTTCACTGACCATATCGGATTTGAAAAGCATGTTGTGGCTCATATAGGCGATGCCCATTGAGAATAGGGATAGGATTTGGATCTTGCGCTGAGTTTGAATCTGTTCCTGTTTAAAGGCATAAGTGTCTTCAATCCACTCTTCAATGTCATCTTGGATGATTTCAAACCCTTCGGCATAATGGAAGCTACCATAGTTTTCTACCGCCAACATGAGATGGACCATATTACCGATGGTGAAATGCCCATATTTCGCCATGAAAGCTTTTGCGTGTTCCTGAGGATATCCACCCTTCTCTAGACCTTCAATCCAATGTCTGACATCTTTATGTAACTGATTCTGTGTGATATCCTCGCACTCCAAAAGTGCCGCATAGATCTTAGGATGTGATTTGAAGCTCGCAATGAATTGCTGAAGGAAATCCGTTAGATTAAAGAAAGCTTGTTCTTGTTTGATCCATTGCAATTGATACCGAAAGAAGATGGGCGTCAAAGCAATCGTTGTGATAAATAGAATCAAAATGGATTGACGTGGAAGTCCAAAGCGCGTTGCGACCCAAATCGTCAATGCCAACTCACTGAAGATCCATAGGAGTTCTCGGAATCTTAGTTTTCTTATTTGTGAATAAGCTCTGGTAGCGAATGGTTTTGTTTTTATCATCGCATTGATAGATCGTTTTCTTTTCTTGTTCATAGTTCTCATTGATTTTAAATTGGACCAATTCACGAATCGATCGCACTACTTTCTGTCCATCATGATTGACTTCCAAATGAATACCAAAATCGATACAATCGTGAATCATGGTGAGTAGACTCTGATTATTTAAATCAAAACCCGGCATCAGCATCAACATGCGTGCTGGTATCGCAAAGGCACTTTCCGCATGGATGGTACTGATCAAACTGGTACCTGTCGATATACTCTGCAAGAGATACATGATTTCAGATCCACGAACTTCTGATACACAAATCCAGTCTGGTCTTTGACGTAAGCTTGTCTTGATGGCTTGCTCATAACCAAAGCGTTCTTGAACTTTAAGCATCACATGATCTTTCGTTGGATGGATATCTCCATAACGAAGTTCCAAACTGTCTTCAATCGTGATGACACGCTCATGCGCAGGAATACTCTCCATGAGATATTTCACAAACTCCGTCTTACCTGAACCCGGAAGTCCACTCACAAGGATATTCTTTCGATGTTTGACGGCTTCCTGTAATAGGGCAATCACCCATTCCGGTGCGTACGCCTTGATACCTGTCTCAGTATCGTGTAAACGGCATACAGCAGGCGTTTTGCGCAATGACAGGCTAAGACCTCCTTTAGCGATACTTGGATGTAAAAGACTGATACGCAAGCTATCGGTTTCTGCCTCCAAGACAGGACTTGTCGCATTGAAAGGTAGATTCACATAGTTCGCAATCTTATACACCAGGATCTGCATCGCCTCATGCGCATCGAATGGCGCTAAAGGATAACGCCCCTTCCGTAAATGATCGATCCAACATTGACGACCATTGTAATTGATATCCGTAATCAGTGGATCATCCACATACGTTTGAATCACCCCAAAATCAAAGTTCTCAAGCATACAAGTTATCCAATAATAGCGATTGTTCATTGAGGACACATTCATCCTCACTAAAGAACTCTGCGGTAGGTGTAATGGTGATCTCTCCCATCGCAATCAACTTGGTGATCAAAGGAATCTCTATTTGATCAAATGCTACCAATAAAAGCTTAGGCATTTGATTACTCTTACGATCCACTTCATTCCCGTTTTTATCTTTAACACTGATGACTCGCACTTGTTTGAATAACAAATCAACCTTAGTTTCTCGTCCTACTTTCAAAGTCCCATAAATATCGACTTTGGAACCGATTTGCAGCGTATTCCCCGAAGTACTGGTTAAACTTACATCAATTGCATAAACCGCTTGATTGCTTCTCAATAAAAGACTGGGTTGATCGATCGATTCATCCAATGACTCAATCGTAGATTTGTAAATAAGACTGCCCTTTGGGATCGAGGCATCGATCTTGACATACTTACCGAGCATCTGATCCTTCTCTAAAATGGCGTCTTCACTGAGATAAGCTTTAGGAACTTTGATTTTATAGATGTCATTTTCACTTATTAGCGTTCGTGCTGATAACTCATCTTTAGCAACATAAACTTCGACCAGTTCAAGTTGATTGTGAATGTATAACAAACTGCCTCCAATCGCAAGTAAGCACAAACCTAAAGCGATACCAAAATGCAATAATGAATATTTCTGTTTCATGGGGATACCTCTATCATGGTTTTATCGAGATGTATGGTATAAGGAGTGATGCTTTCATTAGTGATCACTTCAAGCCTTACTCTGAGAGCTAAAGGCTGTGCATTGAAGCCCATCAAGCTGATATTCGCTTTGCGGAGTGGATCGATTCGTAATTTCAAGAGTTCCACTAAACGATTGAAAGTAAATGTTTCACGTTCTTGGTATGGAATATCCAGACTCTCCAACATACTCTCCTGCATGCTTTGCTTAAGAATGAACTGATGCTTATAAAACATGACATCATATTGAACAGCAATCATCATCCCTAACGAAACACCAAGGCACACAACCAACAATGCATACGCTTGAATCACACCTTTCATACAAACACCTCACTACTAGATACGCATTTCTTAGAAGTTCCCCTAAAATAAAAAAAGATCGTTTTCACGATCTTAATGAATTAAGCTTGAATGGCTTCTTTTGGAGCTTGAGGATCAATCCCTGTTTCCATGAAAGTAGTGATACGCGAGCGATGCGCTTCTGTCGAAGGCTTACATTGAGTAGGACTCTTTGCTTCACCACTGACCAAAGCATCCGCCAAACCAGCACAACCAGGATAACCACATGCGCCACAGTTATAACCTGGCAACATGTTCGTGATTTGCTCAACACGTGTATCCACTTCAACATGGAAGAATTTACCAGCAATGGCTAGCAATAAGCCTAGACTCGCTCCCAATACGAGCATCAATACACTTGCATCAAGCATTGTTTTTCTCCTTCAAAGTTAACTTTACTTCAGTGAATTGTTGCGAAGGATGGTTGCCACAATGACCTAAACTACACGTACCACACGTCGCATCGATTTCTTCACACCCTTCAGGGCGTGGTGTACGATGATTTATATAATACACCAACGCATAGAAAGCACCTAAAGCCGCGAGATAAATGATTGCATTCAACATACTAGATCAACCCTACGAAACTTGTAAAGACAGCCGCCATCAACGCAGCGACGATCAAAGCAATCGGGTTGCCCTTGAATGCTGCAGGCACATCCGCCAAATCCAAACGTTCACGAATGGTTGAGAAGATGTATAGAACCAACATAAATCCAATTGGAGCAGCCAATGAATAGACGATCATTTCAACAAAAGTGAAACCTTCTGTGATGTTAAACAATGTGACATACAAAACGACACAGTTCGTGGTGATCAAAGGAAGATAGATACCCAACGCCTTGTAAAGAACTGGTGAATACTTCTTTAAAATTAATTCAACGAATTGAACAAAAGCCGCAATAACTAAGATGAATGTAATGAGATCCATGTACTGTAAGTTCAATGGAACCAAAACTTGATAGTAAAGTGCATATGTAAAGACGGATGAACCAAAGATAACGAATACAACAGCAGCTCCCATCCCAATTGCAGAGCTCGTTTTACGCGAGACACCCAACAAAGGACACATACCTAAGAATTTTGTTAAAACAACATTATTAATGACAACAGCTCCAAAAAAGAGTGAAAAAAGTTCCATTTTATTTAGCTCCCTTCAATTTCTTTTCTTCTGCATTTTTGATGGCAGAAATACCCGCCGCCAACAAAGCAAAAGTCAAGAAGGCACCAATCGCGCCACTGAAGATTGGAATCGTATACTGACTTGGAATCAAAGTGATACTGAAGATTTCAGTATTGGTA
The DNA here is from genome assembly GCA_003543215.1 of Erysipelotrichaceae bacterium. Lineage (GTDB taxonomy): Bacteria > Bacillota_I > Bacilli_A > Erysipelotrichales > Erysipelotrichaceae > UBA2212. The sequence continues at coordinate 121,519 of DPJD01000001.1, read as the reverse complement.
AACGGGTTCGATAAATCCACGATGCCCGTTGCCAAGATCTGACGAACCAAGGACATCGCAACCAAACTCAAAGTATACGCAACACCCATATTCAAACCATCCAACGCTGAAGCAACAACACCATTCTTACTCGCAAAGGCTTCTGCGCGACCCAAGATGATGCAGTTTACAACGATCAACGGAATGAAGATACCCAAAGCTTGATCGATTGCTGGTGCATAAGCTCTGATCAACAATTCAATCGCTTTAACCAAAGTCGCAATAACGACGATATACACTGGAATGCGGATTTCATCTGGCGTGATCTTGCGGATCGCAGAGATGACGACATTTGAAATCGTTAAGATAATAATGACTGATAAGCCCATCCCCAACGCATTGTTCAAATTGATTGTAATGGCTAAAGTGGAACAAATCCCAAGATACAAACCAAAGACGGGGTTTTCTTTTAACAGACTCATGCCGTAGTTTAATACTGATTTCATCTGACCCTCCTATTTCAATGTACCGAGGACAGCTGCTGCTGAATCGATACCTTTCATGACTGCATTCGACGAAATCGTAGCACCTGAGATGACATCCAAAGATGCATCCACTTGCTTGCCAACGATGCTGTTGATGAACTCAGGTTCAGCGACTTTCGAACCTAAACCTGGTGTATCATTCACATAGTTAACTTCCAAACCTACGATTTTGCCTGAATTGTCGATTCCGACAATGAAACGAATCACATCTTTATATCCTTGAACTTCAACGTTGAAGGCATAACCAGCGCCTACCGCTTCGTATGCATTTATGACATCCCCACTGGCATCTTCAAAGCTGATTTCTTTGAAGTCGTTCGTTCCTGTAAAGATTGCTTGAAGACTTGCTTTAACTGCCGCAATTTTTTGTTCTTCAATGATTGGACTGGTCAAAGCATTGACGTAACCAAGAATCCCACCTGCCAAAGCACTGACAAGCGCTAAGAACACCGTTAAGTGAATTATTTTCTTCATCTTAGCCTCCTAATCCAAGGCCGCAGCGATAGCGGCACGTACAGCACGAATAACAGAAGTTGACGTCACAGTCGCACCCGACACAACATCCACACTTGCAGTTTCATCCACAATGGACAAACCAGCAAACTGAGATAAGAAGACATCTGAATTCGTCTTATCACCAATATTCGGTGAATCCGAGAAGGTAACATACGCTACACTTTCAACGGTTTGCGTCGCTGTATTGACTTTTACTTCCAAAGTGTTAGGTTGAGGATCATCATCATGATCACTTTGGAACGCATAACCATTGATGTTTACAACAATGGTCGTCACATCGCCTTCCGCAGTTTCAGAAACGATGAATGCTGTTGGAGACACTGCTTCAGCCAACACTACAAGCGGTTCACCTTTCAAGTTGATAACAACTTCAGGCTCCGTCTCAACAACAGGTGCAATGTAATTGGCTTGAACACCAAATGCGGTTGCCCCTGCAAAACCTAAAACAAATACGGTTGCCAAAGTCATGGCATATTTTTTAGTCTTCTCAAACGTCCAACCATCTAAAGCCGTATCAATCAAAGGCGTCATCATATTCATGAACAAAATCGAGCGAATGACACCTTCTGGTAAGCTACCTTTAACACGAATGATAAACGTCAAGAACGCAACCCCAAACGCAAAGATGATGCGTCCAGGAATCGAAGTAGGACTTGTAACAGGATCCGTCAACATGAAGATCGCCCCAAACATTGCACCACCTGTCAATAGATGGAACATTGGGTACCAGATGCCCATGCCTTTGATCAAAGCTAAGATCGATGCGAACGCAAACAAGGAACCCAAGAAGACGACAGGAACACGCCAGTCAATGATCTTACGGAAGCCTAAATAGAGACCAACAGCCAAGATCAACAAGGTATTGGTTTCACCCAAGCCCCCTGCATACCAACCTGTTGCCATACTCCATAAACCACCAAATTGATCCAAGAATTCAGTCGCAAGTTTTGGATCTGTGATGACCCAACCGACTTTTTCCATCAGTTGATTTGGTGTTGCCCCTGTGATCACATCCGCAAATTTATTTGTGATGAAACCACCAAACGACAAGACCGATACCGCACGACCAACACCCGCTGGGTTGAAGATGTTGTGGCCAAAACCACCAAACACCAACTTACCAATGAAGATGGCAATGAAGCTACCAATGAAGATTACATAGAGCGGTTTATTGACACCCATCATCCCAACATAAAGCAACGCAGTCACCCATGGGAATGAGGTATTTAAATGACGCCAGATATTTTTTTTATAAAACAATGCCCATAAAACTTCGACACCGACAGCTGTCCCTAATGCGGTTGAAATCATCAACAACGCATGTAGACCGTAGTCCGTTCCAAATTTCGTGAAATAGAAGAATACGGAATACGCTAGAACCAAAGCAATCCCAATGGTCAATTCCGTCATGATCCGTTGTGTACTTAACGGACTACGGTAGTTCGGAGACACCCTAAAATTGAATTTCATGTTTTCGACCTAACCCTTTCTCAACGCCAAAACGCGTTTCGCACGACGAACACCTTCCGTCACATCGATCTTCGAAGGACAGACATAAGTGCAAAGACCACATTCGATGCATTGATCAGCACGCAACTTCTGCATCCAATCACTATCTTTCATCTTTTCTGCGTTGTTGATGCGAACTGGCAACAAACCTGCAGGACAAGCATCATTACAACGTCCACAACGCATGCATTCCATTGGTTCGACTTTGACATTCTTCAAAATCGTAATCGCATTGGAATAATTGGTAATGACGAACTCATCCGTAGGAATGGTTTTACCCATCATCGGACCACCCGCAATGACCATCACATCTTCACTGGAATAACCACCGATCTGCGCAACGATTTCCGATACTTTCGTACCGAAAGGAACACGTACATTGGTTGGTGTCTTCAAACCATCACCCGAGAAGGTAACGACTTTTTCAACAATGCCTTCGCCATATTGCAAAGCACGTGCAAAAGCAATCGCCGTTGTGACATTATTAACAATGATGCCGATCTCAGAAGGTAAACGATTGTAACGCTTCTTGCAGTATTCATAAACCAAGGTACGTTCCCAACCCATTGGATAGACATCCGGTGTCTTGAAGACTGAAAGTGATGGATCATCTTTCAATACCGCTTCAAGTTGTTCACACATTTCTTTTTTGGATTTTTTGATCGCAATGATGGCCTTAGGTGCTGTGCTCATCTTGAGTAAAGCACGAACCCCAACCAACATATCTTCCAAACTTTCCTTAGTGAAGCGATAATCGGATGTGATATAAGGTTCACATTCAACCGCATTGATGATCAAAGTGTTGATGTCAACTGGATTTTTATACTTCAAATACGAAGGGAAGCCTGCCCCACCACAACCAACAATACCTGCTTCCATCATGAAGTTAACCAATTCTTCACGGGATGCGACGGTATAATCAAGCGGTTTGAACGACTCTACCTTTTCATACTTGCCATCATCTTCGATGATGAGATGTTCCTGTGGTTTCAACACAGAATGCATCATATTCTTCTTAGCCCCAACAACACCGGACACCGGTGAATAGATTGGCACATTGAAATGGTCATTGCGTCGCGCCAAAAGCGTACCGACAAAAACCTTGTCTCCTTCATTTACATAGACATCAACTTTCGTTGCTGACCCATTATTTAAAGGCACAAAAACTTCTTTTTTTGGTTTAACCCGCACGATCTCATTATGCAGGGTTTCCTCTTTGTGACCATTAAGATGTTCTCTACCTGGTCCAGTCAAAAAAGACATACCTTCACCCAACCTTTCCTAATTCGTGAATAGTTTATCGAATCAATGATAATTATAGCATACTCAAGCACACACAAAAACACATTTTTGTAAAGCATTATGCATATGGTATAATAACCCAGGAGACAAACATGAAACGAAAACTGCTCTTAATTCTAACCCTAAGTCTACTCATAAGCGCATGTGCAAAAACACCCGATCGCTACAGCAATGTGGCCATAAATCTTGGCTTCAACGATGCACCTGTAACCTTTGTGGCGTACACGTCGAGTCAAGCAGAGTTTGACAAATATTTTGAACAAATCAAGTCAGATTTGATCTATCTTGGTCAATTATTCGATCGATACAATGATTACCCGAATCTAAACAACTTAAAAACCATCAACGACAACGCTGGCATAAAAGCCATTGAAGTCGATCAAAACCTAATCGATCTCCTCGTTTTCGCAAGAGATTGGACAAATTTAAGCCAAAACACCTTCAATGTGACCCTTGGGGCAGTACTCGACATCTGGTCCGATTATCGCAATGAAGGTAAACTCTTGAATACAGCCGACCCAACCGCCCTAGGGCGTATCCCAAGTCTTGGTCTACTCCAACAAGCCGACACCTGTACGGGTTGGGGCTTTGTCGAAATCGATGATCAAGCAAACACCGTCTATATAACCAATCCATGCACCCGCCTGGATGTCGGTGGAATCGCAAAAGGATTTGCCATTGATATCGCCGTTAAGAATCTCCTGGATGCCGGCCTGGAAACGGCCATCATCAATATTGGAGACAGTTCGATCATCACGATTGGGACCAAACCAAATGGCGATGAATGGGGTGTTGGAATCGCTCAACCAAAGCGTAATGTCATCTTCGCAGATGGTAGTGTGGATACCTTGTATTTTAAGGAAAGCATTAATATCTCCACCTCTGGCGATAATCAAAACTACTACTTGGCAGAAGATGGTGAATATTACCATCATCTGATTGATCCTGTTACTTTGTTTCCAGCTAAAACTCCGTTACACTCTGTAACTGTAGCCACAAGCTTGAGTGCTGGTGCAGCAGAAGCATTATCAAAGGCTATGTTTATTCTAAGTTACGAAGATGCATTAGGCTTATTGGAAGAACTAAAGAGCACATTCCCGAACGATACCATCGAAGCCACATGGGTCTACGAACTCGATCAAGCTCCAGTTGAAAGTATTGAGAGCCAAGGTTTCTCAGTCGTCCACTCAGCGGGTATCGACGCACGCTTATTACGTTAAGAAAAAGGTAGTCCACAGAAGAGTTATCTTCACATGGACTACCTTTTGATTTTACTTCTTACCTAATAAACGAAACATGTTCTTTTTATAGACTTCAACACCCGGTTGATTGAAAGGATTGACCCCCAAGAGATACACCGACATGCCACAAGCAATGAACATGAACTGAGCCAAATAACCAAAGCTGTATGCACTCATATCTGGCAAGGTGATCAAGATGTTTGGAATGCCACCTTCATCGTGGTGCGCTTGAAGTGTACCTAACGCCGCATTCTTATTCACTTCATCCAAAGTCTTACCTGCTAGATAATTCATATTGTCATAATCATCCGCATCACTTGGGAAAGCACGATCCAAATTCGGTTTTTCCACAAGGATCAAGGTTTCAAAGAGATCCTTAGATCCTTCTTGAACAAATTGTCCCATGGAATGAAGATCTGTTGAGAAGTTTACAGACGCCGGGAACAAGCCCTTATCCTCTTTCCCTTCCGATTCCCCAAAGAGTTGTTTCCACCACTCCGCAAGCATGCTGAGTTGGGTTTCATAAGCCACGAAGAGTTCAATGTTCTTACCCTTCGCTTCAAGGATTCTACGACTCACTGCATATTGATATGCAGGGTTTTCTTCAATCAACTCAGACTTGTGTGTTTCGGCCGCATCACGTGCGCCTTGCATCATCGCATCGATATCCAGACCCGCAACCGCAATCGGTAATAAACCAACCGATGTCAACACGGAATAACGACCACCGACATCATCCGGAATACTCAAGGTTTGATAACCTTTTTGTGTCGCAAGATTCTTCAGTGTTCCCTTTGCTTTGTCTGTCGTCGCAATGATCCGCTCACGACTGCCTTCAACACCATATTTCTCAACCAAGAACTGTTCAAACAATCTGAATGCAATCGCCGTTTCCGTCGTCGTACCCGATTTGGAGATGACATTGACATAAACACTCTTGTCTTTGATTTTATCCATCAATTGCAAGATATACGTACTTGAGAACGTATTTCCTACGAAATACACTTCCACATCACGTTTTGGGAAAATGCCTTGGACCATTTCAATCGCTGCACGTGAACCCAAATACGATCCACCAATCCCACAAACAATGAATACTTCTGCTTTTTCACGAATATCTTTGGCTAATTTTTTAACCAATTCGAATTCTGCTTTATCATAATCAAAAGGTAGTGTGTACCAACCCAAGAAATCATTTCCCAAACCTGTTTTATCAATTATTTGGTGATGATACTTGGAAACCTCTGCTTGATACCCTGCAAATGCATCGCTCACATGAGCATACTGTAAATTCATTTTAATCATGCTTGTTCTCCTTCTGAGCCTCTTTAACCCAATCATTCAGTTGTGCCTTCAGTGACGCAAAACCAATCTTTTCTTTCAATTTGATCATTGGTTTCATACGTGGACGTGATTTACGCGAATTCATTTGTACCGCTTTTAGGGATAAACGCAATTGATGGCTCTGTTCATCGACTTCAAGCACCTTCAATTTGACCTTTTCACCCATTTTAACGAAACTTTCGACATCACGGACAAAGCCATCGGACAATTCTGAAATATGGATCAAACCACTGATGTTTTCATCCACACTCACAAATGCTCCATAAGGCTTGATGCCTGTGATTTGTGCTTCGATAATTTGACCGACCCGATAGTTCATACAGTCTCCTTTAGCGTAATAATTATAGCACAGGACTTTTTGTTCTGTGCTATAATATCGAACGAGGAAACTATGCTCGGTAATCTATATCCATTTTGGGCTGCTATCTCAGCCAACCTAATCGCACAAGCCATAAAGCCTGTTTTTCGCTATTATCGAACTGGTAAATGGGAATCCCGTTTACTCTGGGACAGTGGCGGTTTTCCATCATCCCATACATCTACCGTCTCAGCTTTGAGCTTAGCCGTCGGCTTTCAAGAACGTTTCTCATCGACCTTATTTGCGGTCGTGTTGATCTTCAGTTTGATCGTCTTGTATGATGCGGCAAATGTCCGATATTATGCTGGAAGAAACATTCAATTGACCCAACAATTGGTGAAGGACATCCAAACACTCTCGACCATCAAGTTGGACGATCCCATCTATTTGATGAAAATCAAAGAAGTCTTGGGGCATCAATGGTTTGAAGTCATTGGTGGTGTGGTTTTGGGCTTAACGGTTGCAGGCCTGATGTTATTTGTGAGATGATACGGACATGAATATTGAAAAAGAAGTCATAGACGTTTTAGATAAAATCCGTCCGTACCTCCAAAGAGATGGTGGGGATGTGGAATTTGTAAGCATCGATGAAGAAGGTCGTGTGTATGTTCGTGTCTTTGGAGCGTGTGTCGGTTGCAGCGCCATTGACGTGACCATCAAGATGGGAGTCGAAACCTTACTCATTGAAGAAGTTCTCGGCGTAACCGAAGTCATCGTCATAGACTAGAGCAATCTAGTCTTTTTTTATGAATTTACGAAATTTTGTATATTTATGACAATAATTTTACAACATTAAGCGTTTTCATGAAATATTTTAGTGATTTTCTAGAATATTTTTTATTTTTCTGTTTACTTTTTGAATTTTAAGCATAAAATTGTGTACATATTTAAGGAGCAAAATATGGCACATCCCTTCAACGAATTTGGCATCCATCTCTTTGGTGAGAAAATCATGCGTGAGCGTTTACCCTATCCGATCTACACAGGATGGAAGACGGCTCTCGCAAAAGAAAGCGCATTAGATCGTAATACCGCAGACGCGATCGCACATGCGATGAAAGCATGGGCTATGGAATTCGGCGTTACGCATTACACGCATTGGTTCCAACCCCTCACCGGACAAACAGCAGAAAAACATGATAGTTTCCTAGAACAAGACAAAGATGGCAATGCCATCGCACGCTTCTCAGGAAAAACCTTGATCAAAGGTGAAACCGATGGTTCAAGTTTCCCAAGTGGTGGCTTGCGTGCTACATTCGAAGCACGTGGTTATACCTATTGGGACATCAGTTCTCCAGCATTCATTCGGGATAAGGTCCTATGCATTCCTTCCATTTTCGTTTCCTATAATGGTGAAGCACTTGACCAAAAGTCACCGCTATTAAAATCCTTGGATCGTTTGAGCCAAGAAAGCAGCCGTGTCGTTCAAGCTTTGGGCGATAAACAAGTCAAGCATGTCAATTTATCCGTTGGTCTTGAACAAGAATACTTCTTGGTCGATCGTACAATGTTCTCTGAACGTAAAGATCTTGTGTTAACGGGCAGAACTTTGCTTGGGGCGAGTGCTCCTCGTGGTCAAGAATTTGAAGATCATTACTTTGGTTCAATTCCAAATCGTGTCAAAGCCTATATGGATGAAGTGAATGTGGAACTCTGGAAGATGGGCATCTTCTCAAAAGTTGAACATAATGAAGTAGCGCCGGGACAATTTGAGTTTTCCGTCATCTACGCCGATGCGAATATTGCCGTTGATCAAAACCAACTCTTAATGGATGTGTTGAAGAAGGTTGCCTTGAAGCATGATCTTGCTTGTTTGTTGCATGAAAAACCATTTAAAGGCATCAATGGTTCGGGTAAACACAACAATTGGTCACTCATTACGGATGATGGTCAGAACCTTTTGGAACCTGGTGATAAGCCACATGAAAACATTCGTTTCTTGGTCTTTGTGGCTGCGATTTTAAAAGCCATTGATGAGCATCCAGAACTCTTGCGTCTAGCGTCATCCGGACCTGGTAACGATCATCGCTTAGGTGCGAATGAAGCGCCTCCTGCGATTATCTCCGTATTCATGGGGGATGTGATTGAACGCATTCTACTTGAAATGGCCGATAAGAAAGTTGTCAAAAACAGCAAAGAAGCCAATCGTTTCTCACCTCTAAACAACTTATCCTACATCCCTAAAGACAACAGTGACCGTAATCGTACGTCTCCATTCGCGTTCACAGGCAATAAGTTTGAATTGCGTATGTTGGGTTCATCCTTATCCGCATCCTTTGCGAATACGGTCATCTCCACCATCATCGCAGACAGTTTACATGATATTGCCAATCGCTTGGAACAATTCAAGTATCTCCAAGATGTACGCGATGAAGCACTTAAAATCATTCAAGAGTTGATGCGTAAGCATCACCGTATCCTTTTCAGTGGCGATGGTTATGCCAGTGCTTGGATTGATGAAGCAAAAGAGCGTGGTCTACCCAATATTCCATCGTTTGTGGAAGCCATTGAATTCTTGAATTGTGAAAAAACAAAAGCACTCTTTGCCAGAAACAATATTTATGGTGAATATGAATTGGATGCTCGATCAGATATTCTTTACGAACAATACATCAAGACCGTTCAAGTCGAAGCAAAAACATTGATTCGTATGGTTGAACGTGAGGTCATCCCTTCAATTCATCCATACCTGAATAGTTTGCTTACATTAAAGGATTTCCCTTATTATGCGAATCAGATCGCATTGATCATGAAGCATGTCGATAAGGCAGCGGATCAAATCAGCATCCTTAAAACAAAACTACACAAAGCTGAAAGCATCGATGATTTAAGATCAGAGGGACTCTACCTCCGCTCAGAAGTCTTCCCACTCTTGGATATCGTTCGTGAAGAGATTGATGCCTTGGAATTGATTCTACCGCGTGATGTGTATCCATATCCTGCATATCTAGAACTATTATTCTTATTGGATTAACAAAAAAGGGAACTTCCCTTTTTTACTTTATAACAATCGCTTTTTCATCAAGCTTTTGATGAATCAAACGTTTGAACACCAGATAAATGACCGCAAAAATCGGAACCCCCATGAACATTCCCACCAAACCGAAGTAACCACCCCCCACGATGATTGCGAACATGATCCATAGACTTGGCAAGCCCATGGAATCCCCTAGGATCCGTGGTCCCAAGTAATTGCCATCAAACTGTTGCAAGACAATGATGAACAGAATGAACCATAAAGCTTGAATGGGTGAAACGATCAGGAGAATCAAAGCACCTGGCACAGCCCCAATGAAAGGACCAAACACAGGAATCATGTTCGTCATCCCAATGACGACACTGATGAGCACAGGATACTCCAATTTTAGAAGTAACATCCCTAAGTAACAAATCACACCGATGATCAAGGAATCCAAGGCTTTACCTAAGATAAAACGATGCATCATGTTTAAAGACAAACGACTCAAGTCGATCAGATCATCGGTGATCTTTTGACCAAAGAGGTAGTAGTGAATCTTTTTAACTTGGAGCACAAAACGTTCTTTATCCAAGATGATGTAGATTGAAATCGCAATGCCGACAATAAGGTTGAAGATCGTCATCGTGAATTGCCAGGAATAATCCAAGAGTTTAGGTAAATAAGCTTGTAATGTATTCACAAAGCTTTGTAATAGATTCTCGGATGAGTCTAAGATCAAGGATGACCAATCTTGGTTCAAATTGATGATATCCATCCATTCATTCAATAAGTTCTCAAGAATGATGACATATTCAGGAAGCTTAACGGAAATCGAGCCCAAACTTAAAACGATTTGCGGAATAATGAACGAGAAGAACAATATCGTCACTTCGAGTGTGATCAAAAGGGTCAAGATGACCGCCAACAAACGCTTGATGCTGGCTTTCCATCGAAACATACCAAAGATATTCAATTCAAAGAATCGTACGAATGGACCCAGTAAAAAAGCCAGAATAATACCATAGATGAAAGGTGTCAAAACACTTAAAAAGCGCAACACATTCGTTTCTAGGACTTTGATGTTTAGAATCAGGAAATAAACCCCAATCAGGAGTAGACCCGCTAAGGTGAAGGAAACGACAGTTGTGATTTGTTCCGCATTGAACCATTTCTTCATGACTGTTTCTCTTTCGCTAATATTCGCTCTATCAATACTTCCACGGCTTGGTCATTGACATACGGTAATTGACTTTCGCGATAATCGTAACCAAAGCTTCCACGGCTTACCGTCACGATTGGAGGAAATTGGATCCGTTTGAAAACGGCAAAGTGCCATGCCTTCGTGAACCATTGAATGTCTTCCACAAAGTTCTTAGGATCATCCAATTGGTAATAGCGAATCCAAGGGGCAATCTCGAGAGATTGCCATTGATTACTCGCATAAATTTCCAACCATTCCAAGAGATGATGACTGGGGTATTGAGTGAAGTATTGAACCAACCAATCGTGATAGACCCATTTCATTGGATCCAATTGATTGGTTCTAAGTTCAGCACTGGGTGGCAAACCAAAGTGAATGGTATTATCTTCAATTGTAGGAATTAAATCATTGGAGATGACTTCTGAACCAAACACTTCATTCAAGCGTTTAGCCAAATGAAAGAGATCCATTTTTGTGCAATCCCCTAACGGGCTCAAAGCTCCGATCGTATCACCATACAAGGTCGCATAGCCTAAAGCACATTCAACCTTATTGCCATTATTGCAGATGACACCCCCTTTATAAGAGGCAAAAGAAGATAAGAGATGACCGCGGATCCGTGCTTGGATATTCTCAAACGCCAAGCCTTCCACCGCATCGATATCATAGTCTTTTAATGTATCCACCGTTGATTGAACCAAAGCTTCGATACTGCCTTCATGGTATTCAATGCCCAAGCGCTCAGCTGATTCAGCAGCGATGGATTTCGTCTTTGCTTGGTTGTAGCGCGAAGCCATGTTATAACCGATGACACGATGCTTACCTAATGCCAGAACCAATAGAGCCGCATTGACACTGCTGTCCAAGCCACCCGACAGACCAATGATCCAAGGTGTCTTTCCTTTTAAGAGTTGTTTATCAAATTCACGGATCGCATGGACCAAGGCATTGAGCAACTTGTCTTTTTGCACAGCTTGTGGATACTGTTCATGTAAATCAAAAACACCGAGATACTGTTCAAAATTATCCGGACATTCCGCTTGAATCTTGCCATCTTTTCCATAGATCGTACTATCCCCATCAAAAACGAGTACATTCTTACCATTGTTTTGCATCCCTGCCGCATTGACATAGATGATTGGGACCATCTTATCTTGATGGAAAGAGACATGTTCCTGAATGCGTTTGACACGACTTTGTTCCTTGTTCAATGTCCAAGGGGATGAAGAGATATTGATGATGAAATCCACACCCTTTTGAATATAAAGTGAAGTTGGGTCGATGTTATAATCCTTGCTCCAAAGATCTTCACAGACTTCAAGTCCTATACGAACTGTTTCATTATGATGTTTAAAAATGAAAGGTACGATACCATGATCCGTTGCTTGATTGTTTTCTAGACTGACTTCAACACCACTCTTAAATATCCTTGAATCATCAAAGAAACGATAATCCGGCAAACAATGTTTATGATATAAGCCTGGGTTCGATCCATTAGCTTTCTCAACCCATTCATTTTGATAAGCAAAATAAGCACTGTTCATGCGATTGAAGCGGCCATCACGATTGGCTTTTGCACCTTCGTTATGACTGATATTGCCCCAGATGATGCCAATATCCGTAGACCATGACTTGATCATTTCGTTACAATCCATTAAGCGGTCCACAAAGCCTCTCTGCAAGAGTTTATCCCCTAGAAGGTAACCACTGACAGCCATTTCAGGAAAGATGATCAAAGCAGCACCCTGCGCTTTGGCATCCATGACCATTTGTTTCATCGACTCAAGATTCGCATCGATGTTGCCTGCTTGAATATTCAATTGTCCCAATGCGATTTTCATAATTTTGTCCCCATCATCCAGGTGTCAAATGTCACATAGCCTAAGCGATGATAAATACTGCCCGCTTTTGGATTGTCATAGAAAAGACAAGGAATCTTTCCGTCATCTAAACAATGCTTTGTCAAAGTACTGACAACTTGTGAAGCCAAACCTTGATTGCGATACGCAGGTAAGGTTAATACTGCCCCCACCATGACCGCATTATCCGTCTCAACAGCAGTATTCGCATGGGCAATGACCTTGTCCCCATCTATGATGATGGCAGCACGTCCTTTGCCACTGGAAAGACGCTCAGTTATACGCTCGATGCGTTCTTCTAGACTGGTCATTTCCGCAAATTCACTGATTTGAATGATCGCTTCCGCTATGGCTTTCGCATGTTTAGGTTCAGCCATGATCACCTGTTTGTTCGTAACTGTGTTCATAAGTTCTTGGCATTCACAAAAATACATTTCGCGAAACTTAAATGGTTCTAAAGTATCCAAACCCAAGAGCTCAAGATGTTTTTTACATCCACTGAGAAATTGAATTGGTAATCCATGGATAAATGTCTTAAGTGCCTCGATATCCTCAATCGCATGGATCGCATAGATGACAAGATTCTTATGATAACGCAAATAAATGGCGTCAATGCCCTTAATGGAGCGATCGATCCAAACTTCTTGATAATCAGTTTCCCAACCATTCTGCAGGATATCGCCATAGATGAACATACTTCGTGATGGATCTTGACGCAAAATATCCAATACGACTTCCTGTTCATGTTTTTGTACTTTATTGATCATATCTTCATTATAAAAGATTATTCACATGAACAAAAGAAAAGGTTAGTCAAACTAACCTCGAGATCTAAAGAAACCTGGAATATCACTCTCATCATCGATTTGTGCCGTAGGCTCCTTACGGATTTCCTCCGAAACACGTTTCGCATCTTGAACGGGATTCTTGACTTGATTGGCTTTTGGTAAATCAAAGCCTGTCGCAATGACCGTAACGATGATGTTGTCGCCAAGATTATCGTTGATCGCAACCCCAAAGATGATATCAATATCTGAACCTGCTGAATCACGAATGAACTCAACCGCATCATTCGCATCAAAGATGGTGATGCTTTCGCCGCCTGTCACATTGACGATGGCATTGCGTGCACCCCGAATCTGAGCTTCCAATAAAGGCGATGTAATGGCTTTGGCTGCAGCTTCTTGAGCTTTGTTTTCACCTTGCGCCATACCGATGCCAATCAAAGCCGAGCCTTGACCTTCCATGACCGCACGAACATCCGCGAAGTCCAAGTTGATCATCGCAGGAACTGCAATCAAATCGGTGATGGTTTGAACCCCTTGACGCAAGACATTGTCTGCTTCTCTGAAGGCTTCCACAAATGGAATGCGTCCAATGACTTCCAACAATTGATTGTTGGAGACAATGATCAAAGAATCCACATATTTACGTAATTCTTCCAAACCACGAATGGATTGTTCCGTGCGCTTCTTACCTTCAAAGGTAAACGGCTTGGTTACGATCCCAACCGTGAGGATATCAAATTCTTTCGCGATTTTCGCAAACAATGGTGCGGCACCGGTACCAGTACCTCCCCCTAAACCAGCCGTGATGAAAACCATATCGGCCCCTTCCATCGCAGCACGGATATCATCTTCCGATTCAACCGCCGCTTTATACCCAATTTCAGGATTTGCACCTGCACCCAAGCCCTTGGTCGTTGTCTTACCCAAGATGATCTTGTTTTTCGCAGGGGATATGTTCAAGACTTGAAGATCGGTATTGGCCACATAAAACTCGACACCACGGACATCTTCTTCAACCATCCGATTGATGGCGTTACAGCCAGCGCCACCGACGCCAAATACTTTAATTTTCGCTACTTGATTATAATTTAGTTCACTCATGATGTTCCTCTGTTATCTTCTTTCAAATAAGCCTTTGAATTTACCGGAAATAGTATCTTCATTGACGATTTCTTTATCTTTATTGATCAAATCATTGAAGGCCTGCATGTCTACGGCAGGTTCGAAATCACGGATGATCGATTGATCCTTGATCACATAAAACAAACCACTGACCGACGCTAAGGAAGGGCTACGGATGCCTAATGTTTCAGGTACATATAATTCACATTCACAGCCACAGGCTTTTGCTAAGAGTTGATCGAAACCATTGATGGCTCCAGATTCTCCAAACAAGATTATTTTAGCATTACTGGTTGCTAAAATGGGCTGAACCATCGTTTTTATTTCATTTAACCACGTTTCAAGTTGAGGTTGGATGACATTCATCACTTCTTGTTCACTCAAGGTGTGCGTCTTACCCTCACTGGACCATAAATAAATAGGCGTATTAGGATAATGATCCAAACCTAAGCGGCAGTTCATATGCAACAAACGATCCGCCACATCGATTGGAAGTTTAAAGCGACTTGATAAGGATCCTATCAAGTTTTTAGTTCCCATATCAATACTTTCACTGCTGACCAATTTACCTTTGGCAAAAAGACTCAAGCTGGTGCTTTGACGCTCCGCTTTGATGGCAATTAGATATTGTTCCAAGGACTTTTCGAATAAAGACGCTTCTTTACCCAAAGCGAAACTATCTAAACTGATTTCAATGACCTGTAGACCTGCTTTTTCAACGGTTTGGACATAACGATACACCATCTCTTTATCCGCACATAAGAGATCCACATCCACACTGAGTGAATCACAAATCTCATTGATGGGTAAGCGACGCATCGTGATGCCATTGACCACGGACTTGGAAATCGATAAGTTAACCAAAGCTTGATGCTCTGGAACTTCGGTTCGTAAAGCTTCTCTGTAAATTTTCTTGATATCGTTTAATTGAACACTCAATTCAATGGGTTGGACGATGCGTCGTACATAACGACTCAAGCCCACGCTGGGTAGCGATAAAACAACACGTTCAATCGGGCAACCCAAGGTTGTCTGTACATGTTCAACGGCGGTTTTGATGCGTTGCACCACTGCGTTTTGATCGATGATTTGGGTGTTTTGTATACCTGAAGATGGGACTCTTTCTACTTTTAAAATATTCAAACGCGTATTAAAAAATTGACCCACTACGAGTCTAATTTCATGATCTGCTATCTCGAGTCCAACGTGGACATCTTTTTCGCGCATGCTTCCCCTCCTCGACTAATTACCATTATAGCATAGTCAATTTTTGATGAAAAAGTTTTTTATGAATGACTTGCATAAACAGTTCTTTCGTGATATTCTTTATAAGCAATTCAAACGAAAGGGGGTCTACGGTATGTCAAGAGTTTGTGCCGTATCCGGTAAAAGAGCATTGTCAGGAAATAAGCGTTCCCATTCACTTCAAGCAAGTCGTCGTAAATGGAATGTTAACCTTCAAAAAGTTAAAGTTGTTGTGGATGGCAAACCACAACGAATCCGTATTTCCGCCCGCGCTTTAAAAACCTTAAAAGCTCAACAAGCTTAATAAAATGGAGTCTGACTCCTTTTTTATTTACTTAAGTACACCAGTACTTTACCACGATGCACCACCAGTTGGGCATCTTTTTTTTGCCACTGATTTGAAACGGTGAAACGTGATTCCAAATGGATAGACGCATGATCTAAGGGATAGCTGAAATTGATGAGACTGATCTCTGCTTCTTCAAAGGTAAAGACGGAAAAATAGCGATAATCATCCTGATTAATCGTATAGCTTCCTTCGGTGTAGGCTTGGATTTGATTGGTCTCATTATAGAGAATGACTTCTGGATGGGCATAAGCTAAACCAACATTCACATGATGATGATCCAATCGCTCATTTAAAGCCCCATACACGTGGATCCGCTTCACACCTTGATCCAAACACCAAGCTATCGCCAACTCGCTGTCACTCTCATTCTTGCGGCTTGGATAACGTTTAAGCGAAAGCGAACGGGATTCAATCAAAGCAAATTCTTCAGCTGAGACAGAGTCAAAATCACCCAAGGCCAGACTAAGCTTGTCACCTTGTGCAAGGATTGCCAAAGCACCGCACTCAACCCCGATGCAGGTTCCACGTTTGATATAGGATACATCTCTTAAAATCAGACTTACTTCAGTTTCCATAGTGACTCGACCGCACTCACGATGTCGTTTTTAAACACATAACTTCCTGCAACCAAGACATCCGCACCGGCTTGTGCTACTTTATGTCCTGTTTCGGCATTGATGCCACCATCGACTTCAATTAGAACCGAGTGTTGATGGGCATCGATTTCTTTACGTAAGCGTTGAATGCGATCCACGGATTCTTCCATGAAGGATTGACCACCATAGCCTGGATTGACACTCATGATCAAAACGAGATCGATCACAGATAAATAAGGGAAAACCGCTTCAACCGGTGTCTGAGGACGGATCGAAAGCCCCACTTGACAACCTTGGTGATGAATTTTACTGATGATACGATGAACACTTTCCGCATCCTTACACGCTTCCAAATGGAAGGTCAAAAGATTGGCGCCCGCCTCAACAAACACATCACTATAATGATCCGCATCTTCAACCATGATATGCACATCCATGAAAAGTTTAGAGTGTTTACGGATCTGTTTCGTGATATCGGGTCCAAAGCTTAGATTCGGTACAAAATGACCATCCATGATATCCACATGAAGCCATTTCGCTTTGGAGGATTCGACTTCTTGAAGTTGTTTCAAGGTTTGCGTGAAATCCATGCTCAATATTGAAGGTGCTACGATCATTTGTATGTTTTCCTTTCATCTTGGATGAGTTGACGTACTTCAAGATAATGCGTATAACGATCCGTATCGATCAATCCCGCTTTAACCGCATCTTTAACGGCACATTTCGGTTCATTGCTGTGTGAACAATCCCTAAATTGACAGTGCTCACGATAAGGATCGAATTCACGAACCAAGCCTTCCAATTCATTGAGTGGAATCGATCCAAACTCAAGTGAAGAGAAACCCGGTGTATCCGCAACCCAACCACCAGCGATCTCATAAAGTTGGACATGGCGTGTCGTATGTTTGCCACGACCCAAAGCTTTGGATATTTCCTGGGTCTTAAGCACGAATTCCGGATTCAAACGATTCAAAAGTGAAGATTTACCCACACCACTTTGACCTGTCAAAACCGATATCTTATTTTCAATACAGGCTTCTAAACCTATGATTTCTTGGCCTCGTGCGACACGAATCACCGTCATGCCACTCTGTTCATACACATCCAAGGCTTTGAACATAGGGTCATCTTTATTCACAAGATCCAACTTAGTCACAATCAAGACAGGTTCGATTTGGGCATGTCGCACCAACCAAACAAAACGATCTACCAATTGCGTCGAGAAATCCGGTTTTACGGCACTCATGACGATCAAAGCTTGATCGACATTGGCGATGGATGGACGAATCAAGGTATTGTGTCGCTCATAAATAGACGTCATCACAATGACATCTTCACGTGGTTCATAATCAATCATATCCCCAACTAAAGGTGTCTTCCCAAGTTTTAGCTTACCACTGCCCTGTGCAATCAAATGTTCTTTAGCTTCGGTAAGGATGGTATAACGATTCGAAATGATTTTGATGATGCGTGCTTTTCCCATTAATAGTAGCTTAAGACAATAAAATTATTGCCCCCTTGTGTATAGTATGTCAATGGTTCTGGTGTAATGGAAACCACCACATCACGAACCAAGTTATTCAGTTCTTCTTCACTCATGTTCTCGGTCGATAATTGATTTAAATAGACCACCGCACCCAAGGATTCGAGTTGTGCTTGGGCTTGTGCGACATTCAAACCAACGATCTGAGGTATCAAGAATTCAACCGGTGCTGAGACCACGAATTTGATCTCATAACTACGACTTGGATTGAGTTTGGTTCCAGGCAATAAAAGACTTTGATCTAAGATGATGCCCTGTGCGACATCCTGACTCGCAAGATATTCCACGCGGATGGTGATTTTAGTGTCTTTCAAATCCAGTTTCACTTCTTCAAAGGGCAGATTCTTGTAGTCCTTGACCACATAATACATGCCTTCACTTAAGGTGATATTGATGGTCGATCCCTTTTCAACCAAGGTTCCCACACTTGGCGTGATCTTAACGATCTTCCCTGCTTCCACATCATCTGTGAGTTCATAATTGATGTTTGGTGCGATTTCAATACCAGAATCAAACAAAGCTTCACGCGCTTCACTTAATGTTTTGTTCATAAGATCTGGGACTTCAACCATATTGTACTCAGGATTGAAGATACCACTTAATGCCAAGATGAGTGTCAATGCCAACATAGCCAAGACAACCAAACCAATACCCCAATAGAGTCGTCGAACATCCGCTTTGCGATCGGTTTTAACCGTATTGACCTTTTGTAAGATGATCGTCTCGTCCCCATCTTTACCTTGGACAAATTCAACCCGTTTTGCCTGTTTGTTTTTATCCATCAAGCTCTCTTTAAGGTCGACTAATAAATCATCCGTTGTCTTATAACGATGGATACGATTCTTAGCCGTCGCTTTAAGAACGATGTTTTCAATTGACATTGGTAGACTTGGATTGAAATCCAAAACACTGGGCATCTCTTCTTTGAGATGTTTCATCGCGACTTGAACCGGTGATTCACCACGAAAAGGAACTTCACCTGTTAAGAGTTCATAAAAACAGACGCCAAGCGAATAGATATCACTTTGCATGGAGGCGGATTCACCACGTGCCAGCTCTGGGGCAAGATAGTGTACCGAACCTAAGACCGTATCGGTTTGCGTCAATTGTAAAGCATCCGCAACGGTTGCGATTCCAAAATCCGCAATTTTCACTGTCCCATCGTCTTTGATCAAAACGTTTTGAGGCTTGATGTCACGATGGATGATGTTGTTTTTGTGTGCTTCATTTACAGCTGAAACCAATTGATCCATGATCGCCAAGGCTTCTTTCTTCTCTAAAGCACCACGTTGTTGGATGAGTTGTTTCAAAGTCTTACCACGGACATATTCCATGACGATGTAATGATGACCTTGTTCCTCACCGACATCGTAGACTTCCACAATATTGGGATGGCTCAGACCACTGGCCGCATTGGCTTCACGTTGAAAACGCAAAAGCGCTACGGGGTCCAAGGCTAAATTTCCTCTTAAGACTTTGATGGCAACCTCACGATTGAGGAGCTCGTCATGGGCGAGATAAACATCGGCCATGCCCCCCTCACCGAGTCTTTTCAAAATCTGATATCGATTGGCTAAACGTTCGATCATAGGCGACCTCGCTCAGCTATAGTCAGTGTGATATTATCCAAACCACCATGAAGATTGGCATGGTGAAGAATGTGTTGAACCTTGGAAGCCGTTGTCTCTTTAGATTTCAACAAGCTGAATATCTCACGGTCATCCAACATCGAATGGACGCCATCGCTACAACACATGACCAGGCTGAAATCATGGACTTCAAAAATATCGATATCGATGTTTGGAATGACACCACAAACATTGGTCAAGACCGATCTTTGCGGATGGGTCTTGGCTTGTTCAGCGGTGATACGTTTCAAGCGGACCATCTCATTGACCAAAGAATGATCAATACTTATTTGGATAAATTCATGCGCTGTGTTGACGATATAACACCGACTGTCCCCGACATTTGCCACAAGGCACACATCCTCAAAGAACAGGGCTGCCACAGCTGTCGTTCCCATGCCACTGTAATCTGGATTTTCCACAGACGCCTGATAGACTTCTTTATTCATTGTTAAAATGGCTTTCTTGAGCCATTGTTTTGCCTCGATGATCGTAAGTTCATTAAAATCCATTCCATTAAATTGACGTTCGATCGATTCACAGGCCAAAAGTGATGCGATCTCACCTGCTTTCGCACCGCCCATACCATCGGCTACCAACATCAATTGAACGTCTTTATTTTGGAGGATTAAAAAATTATCTTGATTGATACGTCTGATTTTACCAATATCTGTAATCCCTTGAATGATCATAGCTTACCTTCAGCTTTAGCACGAAGTTGTCCACACGCCGCATCGATGTCGCCACCGTTTTCTTTGCGCAAGGTGCTCTTGACACCCAATTTCATTAATTTATCGTAGAATTTCAAAGCGGAAGCCACATCGACGGCTCGAAATCCGTGTTCATCCACCACATTGTAAGGAATCAAATTGACATAGGCATTCATGCCTTTAACCAATTTTGAAAGTTGAGTCGCATGTTCCGGCTGATCATTCACATCTTTCAATAAGATGTATTCCAAAGTGATACGTCGATTGTTCAACGTTGAGTATTCTTTTAAAGCATCCATCAATTCACTTAAGGGATAAGCTTGATTGATGGGCATCAACTTACTGCGTAATGCATCATTTGGCGCATGGAGACTGATTGCCAAGTTGTATTGAACATGTTCCCGCGCGAATTGTTTGATGCGAGGGACGATACCACAGGTCGAAACCGACAAATGACGAGCTCCGATGGCTAAGCCCAAATCATGATTGACCGTCTTTAAAAAGTCCATGACATTGTCATAGTTGTCGAAAGGTTCACCTGTGCCCATGATGACGATGTGTGAAACACGCTCATCACGTACATCCAATTCTTTCTGAACGTACATGACTTGCGCCATCATCTCACCCGCACTCAAATCACGATTCTTCTTCAATAAGCCACTCGCACAGAAAGTACAACCCATGTTACACCCGACTTGCGAGCTCACACAGACCGATTTTCCGTAATCAAACTGCATCAAAACCGTTTCTACGAGGAAACCATCTTGAAGTTCAAAAAGGTATTTAACGGTCCCATCTTTACTGGCCTGCCGTTGTTTGAGTTTGATCGGATCGATCACAAAGTTCTCATTGAATGTTTCAATCAAACTTTGTTTGATATCACTCATCATTGCGAAATCCGTGATGCGTCTGCGATACAACCATTGGAAAATCTGCTTCGTACGATAGCTCTTTTCCCCTTTATCCATCAACCATGTGTTGAGTTGTTCATATGTAAAATCATAGATCGTTTTTTTCATATCAGTATCTTACCATATTTAAGCAATTCGTTTAAGTTTTGCCATGTAGAAACCATCACTTCCATATTGATCTGGGAAGATGGTTTTCTCATCAATAAGAACATAGTTATCATGTTTCTTGAGGAATTGTTTGATTTGACCTTCGTTTTCTTTACGATTCAAAGTACAAGTTGAATAAACCAAGCGTCCATCCACTTTTAAGCAGCTTTGTGCAGATTCCAAGATCTCCGCTTGTAGTTTCTGTAATTCATCCAAGGCTTCTGGCTTCAGCCTTAGTTTGATATCGGCTTTACGACGTAAGACACCTAATCCGCTACACGGTACATCACATAGGACACGATCATATTCCTGCTTGAACTCGTCTTTAATATTCCGCGCATCCATGGTTTTCACATGGACGATGTCGATCTCAAGTTGACGCATCTTCTGTTCAATCAAACGATTGCGTGCTTCATGAAGCTCAACCGCATCGATCCAACCGTCATTGTTCATATGACAAGCAATTCCGGCTGCTTTCGTTCCCGGTGCACTACATGCATCCAAGACTTTCATGCCAGGTTTTGCTTCCACAAAATCACTGACCATTTGACTGGCTTCATCTTGAATCCATACCGATCCTTCTTTGAACCAATCCGATTGTAAGAGATTGTCCTCCATATAAAAAGCGTTTGGACTCAAAGTCCCCTTTTCAACCCCATAGGTGTCGAACACTTCTTCAGGATCGATCTTAAGGGTATTGATGCGTCCACACAAACGAGCTGGCTCCATCAAAGCTTCCGCAATCTTACGCATCTGCTCTTCACCATAGTGGTTGATCCATAACTTGATCACAAATGTCGGTAAGGATTTTTCGATCGCAAAGATTTCAAGCGGATCTAAGCTCGAATCCACTTCGAATGGATTTTGAATGACCTTATGCAAGACCGCATTGACCATCTTCACACTGTGTTTTTCAATTTCTTTACACAGTTCAACACTCTCATTCAATACTGCATAGTCGGGAACGCGATCCATCTTCACCAATTGTGCACAGGCACTGTCCAATAGAACCGCTACTCTACGATCTGGTTTGCTTACCGTATGTTTTCGCCATAGATGACGTAAGAAACGTTGGTGTTGAAGCGTTGTATAGACGATTGAGGTGACTAAAGGTTGATCAATGAGATCCACTTCCTGTAGTCGTTGTTTAAGCGCCAGATTGGCGTATTGTTTCTCATTGATCACATCATTCAAGATGGCATAGGCTAAGCGTCGTGCTTTCATTCCAGTCCTTTCAAGGGATTGACATCGATTTGACAGTCCCACTTATGATATTTGACTTCTCGATTTAAGACATCCATCAAATGCTTACGCATATAGTGGAGGTCTTTACCTTTAATTAGAATACGTTGATAGTAGACATGGATACGTTTACCCAAATCACTGGGACCTAATACTTTGATTTGTTCATCCTGCAAAGCCTGCATGATATGCAAGGCATTCGCATAGAGTTTTTGTTCATCTTTGCCAAATAAACTCAGATTGATGAGATAGGTGTAAGGTGGATTCTGCGCGATCTTACGATACTTCATTTCTTGAACATAGAAACGTTTGAAATCATGATTAAGTAAGGCGGGATAGACCATATGTTTCTGAAGATCGGTTTGAATGATGACGTGTGCTTCCCCATCCCCACGACCACTGCGGCCTGCGGTTTGAAGCATCAAGGCAAAGGCATCCTCAACACTGCGATAATCTGTTTTCATCAAAGCCACATCCACATTCAAAATGATGGATGCCCCTACCAAAGGATTATCCAAGCCCTTGGCAATCATCTGTGTTCCTAAAAGGATATCCACTTCATGTTTATTAAATTGATCTAAGATCTTTTGGTGACCATGCTTCACTTGGGTCGCATCGCGGTCCATACGTAAGATACGTGCAGTAGGAAAAGCTTCTTGAAGTTCCTCTTCAACGCGTTGTGTTCCCAAACCCATCATCCTAAGATTCGTGCTTCCACAATGTGGACATTGTCTCGGCATTGCCTCGCTGTGTCCACAGAGATGGCATTTCATGCTTGAATCATTTTTATGATATACCAATGGACGATCACAGGCTTCACAGTCCACAGTCCTTTGACACTCGGTACACTGTAAAACTGGCGCATAGCCTCTGCGATTCAAAAGGATGACGACTTGTTTACCTTCATCGATGACCTCTTGAATAAGAGCTTTGGTCTCTTTAGCCAGGCGTTGTTTCGATGAGACAGGATTGTCTACCAATTGAATATGAGGCAACTTGCCTTTGACACGATCTTCAAGTTCCACAAGGGCATAAACCCCTTTTTGCGCACGCGCAAAGGTCTCAAAGCTGGGTGAAGCACTGCCTAAAATGACTTTCGCATTGAAGTGTTCAGCACGTTTGATGGCGATGTCGCGGGTATGATAAAAAGGCATATTATCTTGTTTATAGGAACTGTCATGTTCTTCATCCAAGACGATCATTGCGAGTTTATTAAACGGTAAAAAGACGGCAGAACGTGTGCCGACCACCAATTTAGCTTCATTGTTTTGAATCCGTTTGTATTGAAGATAACGTTCATGGTCACTTAAATGCGAATGGTATACCACCACGTCCGTCCCAAAGCGTTCCGTCACCCGATCGACCATCTGTTGTGTCAAGGCAATTTCCGGAACCATGATCAAGCTTTGTAAATCATCCTGCATGGCTTCTTCGGCCAAGGTGAGATAGAGTTCTGTTTTACCGGAACCTGTCTTTCCAAAAAGACACACGACATTCTGCGATGAAGCTTTGATTTGCTCAAGCGCATCGATCTGTGCTGGACTCAATGCATAAGGTCTTTCGTGTGCTTGGTAATCTTTAACCAAATAGTTCTTCTCTTGAAGATAGGCACGTATGATGCCTTTTTTAATCAAGCCAGTCAAAACACCACTGTATTCTTTCAGTTGTGTGGCGGGAAGATCTTGGTTATGCAAAGCCTCGATGATCGGTGCTTGTTTCAATGTGACTTTATCAGGAATCATCTCTAAATGAAGCCATTTTTCCATTTGTGGTT
Organism: Erysipelotrichaceae bacterium; assembly: GCA_003543215.1. GTDB lineage: Bacteria > Bacillota_I > Bacilli_A > Erysipelotrichales > Erysipelotrichaceae > UBA2212. Next base: position 96,651 of record DPJD01000001.1, on the reverse strand, counting down.
TGATGCTGGTTTTGGACATGCGTAGTGCTTTGGGAACCATGACTTGAAAACAACTGATCAAAGGTGTACAGGTCATTTCGGACATCCACAGTCCCAAATCCAGTAGCTCTTCATTTAGAATCGGTTCATCATCGATGCGATCTTCAATCCATTTGAGTTCATAGGGAAATGCTTCTTCAGGATCATATGCATGTGTATCGACCACAAAAGCCACACACTTTTGATTATTGAAATTGACATTGACACGCATGCCAATACGAGCGAATTCATCGCTTAAATAACTGTATTTTTGATTGATCTGATAATGTTTATGTTCGATATAAACATCAATGCGTTGTGTCATGGAACAATTATACCACATAAAAAAATATGGAAGGCTAGGCCATTTCCATATGTCTTTTGATGATGAGTGCGATGATTTCAGCGGCTAATTTAGGATCATCGTTGCATACGACAAACTTATATTGACCCACCAATTCCATCTCCTTACTTGCTTTTTCCAAACGCTTCGCGACCACTTCAGGTGCTTCGCTCTTACGTCCCGTGATACGTTTCGCCAACTCTTCCATGCTTGGTGGAACAATGAAGATCGTCAAGGCATCTGGAACTTTAGCTTTGACTTGAATCGCACCTTGGACTTCAATCTCCAAGAGCACATTCTTGCCCTGTAGACGTAATTCTTCAACCTTGTCCATTGGCGTTCCATAAAAGTTTCCAACAAATTCGGCATATTCCAAAAGCTCATCGTTTTCAATGGCTTCCTTGAAACGTTCCTGTGTGACGAAGTGATAATCCACCCCATCCACTTCTCCGTTACGTTGCTTACGGGTCGTCATCGAAATCGAGAACGCGATGTTCAACGCAGGGTCATTCACAAATAAACTTCGGACGGTACCTTTACCCACACCACTGGGTCCGCTCAATATAATCAGTAAACCTTTTTTCATCTTGTACCCTCTTTATCGAATATCATACGCAAGCAAGTCCGAGGTGTCAATCCAAATTCACTTTTGTCCATGGTATAATGGACAACACGAGGAACTTATGGCACTAGACGGACTCTTCTTAAATCGCATCATTCAAAAACTCAGCGCACAGACACCCTTAAAGATCCAACGGATCTATCATGTCTCTGAAAATGAGTTGGTTTTTATTGTACGCAATCACGACGCTAAATTGCAACTCCTTTTATCTGCGCATTCCGTACACAATCGTTTACAATTCTCAAATCAGAACTTTGTATACCCGCAAGAACCCAGTAATTATGTCATGCTTCTACGGAAACATTTGGAAGATGGTTTGATCTTAAGCATCCAGCAGATCGGTTTAGATCGCGTTGTGGAGTTCAAAATTCAAAAACGTAATGAACTGGGCGATCTCCATCAGTATCGATTGATGATTGAACTCATGGGCAAATACGCCAATGTGGTGTTTGTGGATGATCAGGATCGTGTCATCGATGCCTTGAAGCGTATCCCCCCTTATGAAAATACTAAGCGCACCATTCATCCGGGTGCGGTTTATAACTACCCTGAACAAAGCGATCGAAAAAATCCTTTCACAAGTGTTTATGATCCTACATTATCACTCATGGATCAATTCCATGGCTTCTCACCCTTATTAGCACGTGAAGTCGATCACCGCTTGAAACAAGGCGAAACGTTTGAATCCATTATGAATCAAATCGAGCATTCGGAACTTTGTTTTGTGTCGGATGAAAAAGCCAGTGATTATCACTGCATCGAACTCAGTCACTTGAATCAAAGCTTTACCGAGTATCCTTTAATGGAAGGTTTGGACCATGTCTATCAGGCATTGGAAGAGAAAGAACGTATTAAGCAGCACAGTGGTGATCTGATCAAGTTCATCAATCGTGAGCTTAAGAAAGCCAAACAAAAACGTCCTAAACTCTTGGAAGCGATGGATGATGCCTTGGATTGTGAGAAGTGGCGAAGCTATGGTGATTATCTCTACGCTTATGGAATGCAAGTCCCAAAAGGATTGAAGTCATTTGAAACCAAAGACTTTGAGACGGATGAAATCATTCATATTCCTTTGGATGATAAGTACGATGGCAAACAGAATGCACAACGTTATTATCAAAAATATAACAAAGGAAAAAAAGGCCAAGTCCATATCACCCATCAATTGGAATTGAATCAAAATGAAATTGATTATTTCACGAGTTTGAGTGAACAAATTGAGTTAGCCAGCGTCAACGATGCGATTGAGATTCGTGAAGAATTGGTCCGTGAAGGCTACCTCAAACAAAGACATGCGCCAAAGCGTAAGAAGGAAGTGAAGTTGAATATCATCCAACTCCATTTCGGGGATGCACGCATCTATGTTGGTAAAAACAATCTTCAGAATGAACAGATCACATTCAAGATTGGTCAGAAGAAAGATCTCTGGTTCCATGCCTCAGCTTATCATGGTTCCCATGTCTTGCTTCAAAACAGTGAGGATAAGGATCTGATTGAAATTGCGGCAAGCTTTGCGGCCTATTATTCAAAAGCACGTGGCAGTGCCAAAGTAGAAGTTCAAATGGTTCAAGTCAAAGACCTAAAGAAAATTCCGGATGCGAAACCCGGAATGGTAAACATAAGTAACTACTCCACACTGATGATCGAACCCAATGAAGCGGATCTCATCCAAATCATTAAAGATCATCAAGTCAAATAAGCATATTGATAAGGCGTCATACGACGTCTTTTTTGATAATCAGGCAATATCTTCTCAATTGATGCGTAGAACTGTTTCGAATGATTCATATGCTTGAGATGCATCAGTTCATGGACACAGACATACTCGATGAAACGTGGATCACATTCGATCAAACGTTCATTCAGACGAATGTGTTGTTTGGAATCACAACGTCCCCAACTGCGCTTCATCGACTTGATTGAAACACTTTTGGCTTGTAAACCTGTATGATCAACCATTGCATAATAGATGGGAAGAATCATCTTTTCAGCCAGATCCATCCGCATTCTTAGGTAAGCATTTTGCTCCAACATCCTTTTCGGATGATACACATGGATGATTCCATCACTTAAGGTATACGCGAAACGGACTGCTTCATGGTATTCCAGTTTGATTTTCTTATTCAAGAACCACATCTCATCTTCATTGAGATTCAAAGTCTGTTGGACACGATATTGTCTAAGGATCCAATCCTTTTTGGATTCGATCCAATCATCCAAGAGCTTAAGCGGAATATTCAAAGGTGCTTTCACAACCAATTGTTCATCACGAAAACGCATGGATAGACTTCTACGCGTTTCAAAGTGTATCGTGTACTCCAAAACCAGATCATTGATTTTAAGATACTTGATGACCACTAATCACCACTCTGTAAGATGATGGCAGAACTGTGACCTAAGAACGAACGTCCATCTTCACAACGAACTTGGATCATATCACTCTCTGTATAGTCTTTCCAAGAACTGACTTCACAACGAATCGTTTCATCACCTACATTGATGTATGCCCAATCGTATTTCCAAGTCGTATCGATGACCTGTAGATTACAGCCTGTCAACGTTAAGAGAAACACACTAATAATAAGTACTTTCTTCATCCTGGATCTCCTTATCCGACTGATGTCGGACCTTAAAAAATAGTATACCACCAATCAAGAGAATTTGATAAAAACTAAAGAAACGCCAGAGGATCATGATACTGGCGGCACTGGCTTTACCAATGACCGTTGAAAAGGTTAAAACGAAAAGACTCTCCGTAGCACCCGCTGCTCCTGGTAGTGGGACAAAGGTATTGGCGATGGATACAAAGGATGCCAAGGCAATCAAATGGATCACTTGGTTCCAATGAATCTCCAATTGTAAAAACAGACCAATGATCAAGGGCGTTGCGAAATAGACCAGTAAGCGTGCCAAGTTTAGACCAAAGATCTTACCCAATAGGGATCGATTCTCGGTAATCACACTCTGAGCTTCATAAAAGTGGTCTAGGATTTTGTGCCAACCCTCCACAATCTTACCCTTTTGTTTAACCAGTTTGATTTTCTCGGAGAAATGGATCAAGCTGGTCATGAGTCTACGATAAACTTTAGGAAAAAAGACCATCAAACCAAGGAAAACAATGATGAGGATATTGACTGTAAGCCCTAAGCCAAAGACCAAAGTGATCGAACTGTGTGCAAATTCCGACACATTGGTTAGAAACAGAAGTGATGCGAGTACCACCAAACTGATGGTGTAAAGGAAATAATCCAACCAAATCAAACCAGCACCTTGTGAACTTTTCAAACCCTGTTTCTTGAAGGTATACGTTTGAGCCACTTGACCACCTGTACTCGATGGGGTCACACCAGACATAAAACCACCAACTAAGGCATTGATAAAGCCTTCGTGGAAACGATAAGCAGGATAGAGGTGTTTTGCCATTAGACTCAAAATAAATCCTTGTAACATAAAAGGAACCAAACCCCATATGGCAAAGATGATGAATGTGAATGGATTGATATTGGTCAGTGTTTCAATGACAGTGTCAAAACTGTCATAAAGGGCTAGCCCAAGGGCTAATGCACTCAAGCCCAAGATCAGCAGCACTGTGAACCAGGTCTGACTAAAGAGTTTCTTCATTAATTTCAGTGTAACATAAAATTAGCACAGCTTCGCTGTGCTAATTCAATTGATTCTTGATCCTCACGACATAATCAAAGTCTTCATAATCCACTAAAAGGATACTATCCTGAGGTGGATTGTGCTCCAAAATGAAGTAGGCAAGCTTACTTTCAATCATCCGTTGCATGTGTCGTTTCATGGGTCGTGCACCATACTGAAGATCAGAACCTTCACGGATGATGTTTTGTTTAGCACTTAGACTGACTTCCAAACGATAATTCTGCTCTGCTAAACGTTGTTTGAGTTCATAGATGAATTTCTCTGCGATTTGTCCTAAAACTTCATTGTTCAAAGGATTGAAGATGACGATTTCATCGATACGATTGATGAACTCTGGTTTAAACGTTCGACGCACTTCATTCATGACCAATTGTTCACGACGATCCACATCACTGTCTAAGATGTATTGTGAAGCTAAATTGGATGTCATGATCACAAGGGTGTTTCTAAAGTTCACCGTTACCCCTTGATTGTCAGTGATCCGTCCATCTTCTAGTATTTGTAGGAGGATATTGAAGACATCGGGATGTGCTTTCTCAATTTCATCCAATAAAACGATCGAGTAAGGTTTACGACGAACCGCTTCAGTCAATTGTCCCCCTTCTTCATAACCGATATAACCGGGAGGCGCTCCAATCAAGCGAGATACAGAATGTTTCTCCATGTATTCACTCATATCAATGCGTACGATCTTGGATTCATCATCAAAGAGTTGTTGAGCGAGCGCACGAGCGACTTCTGTTTTACCGACACCAGTTGGTCCTAAGAAGAGAAAGGATCCGATGGGACGATGTTCATCCTGAATATGGGCTTTAGAGCGCATGATTGCAGAACTGACCAACTGGATGGCTTCATCCTGACCCATGACACGTTGCGCCAAGAATTTAGGTAGTTGTAAAAGTTTCTGACGATCCGTCGAAAGTAAACGGTGAACATCGATGTGTGTCCAACGTGAGACAATCTTCGCAATGAGTTCCTCATCGACGATTTCTTGAATCAAGGGGTTCTCTTTGTCTTTGTCTTGGTGGGATGCGATACGTTTCTCAAGATTTGGAATGGTTTCATACTGCAAACGTGCAGCTTCTTCATAACGTGCATCGTTGGATGCATTTTCTAAATCTAGACGTGCTTTCTCTAGAGCTTCTTTGTCCAACTTGATTTGATCCAAGTATTTCTTTTCTTCTTGCCATTTCAAATTGATAATCTTATGTTCTTCTTTCAGATTGGAGAGCTCCTTGCGAATCTCATCCAAACGATCCAAAGCTCTTTCATCTGTTTCCTTTTTAAGCGATATTTCTTCGATCTCCAGCTGCATGATCTTGCGATTCAAATCATCCAGTTCTTGAGGCATGGAGTCCATTTCAACACGAATGGTCGCGCAGGCTTCATCAATCAAGTCGATGGCTTTATCCGGTAAGAAACGATCATTGATGTAACGGTTGGACAACTTCGCTGCCGCTAGGATTGCTTCATCTTTGATGTTTACCCCATGATGGGATTCATAACGATCCTTGAGTCCACGTAAGATGGAGATGGTCTCTTCCACACTGGGTTCATCCACAGTGATCTTCTGAAAACGACGCTCTAGTGCCGCATCTTTTTCAATATGCTTCTTGTATTCATCAAAGGTCGTAGCGCCGATGCAACGCAGTTCTCCACGTGCCAACATCGGCTTTAATAAATTAGCCGCATCCATCGATCCTTCTGTCTTCCCCGCCCCAACCAGATTATGGAGTTCATCGATGAAAAGAATGATGGATCCTTCAGCTTGTTTGATTTCATCCAAGACCGCTTTTAAGCGTTCTTCGAATTCACCACGATACTTTGCGCCCGCGATCAAAGCACCCATATCCAACTCAATGAGTTGCTTGTCTTTGAGTCCAAAGGGTACATCACCCTTCATAATGCGCCAAGCGAGACCTTCTGCGATGGCTGTTTTACCGACACCAGGAAAGCCAATCAACACAGGATTATTCTTTGTTTTACGGGATAAGATTTCAATGACTCTACGAATCTCATCCTCTCTTCCAATGATGGGATCGATCTTACCCTTTCGTACTTCTTCAACCAAGTCTTTACCATACTTCTTAAGGGCTTCGAGTTGATTCTCCGCATCTTCAGCTTGAACCTTCTTACCTTGAAGGGATGTTTGAATGGCTTGGTTCAACTGACTCGCGTTTATTCTAAAGGTATCCACCAACTTCTGTGAGAGTGGACTCTTATTCAAAACCATGACCTTAAACAGTAAGAGCGCTCCTAAATGGGATTCCTGGTTCTTCTTCATCTCATTCAGGGCATTCAAAATACTTTGATTCAAATCTTTGGATAGATTCGGTTGATTGGCTTCACTTTGAACGGGAAGTTGTTCAATCGCTTGTGTCACAAGACTTCTGAACTGCGTCTTCTGTATATTCAATCTCGATAAGATGCCATCTAAAATGCCATCTTCCAACATCGCCAAGTACACATGCGCACAGGTCACCTCAGGATGATTCTGACTGAAGGCATGTTCAGCGGCCGTACTTAAAATGAATTGTAGTTTTTGGGTAAATTGATTGGTGCTCATATTACTCCTTTCGAGAGACAAAAAAGTAACGGAGACCCGTTACTTGAAAGCTTTTTTGAAACGATCGTAAATCGAGTCTTTTCCTTGGATTGTGCGTAATTTCTCGTAAAGTTCTTTTTCTTCACGACTTAGTTTATCACCCACCTGTAGCTTGACCTCAACAAACTGATCACCCATGGTGGTGGAATTCAAATCTTTGACACCCTTTCCTTTTAAACGGAACTGTGTGCCATGTTGGGTTCCAGAAGGAATTGTGAGTTCCACATCCCCATGAACCGTTGGGACATCGATCTTACAACCGAGGGTTGCGTCAACGGCTGATACCGGCACAGAGATGTAGATATGATTGCCTTCACGTTGGAAGAATTTATGTTTCGCAACGACGATTTCAATGTAGAGATCGCCATTTGGACCGCCTTGCGCACCCCGTTCGCCTTTACCCGGAACACGGAGTTGTTGGCCGGAATGAATGCCCGCTGGAATCTTGATATCCACAGTGACACGTTTCTTCTCATAACCACGACCATGACATTTCGTACATTTATTGAGAATCTTCTTGCCCGTTCCCTGACATTCAGGACATACACTTGAGGATTGGAAGACGCCAAATGGTGTACGTTGTTGGGTGGTTACGGATCCTTTTCCGTTACAAGTCGGACACATCTGAACATCCGATTTACTGTGGGCACCACTGCCCATACAAACCGAACATTGTTCCTCGACATCCAATGAGATGCTTTCGGTCTTACCGAAGATCGCATCCATGAAGTCGACACGCATCTGCATCAAGCGATCTTCACCTTTACGTGGACCGGATTGACGACGTTGGGATTGATTGAAGCCTCCACCAAAGAAGGATCCAAAGATATCGTTGATGTCTTCAAAACCACCGGATTGGAAACCACCGAACCCACCAAAGCCATTATTATCCATGCCTGCATGACCGAATTGATCATAGTTGGCACGTTTTTGTTGGTCACTTAAAACTTCGTACGCTTCTTGTACTTCTTTAAACTTCACATCCGCCCCTTTTTCTTTATTGATATCGGGGTGATATTTTTTCGCAAGGCTTCGATAGGCTTTTTTGATGTCCGCTTCACTCGCGGTTTTACTGATTCCTAACACCTCATAATAGTCTCGTTTATCTGCCATATTTAGCCCTCCAGGATAAAACCTAGGGAAATCCCTAGGTTAAGTTTTATTCTTTTTCTTTGAAATCCGCATCAACGACATTGTCGTCTTGTGGTCCACTTGCTTGACCTTGTTGGTCTTGCGTTTGATACATTGCTTCAGCCATTTGATGAGCAGCTTGTTCCAACTGATCGATCTTCTCTTTCAAGAGATCGATGTTGTTGTCATTTAGAGCCTGTTGCAGTTCATCACGCAATTTCGTGACTTCCGCTTTTTGTTCAGCTGTGATATTCGCATTCTCAGTCTCAAGGGATTTATTGATCTGATGAATGAATTGTTCAGCTTTGTTCTTCAATTCAGCGGCTTCTTTCAAACGTTCATCTTCTGCTTTATGTTCTTCCGCATCACGGACCATGCGTTGGATTTCTTCATCACTTAAACCTGAAGATCCAGAGATCGTAATCGATTGTTTTTTATTCGAACCTTTATCCAAAGCGGATACGTGAACGATACCGTTGACGTCGATGTCAAAGGTGACTTCGATTTGTGGGACACCACGTGGTGCAGCTGCGATGCCATCCAATTTGAAGAGACCTAAGGATTTGTTGTCCTTGGACATTGGACGCTCACCCTGCAAGACATTGATATCAACCGCTGGTTGGTTGTCTGCAGCCGTTGAGAAGACTTGCGATTTGCTTGTAGGAATGGTTGTATTACGTGGAATCAAGGTCGTCATGACACCACCCATGGTTTCAATACCCAAGGATAATGGTGTGACATCGAGTAACAAGACATCTTTGACATCCCCACTGATGACCCCACCTTGAATCGCAGCACCGATCGCTACGACTTCGTCTGGGTTGACGGATTTATTCGGTTCTTTACCTAATTCTTGGCGAACGAGTTCTTGAACCGATGGCATACGTGTGGATCCACCGACCAAGAGGACTTGGTGGATATCATTCTTGGTCAAGCCTGAATCTTTCAAAGCTTGACGAACCGGTCCAACACAACGATCAACCAAATGACGGGTCATGTCTTCAAATTTAGCACGGCTCAAGCTGGTCTCAATGTGTAAAGGACCGGCAGCACCTGCTGAAATGAACGGTAAGGAAATTTGGGTACTGACCATGGAAGAAAGATCTTTCTTCGCTTTTTCAGCACTTTCCTTTAGACGTTGCATTGCCATTTTATCTTGACGAAGATCAACGCCATTGTCTTTCTTGAATTGATCAACCAACCAATCCACGACCACGTTATCAAAGTCATCCCCACCCAAGACATTGTCTCCAGCGGTTGCTAAGACTTCAAAAGTTCCGTCGGCGAGTTCAAGGATGGATACGTCGAAGGTACCTCCCCCAAGGTCGAAAACCAAGACTTTTTGTTCTTTTTCTGTTTTATCAATACCGAATGCCAAAGCCGCTGCCGTTGGTTCATTGATGATACGTTCGACTTCCAAGCCTGCGATTTTACCAGCATCCTTGGTTGCTTGACGTTGTGCGTCGTTGAAATACGCTGGAACGGTAATGACTGCTTTGGTGATCTTTTCACCCAAGTAGTCTTCCGCGTACGCTTTGATGTATTGCAAAATCATTGCAGAGATTTCCTGCGGTGTATACGATTTACCTTCTAAGGTAACCGTCTTGTTTGAACCCATCAAACGTTTGATGGACAAGACTGATTCTTTGTTGGTGACGACTTGACGTTTTGCCGCATCCCCAACGATACGTTCACCGTTTTTATATGCAACCACGGATGGGGTTGTACGATTGCCTTCTGGATTGACGATAACTTTAGTTTCGCCGCCTTCCATAACGGCGACACAGGAATTCGTTGTTCCTAAATCAATTCCGATAATTTTATTGCTCATAGTTGTGCTCCTTTTATTCACTTACTTTGACCAAGCTCGGTCTAAGTAATCGATCTTTTAGTTTGTATCCCTTTTGTAAGACTTGTAGAACCTGGTTGCTTTCAACCCCTTCTACTTTTTCCATCATCAAGGGTTGATGGAAGTTTGGATCAAAGACTTGACCCTCTGCAGATATTTCTTCGACGCCTTCCTTTTTTAAGGATTCAATCAATTGATTGTAGGTCATCAAGATGCCCTTAGCGACGGCGCTTTCTGGATCTTCAATTGTGCCCAATGCTCGTTCGAAGTTATCGATCGCCGGCAACAAATCCATTGCGAAACTTTGGATACGATACTTTTTAGCCGTTTCCAAATCTTGTTGGTTACGACGCTTGATGTTTTCCGCATCGGCATATGCCTTGTAGAAATCATTCTGAAGTTTCTTATTCAGTTCTTCGAGTTCTTCGATCTTCGCTTCTAATTTCCTTATTTTCTCTAAATGTTTATCTTTTTTATGCTCTGTGTGTTTCTTTTCGTGATGTTCTTCAACGATTTCTGTTTCTACGATTTCTTTTTCTTCACTCATGATGAATCTCCTTTTCCATAAACCTTTTCAATCGCACTGCTTAAGAATTCCATCAAAGCGACGACGCGGTCATATTCCATACGGCTGGGTCCAACCACCATGAGTTGTCCCGATTCTTGATCGTCCAACTGGAAGGTACTGGTCACGACGGCCATATCATCCAACCAAGCGATGCTTGAATGTTTGCCATGTTCCAAACGTAGGTTGTTTTGGTTCGATCCAATCTCTTTCCAAATCTGACTGTTTTCAAACATGCTCATCAATTGTTTGAGTTTATTGATGTCTGTGAATTCAGGTTGGTTGAAGACATTGTTCGTACCACTTAAATAAAAATTCGTGTTTGCAAATTTAATAAACGCATTGAAGAAGGCTTGGAAGATGGCTTCATATTTTGTAATGGATTGAGCCAGAATCGGCTTGATCAACTGTAACTTCGCCACAACCTGATCCAAGGTCGTTCCTGATAAGCGCTCATTGAGAATGGCACAGAAATGGGCTAATTCCTCAACACTGATCTTTTCATCAAACTGAAACACACGATTCTCCGTATGCCCAGCGTTGGTGATGAAGACCGCAACAGCCTTATTTTGATCGACTGGGAAGAGATTGATGTGTTCCAAGGTTTGTGTGCTTGCATCGGGTCCTAAAACCATCGACGTCAAATTGGTCATTTGAGCTAAAATATCACAACTCCGCTTGATCACTTCTTCAATATTCAATTGACGATCAAAGAAGACTTCTTGTAAAGCATATTCCAAGGAAGGTTCCATGCGATCCACCATCAAGTGTTCGACATAATAGCGATACCCTAAGGTAGAAGGAACGCGTCCACTGGAGGTATGGGTCTTCTCTAAGTAACCCAAGTTCTCCAACTCCAACATCTCATTGCGGATGGTTGCGGATGAATACGGAAGATTAAAGGATTCCATCAAGGTCTTTGAACCAACAGGTTCAGCACTGGCGATAAATGATTCGACAATGGCTTTTAAGATCTCAATCTTACGACTACTTAACATTCCGTCACCTCCTTAGCACTCAATTAAGATGTCTGCTAATAGTATAGCACAGCATTTAGCACTGTCAACATTTAAGTGCTAAAATATCCTTAAACCATAAAAAATAGTCAAGTTGACTCGACTATTGATCAATGCATTTAGATTCGATTTTATTTGTATTTCGCTTCAATCATCGCTTTAATGCTTTCTGGCACAAAAGGACTCAAATCGCCTTTGTTTACGGCAATCTGTTTAACGACCGATGACGATAAGAAGGAATACTTAGGTCGCGTCAGAAGGAAGACTGTCTCAATCTCTTCCGCTAAAACCATGTTGGCAGTAGCTTGTTGGAGTTCATATTCATAGTCCATAACCGCACGAATACCGCGGAAAAGGATTTTTGCGCCTGATTTTTTTGCATAATCAACTGTCAGTCCATGTTGAGCACTGACACTGACATTATCAAACTCTTTAATGATTGTATTGATCATCTCGAGTCGTTCCTCAACACTGAAATCCGAGGATGACTTGGTTGGGTTATGCATGATGACCACTTCAAGATGATCGACCAAAGAACTGGCACGACGAATGATATCCAGGTGACCACGTGTAATTGGATCAAATGTCCCCGGATAGATGGCTTTTTTCATGATGTCCTCCGTATGAAGTATAAGGCAATTCTACCATAGATGCTTGTTTTATCAAGCGCGTAGCCTTCTGGCAGTTCCACCGTCTCATCCTTCAAACATTCATAGATGATCCGTGAATCTAAGTTTGTAATGGGCTCCAATGCTTTAAGTAATTTCGTCAAATCGAGTTTTGCATACGGTGGATCCAGATACACCAAATCAAAAATAATCTGCTTATTTTTTAAATAACGACATGCTTGAAACGCATCCATCCTCAACAAAGTCGTTTCTGACTTGAAATCGAGCGTATTGATATTCTCTTGGATGATCTGACAGGCTTCCCTCGACCCATCCACAAACACCACATGTTCTGCCCCTCTGGATAAAGCTTCTAAACCAATATTGCCACTTCCTGCGAATAGATCCAAGACCTGTTTATCTTCGATCCACAGTCCAATGCTTGCGAAAAGCGCTTCTTTAACCATATCCAAAGTTGGACGTGTGTTCTGACCTGGAAGAGCTTTGATGCTACGTGACTTGCGTGAGCCTGCTATGATTCTCATGTTTCAAGTTCCTGCCGATTCTGTTTAACAATAAGTGCTTGTGCAATCCCCAAGCCAAACATGATGGATAAGGTACTCGAGCCTCCTGAAGAAAGAAGTAAGAGCGGAACGCCGGTCAAAGGGATCAACGCTGTGACCCCCCCAACATTCAATACGAAGTGACTGAAGATATACATCGCGATCCCAACCAGGACCATACGGGTCTTCTCATTGTTCGCATTCAAGGCATGTTTCAATAAGCGATAGATTAAGGTAAAGTACAAAGCCACCACAAGTGCCACTCCTAAGAAACCAAATTCTTCTGCCAATACTGCCAAAATGAAGTCAGTCTTGGCAGCGGGTAGATAACCATATTTTTGAAGACTTTTACCAAAGCCAACGCCGGACCAACCTCCTTTTACGAAGGCAACCAAACCATTGACCAACTGATAGCCACTTCCATACTTATTGATAAATGGATTAATGGTGTTCTCAAAACGTGAAACCATATAACTCGGTAAGTTCAAAACATTCTTAACAAAATAGATTCCCGCTGGTGATAAGACCAAAAACGACAAGAGCACCGTAATAAGAATCAAAACAACGATTGTTACTTGTAGAGGAATCAACTTCTTATGCCCTGCCATTAAGAACTCAAAAACCACCATCACAAAGAGCACCACGCCCGTTCCTGTGTCTTTTTGAATCAAGATGATCAAGAGAATGGTCGCCCCGATGTAATAAAACGGAACTTGAATCAAATCGGATAAACGAATATTCTTCCCTCGTACATCTCCAATATAGACCGCCAACAGGATGATTGCGCCTAATTTTGCGAATTCACTGGGCTGGATGGTCATTCCCAATGGTAATTGAATCCAAGCTTGCGCTCCATTTACAGCTGGAAAAAAGAGAGGAAACAAAAGGCTGACGAATAGACCCGCAGCTAATGGGATGATGTGGCGTTTGAAAAACATAATATTAAACATGCGTGCAAAAACGATGTATCCAATGTATCCGACGAATAAAAAAGCGAATTGTTTTGCCGCAACCAAGCCGAGTGCTTGCGCAGAGGTATTGGTGGTCATCGAAGCGGATATGATCATAAAGAAGCCGATGATGCCTAAGAGGATCATGGCGATTTGTATGGAAAGGTCTCTTCCTTTTGGGAGGCGTAAGCTGAGTCTCGTTTTTTTCATCACGCTTATTGTACCAAAAAACCATGCACCTGGTAGCGCAAAGAACGAACAAGTTTGATATTCAGTCGATGGGTTTGTATAATGAATTCATTGAGGATAAATCCATGGATAAACTAAAAAGAGATCTCAGTGAGTTGGATGTTTGGTCGTTGGCATTAGGTGCGATTATCGGTTGGGGTTGTTTCGTCCTACCGGGGAATAAATTCTTAAATGATGCAGGACCCTTGGGTACTGCCATCGCACTAAGCATTGGTGCGCTTATCATGATTTTCATTGCACGCAGTTATGGTGTCTTGATTCATCGTTTCCCCGTAGCGGGTGGTGAATTCACGTACGCCTATGTTGGATTCAAACGTAAACATGCGTTCTTTGCGGCATGGATGTTGGGCTTATCCTACTTAAGTATCGTTCCACTTAATGCGACCGCCTTGGGTTTGATCAGTCGATATATGTTTCCAGGGATCATCCAAGTGGGCTACCTTTATACCATTGCAGGTTGGGATGTCTATCTGGGTGAAATTGTCGTATCGAGTTTAACACTGATCTTATTAACCTTAGCCAATATTCGTGGCGTCAAACTTTTCGGCAACTTGGCAAAGTTCTTGGCCTTTGGATTAAGTGGTGGTATTGTCATTCTGTTCATCCTTACCTTATTCAGTCCGCAAGTGGACTTCAATAATCTTCAACCGCTCTTCTCCCCCCACAAGTCGATGTGGGCTGGGATCTTATCCATTGTGGCAATTTCGCCTTGGGCTTTTGTAGGCTTCGACACGATTCCTCAAGCCTCTGAAGAGTTTAAATTCAATCCTAAGAAATCTTATCGTTTGATGCTTATCTCCATCATCATCGGTGCTTTGATGTACATCTTGGTCAACACAATGACCGCGATGGTTTTCCCATGGGTTGAATATCTACAAACACAACCGCATTGGGCAACCGGTGAAGCCGTTGAAATGGTCGCAGGAAAATTCGGTTTATTCATCCTCGGCATCGCGATTCTAAGTGCGATTCTGAGTGGAATCAATGGATTCCTCTTGGCAACGAGCCGTTTGTTTCTGGGGATGGCACGTACGTATGCACTCCCTAATGCGTTCGGAAAGATTCATCCTGTTCACAAAACTCCTTCCTTTGCGCTTCTATTCGTACTTGTGATTTCATTGATTGCGCCTTGGGTAGGTCGTGCGGCTCTTCTATGGATTGTCGACATGGCAAGCATCGGTGCAGCGATTGGATATTTCTATACGTCCGCAACTGCGTTTGTCTTATATCTTCGTGATAAAAAGAATATTGAACTTAAAAAGAATGCGCCTTTCGCATTCTTAGGGAGTCTATTTTCGATTGGTTTTGCCGTTTTGTTATTGATGCCAGGAAGTCCAGCTGTTCTTTCTACACCTTCACTGATCGCATTGATTGTGTGGGTATTGATGGGCTTGGGCTTCTATCTCAGCTCTAAAGATTACCGTAAAGCATCGGATACTGAACTCGCCAAGAACTTTGGTTTAGAGGATATTCATGGCGACGCGTAAATCTAAATTTGATCGGATACTGCAAGATCCTTTGCGTAAAAATCTTGGTCAAATCGCTTTTGAACTCGCCATTTATTCGATTAAAGAGCGACGTTTCGCAAAAGAATACTTAAGTCGTTTGTTGTATCGAAAGAACAGCCTTCCTTTCAATAATTTCTTAAGAGATGAGGAAATTGGCAAATTACAACTTTCTCGCATCTTACATAGTGATGAGAGTGCTGAAACCTTGATCAATAAGGTCAAGTTCTACGAGTTCTGTATTCAAAACAACATCCCAACTCCTAAAATCATTATTTATAATGAGAAATATACATTTCATGATTTTAAGCAATCTTTTGAAATCAAGGATGTGAAGCAGTTCAAAGATTTGGCTAAGGAATGGATTCTTTCATCTAAACACCAAAGCATCTTCATCAAACCTGTGGATGGTAAAGGGGGAACCAATGCCTATCGTTTGGATCTCAATACCAATGAAACTGAATATAATTCAGTATTCAATGCCATTACATCAGCGCACTACATCATCCAAGAAACCATCATCCAACATCCGGATATTCAAATGGTCTCACCTTATTCCATCAACACCTTGCGAGTTGACACCTATAAGCCTTTGAATGAACCCAGTCGGGTCATGAGTGCTTTGATGCGCTTTGGACGCGAAGGTTTTGTCGTGGATAATCCAGGGTCATCGGGTGGTTTCTTTGTGTTAGTAGATATGAAGAATGAATGTTTAAAAGCCCCTGGTTTACAAATGATGGCAGTTGGTAATCATACCTATCTTGAACATCCCGATACCCATGTCGTGTTGGATAAACATCCTGTTCCTTATTTAAATGAAGCTTTTGCTTTGGTCAATCATGCTTGTGAGCTAATCGGGGATCGTTTGATTGGTTGGGATGTATGCATTGGTCCTGAAGGTCCGATCATCATCGAAGGCAATCATAACTATCATATGGTCATGCAAGAAGTTGCTTATGGTGGTTATCGTAAGCATCCTGATTTCATTCGTGTGCTTGCGGAAGAGAACATTCGTGCCTAATTCATTTCACTATACAAAAACTTAAGTTTACTTTATAATGTGTCTGTACTTTAGAATGTGACATATCATCCAAAGTTTGAAACTTTTTTTGATATGGGATATAGAGGTTATATGAATCGCTTAACTTATTCACTCATCGTGAAAGACGATAATCCAAGTCTTCGCGAAAAATCTGAACCTTTAAAGTTGCCCTTAAGCCAGAAATATCAGGCTTTGGCAAAAAGAATGTTGCGGTATGTCAAAGACTCCCGTGATGACGAAAAGGCAGAGAAATATGATTTGAAACCAGCCGTTGGCTTGGCAGCTCCACAAGTGGGCGTCAATGTTCAGATGCTGGTTGTTGTGGTTGATAATGAGGAAGATGACTTTGACGAATATGTCTTAGCGAATCCGAAGATCATTTCACATTCCGTTCAAAAAACAGTGTTGGCAAGTGGCGAAGGTTGTTTATCGGTTGAAGATGAACACCAAGGACTGGTTCCTCGTCATGCGCGCATCACGGTTAAAGCCTATGATATTCTAAAACAAGAAGTTGTTGAGTTTCGTGCAAACGGTTATTTAGCAGTTGTTTTGCAACATGAGATCGACCATTTGAATGGCATTCTTTTCTATGATCGCATCAATCGTGAAGATCCGTGGAAACTCGAAGAAAATACACTCGTAATTGAAGCTTAAGGAGCATTATGAAACAAATAATAGAAGAACCCAAGACCTATGATCGGAATACCGATACGCTGGTCTACGCTTTAGGCGGTCTCGGTGAAGTCGGCAAAAACATGTATTGTTATGAGCATCAAGATGAAATCATCATCATTGACTCCGGTGTCCGCTTCCCAGAAGAAAGCCTTTTGGGTGTGGATTACGTTATTCCAGATTATGGTTATTTACAACGGAACCAACACAAAGTAAAGGCATTGATCATCACCCATGGTCATGAAGACCATATTGGTGGTATACCTTTCCTTTTAAAATCAGTCCGTGTCCCACGCATTTATGCACCGAACTTTGCGGCTGCTTTGATCATGCGCAAGTTGGAAGAAAAACGGATGCGTGATGTCCCAAAGATTGAAATCATCAATGAAAATTCACGCGTTGAGACGGAACATTTCCGTGTCGGCTTTTACAATACCACCCACTCCATTCCGGATGCCCTCGGTGTCTTGATCAATACGCCAAATGGTCGTATCGTTCACACAGGTGATTTTAAGTTTGATTTGACCCCTGTTGGCATCAATGCGGATTATCAAAAGATGGCTTACATTGGTCAGATAGGTGTCACTCTCTTGATGAGTGATTCCACCAATTCATCCGTCAGTGGTTTCTCCATCAGTGAAAAGAAAGTTGCACAAGCACTACTCGATACGGCACGTAAGACCAATGGTCGACTCATCATGGTCACCTTTGCCTCAAACGTCTATCGTGTTCGTCAAATCATTGAAGCCGCTGTTGAGACAGGTCGTAAAGTCTGTGTCTTCGGTCGTTCCATGGAAAATGTTGTGGTTGTTGGACGTAAACATGGTCATATTCCCTATGGCGATGAACACTTCATTGAACCCAACATGTTAAATACGATCCCTGCAAACAAGGTCTTGATTCTTGCGACCGGTTCGCAAGGTGAACCTTTGGCGGCTCTTTCCCGGATTGCGCATGGAACACATCGTTTCATCAAGATCATTCCTGGCGATACCGTCGTCTTCTCCAGCAGCCCGATTCCAGGCAACGCACAGAGCGTTTCTGGTGTCGTCAATAAATTGACCCGTGCTGGCGCAAACGTGCTCACAAACAGTGTATTGAACTCCCTGCACACCACAGGTCATGCCTCACAAGAAGAACAGAAATTGATGTTGCAGTTGATCAAACCAAAATTCTTCATGCCGATTCATGGTGAGTATAAGATGCTCAAGGTCCATGCCAAAACAGGTATGGAAACGGGTATTCCAAAAGAGAATATCTTCATCTGTGCCAATGGTGATGCCGTTGTCCTTCGTAATGAAGAAGTCTTCATGAGCGATACACGTATTCAAAGTGATGATATCTATGTCGATGGAAATGATGCATCGGGTCTATCCACTTCTGTCATCAAAGACAGACGTTTATTAGCCGATAATGGAATGGTGAGTGTCATTGTAACGATTGATTCCCGCTACAACAAGATTCTTGTTCGACCAAATATCGTTTCCCGTGGTTTTGTATTCTTGAAAGAATCACAATCCTTACTTAAGGAAGCTGAAATGGTCGTCTATGAAGCCCTTAAAAAGAAGATGCTTCAAAAAACAACCTTTGGTGAACTGAAGAACACCATCCGTGCTTCATTGGAACCCTTCTTGTTTCAAAAAACCAGTCGTAACCCTTTGGTTATCCCAGTCATCTTAAATCAAAAAGCTGCGATGGCGCAGCTACAAAGCAAACAGAAATAGTAAAGAGAACAAACGTTCTCTTTTTTTTATTGATAGACTTCGATTGAACCTAAGATACAAGTGTAATGAATCTTGATGCTTTGGTTCGTGATGACATTCTTCTCACTGCGATTATTCACCTCTCCGAGGACTGGTGAGCCCGCCATTTCAACACGAACACCTTTTGGAAGTTTCAAACTAACACTGGCCAATACTGAATTGACTTCAATCGTAACTTGTTCCTTCTCAAACACAATCCCACTGAAATCCATATCCACTGAAGCCAAGACCCCATTGACTGAACATTGTTCGAAATTGATATTCTCCACTTTTTCATTGACTGAGTTTAAAAATCCATTGTATTCCTTTTGATTGGATGTATTTCGACGAACATTCTCTGTTCTAACTCGTGCGGGACTACTTTGTTTACTGATCAAGAGGTTCAAGCCTAAGAGTATCAATAATCCAGGCCAGAAATACATCATGATTTGATCAAAGGTTAAGCGTAAGTAACCCAGTTCATCCAATAACGTTAAGACCCCAATCGTCAAGAGGATCAAACCAATGATTTGAACTTGGCGATTACGAACCAATAAACTAAGGCCAAATAGAATCAAAACAGCTGGCCAGAAATAATCATAGATTTGACGGATATCCACAAGATCTAAATTATCCAGGATAAGTAAGGTACCGATTGTGATCAGAAAGAGCGCTATAATTTTTTTCATTTTCATCATCCTCAATTCTTTATCTCTATTATACGCAAGTAAATCCGTTATAATAGTAGGGTATGAAAAATTTATTGAAAGCACTGCTTCTAAGCCTTGTCTTAATGGGCTTGATTCTCTACATCTTCTATATCGACAGTACCAATTCGGCTTTGACACGCTTACGTGTTGAGAAACACGACGTCGTTCATGAACAGATTCCATCTTCATTTAATAATATAAAGATTCTTTATTTCTCAGATCTTCATGCTTATCGTCTTGGGGCTGAGTACCAAATTAAGATTTTTGATAAGATTCAGAGCTTGGACTTTGATTTGGTTCTCTTTGGTGGTGACTTGATTGAATCTTCAATTAATATGAATGATGAAGAAGTCCTCGCTTTGATTGATCACTTGAATGCGATTGAAGCACCTTTAGGTAAATTTGCAGTCTTAGGGGACGAAGATCGCAATCGTTTGGAATTGGTTCAAACCATCTATGCTCAAAGTGGCTTTGAGATCCTCGAAACACAAAGCATCGCTTTACACAATCTCAGTAAAGAACACATCGTCTTAAACACCATCGATCTCTTCAGTTCTACTGCTTATCAACAATTAAGTGGTTTCTCAATCCTATTGAGCTATGATCCGCTTGGACTCGAGGGACGTGATGATCCCCTAATGTTAAGTGCTAAGACGCACAATGGTCAGGTTCGATTGCCCATACTTGGAGCACGTTATCAAAAAGATGCGATGGAATATGCACCACCTGTTGAAGGTTTGTGGATTGCGTCAAATGGTTTAGGCATAGACGATTATAAAGCACGCTTTCTAACCGATCCCAGTTTATACTTGATAACATTGATTAAAAAATGATGCATGTGTGCATCATTTTATTTCATCGATATAAATCAGCTTTGCAAAACTTGGCCAAATGGCTTGTTCATAGAAGTCAATCAACTGATCTGCATTTAACCATGGGTTATCAACTGTGCTTGTGCATCCTTTGACCACAACACACTGATACCCTTTTTCGAATGCACTTTTTAGTGTCGCATCAACACAGTATTCTGTCTGCATGCCCGAAAGCATCAAATGATTGATACTCAGTGCTTTTAAGCTTTCCTCAAGCTTTGTGTCTTTGAATGCGCTATTATATTTTTTATCAATGATGGGTTCATCTACATAATCCAATGTTTTAGCGAGTTGCCAACCTGCTTCTCCATAAGCCAAGGTGTCACCCTCCTTGCCTTCATGGCGAATGAAAAAGATTGGATTCTTTTTAGAGCGATACAATCGAATCAACGTATTGATGTTTTGAATGAGTTCTTCTTTATGATAGGGATTTTCATCCAACAAGGCTTCTTGAACATCAATCACAAGTAGTGCTGTTCTTTTAGGATTGCGATCAAGCTTGGTTTCCATTAGAAAATCATTCAAGATCCGAATCGTTTTTGGACCTAAGCCATGAAGTGCTAAGAGTTCCTTATCTGAGTAGCTTAAGAGATCTTCCAGTTTGGTACAGTGGAGTTGTTCGATTGCACGACGTGCAGGTTCAGAAATACGATCTAAGAAAGCATTGAGTTCCATAGTTTGTCCTCTTTTGGTAATTATAAAACAAATCATAAAAAAAGGATGCGATTAAGCATCCTAGGCGACGACGAAATTCAACAACTTATTCTTAACATAAATAACTTTACGCAATGATTTACCTTCCATGTGAGAATCAACCAATGCCTTCGCTTGATCTTCAATATCGACCTGTTCGGCATTGAATGCCACAAGCAATTTAGCACGAATCTTACCATTGACTTGGATAACCAACTCAACTTCATCCTCCACGAGGTATTTCTCATCATACGTCGGCCACGCTTCAAAGCTGATGCCTTGTTTACCGGTGACTTGCGTCCAGAGTTCTTCCCCTAAATGTGGCGCGAAACAGCTGAACATTTGAATGAAGCCATGGGCATAAGGACGATAGATCTTACCTTGTTTGAAACACTCATTGATGAAGATCATCATTTGTGACACCGCTGTATTGAAATTCAGTGTTTCAATATCATGGGTCACTTTCTTCACGGTGTAGTGATAGACCTTGTCCAAGCCATGATTGTTTTCATCTTCGAATTCCGCGACTTCACTGAAGAAGCGATCAACACGATCCAACCATTTCTTCGTACCATCGAGTCCAGTATTACTCCAAGGNNGGATTGATGACATTGCCTCTGGATTTACTCATCTTTTCACCATTCTCACCGAGAATCATGCCTTGGTGGAAGAGTTTGGCAAAGGGTTCCTTTGTTGGCACGACACCGATATCATACAAGACCTTATGCCAGAAACGCGCATAGAGTAGATGTAAGACCGCATGTTCCGCACCACCGACATATAGATCGACAGGCAACCAGTGTTTCAAGAGTTCACTTGCCGCAATCGCATCGTCATTACGTGGATCGATGTATCTTAAGTAGTACCAACAACTTCCAGCCCATTGTGGCATGGTATTGGTTTCACGTTTGCCTTTGATGCCATCGATTTCCACATCCAACCATGCACCTGCATTGGACAAAGGACTTTCACCCTTATCCGATGGTTTATAGTTGTCTACTGCTGGAAGCTCTAATGGCAATTCACTGATATCAACCGTACGCTTGGTCCCATCTTCCATCAATACGATTGGAATGGGTTCACCCCAGTAACGTTGGCGTGAAAACAACCAGTCACGAAGCTTATAACTGACTTTGGCTTCACCACATTTGTGTTCCACCAACCAAGTATTCATGGTTTTCAAGGCATCTTCTTTATTCAAACCATTTAAGAATTCGGAATTGATGTGTAAACCATCGCCTGTGAAAGCAGCGTTTTCAATATCGCCACCTTCTAGAACAGCTACGATTTCAAGTCCAAACTTCTTCGCAAATTCATAGTCACGCTCATCATGTGCAGGTACAGCCATGATGGCCCCTGTTCCATAACTTGCCAAGACATAATCCGCAATCCAAATTGGAACCAATTGCTGGTTCGCAGGATTTAGCGCATAGGCACCAGTAAAGACACCGGTTTTTTCTTTATTGAGTTCTGTACGTTGTAGATCGGATTTCGTTGCACAAGCTTGAATGTACGCTTCCACATCTGCTTTTTGATCAGCTGTGGTGATTTGCGAGACAAATGGATGTTCAGGTGCCAAAACACAATAGGTCGCTCCAAATAAGGTGTCACTCCGTGTTGTGAAAACGGTGAACTCCAAATCATGTTGGTCGACTTTAAAGACAACATTTGCCCCAACGGATTTACCGATCCAATTGATCTGCATTTCTTTGGTGCTGACTGGCCATTCAACCAAGTCCAAGTCTTCCAATAAGCGTTCCGCATATTCTGTGATTCTTAGAACCCATTGGCGCATTGGGACACGATAAACTGGAAAATTACCACGTTCTGATTTACCATCGATGACTTCTTCGTTAGCCAAAACCGTTCCCAACTCTGGGCACCAGTTGACAGGAATCTCATCCACATAAGCCAAACCCTTATTGTAAAGCTGGACAAAAATCCATTGGGTCCACTTGTAATACTCAGGATCGGTTGTGGAGATTTCTTTGGACCAATCATAAGAAAGCCCCAACGCTTTGATTTGACTCTTGAAGGTTTCAATGTTCTTCTTTGTAAAATCTGCAGGATGATGACCTGTATTCAAGGCATATTGTTCCGCAGGCAAACCAAAAGCATCCCAACCCATGGGATGAAGGACATTATAACCCTGCATGCGTTTCATACGCGAGATGATGTCTGTTGCCGTATAGCCTTCTGGATGGCCTACATGAAGTCCAGCTCCACTTGGATACGGAAACATGTCCAAGATATAGGCTTTGGGTTTATCAAAGTCCCATACATTGGTTTTGAACGTTTCGTTCTTTTCCCAAAAGGCTTGCCATTTGGGTTCAATCTTAAGATGATCTTTCATTTTGCCTCCTATAATAAAAAAAGGTCCGCCAAGGACGAGATTACTCGCGGTACCACCTTAGTTCACACATGTGCACTTGATCCGATAACGGGGGTCCGTAAAAGATTTTGTCTTTTAAGCTCAAAACCGAGTTCAGAAGTTTTTCGGTTGTGTTCCATCATCCCACAACTTTCTAAATGTCCATTTGCTTCTTACTACTGTTTATCGACGCATCATTTAAAGTATAACGAACAAGACTTCAAAAAGCAAGTTGCTGTGCTACAATACCATCATGAATAAATTCCCCTTTTCCAACGACAATAAGCGTTACCATACCTTCAACTACGAGACACGTAAACACTATGGATTCAAAGTATTTAAAGTTGGTTTGAATGCTGGTTTCACCTGTCCCAATCGTGATGGCAAAGTTGCCTTCGGAGGTTGTAGTTTTTGTAATGAGATCGGCAGTGGCGATTTCCAAGGCAATACAAGTCTTAATCTACTTGAACAATTTGATCGCGGTGTTGCGATACAACGAAAGAAATGGCCTGACGCCAAAGCCATTGCCTATTTTCAAGCCTTTACCAACACCTACGCTCCCCTAAACCAACTTAAACAAATCTATGAACCCTTCATTCATCATCCCGATGTCGTAGCGCTTGCCATCGCGACACGTATTGATTGTTTGGATGAAGATATCATTCAATATTTAGATGGTTTGACACAAATTAAGGATGTCTATCTTGAATTAGGTCTACAAAGCATTCATGACGAAAGTGCTAAACATATGAATCGAGGATATACCTATGCCCAATTTGAAACTGTCTTTAAACGATTAAAACAGACAAATCTTAAATTGATTGTGCATGTGATGAATGGCTATCCTACTGAGACAACAGAACAGATGCTTGAAACCGTACAACGTATTGGTCAACTCAAACCTTACGGAATTAAGATACATATGTTGAACTTACTAGAAAATACACGCTTAGCCATGGAACATCAAATCAAACCTTATACATTATTGGATATGGAATCCTATATTGATTTGGTTGTGAATCAATTGAGACATATTCCTGCTGAAGTCGCAATCTTACGTTTAACAGGCGACTATAGCCCCACGGATTTGATTGAACCCCAATGGATCAAACAGAAAATCAATGTCTTAAATGGTATTGACAAGCGCATGGCAGCGCTGGATGTTTATCAAGGAGACTTATGCTTCGCGTAACGAG
The DNA here is from genome assembly GCA_003543215.1 of Erysipelotrichaceae bacterium. Taxonomy (GTDB): domain Bacteria; phylum Bacillota_I; class Bacilli_A; order Erysipelotrichales; family Erysipelotrichaceae; genus UBA2212. Next base: position 71,666 of record DPJD01000001.1, on the reverse strand, counting down.
CTTCGTCCATCTGTTTATCAAGAATACGTTCACAAAAACCTCCACACTTTTAGATCTGACATTGGGTAACGGCAACGATGCTTTATTCTGTCTTCAAAGAGGACATCGTGTTCTCGGCCTTGATATCCAAGCCTTGGCAATCGAGCGTTCCGAAGAAAAATGCAAGGATTATCCAGACCATGAATTTCATCAAATCGATCACGCTTTGCTCGACACCGTGATTCATGAATCCTTGGATGGTGTCCTGATGAACAATGGGTATTTACCCAATGGGGACGAACACATCACCACTTCCCTTACATCGAGTCTAGCTGCACTTGCGAAAAGCATTGAAATGATGCGTCCCTTAGCCTATTTGATCGTGACACTCTATCGCAAACAAGCGGGTGGCTTATTCGAAGCACAAGGGATTGAATCCTATTTACGCCAAAATAAAAAGCTTCGGTTTGACCAAAGCTATACTTATCCAAATGATGATTTAGCAGCTCTCGTCTTGATTTTCCAAAAGGTAGATGAACGCTCTTAAATCACGACGATGGACCCAAGCATCAACCTTGGACTCCGCATGTCTGAATTGACGAATCGCTTCATCAGGGGATAACCAAACAACTTGATCAATCAAGATCTTTTCCTCTTCTGTTCGATTGGTCTCAGGCAATTGTTCATCAGCCTCAGCCTCAAAAAAGACAGAACAAGTCATACGTTGGATAGGATTCAAGCGATCAATGATACATCCCAATAAACGATAGTTTTTTGCAGTATAACCAATTTCTTCTTCAACTTCACGTATGGCGGCTTCTAAAAATGTTTCATCTGCCTCAACACCACCCCCACAGGTTTCCAAGTGATTGCGTAAGCCCAAGAAATCCTCACCCACGATTCTTAAGAAGGCATATTTCCCTTCATGATTACGAATAAAAACGCGCGATGTAAAACGGAGCGATTCAATGGTTTCTTCTGGCCAGAAAATATCTTCATGTTGAGCAATAAGTTTCATGGTTATCTCCAAAGAAAAGACGTCCTTAGACGTCCTCTTTTTTTTGCTTGATTCATAATCGGGGGATTACTGGCCATTCGTATGGGTGGGGGAAGTGAATGGTCCAGGGAATCAAACATTTAGGGTTCTGAACCCACTCTTATCTTACAAATTCTACACTTATTTGTCAATAATAAAACACTTTTTTAATGACGAATACATCACTAATTTGTAAGCTCCAATAAAATGCACACGATTGTAGACAAGAAAAAAGACGTTTGGCGCCGTCTTTTTTCTTTAACTTATTACTTAAAAGGGGAAAGGAATCTGTACGTTATTTTAAAGGGGGTTATTATGAAAGAGATCGTACAGGTAAGATAGTTATCTTACACTCTCAATATACTGCTCTAATGTGTAAAGAGTTTGTCCGTTCAATGTGAAAATATGTGAAACTATGCATTCTCAATTTTCAAGAAATAGAGTACCAACACAAAGGGGATGATCATCATTGAAGCCAAAGCAAAGAGTGTGAAATTAATGCCTCCAATGCGAATCAAAGCATTCGTGATCAAAGGAATCATCGTAGTGCCTAAACCATTATAAATGGCCAAGGCAAACAACTGTCCTGAAGAACGAAGATGTGAAGGTGATTCTCTAAATATGAGTTGCTTACTTGCGACCATCAAGATCGGAAAGGTCAGTGCTTGCATAAGTGCCGCAACAATCATCCAATTGGCAGTAGGTGCGAACGCATAACCGATGAATCGAACAGCGTACATGACAACCGCAAATCCAAGTAATTTAACAGGATTGAAACGATCCAATAATTTAGCGCCTAGAAATAGTAATGGCAATTCAACCAAAGCCTGTGATGAGAAACGGAAATTCTTTTGAAACGCCGTGGCACTCAATTCTTCCATTTTCATGACCACAACCAAGCCGTCGCTGTTAGCCACCATCATCGCAAATAACAAAATAAACACAATGATCATATAACGCTTTGAAAACAAAAGTTGTTTCATGTCTTTAACACGAAGGGGTGTCGAACGATGTTCCTTGATGGCATCCTTCAAATTAAAGGTCAGAAGCAAAACAATTCCTGTAAGAATAAGATAAGTTAAAGGTAAAGATCCCACACCAAAGTAATTTAAAACCAAAGTAACGACAAAACCACCCACGATCCAACCCAAAGTTCCCATGGCACGAACCGCACCATAATTGCGTTGTATTTCTGGATCGATTTCAAGTGCCCATGAGTCCAATAAACCCACACTGAGATTGATGAAGCTGCCCATCAAAGCCATCGTAAGGATATGGAAATAGAAAGCTTCTTGTGTCGCAGTGAACATCAAATATGTTCCTATGGAACCGACGATCAGCGCTCCAATAAAGAATTTTTTGATGGTTCGGTACTTATCACAGAGATAGCCAAACACCAGTTGATACACAAATGCCAGAGCAGCTTGGATTGAAAAGATGATATTCATCCGTTCATAAGAATACCCAATGCTTTTAAGAAATGGGATACGTTGTGTCATTGGAATGTAAAAACCAATAAATAACACAAAAAAAACAAACATCAGTTGTAACATTAAGCCTTTTTTCTTCAACATTTCAATTTCTCCACCATTTATACATTAATTATAGCTTAAATAACGCCGTTTTCTGTGATGATTTTGTCCAATTGAACATCTGTAGATGATTCAATAAGTTCTTGTTCAAAGTTGGCACGATAACAAATTCCTACTTTCACACAAGTGTGTGCATATAGGTAACGATCATAATAGGCTTTTCCATAGCCCAAACGATGTCTTCTTTCATTATAAGCAAGCATTGGCACGATCATCAGTTCAATCCTATCCGAAGCTTGATTCGAGATGGGTTCTAATATACCCATGCGATTCAATGTGCATTCATTCAAACTTTGAATCTTCACGAAGATCATCCCATCTTTCAATACCTTAGGGACATAGACATTTTTATTGCGTTCAAAGCACCAGTCAATGATCTTACGTGTATCCACCTCATGCGCCATTGAGATATAAACCCCTATATGATCATAGGTTTCCAAGTCACTTAGCAAGTAATTAAAAATAAGTGCTGAAAACACTTGATGGGTCTCAGCACTTAATGATTTTCGAAGATTGAGATGCTTGAGGCGTAAGCTCGGCTTATCCACTAACCGACCGAGCCTTCCATATCCAACTTCATGAGTTGATTCAATTCAACCGCATATTCCATCGGTAATTCACGTGTGAACGGCTCCAAGAAGCCCATGACGATGGTTTCTAAGGCTTGGCTCTTATTCAAACCACGACTCATGAGATAGAAGAGTTGATCTTCAGATACACGTGAGACCGTTGCCTCATGCTCGATCGTACTAAGAGGATTGTATGAAATATTCGTCGGCAAGGTGTCGGAACGACTGTTGCCATCCATCAATAAGGTATCACACTCGATTTTAGATCGAGCGTATTTCGCTTTGGCACTGTGTTGGACCAAACCACGGTAGTTGACTTCTCCACCGTTTCGCGCAACGGACTTCGATATGATATTGGATGAAGTATACGGTGCCAAATGCACCATCTTTGCGCCTGCATCTTGGATTTGATTGATGTGCGATGCGACGGCAATTGAAATTGTCATTCCACGAGCATATTCACCCGCTAAGATACAAGCTGGGTATTTCATCGTCACATGTGCACCGATGTTGCCATCGATCCATTCCATGACGCCATGGTCCATGACTTTTGCTCGTTTTGTGACAAGGTTCAAGACATTCATCGACCAGTTCTGAATGGTTGTATAACGACATTTTGCTTTTGGATGGACATAGATCTCCACAACCGCCGCATGAAGACTATCCTTGCTGTAGGTTGGGGCTGTGCACCCTTCCACATAGTGGACATCCGCACCTTCATCTACGATGATTAAAGTACGTTCAAATTGACCCATTTGCTCAGTGTTGATTCTGAAATACGACTGTAACGGCTTATCCAACTTCACACCCTTTGGAATGTAAATGAAGGACCCGCCAGAGAAGACTGCAGAATTCAGTGCAGCGAACTTGTTATCGGAATACGGAACGATGGATCCAAAGAATGGTCTGAAGATGTGTTCATACTTCTTAAAAGCCGTATCGGGATCGGTAAAGATGACTCCCTTGGACTCAACTTCTTCCAACATGTTGTGATAAACCATTTCCGATTCATACTGTGTCGCTACCCCAGACAGAAATTTACGTTCTGCTTCAGGAATGCCTAATCGACTAAAGGTATCCTTGATCGTATCCGGCACATCCGCCCAGTCGTTCATCATCCGTTCAGAGGGTTTGATGTAATAGGTATACTCATCAAAGTTAAGTTCTGAAAGATCTGCCCCCCATGTTGGCATGGGTTTCTTTAGGAAGACTTCCAGTGATTTCAAGCGGAAATCCAACAACCATTGGGGTTCCCCTTTGATGCGTGATATTTCTTCAACAACTTCACGATTGATACCCTTATTTGTTCGATAAAGACTCACGTCTTCATCATGGAACCCATATTGATATTCCGATGCAGGAAGTTGATCGTATTGTTTATTGGTCATGTTTGTGCTCCTTTATGCACGTCTCAATGGCTTTGAAACCAATGGTCGCACATTTGATACGGTTGGCCTGTTTACCAACTTGATGAAAAGCGATGGCTTCTTGAAGCATTTCTTCATCATAAGGCAAAAGCTCAACCATCTTATAATACTCTGCAATGATGGCGGTGGCTTCCTCAAGGGTTTTTCCAATCAGAAGTTCACTCATGATCGATGTCGATGCGGTTGAAATCGTACACGCAATGCCATCAAAACAGACATCTTGAATGACATTGTTTTCAATCTTAGCCATGACGGTGATATCATCAATACACGACTCAGATGCCATGTGTGCTTTATGATACGTCTCATCTTCCACTAAGTGGTGATTGCGTGGGTATTCATAATGATCCATGATGATCTGTCTAAGAATCAAAGGATCTTTAAGTAGATCTGACATCGTGTCCTCCTAAAAGATTAAATCGATACACTTCTCTAAAGTAATATCTTTCAGTGCATCAATGAAGATATCCATTTCTGCCTTCGTGTTATAAAAATTAATGCTTGCCCGAACCGTCTCTTGTGTATGAATGATCTCACTTAAGAGCTTGGCGCAATGATTACCGGCACGAACCATGACACCCAATGAACTTAAATAAGCAGCCACATCCTGTGTCGGTATCCCTTTCACATTAAATGCGATGATACCCGATTGAGCCTTCTCATTGTAGAGCTTGATGTGCTTGAATTGCTTCAACTTATCAATCGTGTATCCCTTCAATTCAAGCTCATGTTTTTCAATGGATTCAAAGCCAATCGCTTCGATATATTGGATTGCCGCATCCAAACCCAAGACCCCTTCGATCGCAGGTGTTCCTGCTTCAAATTTAAAAGGTGGATTCTTTAAGACGACATGTCCATGCTTATCAAAGCGTGCGTTCGATCCACCCCCCAGTAAGAAGGGATCCATCTGTTGTAAGAGATTGAACTTGCCATATAAAACACCAATACCTGTAGGACTCAACAGCTTGTGTCCTGCAAATGCTAGAAAATCCACATCCCAATCCTTAACCAAAGTTTTAGTATGTGGAACGGATTGTGCACCGTCCACCACGATGATCGCGCCATTTTGATGCGTCAATTCCGTGATCGTCTTGATTGGGACGACCGAGCCCAATACATTGGAAACATGTGCAAGTGTGACGATCTTAACCTTGTCATGAAGCGCTTCTTTGAAACCTTCAACAGTCAAGACACCTTGCTCATCCAAAGGAAGATATTCGATCTTTGCCCCTGTTTTTTCCGCAACTCTGAACCAAGGTAATACATTGGACGCATGCTCAGCTTCACTCATCAAGATGACATCATTGGGCTTCAATACTTTTTCCGCATACCCATACGCTACTAGATTCAAAGCGGCACTGGCACCTGAGGTGAAAACCACTTCATTGGGTTCACATTGAATGAATTTTGAGACGGTTTTACGAACAGCTTCATAAGCATTCGAGACTTCATACGATAAGGCATAATCACCTCTGTGAATGTTCACAGAGCTATCGGTGTAATAACGCACAACGGCATCAATCACCGATTGAGGTTTCAACGTTGTGGCGGCATTGTCAAGATAAACAAGCTGAGGTACAGACTGTTCAGCTTTCATTAAAAATGGAAAATCTTGACGTATTTTGCCTACCTCGAACATACCTCATCAACCTTTCGCTCAATCGAGCTCAATAATGTTTCACGAATCGTTTCGTTTTTAATATTCTCGAGAATCGAAGAGAGATAACCTTTGACGATCAAGCTGATTGCTTCATCCCCAGATAAACCTCTGGATTTTAGATAATAAAGTTGTTCCGGATCGACTTGTCCACTGCTTTCCGCATGCGAAGCTTTCACATCGTTGTTATCGATGAAAAGTTGTGGGAATACAGAAGCACGCTCGGTCGCATTGAAATTCAAGACACGGGTGGTTTGATGCGTTTCACTGTTGGCCGCATTCTTATCAATGTGTCCTACCGCATGTAAGCTTAAGGTTCCTTTTTCTAAAGTCACCACAAAGTTCTCCATGTTTCCGAATGTCTGTTGTGCTTGGTGATTGAAACGATAAATCAAACGACGATCATTCTTGACCAAACTTGCACTCTTTAAATAGATTTGAGAGCCCTTTTCTTTTAGAAACACATCCGATGTACGTTCACATTGACCATCGTTGAAATCACCATAAGCAAGATCCAAACGACTGTCACGATACAAATGATAATTCTCAACCAGTTTAGAAGCTGGTGAAGTATTGAGATAGAAAAGATTCAAATGAGCATCTTTCAACAAAGATACATCAATAGACGCTTCCCCCTCACCATTCAAATGGACCAAGACATCTGCTTGGGCATTGGGTTTGATCACAAGCTCAAATGAGTCAGACTTTTCTAAATCAAAAGTAATTTCTTGAAATCCATCTTGGATCTCAAACTTATTCAGCGACATCACTCAGCTCCTTGACAGCACAGATTCCAATACTGCCAATCGCATTGCGTACAACGCGCTCTTTTTCTTCTTCAATGATTTCGATGCCAAGTTCTTTCAACCAATCATAACCTTGTTCATCAACCTTTGTGACAAGCTCACGATCGCCACTAACGACGATTTTCCCATCAATCAGGACATGTGCATGCGTTGGTTGAACCAATTGATAAAAACGATCGTAGTGAGACACAATGAGTGTTCCCATTTTGCTTTCTTCGATTTGTTCATTTAAGACTTTTGCGACAACCTTGATCGCATCAACATCCAAACCACTATCGATTTCATCCAACATCGCAATCTTTGGTTTTAGAAGCATCATTTGGATGATTTCATTACGCTTCTTCTCACCACCTGAAAAACCTTCGTTGACATAACGATGGGCTATTTCAGATTTCATCTCAACCTTTTGAATCGCTTTATCCAAGGTACGAATAAAGGTGAATAAAGGAATTGGTTTTTCACTACGTGTATTCAAAGCAGCTTTCATGAAGTCAGAAATCGTGACCCCATTGATTTCCTGCGGATATTGCATGCCTAAAAACAAGCCGGCTTTGGCGCGTTGATCAACTTCCATCGCCAATACATCTTCGCCATTAAGCAAAACTTTACCTTCAGTCACTTCATATTTAGGATGTCCCATGATTGCGGCCAATAGTGTGGATTTCCCATTCCCATTGGGCCCCATCAGGGCATGCACTTCATTTTCGCGAACGATTAAATCAACCCCTTTGAGGATCGGTTTTCCGTCAATTGACACATGCAGATTCTGTATTTCTAGTGTATTCATTCACTCACTCCTAACATGGTTTTTTACCGTGTTCATTATAACATAGGTCACACTTTGATTGGATGCTTATGCACTGTCCAAGCTTGGCAAACATCTTCGTATAGTTACGATCATTACCATGTTAGAATGATTTTGTACTCTATGAAAGGATTTTCTATGAACTACATCTACATCATGCACGATCAAAAACCTTTGAATGAAACCATCATTCTTGAACATGTGAAGCATCTCAAACAACTCAGAAGCGAAGGCAAATTAATCTTGTGTGGTCCATTCTTAGATCATCCAGGTGGGATGGTTGTGCTCCAAGCATCATCGAAAGAGGAAGCACTTATGATTGCCAATCAAGATCCTTTCATACGGGATTATTATAAAACATTTGTTCTTTATACCTTGGATGTGGCAGACGAACACAATGACTTTGGTTTACGATGAACAAGCCTAAGTATCTTACCAATTTGTGTCAGTTTTCTCACTTTTACTTAGCTTGCTTTTAGGGGTGTCTTCTTCTATAATAGAGAAGTTAATCAGGAGGTTTTCGAATGCTCGCAGTATTAAAGAGACAGTGGTTCATTGTCTTAGTCGCCGTATTATTAGTATCAACCATTATTTTCTATGTATATGACAAAAACAAGGATAATTTGCCAAGTAAATCTGTTGGCGGTAAAGATATCGTATTCTCCATCGCTGAAACGGATGTGAGTGCGGATGAATTCTACGATGAGCTTTACAATCGCTATGGAATGGGTGCTGTTTACTTGTTCTTTGAAAGAGCGGTTGTGGAAGCTTCCGTTGAAGGCAGTGCAGTCATCACAACGAAGGCAGAAGTCGATGCGGATGGTGTCGTTGCCAACTTCCAAGAATACTATGGCACTGAATATGAAACGTATCTAATCGATGCCTTGAAGACCTTGGGTTATTCCAAGTTGGAAGATCTTCAAACCTATTTCGAATATGTCTACAAACGTCAATCCATGATGAACAGCTACTTGGATGCTCAAATGGACACATTGTTCGCAGGCTTCCAAGAAGTCAATTCACCCCGTATCGTAAGTCATGTCTTGGTCACCATGGCCGATCCTGACGCTCCAACAGCTGAAGAAACAGAACGTTTCGAAGCTGCCAAAGCTGCTTTAGCAGCGGGCATGAGTTTTGAAGACATGGTCATCAATCACTCCAATGACACATCCAATAACACCTTGAAAGGTTTATTGGGCTATGTCGATAAGAACACAAGCTTTGTGCCTGAGTTCTTGGCTGCCGCTTTAACTTTAGGTGAAGGTGAAGTCAGTGATTGGGTCAAGACTGAATATGGATACCACTTGATTCGTATCGATAGCTTAGCCATCGATCGTCTCAAAGAGGAACAAGCCTTCTACGATGCTTTGCTTGCAAGTGATGCGACTTTAGAAGCGAACATCATCTGGTCCAAGGCAGAAGAATTGGGTGTTGTCATCAATGATGAAGCCTTGAAAACTGAACTCTTGGCGTATATGGGAATCGAGGAATAAGCATGAAAAAATTAATCGTAAGCATCACATTAGCTTTGTTGTTGGTCGGTTGTGGAAATCAAGCAGCCGCCATCTCTGAGCCAAATGATGTACTCATCAAAGTTGGAAGTCAGAATATCACCAGTGGTCAAGTCTATGGCTTGATGTTGGCTACGGATGCGACAAGCGTCTTGAAGCAACAAGCCACACAAATCATCTTAAATAAAGTTGTTGGCTTGAGTGATGAACTCAAAGCGAAAGCAGATGAAGAATTAGTTAGTTTCACTGAGAGTGTTGGAGACAGCTTGGAAATGTATCTAGAATATTATGGATACAAAGATACNNGAATACATCACAACGAATTTCGATGCTTTGGTTGCAGGTTACCGTCCTAAAATGGTTCGCTTAATTGAAATCACGGATGCGACGCTTGCTGAAACTGCTTTGGCAGAACTCAAAGCGGGTAAAGACTTCTCAGAAGTTGCGGATCTCTATTCCTCTTCGAATTTCCCTGGAGATGAAGAATTGGTAAACAATACGAGCAGTCTTCCTCAAGTGGTCATTGATTACTATGATTATCAAACGACACCAAGTTTATCCAATGTCTTAACGGATGGAACGACAAACTACATCGTTCAAGTCACGGAAGCTGATACCAATAAGTTGAAAGATGAAATCATCGAAAACTTTGCTTTGGATACGACTTTCATGGAAAAGACCTTGGAATACTATTTTGTCGAAAATGGTTTCACCATCTATGACAAGCCTCTCTATGATTTGTTTGTCCAAAGCTATCCAAATTATTTAGGTAAATAGACTGTTAACACAGTCTATTTTTTTGTATGATTGAGAAAAGAGGTCAAACAAATGTGTGTATTCTGTAAAATAGCCAAACATGAGATTCCTTCTAAAGTAGTCTATGAGGATGATGTGGTCCTCGCTTTTCTAGACATTCAACCTGTCACGAAAGGTCATACTTTGATCATTCCTAAAAAACACTACGCGAACTACGCCGAGACACCCAGTGATGTTGTAGCCCGTGTCCATGAAGTGGCTGTCCTTTTGACAAAGCGTTATGATGAGGTCTTAAAGCCAGCTGGTTTCAATCTTCTTTCCAACATGCATGAAGCAGCAGGTCAAACGATGTTTCATACCCATTTTCATTTGATTCCGCGTTATGATGAGAATGATGGACTGCTCTTGAAATTCTCACATCTAAGCGATGCAGACTGCAGTGCAGAAGAGTGTCAGAAATTAATGCAAAAATAAAAGTTCAGAATTGAACTTTTTAAATGACATAGAGATTGATGGTATCCATATCCATCCAACAATGAATCCGAAGTGTTTGATCTTCCTCAATCGTAAAGATGACAGGATCAGGATTCTGTAAAACATCCACCATTTGATCGTTCAAGAAACTTAGAATAATGGGGTTTGCGCAACCTAAGAACTGCGTATGATCAAAGCTAAATTCAACAGGAATATCCTGTTGGATGGTATTGTAGTCAAGGACATAACGCCCTTCTTTGATTGTCAAAGTCACACGTTGCACACCATCGATGATGGGTGCCTGGTCCTTATCTACAAAGACACTTTGAATGGTATTGGAGATCGTAGGATTTTGTACGATCATATTAAGACCCATCCATAAAATCACAAAACTGCTGAGTGCACGAACGAGTTTATGATTTACTTTACCAAGTCTTAAGCCAAACCACTGCATGCCCAATAAAGCAGGTGCTGTCGTGATGGCAAAAACAAACATCATCAAAGCACCTTGTAGTGGATTCCCACTGCCTAGAGCCAAGAGTTGGATGCTCTGAAGGGCTCCACAGGGCATTAAGCCATTGAGTAAGCCAATCACCAAAGAGTTGCTAGCATTCTTGAATTTGAACTTGAAACTTGGGAGTTTGATGAAACCAAAACTCTGTAAAGTTAGAAGAACCATCCATAAACCAATCATCAACTTGAATGTATTTTGTGAACTCAATGAGAGTTCAAACCATGAGCCTAAGTACCCTAAAATCAAACCCGTAAAGGTATACGATACGATTCTTCCAAGCTGATAATGCGTGATGTGTTGTTTGATTTTCTCATTATTCAATCCTAGATTGGCACTCAATGCTAAACCGCCACACATGCTTACACAGTGGAGTGAAGAGACCAAACCATAGATCACGACAAGCGATATGCTGATTTGAGAAGGATCAAGTTGGAAACTCAATTGGCCATACAGCATTTGAAAGATAATGAATAAAGTCAAACCTGTTAAAAGGATGATCAACTGCTTAAAATCAAAGCCTTCTTTCTTAATTCCATATCCGAATGGTCTCAACAAAGCATCCACTTGTTTTAAATCCAACTTGGATTCACTCTTCACATGTGCGAAACCACTTTGGTGTGAAACAGAAACAGACTTTACCCCATTAACTTGGAGTAAAGTCTTTTTAATTGTATTTTCACAATGAGCACAGCTCATCCCTGTTATTTGAAATTTGGTTTCCATTTAGCGTGTCAATCGTTTGATGGTCGTCAAGACTTCTTCGACAATTTCAGGGTTGTTTGCTTTAATGTCGCGAACAACACAGGTTTTCAGATGTTCTTCAAACAAAGATGATGAGAAGGCATCCAAGGCAGACTTAACCGCTGCCACTTGAATCAAAATATCATCACAATAGACATCTTCTTCCACCATGGACTTGATCCCGCGAATCTGTCCTTCTAAGCGATTCAAACGATTGATAAGCTTAGACTTGTTATCGGATTCCCGATGTGTATGTTTAGAATGATCCATATGGTTACCTCATTTTAAAGAAACGTAAACGTAATGCATTGGTCACAACCGACACCGAACTGAGTGCCATCGCGGTTCCTGCTAAGACTGGATTGAGCAAAGGTCCACCAAAGTAATAGAAGACACCTGCCGCAAATGGAATACCAATGATGTTATAGATGAACGCCCAGAACAAGTTCTGTTTGATGTTGGTTAGTGTTGCCTTGGACAGTTGGAGCGCTTTCGCCACATCCTTTAAATCCGATTTCATCAAAACCACATCCGCAGATTCCATCGCCACATCGGTTCCAGAACCAATCGCAATCCCTACATCCGCTTTGGTCAAGGCAACCGCATCATTGATGCCATCCCCAACCATTGCCACAATATAACCTTGGGCTTTCAGTTTGTCAACTTCATTTCCCTTGTCTTGAGGCAAGACTTCCGCTAAGACGATATCAATCCCTACTTGAGCTGCGATCGCATTGGCTGTTTTCTGATTGTCACCCGTAATCATGGCCACTTTGATGCCCATCTTTTTAAGTGCGGCAATCGCTTCAAAACTACTTTCTTTTACGACATCCGCTACTGCGAAGAGTCCTAAGACTTCTTGATCATCCGCGACCCAAAGGACAGTCTTACCCTGGATCGATCGTTCTTCAGCCCAAGTCTTACCTTGAATCGCGATCTTGTTTTCAATCATCCAGGTTTCATTCCCAATGATGATGTCTCGATCCGCAACCTTAGCTTTTAAGCCACGACCACTGATCGCCTTGAAATCCCCAACATTATCCAATGTTATGTTCTTTTCTTGAACATACTTAACCACGGCTTTTGCGAGAGGATGTTCTGAGACTGACTCTGCGGATGCGATCAAACGTAAGAAGTCTTCTTCAGATCCACTCAAAACTGATAGATCCGTTAATGTTGGTTCACCTTTGGTGATCGTCCCTGTTTTATCAAAGATGATCGCATTGACTTTATGTGCCAACTCCAAGGCTTCACCGCCTTTAAACAAGACACCCATCTGTGCCCCTCTACCCGTCCCAACCATAATGGCAGTTGGTGTGGCTAATCCTAAAGCACATGGACACGCGATAACTAAAACCGTTACGAAACTACTGAGGATGAACGGGAAATCTTTACCCATCCACCACCAGAACAAAGCACTTACGATTGCAATGACAATGACAACGGGTACGAACACACCTGAAATGACATCCGCTAATTTTGCGATCGGCGCCTTCTGTCCTTGCGCATCTTCAACGAGTTTTATGATTTGAGCCAAAGCCGTATCTTGTCCAACCGCACGAGCTTCCATGGTAAGAACACCATGTGTGTTTAATGAACCTCCAACCACTTTATCCCCAATATGTTTTTCAACAGGTAAACTTTCCCCAGTAAGCATGCTTTCATCCACAGCGGATTGACCACTGATGATGACCCCATCGACTGGAATCTTCTCACCGGGTTTGACTAAGAGAATATCTTTTAAGACGATTTCTTCCAATAAGACATCTTGTGTTGTATCGTTAATCACAAGATGCGCGATCTTAGGACTTAAACCCATCAATTTCTTAATAGCCATGGAAGTCTTGCCTTTAGAGCGTTCTTCCAACCACTTCCCTAAGAGAATCAAAGTAATAACGACACCAGCGGATTCATAGTACAAGTCATTCACTAAGTGTGTATTCCCAATTGCGATGCCATAGGTGTTGTAAAGACCATACAGGAATGCCGCACCTGTACCAATCGCAACCAGGGAATCCATATTCGGTGAACCATGACTCAAGGTTCTGAATCCAATCACAAAGAACTTACGTCCTGCAATCATAATAGGAATCGTTAAGAACAATTGCGTCAAGGCAAATGTTAATGGATGCATGTGTGGAATCAACCACTCCGGCATCGGTAATTTAATCCCTTCAATCATGTGTCCCATCGCTAAATACAACAATGGTAAGGCAAATATTGCTGAAACGATCAAGTTAATCGTCATGCGTCTAAAAGCAGCTTCTTTGCGCTTTTGGTCCGCATCATCTTCTACCTTTGCTTCACTCGCCTTGTAACCTGCTTTTTCAACAGCTTGTTTGATTTGTGAGAGTTTGATCACACTGGGATCATAAACCAAGCTTGCTTTGTTGGTGGCTAAGTTGACACTAATGGATTCAACGCCCTTTTGTTTTCTTACAGTTCGTTCGATCGCAGCACTGCAAGAAGCACAGGTCATGCCTTCAATGTCGAGCTGAAGTTCACGATTGACTTTAGGTTCAACCAATCCATAACCTGCTTTTTCTACCGCTGCTTGGATTGTTTTAAAATCGACGTCCTTATTTAAGACGACGGTCAACTTCTCCGTTGTAAGATTGACATCTGCACGTTCTACGCCATCCAACTTCGAAACCACACGCTGGACAGTTGCGGAACAACTCGCACAGGTCATATCCGTAACGGTATAGTTGCGCGTATTATCCGACAAGTTTATACCCAGCTTCTTCAACAGCTGCTTTTAAGGTTTCGAATTGAACGCTATCTTCACTGTTCACTAAAGCCGATTTTTCTGACAAAGATACTTTAACATCTTTAACCCCTTCAACTTCACTCAATGCCATTGTCACATGATGCACACAATGGTTACACGTCATACCTTCTACTGCATATTTCTTTAACATATTAATTTCCTCCATAGCATTATATTATACCCCCCTAGGGTATCTGTCAAGATGGATGCACAAAAAAAATAAACACTTAAGTTTATTCTTTTGGTTTATAGAAACTGCGGTTTTCAAGCGGGAAGATACGTGGCGTCCACTCACCTGGTTTGACACTTTCCAAAGCTTTTGCGAACATGTTCATTCGCGCATCCACGTTGTCAATGAAGGTCAACATTTCTGCCTCCATGACCATTGGCAACACCGGTGATCCGAATTCATATTCGCCATGATGGGACAGAATCATGTGTCGCATCAAAGTGACTTGTTCACTGCCTTGATAGCCTAGAGCTTTTGCCTTCTCAGATACTTTGCTTTGCATGATGGAGATATGCCCCACCAGTTTTCCTTCAACAGTATATTCCGTTAGGATCGGACCCGATAATTCATCAATCTTTCCAAGATCATGTAAGAGAATACCCGCCAACAACAAATCCCGATTTAACATTGGATAGAGCGAACAGAAGGCTTCTCCAAGATCCAACATTGATATCATATGTGTTGCCAAACCACCAACGAAATCATGGTGATTCTTAGCCGCTGCTGGATAACTGTAAAGCTTCTCTTGAAGGTCTTCAATGATTGAAGTACACACATCGCGATACACGACATCTTGTAAGGACAATAATGTTTCACCAATGCGCTTCTGCATGAACTCCAAACTCAAATCCGTAGCCATGACATAATCCGCTGGGTTGAACTGATTGTCTTCCAGTTTCGCTAAACTGTAGATCCGTAATTGTAAAGCATTGCGATATTTCAATACTTCCGCACTGACAAGCACAACCTTCCCTGCTTCAACACCACTTAGCAGCTCATCTTTCGCGTCCCATAATTTCGCATCGATCGATCCACTCTGATCCTGCAAAACAAAGGACAAATAAGGAGCACCGGAATTAGTGATGCCTCGATTCATTTGTGTGATTAAAAGACTTGTTTGAATCTTTTCACCTTCTACAAAACTGCTGATCATTTGTCTACTCATCGTTCCACTCCATTTCATTTAAAATAATATAGATATCATCGAGGTTGAAACCTTGGTGATCCAAATAACTGAACAACGCATTCCTGAGTTGAGTCCCCTCGTGTTTAGAAGAAAGACGTCTTCGCGCTTTAAGCGCTGTCTTACGTAAGTTATCCAGCTCACCCTTCTCTTCTTCTTGAAAGTTCAAACTACGCATGACCACTTCGATGACATTGAACTCAAAACCTTGACTCATCAAACGTTGGGTCAACTTTTGTTTAAGGGAACGTAAAGAACGATCACGTATGGATGGTTTAACCTTTTCAGCCAAAGCCAAGGCATTCGCTACTTCAGCTTCTTGACTATCTTCTTGAATCACCTTATCAATGAGTTCTTGGGCAATGCCTTTGTTACGCAAACCACGCATGATTTTTTGTTTACCTTGAAGCAAGGCTTGTAAAGACTGAACCATATGACGAGCGTATTGTTCATCATTGATGTATTTCTTTTGTTCGAGATAATCAATCAATTGATTGATTTGACCAATATCCAAAGTCGACTTCTCTATTAAGAAATCATACATTTCCTTACGACTACGATCCTTGACACTTATTTTTTGGATACATGATTGATATGCCTTAACGAACTGCTCGTTTTCAAGCAACGTTTCAATGACTTCTTTTTCCAATTCCTTCCCCTTCCTTAAGCCCAACTCCACAAACATCTCCATACTCACCAATACACTGAGACTACGATATTTGTTTTCAAGCTGACATTCCACAACCGCATGTTTATGATTGACTTCAGTCAGAATCATCGCTTCTTTTGAAACACGAATGGATTCCGCATAGACACATAAAACATTTTGAATGAATGCTTCACGATCGTATACTTGAACACTCGCAAGTGCATTGTCATGCATCTTTTGTTTTAGTTCTGGTTCAAGTTTTGCATAATTTCCAATCTTATTCGCAAAGTCATTCGCATCCACAAAGAAATACCCATTCTTATTTGGTTCAATCAAGTCACTTAGGACTTTATCTTCACGTGCAAACACGATTTTACCACTTGCCAGAGCTTCTATAAAGGTCATCCCTTGCGTTTCCGTAAGGGATGCGGATACGAAACAATCTGCCGCATGGTAATAGATTGGAATGGTCTTGGAAGGTCGTTTACCTGCAAAGATAATGGTATCCGACGCATTCAATCGTTTTGCCAAGTGTTTCAAATCATCTTCTTGCGGTCCTGCACCAATGATGATCAAACGACTTGGTATTTCACTTTGATTGATTTTCGCAAAGCCTTCCATGATCAAATCGATGCTCTTCTCTTCCGCAATACGTCCGACATAGAGAATAACTAATTTATCCATTAAATCATATTCATTCTTGAATGCTCGAACAGCTTCAATATCGACATTTTCAGCTTTGAACTTATCCAGATTCAAACCTGTAGGAATGACATTGATTTCACGTTTGATGCCATAACCTTTAAGCATTTCTTTGGTTTTCTGCGAAGGTGAAATCGCCCCATCACTGGTCTCAATGTAAAGCTTACTTAATTGCGAAACGGTCTTCTTCGCAATCTTTTCAACTGCTTTCGATTTGAACACATTGACATAGTGCGTGTAGTCTTCATAAGTCGTATGATAGGTGACCACCAAAGGTTTATGCATCAAACGAGCAACGATACGCGCAAAAATACCAATACCAAACTCAGTATGCGCATGTAAGATATCCAAGTCCATCTCTTTGACGATTTGATAAGCACGAATGTGTAGAGGACTGGTTAAAACATAGCCGTACATCTGCTTAAGCTGGATGCCTGGCAAACGTAAGACATGGTTCTCATAACTTAAATTCAAGATTGATACATGCGTTGTGATGATGAACACTTCATGTCCAGCTGCTTCTAAACCTTCTTGTAAAGTAACGATCGAGGAGACAACCCCATTGATTTCGGGTGTGTAGGTATCTGCAAATAATCCGATTCTCATTCTGTGTTCCTCACCTTTGTATAAATTGTTTTCAACTCTTGTCCAATCTTCTTAATATCACGTTGTGCCGCAACTTCATACGCCGCATCAGCGCAACTTGGAAATTCTTTCATGATGATTCGTTTGATCAAATCGATGAAATCCGCATTATCGCGGCCTTTATGACAATGCACTCCATCAATTAACCAATCCGCATAAACAGGAATATCCCTGATTAAAACCGGACACTTGGAGGCCAAGGCTTCCAAGACCACGATACCTTCCGTTTCTTCATAGGATGGAAAGAAGAAACAATCCGCACTGGAATACGCACCTTCAATGATCGGACCTTTGACATAGCCTGGTAAGATCACATTACGTGGCGCACTTTTAATCACATCTCGAACCGACTGTGGCACCGTATACAAAGGTGTATGCCCAAACCAAATGAAGGTCAACTCCGGAAAATACTTAGCGACTTCCATGAAGTCTTGAATCCCTTTTCGCTCAAAATAGAGACCTACTCCTATGACAACCTTTTGATCATCACTCAAAGAAAAATAGCGTCGAAATGCTCTAACCTCATCCGCATTGTAAGTGTAGCGACTGATTTCAATCCCATTGGACACGGCATAGATTGGCACATCGATTCCATAGTTCTCTAAAAGACTTTTAGAATACGGGGTCGGCGTGATAATGGCATCCGCCAACGAATAATTGTGAATCAGATGATGGCGCACAAAAGGTGCGATTTGATTCGATAGCACAAACGAATTACGAAAGTCTTCCTCTGTACTGTGTGCATGATAGATGACTTTTGCCCCTTGCTTACGTGCAAATTCAATCGCATTCGTACTATTCAACCCTACTGTATTAATATGCAAAATATCGTAGGTATCCTCAGGATTCGTTGTGTAAGAGATGCCCGCACTCTCCAACGCTAATTTTTGATGTGCAAATGCACGACCAATCCCAGAGGTTTGGATGAACTTCTCAGATTCAAAATAGAGCGCAACTTTCATGTGTTCACGTCCTTATGACGCATTCATTATACCATATAAAAAAAAGGATGACTTTATGTCATCCTTTAGGATTAAGCAGCTAATTTAACCAAACGTGTGTAACGTTTCTTCGCATCTTCTTCAGACTTTTGAAGCAAGAACTCAGCCTGATCCGCATTCACGAATGGCAACTGATTGAAACGTGTTTCGTTCATGACGAACTCTCTGAACTTCGAGAAATCTGGTTCTTTCGAATCGATCGTCAATGGTTTTTCCGTATTCAATGGATTGTAGCGATAAAGCGTCCAGTATCCACTTTCAACAGCTTTCTTTTGTTGGACTTGATGATTTGCCAAACCACCCTTGATACCGTGTTCGATACATGGGGAGTAAGCCAAGATCACTGATGGTCCATCATATGCTTCAGCTTCTTTCAAAGCCTTGATGGTATGCATACGGTTCGCACCCATTGAAATGGAAGCGACATAGACATGTCCATAAGCCATAGCGATTTGACCAAGGTCTTTCTTCGCTGTAGGTTTACCACCTGCTGCGAATTTCGCAATTGAAGCTGCTTGAGATGATTTGGAGGATTGACCACCCGTATTCGAGTAGACTTCCGTATCCAAGACCATGATGTTTACATTCAAGTTGTTCGCAATGACGTGGTCCAAGCCACCGTAACCGATGTCATANNTTCAACAATTCCTTAACAACTTTACGTTCTTCATTACGATTGCCCTTGACAGCCAAGTATGCATCGATTGCAGCCTTGACATCGCCATCTGCTGTCGCATTGATTTCCGTCAAGATTTCAACGATACGATTTGCCTTGAACTCTTGAGCAACTTTCATACCGTAACCGTATTCTGCATTGTCTTCAAACAAGGAGTTACCCCAAGCGATACCCTCACCATCTTTATCCGTTACAAACGGAGTCGAAGGCGCGGAACCACAATAGATTGAAGTACAACCTGTCGCATTCGCAATCATCATATCGCGACCAAAGAGTTGTGATACTAGACGATAGTATGGTGTTTCACCACAACCTGCACAAGCGCCGGATACTTCAAAGTAAGGCATCAAGAATTGAGAACCCTTAATGGTATCGGTAGGCATGTATTCAGATTTGTAAGTGGTGTTCTTATAGATGTAATCAGCCAAAGGCGCTTCATGAAGACGATCATGTACATCTTCCATCGTAAGAGCTTTCTTACCACCCTTACCTGGACATTCCGTAACACAAAGTGCACAACCTACACAGTTATCCGGAGAAACCATGACACGGTAGCGGAGGTGTTCGACACCCTTGCCAACAGCTTGCAAGGTTGCGAATTCCATTGGTGCATTTTGAATTTCATTTTCATTCAACAAGAACGTACGAATTGTGCTGTGAGGACATACGAATGAACAGATACCACATTGGATACAGTTCTCTTCATGCCATTCAGGGACTTGCGTCGCAATCGCACGGTGTTCACTGAACGCCACGTTGTTTCTGAATGAACCATCCAACAAACCATGTTTGGTGAAGGCTGAAACAGGCATATCGTAACCATCCAATGCATTGATGACATCAACGTGTGTGTCAAAGTATTCATCGCCTGTCGTACGACGTGTACGAGCAACCGTCAAGTCAGCCCATTCTGGTTTGACTTCGATTTGAACTAAACCATTTTTACCTTCATCGATGGCCTTCCAGTTTAGTTGAACGACTTCGTCGCCCTTCTTCTGATAAGATTTCTTCGCCATTTCTTTCATGTAGTCCAATGCATTTGCATATGGAAGAATGGTTTCATTCAAAGCGAAGAACGAAGATTGAAGAATGGTGTTGGTACGACGACCCATACCGATTTCTTCGGCAATCTTCGTCGCATCAATGATATAGAATTTAGCATTCTTCTGAGCCAATTGTTTCTTAACACGATTTGGCAATTGTGCTTCGATGTCTTCCTTCTTGAAGCCGGTGTTCAATAAGAACGTACCACCCTTCTTCAAGTTCTTGATCATATCATAACGAACCAAGAAAGAATCCAACGAACACGAAATGAAGTCCGCATTGTTTACATAGTAAGTCGAGTGAATTGGACTTGGTCCAAAACGCAAGAATGAACGTGTGACACCACCCGCTTTCTTCGAGTCATACGCGAAGTAAGCTTGGCTATAAAGATCGGTGTGATCACCAATGATCTTGATCGAGTTCTTATTGGCACTCACCGTACCATCCGATCCCAAACCATAGAACAAGCAAGATGTGTAATCCATCTTGACTTCAAAGTCTTCATCAACCTTCAATGATTTGAACGTGACGTCGTCATTGATTGAAATGGTGAAACCATCAAATGGATTTTCACTGAACAAGTGGTCATAAACAGCCTTGATATCTTTAGGTTGTGTATCCTTGCTGGACAAACCATAACGACCACCAATGATCAACTTGATGTTGTTTTGATTGACCAAAGATTGATGAACATCCAAGAACAAAGGTTCATGAGCGCCCATTTCTTTTGTACGATCCATGACAGCCACATGTGTAACCGTCTTAGGCAATACGTTTAACAAATGGTCGGTTGAGAATGGACGGTAAAGATGAACTTTAACCAAACCAACTTTCTCTCCGCGAGCATTCAATTCATCCACGACTTCACGTGCGGTTTCCGTAACGGAACCCATCGCAACGATGACACGTGTCGCATCTTCAGCACCATAATAGACAAACGGTGCATAGTGACGACCTGTTAATTCGGATACTTTCGCAAAATATTCTTCAACGACTGGCAAAACATTCGCATAATGCAAGTTTTGAGCTTCACGACCTTGGAAATAGACATCATCGTTTTCAGCACCACCACGGGTAACTGGATTCGTATGTGGATTCAAAGCCTTGGCACGGAAGTTTTCCAAACCATCTTTGTCGATCCATTCTTTCATCTTTTCAGTATCGATGACTTCAACTTTTTGAATTTCATGAGACGTTCTGAAACCATCAAAGAAATGGACAACAGGAACACTCGCTTTGATCGCAGTCAAGTGAGCCACACCTGCCAAATCCATCGCTTCCTGTACGGAATGAGATGAAATCATTGGAGCGCCTGTTTGACGGATCGCATAAATATCTTGGTGGTCACCAAAGATCGACAATGCACGTGTTGCTAAAGAACGCGCAGATACATGGATGACACCTGGAATCAACTCACCTACCCATTTGTAGATGTTTGGAATCATTAACAATAAACCTTGGGATGCGGTAAAGGTTGAAGCAAGTGTTCCACCTTGCAAAGCACCATGCACAGCCCCTGCTGCACCGGCTTCCGATTGCATTTCCACAACCTTGACAACCGAACCAAATAAATTTTTTCTGCCTTGACTAGCCCATGCATCAACCAATTCTGCCATGGTTGAAGACGGTGTAATCGGATAGATGGCCGCAACTTCTGTAAACGCATACGCTACGTGTGCTGTTGCGTTGTTACCATCCATTGTCATAAAACGTTTAGACATAGATGTCCTCCTTATTTGCCATATATAATTATACCTCATTTAGGGTAAATATGAACGCCAATTTTATACTTCGATTTTGATCCATTCCGCATTTTTGAAGCGAACACGTGAGAACACATAACGGATCATTTGATCGAAAACCACACTGAACCAAGCCCCATACAAGCCTAAACCTAAGGTATACGCTAAGATGTAAGTCAAGACAGGACGCAAGATGGTGACACTGACCAACGACAGTGTCGCGACGAACTTCACATCCCCTGCACCACGTAAACTACCCACCGTAATGACCTGTGCGATTTGAAACTGAATGATGAAACTCAAGATGATGAGAATTGATCCACCCAGTGCAATGATCTCTTCATTACGACTGAATAACGAGATGATGAAATATCGATTCAAGATAATCGCTACAGCCAAACTCAAAGAGATGACAAAGCCAATGCGCTGTGATACTTTTCCATGAATGTAAGCCAAATCCGTTCGCTTCGCACCCAGACTTTGACCGACCAGCGATGAAGTCGCAATCGATAAGCCATCTCCTACGCTAAAGGTCAAGCTCATGACTTGCATGACAATATAATGGGTCGCAAATTCAAGGGTACCTAAGCCTGCGACTGCTTTCGCATACATCATGAAACCGATACGAATAAAGACTTGTTCCACCAAGGCGGATGATGAAATCTTCCAAATGGTTTGTAAAGTATCTTTATCCAATGACCAATTTTGTTTGAAATTGATGTGCAAGAAATTATCTTTCTTCGAAACATTGTAGATTGCCAGAACCAAAGCCACGATATTGCCCATCGTTGTCGCAACCGCAGCTCCTGCAATGCCCCAACGTGGAAAAATCCATATTCCATTGATTAAAAGATAGTTAAATAGGACATTGACAAGATTGGCACTAAGATTGGTAAACAAAGAGATTTTAGTATTTCCAACACCACGTTGTCCAGCCGTCAAAGTCAAACTTATCAAATAAAAGGCATTCCCTACCATAACGATTCTAAAGTAGATCACCGCATCCATTAAATAATCAAGATTCGCTCCTGAAAACAGCAGGAAAGGTCGTGCAAACACAATGCCGATGATTGTCGTTATGATCGCAATCACCACACTTAGAATCAAGGCAT
This sequence comes from Erysipelotrichaceae bacterium, assembly GCA_003543215.1. Classification (GTDB taxonomy): domain Bacteria; phylum Bacillota_I; class Bacilli_A; order Erysipelotrichales; family Erysipelotrichaceae; genus UBA2212. Next base: position 48,265 of record DPJD01000001.1, on the reverse strand, counting down.
TGCGTAATGCTTTTTGTGCTCCGACTTGATCATTTTGACCTTTACGGCGTGAAATGATGACCGTTGTCCCAATATTGAGTGCAAAGACCAAGCTCATCATCAAGAACTTTGGTTGCGTCGTAATACCAACAGCCGCAATCGCATTGGTCCCAATGCCCCCGACCATCATCATATCCACAGCCCCGATCAAGCTAATTAAAATAGCCTCCATCGCTGAAGGCCAAGCTATTTTTAAGGTCTTTTTATAAACCTCTTTACTCGTTGGTAAAGGGTTTGTGCGATAAGCTTTTGGGATTAAGTTTTCAACGGCAAATATTTTTTTAAGTATGTTCATGTTCTCCTACAATTCTAGCACCGAATAAATGAATGGTCTAACTGACCTTATCATACGGAAGATAATTCTCGAAGATGATGCCATCAACCTCATGCTTGATTTGATGTTCAGCTTCGATACTCTTAACGGTCCAAACCGTCGTTCTACCTTTTAATAAACGAAACAAGCCATAGAACCATACATCATATTGAATATCTTTTGAGAGATAATCTGGGTGGATCAATGGTACAAAGATCCCTAAACTCAAAACCATCTTAATCAACAATGAATGCTTAGGATTCAACCAAGGATCTTCCATGATCAAACCTCTGTGTATCATTGGCGCATGACGTTTTAATTCCATGAGAATCAAAGGATCAAAACTGCAAACACTAAACTGACCCTTATAACTCTTTAAGTCTTTTAGTAAAGCCAAGACTACGCGTTGACGTGCTTTGGTACCTTTGATTTCAATCAAAAGTTCCTTCAACTCCAAATCCAAGACTTCTTTAAATAAAGGAATGTGCTCATTGGTTCCCAATAATCTTAAGCTTTCCAACTCACTGTATTTAAGCTGCGAAACCAAGCCATCAACACCCGTCAAGCGTTTCAAATCATCATCATGAAACACAACGAGTTTACCATCCTTGGTACACTGAACATCCAATTCACAACCATAGCCCTGGTGTTTCGCACGTCGAAACGCCATCATGCTGTTCTCAGGGATACCTGTCTGATGATCATATAAACCACGATGTGCATAGTGATTCGCACAAAGTTTAGTTTTATGAATTCGTGGATTGGGACGATAAAGATAAATCACAAACAAACAAAAAAAAGAAAAGATGGCTAGAGCAGTCCACATCATCCATCAATCCTTTCTAAGATGAGTACGGCATCCGTCCCATCCACTTCTTTCAATGTTACTTTAACGGACTCTTCATGCGATGTTGGGACATTCTTGCCCACCACATCGGCTCGTATTGGAAGTTCACGATGGCCTCGATCTACTAAAACAGCGAGTTGGATGGATTGGGGACGTCCATAACTCATGACGCCATCCATCGCGGCTCTTACCGTTCTACCTTTATACAAGACATCATCCACCAAGACCACGGTCTTTTGATTGACATCCCAGTCCATAATAGGCTTTTCGATGCCTGTCTTATCAATATCATCACGCCAATAACGGATATCAAAACCATATGTCTGAACATCAATCCCTTCGAATCGTTTGATGTTTTCAGCAATACGTTTGGCTAAATTCTCACCGCGTGTTTTGATTCCCACAAGGATGATGTGTTCAACCCCTTTGTTTTTTTCTATGATTTCATGCGTCACACGTACCAAAGTACGCGTGATCATGTTTTCGTCCATGATTGTTTTCATCACTTCAATTATACAGAGTTTAGACCGTCTTTTCTAGTTGAAATGGGTATTCTCTTATGGTATTATAAGTAAGCGTTTAGGGGTATAGTTCAATGGTAGAATATCGGTCTCCAAAACCGCTGATACGGGTTCAACTCCTGTTACCCCTGCCAGAAAACAAGTAAACCACCGGAAGGTGGTTTTTAATTTGACTTATTTGTAGGCATCTCGCCTTTGACCAATCGTAATGATCACAATGACAAGTTCCTTATCAAGCAGCTCGACTAAGATCCGATATTGACCAACGCGATATCGCCAATAGGAACTGAGTTTCCCTTTCAAGGGTGTTCCAAGTACCCTTGGATCATCCGTTCCGTTTAGATTTTTATCGATCCACGCCAATATCAAACGTGCTTGTATCTTATCGAACGCATCAAGTGCCTTAAGTGCTCTAGCGTCAAAAACAATTGTATACTTCATTACAAACCTAATTGTTTCTTAACTTCATCCAAAGAATAAAACTGAGTTTCACCCTTTGCTTTTCTTTTCTCATACGCTTCAATTTCACTTAAATCAAAGGCATCTTCAATTCGTTCATTCACAGAAGTTTTCACGAAATCACTTACACTCATACCAAGAAATTCCGCATACATTTTAATCATTTCTTTTTCTTCCTCAGTAACTCTTGTGCTTATAATACTCATGTGATCACTTCCTTTCGTTAAAATTACAATACATTTTTATGACACATTCAATCGATGCTTACTTCTTTAGAATTAGAAATCGATATATTTTCCCTTAGTTAAAGAGTTTCTTCCTTTTCAAACACCAGATCCATCTCTTCAATATGACCAGTCGCACGTTGCGTTGCGGGGATCGTTCCCACGAATCGCCAACCATCCAGTGCTCGATTTTGTATGACTTTTTGATAATCTATAGAACCATACACAGTCCCATTAATCAGTCCAAAGCCTTCCATCGTATAACGTACACGTTCAAATTCGTATTTAAGCATATTTCTCCTTCTTGCTTGCATTTCATTAAGTTTATCGATATTGTCTATTCAGTAAAGCGTGTTGCATTTATTCTATCATTGAATCGAGACGGAGATGACTATGCAAAAAATAATCTTAGAAACAAATCGACTTAAACTCAAATATCTATCAATCGAGATGGCAAATGCCATCCATTTAAATTCACTGGATGAAGACACCCGTATGTTCATACCAGATGAGATATTTGAGACTGAAGCCATCGCAGCTGAAGTGATTGAACATCTTTCACACTTCTATGCAGATAAAAACGGTCCGCTCGTCTATGCAATATGCCTAAGTGATGAGACCGTTATTGGTTATGTTCAAGCTGTTCCAGTGCGCAATGCATGGGAACTTGGTTATCAGATCGCAAAACCCTATCGTAATCAAGGCTATGCACGTGAAGTTGTTCAGATGTTTCTACCTTGGATCATGCATGAACTTGAAATTGATCAAATCGATGCTTTATGTCTTGCGGAAAACAAAGCATCAGCCCAAGTCTTACGTGCCAGTGGTTTCAGCTATTTAGGTCAATTCAATGCACTTTATCAAGGGCAAGAAGCCGTTGTCGAAAAGTTTGTTTACACTACACATTCCCAAGATGAACATGTTTAAGATACTGCTTGGCAATGCGTTCTAGTTTAATTAAGGTATCGAGTGGTGTGATTTGCTTATCCATCCATAAATGATTTGGAAAGAAGCGCGAAAGATGCAAAGGCATCTCAGGATCGATAGATGCGATCCATCTTGCTTCTTTTTCCATATCTTCCGCGCTGTCGTTTTCATTGGGGATAATTAAACTTGTCAGCTCGACATGTGTTCTTGAATGACTCAGCTCAATTGTATGTTTGACCTGTTCAAGATTTCCACTGAGTTTCGTATAGAATTCTTGCGTAAACCCTTTAAGATCGATGTTCATCGCATCGATGTAGGGGAGTAATTCCAATAAGGGTTTTTCATTGATTGTGCCATTGGTGACCAAGACCGTTTTTAGATTATATTGTTTCGCAAGTTTCGCTGTTTCGAGGACAAATTCATAAGCAATCAAGGGTTCATTGTAGGTAAATGCAAGTCCGATGTTTCCTTGAGGAACGAAGTCGAGTGCTAAGTTCACAATTTCTTCTGAACGCATATACTTCGCATGTTTATTGTGGAATGACATGCTTGCGATGGTATGGTTTTGACAGAATGGGCATCTGAGATTACAACCAAAACTCCCAATGGATAAGATCTTCGAACCCGGATAAAAATGTAACAGTGGTTTCTTTTCAATGGGATCGAGTGCTAATGAAGTGATCCAATTGGCATCGATTGAAGTGATGACACCATTAACATTCTTACGTGCATGACAAAAGCCAGTTTGGCCTTCCTTTAGGTTGCAGTTGTGAAAGCAGAGATCACAGGTAGGCATGGTGACGGGTGACCTCGAAGCGTTCTATCGTATATTCATCATGGGCATCAATGCCTGCTTTACGTAAAGCGATATTTAGTTGCTCATCTACAGTACTTATACCTTCTAAATCAGGCAGTAATACGCCTGTTCGCCAAGATGAACGAACAATGACGCCAAAGCGCTTCGGATCTAATTGACTTCTGTTTGTACGTTCTGCAGGGCTCAACACATCAACACTGATTTCCAAATCTGCAAGTTCTTCTTCTGTGACTGGATTAAAACGCGGGTCTTTGGCGCAGGCGGCAATGGCATTGTGAATGATCTCATGGATCAAACTACTTTGGGTGGATTGAAGCGTCCCAATGCATCCTCTTAATTGATCATGTTTATGGAGCGATACGAAACATGCGGCTTGCATGTGTGGGTCGATGGTTTTAATCAAACTTGCATCAATGATGGATTGGTCTTTAACATAGTGTTCAATGGCTTTACGGGCTAAGGACACGAGTTCATTATGAATGTGGATTGAAGCACAAAGATAACCCACACCAAAAGGTGCTTCATAAGATAAGACTTCAGACTTTGTATCTAAATCATCAAGCACACCCGCCATAACGAGCAATGAACGATAGCCACATTCACCCGCCTCATGGCATTGATTGGAGGGTAGATCAAACAGTTCATCCAAATGATTCGAAGCAATGATGTGTTTGACTTTTTGATCAAAGCGAGGTCCATCCGGATTAAAACCATACGGACCATCCGCTTTCAAACGATGCGATAAATCACCACTGGCGATGAATACGATTTTACGATTCAATTGATTCGCTACATGTTGGATGGTTTTACCCAACTCACGGTGATGTTCCCGATTGAGACCAGAGATACCAATTCGAACCAGTTTAAATGAACTGTATGTTTTATTAATGATTGCGAGTGGAACGATGGAACCATGGTCCAATTCCATGACGCTGGGTCTGATATCTGGATTAAACTTGATGAGTGCATCATTGAATTCCTCATCAAGGGGATAGGAATAACTCAACTGAGGTGTATTGAAACGTCCCATGTCCCCCGCATCCGCTTTGCCTTGCGCAAGAAAAAAACCATCCCGAAACATCGGCGCATGGGGCGATACTAAAACAATGGTTTCAGGCTTGATGCGAGCGATTTCGTTTGCGATGGTTTGATAGGCTTCAATCGTATGTTGGATTTTTTGTTCTTCCCCACGTCCGATTTCTGGCAGAATCAGGGGTGGATGTGGAAGGACGCAGGCGTAATGGATGCTCATATCAGATCCTCCTCTATCTACCTACAGTATAGAACGATTCGAAATAAGCGCAAATAAAAAGTGTCTAACATGTAGACACGATTCTTTAGACTTGTTTGGTGACTTCTAGTAAAACATCTTCAATCTTTTGAGCAAAGGCTGTCAGTTCTGGATTGTTCATGAGCTTTATCAATTCAGTGGGACGAATCATCTCAATACGCACTCCTTTGTTATCTTCTCGAACAATGAATTTGCATGGTAAGAAATTCACGGCCAAAGGATCGATGGTATACACTTTATAGGCTTCGAGCGGATTACATACATCTAATATGGTGATACGTCCTTCAAAAGGTAAACCTTTTGCGACAAACTTATCCGATAAAGGGATGGTCGATAGAACACCAAACTGATGGTCTGTTAATGCCTTTGTAAGATTAATGATTGTTTCTTCAAATGTCTTCGTTGATTGGGTGATATGAAACATGATATAACCTCCTGTTTAGCTCAGTTTAGCACTTTGATTTAGAATTACACGTCAAATGCTCAATTAAAGTTTTCTTCCAGAGAACAACTGAAATAGAAGGGCAATTGTGTATACAATACACGTTAAGGTATAAAGAACCTTATCATTACGATTCAAGGTGTTATTTTGTTTCCAAATAAAATGAAGTCCAAGGGGTGGAAACATAAAAATCCAAAGTAATGCTTTACGACGATCTCTCGTAAAGCCCACATTACCTGATAGAACTTGCTCTTTTAGCGAACTTTTGTTACTCATATTTAAAAACGGCTGATTGAATCAGCCGTAAAGTTACCCTTCATTCTTAACCGGTAATCGGTTGGAAATCAAGACGAATGGTGTGTAAATCAAGAATGATATCACAATACTCATTAACTGTACGAGCACAGTCCCTAAATGTCCGCCTGTTGCTAAGAATGCCTGTAAACCTAACGGTGTCGTCCAAGGAACATTATAGGACATGACAACTGCGAAACCAATTTTGGTCATAAAGTATGCAAAACTTGCAGAAGCAATTGGAGCTAACATAAACGGGATTGCTAAAACTGGGTTTAAGACAATCGGAAGACCAAATGTCATTGTTTCATTGATGTTAAATAAACCTGGCGCAATTGATAATTTTGCGATTGTTTTATAATCATCACGTTTTGAGAACAATAGAATTGCGATGATTAAACCACCTGTAATCCCAGCTCCAGTAATAGTACTGAATGAGCTTTGGAAACTAGTATTTAGGATGTTCGTAGGAGCCATGCCTGCGGTTACAGCGTCAGAATTTTGTGCTAAAGCTAGCAATAATGTAGCTTCATACACTGGTTTCAAAACTTGTGTTCCATGAATACCGAATATCCATAAAACTGTTGTCATAAAGAACAGGAACAAATAACCAGGTAAGCCTGTCAAAATCCCTGTTAAAGGGCCTTGAATCCACTTCGCAATAGCATCATACATTGTATAACCCGTCAACAGTGTAAACACATAACCAATAGATGAAACAATGATTATTGTTAGGACCGCAGGGAACAAGATACTGAATGATTTAGCAACATTATACGGAACTGTCTCGGGCATTGAGATAGATAACTTACCACTATCTACCAATCGAACATAGATTTCCGTTGCCAAGATAGAGGCAACCATACCTAAGAATAGACTTTGCGCATTTGTGAACTGTTTTGCTATAACATCAGCAACCTTCAACACTTCACCAGCTGGTGTGTTGACCATTACACTTGTAGTAATCAATGTAACGTAAGCTGAAAGTGCAACTATTGGAACGATGTGTTCATCATGTCCATAGTGATGACCTAACTCTATTGCAATTAAAATAACCAGACCAATTCCAAAAAACTGTAATGTGGCGTAATTAGCTGCTGAAAAAATAGGTGCTAAATTTGCTAACCAAGCAAAACCCTCAATTTTAGCTAAACTAATACCTGTCGTCGTTGTTGATAGTACAACATTGAGAATCAAAGTACAGAATGCGCCTGCTATAATAACAGGCAATAAAGTAGTAAACGAATTCTTGATAGCACTCATGTACTTATTGGATGATAACGCATCCGCAAAAGCCAACATTCCGTTTGTAATCTTATCTTTCATAAAATTACCCCTTTCTTTAAGTAATAATGCCATATTAGTATTTAATGAAATGAACATCAAGGTAATTAAAAAGAGTGGTAGATTCTTTCGTGAAATCGCTACCACTCATTGTGCTAAGTTAAACTTTATTCCATTTTTAAGTATTCATCAGTTTCTTTCGTTCGTTTCGCCATTATATGAAGCTTTGCAATATTAGCATCATAGTCCTTCTGAAATACTTTCAAGTATAGACAATCTGTCACATACATCATTGCAGTTCGCGATGCAAAAGCTCCCATTTTTAGTGTTCTTTCTTCTTTGTTATCGATGACGATGGTATGATCAGCTAACTTACGCATGATTCCAGTACGATTACATGTGATGTAGATAATTGTATAACCTTCTGATTTTAGGAACTTCATCCAATTGCGAACTTTTATACTTTTTCCAAATACCGATATGACAATCGCGACTTGTTTCATCCCTTTACGCTTTGACAACATTGTATCAAATCCTAGCAACGCGTGACTAACAACAGGAATACCGAGGACTCTCATTTTATAATGTAACTCTTCTGCGACTACCAATGAATTGCCTATCCCAAAAACTGATATAACATCAGCTTTATGTATCGCATCAGCTGCATTCTCTAGCACCTTCTCATCTACTGTATTTATGGTTTGAATCAAAGCTTGATGATGAAGATGCAATATATTCAACATCATCTCACTCGTAGACATTTCTCTTTTGATTGGAATGTTCTCCTCAACTTCAACATTCAGATTCATTTGACTTTCTAATGATTTTGCCAACTGAATCTTGAAATCCGCGTATCCTTTTGTTCGCACCTTCCGACACATCCGAACTATCGTAGATGGTGAAGCATAAGATTCTGATGATAAACGCTCAATTGACATATTTAAAACATCTTTTGGATTTTGCTTGATATACTCAACTACTTCTCGCTCAGCGGGTGTAAATTGTTCAAATCTGTTTAATTCGATAAGTAGGTTCATTTCATATCTCTCTTTTAATAAGCATAGCAGTTTTCAGATGTCATGACAAAAAACCTTGGAATTTCCTTTCATGAAAAGCGTGATATAATGACACAAGTTTTAGGAGGTTACTCATGGCAATCGGTTTAACAGTACTTAATCAAGTCTTGATGATGTTTAGCTTAATGTTGGTGGGTTTTGTGCTCTATCGTAAAGGACTAATCAACGAAAGTGGTACGCAGCAGATGTCCACCATTCTTTTACAAGTCTGTACACCTGCCGTCATCATCACTTCCTTCAATATTCAATTTAGTTTCGAGATCCTCAAAGAAATCGGGATTGCTTTTATCTTAGCTCTATCTTCTATTTTATTAGGCTTACTCATCGCACGTGTCATCTATCGTAAGGAACATCGCATCGCTCAATTTGCCGTTGCTTTCTCCAATGTCGGTTTCTTTGGAATTCCTTTGGTCACAGGCTTGTTAGGCATTCAATATGTCATCTATCTTTCTACCTATATCCTAGCTTTCAATCTCTTGTCTTGGACAGTAGGAATCTATTTGATTACAGGTGACAAGTCTGCCATGAAGTTCAATACTTTCTTCAAGACCCCTGCTTTCATTGGAATGATGTTGGGTTTTATCATCTTCTTAAGCCCGTTTAAATTAACAGGTTTCGTTCAATCATCACTTGCGTCGATCGGTTCAATCAATACACCTGTTGCGATGCTTGTCTTAGGAACCTATCTTGCGAAAAGCAAGCTAATCGATATCTTTAAAAACAAACAAGTGTATCAAATCGCATTCTATCGTTTGATTCTGATTCCCATCATTGCCCTACTCGTTTTAAGTTTATTACCCATGATTCGTCCTGAAGTAAGATTGGTTTTGCTGATTGCGTCCAGTGCACCGAGCGCTACGATTTTAGCCATCTTCTCGCAACGTTTCGGTCATGATTATGCATATGGAGCTCAAATCATCAGTTTCACGAATCTCATGTGTCTGATTACGATTCCCATTGTATTAACAAGTGCATATGCTTTATGGTTTTAAAAAAGAGCTCGTGTGAGCTCTTTTCCTTAGGCTTCGAATTGTGAGTTGTAGAGTTGTTGATAGAAACCACCCTTGTCCATTAGATCAAGATGTGTGCCCTGCTCAACAATATTCCCATCTTTCATGACCAGAATCAAATCGGCATTACGGATGGTACTCAAACGATGGGCAATAATGAAACTGGTACGATTGTGCATCAGTTTATCCATCGCTTTTTGAATCAAGACTTCCGTACGGGTATCGACGGAGGATGTGGCTTCATCCAAAATCAGAATCTTAGGATTGGCTAAGAAGGCACGCGCGATCGTCAACAATTGTTTCTGACCTTGCGAGATATTGCTTGCCTCTTCATTCAAAGCATATTGATAGTTATTCGGTAAAGTATGAATGAAATGATCGACATACGCTGCTTTACTGGCTGCTTCAACTTCTTCATGTGTCGCATCCAATTTACCGTATTTCAAGTTGTCTTCGATGGTTCCATTGAACAACCAAGTATCTTGAAGAACCATACCAAACAAGCTTCTGAGCTCATTACGTTTGAAGTTTCGTAAATCATGATCATCGACTTTGATCTTCCCTTGATTGACATCATAGAAACGCATCAAGAGTTTGACCATAGTGGTCTTACCTGCACCCGTAGGTCCTACAATCGCCACCTTTTGACCGGGCTTGATCTTAGCACTGAAACCATTGATGACCGGTTTGTTTTCATCATAGCCAAAGACCACATCTTCAAAGCTGACTTCACCTTGAATGTTGGCAATCGAGACTGAATCTTGAATATCTTCCACCTCTTCTGCTTCAGCTAAGAAGGCAAAGACACGCTCTGCAGCTGCAGCTGTGGATTGAAGTGTATTACTGATTTGAGCCGTTTGTGAAATCGGTTGTGTGAAGTTACGGACATATTGTAAGAAGGCTTGAATATCTCCCACACTGATGACTCCATTGATGGCTAAGATACCACCTTGAATACTAACCGCCACATAACCTAAGTTACCGACGAACATCATCAAAGGCATCATGATGCTGGAGAAGAATTGACTCTTCCAAGCGGATTGATAGAGTTCTTTATTGTATTCATCAAATGCTTCAAGGGATTGTTTCTCACCATTGAAAGCTTTCATGATCACATGACCCCCATACATCTCTTCCACATGGCTGCTGACCTTGCCTAAGGCAGCTGCTTGAAGACGGAATTGTTTCTGGGAGAACTTAACGATGACCATAATCAAGACAAAGGATAAAGGTAGAATGATAAGCGTTACTAAGGTCATTTCCCAACTGATGGTGAACATCATGATCGCAACCCCGATGACAGACGTCACTGAAGTGATCATTTGAGTCAGACTTTGTTGGAGGGTACTGGTGATGGTATCGACGTCATTGGTGATACGACTTAGAACTTCACCGTGTGGTGTTTTATCAAAGAAACGAAGTGGTAAACGATTGATTTTGGTTGAAATATCTTTTCTAAGTTCATAGCCAATTTGAGTCGCCACTTTGGACATGATGAATCCCATGACGAAGGAGAAGAACGTAGCAGCAATATACATCAATAACAACCAGAAGACAATATTTCCAATGTAATCAAAATCAATGCTGGCATTGGGTACTTGTTGGAGTTTCTGCATGACGCCTTCGAACAACTTGGTTGTGGCCTGGCCGAGAATCTTTGGTCCAAAAATGGTGAAGATCGTACTCGCAATCGCAAGAATGAATACTGCGATAAAGGCGAGATTATACTTGGAAAGTCGTTTCAGGAGCTTGGTCATCGACCCTTTGAAGTCTTTGGCTTTTTCACCCCCACGCATCATTCCTGCCATGGGTCCGCCATGTCCTGGACCGACAGCACGTGGTTTGGCTTGTTTATTTTCAGACATGTGCGAGTTCCTCCTTGGACATTTGTGAGAATGCGATTTCTTGATAGACATTACAGTTTTGCATGAGTTCGTCATGCGTACCACGACCTACGATTTCCCCATCATTTAAAACCAAGATTTGGTCCGCATGGAGGATCGTGGATATCCGTTGCGCCACAATGATAAGTGTCTTATCCGCATATTCACGTTGAAGTGCTTGACGCAATAAAGCATCGGTTTTGTAGTCAAGGGCTGAGAACGAATCATCATAAATATAGATATCCGGATTTTTAATCAAGGCACGTGCGATGGAAAGACGTTGTTTCTGTCCACCTGAGACATTGGATCCACCTTGACTGATGGATTCTTGATAATGATCTGGCTTCTCTTCCACAATACTTCGAGCTTGAGCGATATCAATAGCTTTATCCAATTCTGCTTGATTCGCATCTTCTTTGGCATACCGTAGGTTGGATTCAATGGTGCCAGTAAAAAGCACAGCCTTTTGAGGTACATAACCAATACGATCCCGTAGATCGACTTGTTTAACATTTCGTACATCAACACCATTAACCATGATTGAACCTTGCGTTACGTCGTAGAAACGAGGAATCAGATTGATCAAGGTCGATTTACCTGAACCCGTTGAACCGATGATGGCTGTGACCTCACCTTTTTTAGCCGTGAAATTGATGTCTTTAAGAACACAGTCATCCGCTTTGGGGTAACTGAAACAGACATCTTTAAATTCAATGACACCCGTTTGAGTGGGGTCGAAGCTTTGAGGATCTTTTGGATCCAAGATGGTGAGTGGCATCTCCAAGACTTCATTGATACGTTTGGATGAGACAGAAGCACGGGGAATCATGATGAAGGTCATGACGATCATCATAAAGGACATGATGATCTGCATGGAGTATTGCATGAAAGCCATCATATCACCGACTTGTAAGGCACCTAAATCAATCTGTTTTGCGCCATACCAAACAATCATCAAGGTTACTCCACTAAAGATGAAGTTCATGATGGGCATTAGAATTGCCATGGCACGTGTAACAAATAAGTTAATTTTTGATAAGTCCTTGTTGGCTTCATCAAAACGTTTTTCTTCATGACGTTCGGTCTTGAAGGCACGTACGACCATCAAACCCGTTAGGCTTTCACGCGCAACGAGATTGACCTTGTCGATCATCTTTTGAATCTGTGTGAATTTCGGCAAGACGATGACAAACATACCTAGAATCAAGCCAAGAATGACCACCAAGGCCAAACCGATGATCCATGTCATATCTGCATTGGAATTCATGACGTTCACAACGGCACCATACGCTAAGATAGGGGAATAGAAAAGGGTTCTAAACATCATTACAATCAGCATTTGCAGTTGCGTGATGTCATTACCAGTACGTGTGATGAGTGATGCGGTGGAGAATTGATCGAATTCAACGTTAGAGAAACTTTCAACTTTTCCAAAAACATCACGGCGAATATTGCGGGTTACTTTCGCAGCCATGCGGGCGGATAATAGCCCCACGAGAATGGTGATCACAGCACTCATGAGTGCAAATAACAACATATCGATCCCAATCTTAACAATCGCATCGATCTGCATTTGATCGGTATCCAAACCAATGGCTTTATATTCTGCAAGGACCGCAACACTGGCACTCTGACCGAGCATGTCGTCACTCATTGATGCGAAACGTGTATCGATGTTGGCTAAGAAGTTTTGACGCGTGGTTTCATCCATGTTTGCCAAGGCTTGATAGAGGGTCACATTCGGTGGTAACTGAAACATCGAAGTATCGATCTGACCTTGATCGATCGCATAGGTCACGAGTAATGGTTTCGCGATGATGGCTGCGACTTGATCGCGATCTACATCTTCATTGAGTAGATAGAGTCCATCTTGCACAAATCCTTGAAGTTCTTCTGGATAAGAGGCATTATCTTCTGTGACTAGAAAATAGTTATTTCTCAAAATTGTTTGCTCATCTTCATTGATGAACAGTAAAAGCTTATCGAACTGTTCCTCACGAATCACTTCGATCGCCGCATCTTCGACGCCACTTCGGGTGATCCCGACATTGACGATTTGTGACATCAATTCTGGTAATTTGAGATCTGCTCGTGTTTGGAAATATAACAATCCCAAGACGATCAGGATACTCAACCAAAAACGTTTTAAATATTTGAAGAGTAATTTAATCACAGGCTTTATCCTTCTCTTTCATCCACACTTCATTCATAAATGTTGAGGCTTTATTTACGATTCGAATCAATTCTTTTGTGTCTTCCAATCCGAGATGCTTAACCAAGGCATGCACACCGGCATTGAAATGACGTTCTGATTTATCCAGAAAAGACATGCCTTTTTCTGTCAATCGAATGTATACGACACGTCGATCGGCTTCACTACGGATACGTTCCACATACGCTTGTTTGACAAGACTGTTAATCAAAGGCGTAATGGTCGGTGGTGCCAGATTCAATACACTGGCTAAGTCACGAAAAATAATGCCTTCAGGATTGACTTCACAAGCTTTTTTGATTTGCATCAAGGTGAACATCTCACTCTTGCGAATCGGCATCTTGGGCATGTTGGTATGCCCTCTTCTGATGTGTTGGAAAGCTTGGATCAGTTGTGTGACTAACGCTTCTTGTTGTTCCATGTTTGTCCTCTTTTAATTTTGAATCAAAATTGTTTTGTATCAAAACTATTACAGTTTAAGCCTATTTTAAAAACTTGTCAATCGTTTAAAATTCACTTTAAAATAAACACTGTACATTTTATTGTTTTAGCCTAAAATGAGAAACAGAGGATTCAGGAAAATAACATGAACAATCATCAAAAAACACCCTTTGCCCGCCGTTTATCACCAATCATTTTGATTCTAAGTATAGGCTTGAGCATTGCAGGGTTCTTCTTTCCAGTTTATCGCGATAACCTCTTGATTACTTCCGTTTGGCAAGGCAATGACCTAGTGACACTGTTTGTGGCATGCCCATTGATGCTTTACGCTCTCGTGAATCTAAACAAAGCTTTGCTTAAAGTACAGGTACTTTGGTTAGGGGTTACTTGGTATTTTGTGTACAACTATTTCTTTTATCTCTATGGAGCGGCTTTCAATGTGTTGCTTATTTTCTATATCCTAATCGTTATTCTAAGTTTACTAAGTTTCATCTTTGGACTTGTTGATTTGGTAATAAGCATAAAATCAGATTTATATCTTTCGCTATCAAAAAGAACATTAATAGTATCACGTTCCTTCTTGATTATCTTTTCAACACTAATGGGTTTGGCTTGGGTTGCTTTATCCATCAGTTATTGGTTCACACAGACTGTACCCTTGGCCATTACCCAATCGGGTCATCCTACCGGTGTAATCTTTGCGACGGATTTGATTTTCTTAGTCACACCTTTAATCATTGCCGCATATTTCTTGCACAGAAAGCACCGACTTGGCATCCTCTTGACACCCATCATTATGGTCAAATGTGTTCTTTATCCCTTGGTTTTTGTCGCTTCAGGGATCATCGCTTATTTGAATACGCAGATTTATGACGTGCTTACACCCGTTTACTTATTGTTAGGCTTAGCTTCACTTTGGGTTCTTCTTCGATTCACAAAAGAATTGTCAGCGATTCACGACTAAACAGCACTGTGCTATGATGAATTTATGCAAGATATCTTGATTGTCAGTTTGATTGGTTACTTATTTGGCAATGTTCAAGCTGCTTATCTCATCACGAAACATCTTAAGAAAGCAGATATCCGATCTTATGGTTATGGTAATGCGGGTGCTTCGAATGTGGTGGAATCCTTTGGGATTAAGTATGGCTTGGTCGTCGCCTTTATCGATATCCTGAAAGCTGTATTATCCATTGTTTTGATTAAATCACTTTATTCTATTTCTTTGGATACCAACCCAACTTTACTCTACATTAATGGCTTCAGTGTCATCTTAGGCCACGTATTTCCCTTTCATATGAATTTCAAAGGGGGTAAAGGAACTGCATCTTTGATCGGTGTACTCTATGGGCTCAATTTCTTCTATGGATTGATTGCGATGGCAGTCATTATCGGAGGAACCTTTTTAACAGATCGTGTTGCCTTAGGTACAATCGGATTGACCCTCTATTGGATTCTTCTAACTCAATTCTTAAACTTAGGTTTTATACCTTTGTTAATCAGTATTCTAATGTGTCTCTTAAGTCTCTATCTTCATCTTCCAAATTACAAACGTATTCTGAATAATACAGAAGGTAGACTATCGAATGTGTTAAAGAAAAAGGTCAAGTGATTGACCTTTAGACACGTTTGGATAAGTTTTTAAATCTCAGGTAATTCAGGATGAAGAGTAAGAATATACTGACAAATATACCAATAACCATGAACTCAGGTGTTAATATTCTTCCAAACACCTTCAAATCCACCCCTTGGAAATAGCGATATTCACTTAACATCTCTGCTGGTGCGTTTTTAAATACAGTGTCCAGAATTGGACTTAAATAGACTTGTCTTAATAAGCTTGCCCCCAGGGATACTGGTAAGATATTGAACATGTTTTGAACAAAGACTGGCATGATACCCATAGGCATGTATGCCCCTGTCACAAAACCGATGAAGGTCCCTACCATGGAATTCACAACCCCATAGGTGTTCTGTGTCTTAACCCAAGAAGCAATGTATAAACTCAATAATGCTGAGGAGATGATGAGCAAGACGATGATGCCTAGGGATTGAAGGATTTGTTCAAAATTCAACCATGGTCCGCCCTTCAATTTTACAATCACAATACTTAGAGCGAACATGCATAGACTGATGAAACTCGTAATGATGATGCTTGAAATTAGATACGAAAGAATCAATTGGGTTCTTTTTAAAGGCGAAACCAAGAAATCATTCAAGTTCTCCCCTTGTGCATCATCCACCAAACGACCCATGTTTCCTAGTGATAAGGTGATGCTTGCGACGGCAATCAGACCTGGCAACATCCACGCATAAACCAAGGCATCGATCTCTGGAATGTCCATCTGAATCATGGAGCGTATGTTTTGAACTTGAATATCGCCTAAAAACAAAACATACAAACCTAAGATAATGATGACCGATAAGAATGAGAAGAATACCAAAGCTTTATCCCGCACGAACAAACGTAAGTTACGGATACTCAGTGCCATTATTTTACGCATGATCGTCCTCCCGAATGCTTTGACCTGTTAATGCAAGGAATACAGTGTCCATTGTGCCTTCCACAACTTCGAATTGTTCAATCTTACTGCGATGTTCATCGAGCAGCTTGAATGCTTCCTTACTCTCTTTTAGAATGATCTCAAATCCATCATTGGTCGCATGAAAAGTATAGCCCAAAGCTTCAATATCCTTCGCTTCAAGTGAAGTGGACTTGATGCGCAATAAGGTCGGCGCATACTGAATCCTCAGTTCACGGGGTGTCTTCATTTCTAGAATCTGACCATGATCGATGATGCACACACGATCACATTTAGACGCTTCTTCCATGTAATGGGTGGTTAAGAATATGGTCATTTTATGTTTGATACGAAGATCTTCGATATAGGTCCAAATATTGTGTCGTGTTTGTGGATCCAAACCAGTTGTGGGTTCATCCAAGAAAAGAATCTTAGGATGATTGATCAAAGCACGTGCGATATCAGCTCTACGTCGTTGTCCGCCAGAGAGCTTGCCATAGGGACGATTTAAGAACTCAGCTAAAGATAATTGTTCACTCAAATTGTTAATGCGTTTATCAATCGTAGCCGCATCCAAATCATAGAAACAAGCTCTGGTATACAGATTTTCCTTTACCGTTAAAAGTGCATCTAAAAATGATTGTTGGAATACGATACCGATGTCGTTTCGAATCAGATCATTCTCTTCGTCCAACTTATGTTGGTTTAAAACAACTTCTCCCTTATCCTTTTTTAATAGTGTACTGATGATATTGATTGTGGTGGACTTACCAGCACCATTGGGACCCAGAAAAGCGAATAGCTCCCCTTCGTAGACATTCAATGTGATGTCTTTAACCGCTTCTACATTCCCATAGGATTTGGAAAGATGCGAGATCTTGATGATTTCGTTTTTCATTCATTAACTATTATAAAACATTCACAAGTTGTTTCAAGTTAAGTGTGATTAACACGATTCATTTTTGATGCATTCACACAATCCATTCATTAGAGCACAAAAAAGACACCGAAGTGTCAGATTAATTCGATACCTGCATTCAGCATCAAGCTCAAAGCTTGTTTATGGAATACTTCTTTATCATGATTGGGTGAACCAAAGGTATCAACCGCAGCTTGCACGACCTTGACCTTCATATCCTTTCCAATCGTTTGTGTATAGGTTTTAAGACTTTGTGTGAACTGCAAGACACAGATGTCCGTGCAACAACCCACAACTGTTACTTCATCCAAATCAGGATTATTCAATAGATAGTTTTGAAAGCCTGGTGCGAAGAAACCATTGGTGGTGTCTTTCTCCACCTTGATCATTTTATCTTCAAAATCTTTGAGTTCAGGAATCAGATCACTTTCAGATGTATCCTTTAAACAATGCGGAGGATACGATTTGAACTCCAAAGAATCCAATGTATGTGTATCTTGAAAAGATAAGACATCTTTACCTTCATCCAAATGTTTCTGGATGACTTTGATGGTTTCCGGTACGATGGCTTGAATACTTTTATCAGCTAAAGGTCCTTCATTGATGAAGCCATTGATCATATCCACAACGACACAAATTTCTTTCATATTATTTCCCTTTCTTAAACGTTAAGATGACGACAGCGATGACAATTAGGATTGAAGCGAAGAGTGCTTGGGTGCTTAAACGTTCATTCGCAAAGAACCAACCCAAGCCCAAGGCTACGACAGGATTTACGAATGCATTGGTTGAGGCGAGTGTTGGATTCACTTGCTTCAATAACCAGAGATAGGCGGTATACGCTAAGATCGATCCAAAGAAAATCAGATAGAGCATCGCCCAGAGTGCTTTCGGTGTGATGGCAAGCCACTCTACCGTCTGTGCTTCTTGAAGACTCAATGACAGAATAAACAATAACAGTCCACCCGTCAACATCTGTATTGAAACACTGTAGAAAGAGGATTTTGGCATCGACTGATTACGAGAGAAGAGTGAACCAAAGGACCAAGATAAGGATGCGATCAAGAGAATGACGATCCCAAGCAGATCAATGTTTTGACTGGTATCTTGACCTTGAAAGGCCATTAAGGCGATTCCTAAGATTCCTAAAGATAATGCGAGTGTTTCCCAGATTCCGGGACGTTTACGATCATTACCTACCCAATTCAGGATACTGATCCAAATAGGTACTGCTGCGATGATCAAACTGGCGATCGATGAAGGAACACGCACTTCCGCAAATGCAACCAAACCATTCCCTCCAACAAGCAATAGCGTCCCAACAATCGCCGCATTGCGTATTTCATTGAACTTTGGAAAGGTTTCCTTTTTGAAGTAGGCGATACTGGTGAGAATCACCCCTGCAGTGAAATGTCGTATCCCTGCCATAATGAATGGAGGAAAGGATTCTAGTGCGAATTTCATCCCAAGATAGGTTCCACCCCAGAAAACATAAACGGCGAAAAAAGCGAGGATGATCAGTGTTTTTGTTTGTTTGGCGTTGCGCATAAGTGAACCTCTAAATAAGTTCGATTATAGCACAGTTCACAAATCTTAATCCCTATTTTTCGATTTAATAAATCAATAATTAAAGTCAATCTATGATAAATAAGCGCTACATCACACGTCTTGTTTTTGTTTTAACTGTATATTTATGCGCCAAATCTAAACACGAATAATGAGTTACTCAAAAACAAAGCGCTGAAAGATTATTTTTGATCAAAGTCTTTAAGTTGAATATTCAAAGCGTTGACCGAAATTTGAAGCTCCATCAAAAGTAAAACCAATGAAACAAGCAATAAGACCACACTGAATGCAAACATCGTCTGTGCAAATTGACTTTGTTCAAGTAAAATGAGAAGTAAGCTCAAGACACTGAAGAAAAAGCTCAAACCACCGAAAACTTGCATGTTGCGAATAATGCGCATGCGTTTGCGTAGATTGACCAATTGGGCAAAAGTGATATCACTTGGTTGGTTTGTGTGTAACGTGTAAAGTTCACGAATCAAATTCGCGATGACCACAAAACGATTGGTATAGGCCAACATCAGTAATGAGATGGCTGAGAATAATAATGTTGGTGTTTGCAAGGTGAATTCCATAAGTCCTCCTAGGTGTCTTACGATAACGAAGATGGGATGAGAGTTCAAGCAAGATGCATAAACCATTCTGCTAGGGAGAATTAAAATGAAAATTAGTTTTATCGGTGCAGGCAATATGACGCATGCCTTTCTCAAAGGACTTGACCGTTCTTTCTTTGAACATGAAATCTGGGTAAGCAATCGCAGTCAAGGCAAGTTGGATCGTATTAGTGATCTGAATATCCATTTAACGCTGGATAACCACAAGGCGGTCAAAGATGCCGATATTCTCATCTTAGCCATCAAACCCCAACAGATGTTTGACCTGCTTGAAGAGATTCGATCGGATATCCATGAAAGTACGATCATCATCAGTTTGGCTGCTGGTTTGAGCATCAAACAGCTTGAACAATGGTTGTATCTAGAAGTGAAATTGATTCGCTTCATGCCCAATACTGCAATTGCTTTGGGCATTGGATCCATTGCAATCTGTATTAATCAAAATATTGATATCTCTGAGTTAAGTTTAGTTAAGGACTTATTCAAAACATGTGGAAGTCTTATCGATTTAGATGAAAGCAAATTTGAATTGTTTATCGCCGCATCTGGTTCAGGCATCGCTTTTGTGTATCAAATCATGGAAAGCTATGTTCAGGTCTTAAGGGAATTGGGTCTGGATGAAGCACAAGCGAAAGCATTGATCATTGATACCTTCTTAGCGGCTGGTTCAATGGCAAAAATCAATCCTGAATTGGATGATTTGATGAACCGTGTAGCCTCCAAAGGGGGGACTACGATTGAAGGGTTAAATGTTCTAAGAGCTTCAAAATTGAACGACATCTTGATGGATATGTGCAAAAAAACGATTCAACGGTCAAAACAACTTAGTGAAGAGCTTCAAAAGTGATTGAAGTTCTTCTTTTTTTTGTTAAACTTATCTCTAAAAGGTGGTGGGTCCATGCATCTCAGTACTCTTAAAAAAGCATTTCCTTATACATTACCGGTCTTGACTGGCTATCTATTCTTAGGTTTTAGCTATGGTGTCCTTATGAACAAAACAGGCTTTTCATTGTTTTGGACATCCTTGATGAGTCTTGCGGTATTTGCAGGCGCCATGCAATTTTCGGCCATCGCACTTCTTTCAAGTGTATTCAATCCCCTGTCCACTTTTTTAGTCTCATTGCTTATCAATATCCGTCATCTTTTTTATGGAGTATCTGTATTAGATAAATATTCTAACAGCGGAAAGAAGCGTAGCTTTTTGATCTTTGGCTTGACCGACGAGACCTTTTCCATCAATGCTGCAGTTAAACTGGATGAGGGCATCAATAAGAAGTTGTTTTACTTCTATGTGACACTTTTAAATTATCTCTATTGGAATATTGCTTCGATCTTAGGCCATCAATTATCCTTTTTAATACCAGATACCATCAAAGGCTTTGAGTTCGTCTTAACGGCCTTGTTTTTTGTGTTGTTTCTTAATCAATGGGAAATCAAAGCCCATCGTTTATACCTTGTGATTGGTTTTGTTTGTACATTAATCGCTTTCTTGCTTGTTGGAAGAGCACAGTTCTTGTTGGTTGCGATGGTATTGATCTTGGTTGCCATGGCGCTTGAGACAAAATGGAGGGCATCGCGATGAATACGACACAAGTCTTTGTTTCAATCTTAATGATGGTCATCGCAACACAGTTAACCCGCTGGTTACCCTTTCTAATTTTTCCTGAACAAAAAGCTCAACCAAAATGGTTGAACTTCCTATCAGAGCGATTACCTTATGCATCCTTAGGACTCTTGGTGATGTATGCGCTAAAGGATGTACAGCTTACTCGAGTCCCCTATGGTGTGAGTGAACTCATTTCACTAAGTTTTATTACAGTGATCCATACCAAGTATCACAACACCTTATTAAGCATTGGTTTGGGATCCTTGTTATACTTGATTTTATTCAATTTCGTATTTTAAAAGGTGGAGTGATCCACCTTTTGTGTGATTAATCGAGTTTTAACGTCTTCTTGACCAATGCGACAACTTCTGCCTCATTGCTCATATTCAAAGCCTTATCCGCCATTTCTTTCATTTCACTGTACTTCAGTGAACGAATCATCTTACGGGATTGAAGGATACTGCTGGCACTCATGGAGAATTCATCCAGACCTAAGCCCAAGAGCAAAGGTGCAGCCATTTCTTCGCCAGCCATTTCTCCACACATACCGACCCATTTACCTTCTTTATGGCCACCATCGATGGTCAACTTGATAAGGCGTAAGAGGGAAGGATTGTAAGGTTGATAGAGATAAGAAACTTTCTCATTCATACGATCCGCAGCCATGGAGTACTGGATCAAGTCATTGGTTCCAATGGATAAGAAATCTGCTTCCTTAGCAAATTGATCCGCAAGGATCGCAGCCGCAGGAATCTCAACCATCATACCCAATTGATAATCCTTAGATACCGCATGACCCTCAGCCAAGAGTTCAGCTTCTGTATCTTTGACAAACTTCTTCGCTGTTCTAAATTCATCCAAAGTCGCAATCATTGGAAACATGATGCACAATTTACCAAAAACACTCGATCTCAACAACGCACGGACTTGTGTTTTAAAGATATCTGTACGATCCAAACATAAACGAATCGCACGATAGCCTAAGAATGGATTCATTTCATGTGGGAAAGGTAAGTAACTAAGTTCTTTATCCCCACCAATGTCCAAAGTACGGACAACGGTTGGTCTTGAACCCATTTTTTCCAATACGGATTTATAAGCTACAAATTGATCTTCTTCACTTGGTAAAGCTTGAGCATCCATATACAAGAATTCTGTACGATAGAGCCCTACCCCTTCACCACCATTTTCCAATACTTTATCCGCATCCACAGGATTACCGATATTACCAACAAGTTCGACATGATGTCCATCCAAAGTAACGCTATCCGCATCCTTCAGGACTTTCAAACTGTTCTTCAAATCCGCATAACGATCTGCTTTTGCTTTATAGTGTTTCAATTCATCTTCATTTGGATTGATCAAGACAACGCCATCCAAGGCATCCAATACAATCACATCACCGTGATTGACGTGATCCAACAAACCTGCGATACCTACGACTGCTGGAATTTCCAAACTACGAGCCATGATCGCACTGTGTGAAGTACGGCCACCAATCGCAGTCGCGAAGCCCTTTGTAAATGCTTTATTGAGTTGCGCGGTATCCGATGGCGTCAAGTCATGTGCGACGATTACGACTTCTTCTTGAATCAAGGAGAGGTTTGCAAGTTCATAACCCATGATATGGCAGCTCAAACGATAACTGACATCTTTGATATCCGCTGCACGTTCTCTAAAATATGCATCTTCCATTGATTCAAACATATTTATGAACATGCCACTGACTTCTTGACATGCGAACTCGGCATTGATGCCTTCAGATTTGATCATTTCGATCATCTGACCAGTAAATTCAGGATCCTGAGTAACCATCAAGTGGGCATCGAAAATCGCCAAATCATCATCCGATAAACGACCAACTGCTTTTTCTTTGATCGTCTGTATATCATTGCGTGTTTTGACAAGCGCTTCTTCAAACTTAAGCAATTCTGGTTCCACTTCGACATTTCTACGTGAAATGTTCAATACTGGTTGAACCAGTTTATATGCCTTCGCTACTACTACACCACTGCTCGCCGCAATCCCTTTTAACATGTGTTTCCTCCTTAGTTGGCTTAAAAGAGTATTCTAATTAACAGGGATATCATACCATTATTTCAAAGTGTAGACAATTGATAAAGCGTCTCAACGCAGCCTCCTTGATGCGATAATAACTGGTTCTTGAATAATACTCCATCCACCAATTTTTCTCTAATTGATCGATATAATCCGCCTGCAGAATCCGCTTCTCTTCGATCGTTAGAAATTCCAAAGCACAATCAATTGTGAAACAATAGGCGTTATCAAGGTTCTTATCTGTGGTCTCCTTTACCATCAAACCAAACTCCTGAAGTTTCTCAATCGTTTGTGACTTGCGATAATGTTCCAAGTGGAACTTCGCTAAAATACACAACTCTTTGAAAGTGAATTTTTTCATACTATAATGTACGTATTCACTTTAAATGTTCCTAAAAAAAAACAGTCAAATTGACTGATTTTTTTTATTTTTGATTACTTTTAGACGAATAAAACCTTCGCGTTCCTTTTCTTCTAAGGATTCCGCAATATATTTGATGTCATTCTCAAGATTTGGGATGACGATATTGCGTAAAGCATTCGCTCGCTTCTGTGTTTTTTGAATGGCGCGTGCCAAGCGATAAATCGATGTATCGATTTCAGCCAAGACAATCGTCAAACGTTTTGCGATGATGTATTTAATGGTTGCCTCATCCAAACGTGAGTTGGATTCTTCGAAACCATACTCGAGAACGACATCCGTCTCATCGAACGTTACGATGGGTATTTCGACCCCCATGACACTTCGATAAACGATCTTGATACCTTCTTCGATGGTAATCGCATTTGCAATCTCACTCACGACACCCAAAGAGATGTTCGCTTGTTGGAGTGCGATATAAGCATCGGCATACGCTTCCGTCAGATTATCACGCAGATATTTGACCTTATCCACTAGATTCATCATTTCGCGTATTAAAACATTTCGCTTACGGTCCATGAGATCATAACCTAATTTTGCGAGTTCTAAAGATTTCTTACTGTGAATGAGGTTACCTTTTGTGGGAGACGGTCTAAGATTTGCCATGCCTATGCCTTTCTAAAGATTTCGTCGAGTTGTCCTGCTTCAAGCACCATGAAATGCGCAATGGCCTGTTCAGGTTTGTGATACTCATTGATCATCTCCGTGGAAACACGATCGAGCTCTGATTTTGGTAAGAGCGATAATAAAGTCCAACCAAGATTCAAGGTATCTTCCATACTGCGATTGGTCTCAAACCCTTGACCAACGTAATACTTTTCAAAATAACGTCCAAAAGCCATAAACTTACGGTCGGTATTCGATAATTCCTCTTCACCAATGACCGATGCCAAGGCTCGTGCATCTTGAACTTTCGCATAACATGCAAAGAGTTGTGTACTCAAGCTGGCGTGATCCTTACGGGTATAACCTTCACCGATACCATCCTTCATCAAACGACTTAAGGAAGGTAGGATACCGATTGGCGGATAAATATTGGTTTGGTGTAAATTACGATCCAGAACGATTTGTCCTTCTGTGATATAACCCGTTAAGTCCGATACAGGATGGGTGATATCATCATTGGGAATGGTCAAGATTGGAATCTGGGTAACAGAACCGAGTTTACCCTCAACCAAGCCTGCTCTTTCGTAGAGCGAAGCCAAATCAGAATAGAGATAACCCGGATAACCCTTACGGCCTGGGATTTCTTCTTTACTGCTACTGAATTCACGCAAGGCTTCACAATACGCTGTAACGTCTGTCATGATGACCAAGACATGCATGTCTTCTTCAAACGCAAGATATTCCGCAACACTCAACGCGCAGCGCGGTGTCAAGATACGTTCAATGATCGGATCATTGGACAAATTAAGAAACATGACAACCTTCTCCATGACACCCGTCTCTTCAAAACTGCGTTTGAAGAAATTCGCAACGTCATGTTTGACACCCATCGCCGCAAAGACAATGGCAAAGTCTTGACCATTGGTCGAAGCAATGTTTGCCTGACGAACGATTTGAACTGCCAATTGATTGTGGCTCATCCCACTTCCAGAGAAGATGGGAAGCTTTTGCCCACGGATCAAGGTATTCAATCCATCAATCGCAGAAATCCCGGTATTGATGTAATCACGTGGATATTTGCGCATGACAGGATTCAATGAACTTCCATTGATGTCCAAACGTTGTTTGGCATAAACCTTACCCAAACCATCAATGGCAGTCCCTGCCCCATTGAAGATACGACCCAATATTTCCCTGGAAACCGATATTTCCATAGGATGACCCATCAAGCGTGTTTTTGTATTTGTTTTTGAAAGACCTGTCGTGCCCTCAAAGACCTGAATGACCGCACGTTGACCTTCGATTTCAACGACACGACCTGAACGCACACTTCCATCTTCCAACTCAATTTCGACAACTTCTTCGAAAGCGACATCTTGGACATCGTCCAAGATGATGAGTGGGCCTTTGATTTCTTTCAATCCTTTAAATTGACGACTCATCTTAGCCTCCTTACTGAATACTAGCCATGGCTAGATCAATCATTTCATAATACGTATCCAAAGCATCCAGATTATTGTTAGGAATTTCATACTTGATCTTAATCAAGTCTTCAAAAATTCCCGTCTCGATAATCGCACGAACAGTTCGATGTGTACTGACCACACGAACGGCTTGTGCCTTGGTATAGGATATCAGTTGTAACATCTTCAATTGTTTCTCAAAAGGTACATAGGTATCTTCTGGATGGAAGGCATTTTGTTGGAGATAACCGACACGAATGACACGTGCGATTTCCAAACTCAATTTCTGATCCTCAGGAAGTACATCCGAACCAATCAGTTTAACAATTTCCATCAATTGCGTTTCTTCATGAAGAATATTCATCATTTCATTACGCAAGGTCAAGAACTTACGATCCACATTGGTATCGTACCAACGTTTTAAATCATCGAGATATTCACTGTAACTTTGGTTCCAGTTGATGGCTGGAAAATGGCGGGCATACGCCAACGATTTATCCAAAGCCCAGAATGAACGGACGAAACGTTTTGTATTTTGTGTGACAGGTTCCGAGAAATCCGCACCTTGAGGTGATACCGCCCCAATGACGGTAACTGATCCTTCATTACCTGATAAAGTTTCCACATAACCCGCACGTTCATAAAACTGTGCGATACGTGAAGGGAGATAAGCTGGGAACCCTTCTTCCGCAGGCATTTCTTCCAAACGACCGGATATCTCACGCAAAGCTTCAGCCCAACGCGAGGTACTGTCCGCCATCAAAGCCACATGATAGCCCATGTCGCGGTAATACTCCGCGATGGTGATTCCAGTATAGATACTGGCTTCACGCGCTGCTACAGGCATGTTTGAGGTGTTGGCAATCAACACGGTACGATCAGTCAAAGGTTTATGCGACTTTGGATCCAATAATTCTTTAAATTCATGTAAAACTTGGGTCATTTCATTCCCACGTTCACCACAACCGACATAGACGATGATATCCGCATCACACCATTTCGCAAGTTGGTGTTGAGTCATCGTTTTACCCGCTCCGAATCCTCCAGGAATCGCAGCTGCCCCACCTTTTGCGATAGGGAAGAACGTATCGATGACACGTTGACCGGTAATCAAAGGCATATAAATTTGTTTGCGATCCAAAACTGGTCGAGGTTGACGAATTGGCCACTCTTGAACCATGGTCAAACTGTGTGTCTTACCATGTTTATCTAAAACGGAGATAAGGTTATCTTTAATATTATATTTACCATCTTTTTGAATGGATATGACTTTACCATTGATGCCTAAAGGAATTAAGAAACGATGCTCAATCAAGCTTGTTTCAGGACAAGTCGCAAAGATCTGACCTTCTGTGACTTCATCATGCAACGCAACTTTGAAAGTGACTTCCCATTGACGATTCTGATCCAAGGCAGGTATGCCCTTACCTTCTGTAACATACATCCCACTGAGCGCAGCCATATCTTTAAGTGGACGTTGAATCCCATCAAAGATATTATCAAGAATACCAGGGCCTAAGCTTGCACATAAAGGTGCACCGGAATGATACACTTCTTCATTGACACGTAAGCCAGTCGTACTCTCATAAACCTGAATAGTCGTATAATGATCATCGATTCCAATGATTTCGCCCAAAAGTTTCTTCTCGCCGACATAAACCATTTCAAGCATCTTAAAACCACTGTAATCTTTAACACGGACAACGGGTCCATTAATTGAATATATTAGTGCCTTTTCCATATGTCCTCCTAAAACTGTAAGTCGGAATGAGCAAAGAACCATTCCTTCTGAACTTTAAGCTGATGGTCAAGGGTCATCTCAATGGCCATTTTACCGCCTGCTTCTTGAATGATCACACCACCTACTTCGATATGATCAGAAGCCATTACGGTTAAGTTCTTAGCTTTCAATGCTTTGCTAAATGCATCGACATCTTCAGCCTTAACCAAAACACTCGTATTCACAAAGCCCTCCTTCGCAATTGTATCTTCAATAAACTTGAGATACTGCGTCAAATAAGCTTCGGTTTTAGTATAAGCGCATAATTTATCACGTAATTGTTCAAACAGTCCTTCCACAAGCTCTTCACGACGAATGAACAGATTCTTTTTAATCTTCCATTTCAATTGTGTTTCACTTTGCATGACACTACTTTTCAATTCCGCTAATTCTTGTTCGATATACAGATTGCTCTCTTCAACGGCTTCTTGATTAAATTGATTGATTTGTGACTCACGCTGCGCATGAAAATTCTCTTCCAAGATCTGAAGCTGTTCGTGAGTTCGTACCTGAATATCATCCATTAATTTTTGTGCTAATTTTTCCATATCACCCTCACAGTTTTATACCGATTGCTTCAGAAATATAGGCATCGATGGTTTCACCAATCTTGGCGGAACCATGTCGATCCGGAATTTCCACAATCAAAGGTCGTCTAAGCTTTAGTTTCATATCCGCGATGACTTCCGGGCATGTTTGAATACAGAGGGTCGTAATCAAGACAATCGCAACACTTTCGTCCTGGATAATCTTGTGGAGCTCTGTTAGTACTTCATCCCGCGTATGTGCGATCACCCCTTGGATGCCCGCCAAACGCATACCCATTTGGGTATCGGTGTTGTCGCTGATGAGAAAAAATTTCATAGGTTTCTTACAATTTGTTGATAATCAAGATAGAAATCAATAGACCGTAGATGGCAACCCCTTCAGCCAAAGCAACAAAGATCATTGCTTTACCAAAGTTATCCGAGTTTTCACTGATCGCACCAATCGCAGCAGGAGCCGCTGCAGCAACCGCAATACCAGCACCAATCGCTGAAGCTGAAGTAACGATTGCCGCTGCAATAAAGCCTAAACCTTGAGCTAAGGAGCCAACCATTCCATTTGTCGTGGCAGTTACTTCAGCCGCTTGTGCAACCAAACCATTGATTTGGAATACCATGACCAAGATGAATGTTGCCGCAAACAAGCTGATTTGTGTCAAGACACGGAACTTGGCATTTTGTGCTGTTACCTTACCCTTCAAGATAGGGATAATAGGCAATGAAATCAATCCAATGACCAACAAGGGTCCAAATACTTCAAACATCGTTAACATAGTTCTTTCCTCCGATTACTGGTTCAATAGTGTGGTTGGTATGTATTTCTTACCCCCACCTGCAAAGTAACGACTAAACATTTCATAATACTGCAGACGCAAGGTTTGAATACCAACAATCAAGCCTTCCAATCCGATGACAAAGATATTACCGATCACCAGAACTAAGAGTCCTGCGGATCCTGTCATTTCTTTTAAGGTCATAACAACGACCATCATCCCGGCATGTGAGAGCACGAAGCCACCAACACGAAGGAATGACATCGTATTTGAGACGAAGCTCAATACGACTTCCAACAATTCAAAGATGCTTTCAAGTAAATAGCCACCCCAACCATCATGCGGTTTGAGTGCTTGCTTGTGCAACAAGTTCTTCAGTGGCACATGCATCAAGATGATGAAGAGTGGGAAATATACGAAGATACTGAGTGTCAATGTGTTCATCAGCTTCATGCCCAGAAGCATGTCCGCTGATACCATACCAATCACTGAAGCATAGAAGACAAATCCGGCGACACCATTCTGTGTAAACAAAGCCGTTGCATAATCCTTACGCTTGATGTTGATCATGATATTCAAACCAATCGAGGTTAGAATCAAGAATGCACCCAAGCCAACAGCGGTAAGCAGTAAGGTCATCGTGAAATTTGGATCGATGACATGGATTGGTTTTTCACTGAAGCCCAATATTTCTGTGAACAATGGCGTCAGAATTTCTTCATCTCCGAAGAAGGATCCAAACAGTGTCCCAAAGAACATCGAGAACATCCCAATACGAACCGCAACCGCACCTAACTTCATCTTCTTCTTGACCCACATCAACTGGCCAAGAATCACAAGCACCAAGCCTTGGCCTAAGTCACCAAACATGATGCCAAAGAGCAAGCTATAGGTTACTGAGACAAAGAAGGTTGGATCGAATTCACCATAGTGTGGCAAACCATACATTTCAATGAAGAGTTCGAATGGTTTTGCGAACCAATTGTTTCGAAGCACGGTCGGTGGTTCCAAACCTTCTTCCGACTCTGCTGGGAAGTCTTGAATCACCACATCGGTCAAATCTCCAAACAAGGTCTTATAGGCTTTTTTAACGCGTTCTGGTACGAAACCGGTGATGACCACCTGATCATCAAAGACTGCCATATACTTATAATATTTCGCGAGTTCTGCGTAATGATACACATAGCCATAAATCTGACCGAGTGTTGATTCACAATCGATCGTATATTGAATATCATCAATCTTGGGAATCGCAATGGGCTCGAAGTAGAGAGAGTCTAGGATATTGGATACTTCTTTTTGCTTATCCAATAAAGCAATGATCAGGACCCATGCGTATTGATTATTCTTCGTCATCACATGATAGATGAAACTCTTCTCTTCATGCAGATCGATCTTAGGAATACTACTCAAAGGTAAACGCCCAAAGGTCACATAGGAATATTTTAAGTCATTCAACGCCGAAATATCATATGTACGTAAGATTTCAAGTGCATCCTTATCTTCAGCTGTTAGATTCGAGCGCATCATGAGTTGCTCATTGATCTTCTCGAATTTCTCTTCCGCCTCTATCAAATGCATCTCAATCTGATCTTTGGTGAAGGTCGTAACCCCATCAAAAGCGCACATGATCTCTGTATTCAAACTTCTCGCCATACTGTTGATCCGTTTGAGATACTCGGAAAAACTGTTGTCTTCAGGCAACAGCTTACCGCCATTCCCTTCATTCACGACATGACTTGCCAATTCCGCATGCAAATCGTTGGTCGCAAAAGCAGTCAACAAGATTTTTTCAATATTCTCTTTGGATCCTGCCATGCGCAGTAATCGCATCTTCTCAATTGCCATAGGACCTCCTAGTAGATCAAGAGCTTCGCAATTTTGTCATTTTCGACTTTATAGCGAACACCCTCAATGATATCGACAACATTCTGAATTTCGATTTCCAATAAATTCAAATATGCGACCAAGATGATGTTTGGATTGGTCGAGAAGCGCATCAAACGTTTCGTCAACTCAAACATGATCACATCGGTCTGATATTCAATGTACTGAAACTCTTTGATATCCGTAGGGATATCATAGGCATGATCATGTACAGCCTGCAAAAATTGTACTGCATCTTTCTGATCGATCCATTCCATCAAAGTCTTCTTGCTTATCCTTTTGTATGTCGGGTTCAGCACCTTTTTGATTTCAAATGGACTTGCGTTGTAGTATTTCTTTAATCGATAGATTTTGGTGATGTTGTCCAACTCAATCTGCGTGTCAAACATATCACGAATATCTTCTTTATCTTTACCTTTGAACTCATGTTCAATGATTTCATTTACGCGTTTGAAATAGTAAGCTTTCAATTCGATTTCGTAAGTTGAATAATCGATATCTAATAGACTTTTGGGTTTTAAAGGTTTTAGGATCTGATAATAAGGCGTGCTCTTTAAAACACTTAACAGTTCATCAAATGAATTGACTTTGATGAGCTCTTCAACGTCAAAAGAAATCAAACGATTCGCAAAGATGGGCAATTGTGCAATCTGACTGGTCTTATCCGTTTCGCTTAACAAACGAATCGTCATCAAGATCTGCTTGATTTCCATCATAAGAACACCGTATTCGTAAAAATGATCGTTTTTTGATTGACTATAACGAATCAATTCCAAGAAATCGAGAAAGAAGGTTTGCCGAACCAACATTTCCAAGTGACCGCGGTGGATCGCAAACTCATTGATCCCAGCGAGAATTTCTCTAAATGCTGTTTCGTTTTTTAAATAGCCTGCAATTTCTTGAACGGTTCTTTTACGTAAGAGTTCCGTGTAATCTTCTGATTTTAAATGTTTCCCATACATGGCCTTCGCTTTGGCGGCCATGGCTAAGGTCGATTGATCACTCATTATCGGCCTCGAACCGTATCGAACGCTGATAGAGCTCATCTAACCATTTCGCTTGATTAGCACTAAAACGTTCTTCTAAATCATGCAAGGCTTGCGTAAAATGTTGTTGGCCTTCCTTCTCACTTTGAGCAAGTTGATCCAACAGCTTTTTGCGTTCGTCTGCGACAAATTTCTGGGCACGATCAAAAACTTCTTTGTGCACCGCATCCTTATCTTTAGTGATGGCCATGATTGCATTCTGAATTTTTAATTCAGCTTCCTTCACTTTGGCTTGTGCTTCCAAATCTGCTTTAATGATCGCTTTTATTTTGCCTTCCAATTTGAACACCTCCCAAACATTTATTTACTATACGCCGATTCTAACCACTCTTCAAGTCTCACTTCACAAATTTCAGGCTAAACAAGCTTGTCTATATTTTACACCCGATTTTACTTGAATGGATGTTTAAAACTAACACAATTTCTACACTTTTTCACAAGTTAAAATTTTGTCATAATTAAATTGATTTTTGATTTCACCAATAAATTAAAAAATGCCAAAAAAAAATGGCGGAGGAAGCAGGATTTGAACCCGCGCGAGCTTGCACTCCTATCGGTTTTCGAAACCGACCCCTTCAACCACTTGGGTATTCCTCCAGCGCTTAATCATTATATCAAATAAGTTTGTACTTTTCACAATAAAATGTCGGTTCTATGCTAAATTTACGATTCAATATAAGATAAAACACATCGCCTAGTGACGATGTGTTCTCTTGTTCAATACTTAAGCAACAAGCTCTGCTTGATAAGCTTTGAATTCTTTTTCGTTACAATAAATGAAATGCTTAGGACGGATTTCACGCATCTTTGGCTCATCCGATGTGTAATCATGTTGCGATGGATCATAAGCAAAACGAGCACGCTGTTTTTCACTCTTAGGATCTGGTGTCGGAATCGCAGACATCAAAGAACGTGTGTATGGATGAAGCGGATTGTTATAAAGCTCTTCCGCGTCCGCCAGCTCAACGATCTTTCCTTTGTGCATGACCGCAATACGGTCGGAAATATAACGAACCATGGATAGGTCATGGGCAATGAACAAATAAGTCAAACCCAATTCCTTTTGAAGTTTCTTCAAAAGATTGACGACTTGTGATTGAATGGATACGTCCAACGCTGAGATGGGCTCATCACAGATAACCAATTTAGGATTTGTGATCAAAGCACGAGCAATTCCGATACGTTGACGTTGCCCACCTGAGAATTCATGTGGATAACGACCTGCATGTTCGCGAGCCAAACCAACTTTTGCGAGAATGGAATACACCATCTCATCACGTTCTTCCTTAGTCTTAGCTAAGTTATGAATATCGATCCCTTCCGCAACGATATCGCGGATGTTCATACGTGGATTCAAACAGGCCATAGGATCTTGGAAGATCATCTGCATGTTACGAGCAATAGAAGCACGCTCTTCTTTTTTCAACTTACCACTGGCTTGTTTGCCTTCGAATTCGACATTGCCACCCGTAATATCATATAAACGAATAATGGAACGACCAATCGTTGTCTTTCCAGAACCAGATTCACCGACTAGACCGAAGGTTTCACCTTCATAAATTTCGAAACTGACATCATCAACTGCTTTGACTTTCGACTTGCGATCGAGTTTGAAGTATTGCTTGAGATGTTCAACTTTTAATAAGACTTTGTCGCTCATTCGCTTTTACCTCCTTCATGCATGCGCATCAGTGCATCGATACGATCCTGTAATTGAGCAGGGCGTTCGACTTTTGGTGCATTGGGATGAAGCAACCATGTCGCTGCCGAATGGGTATCACTCACTTTAAACATAGGTGGCTGATGAACGAAATCAACCTTCATCGACCAATCGCTACGTAAAGAGAATGCATCTCCTTTTGGAGGATTTATCATTTGTGGAGGCGCACCAGGAATCGCATAGAGTTCAACACCTTTTGCTTGGAAAGCAGGGATTGAAGCCAAGAGACCCCAAGTGTATGGATGTCTTGGATCATAATAGACATCTTCAACCGTTCCGATTTCTACAATTTTCCCAGCATACATGACACCGACACGATCACTCATGTTTGCGACGACGCCTAAGTCATGGGTAATGAAGATTACGGAAACTCCGAAATGTTGTTGGAGATCTTTGATCAATTCCAAGATTTGGGCTTGGGTTGTGACGTCCAATGCTGTAGTCGGTTCATCACAAATTAAAATCTTAGGGTTACAGCTCAACGCAATCGCGATGACGATACGTTGACGCATACCACCAGAGAATTGATGAGGGTACTGATTATAGCGTTTCTCAGGGCTATCGATTCCAACTAAAGCAATTAATTCCAATGAACGCGCTTTTGCTTGTTCCTTTGTGTAATTTAAATTGTTGATCAACGATTCAGAAATCTGATTTCCGATCGTCATAACTGGGTTCAAAGAAGTCATCGGATCTTGGAAAACCATCGCAATATCCGCGCCACGATACTTCGCAAAATCATTCTCATTCAGCTTTAATAAATCAACGTCGTTATATAAGATCTCACCTTTTTCGATAACTGCATTCGGTGACAATAATCCCATGATTGACTTTGATGTGACGGATTTACCTGAACCCGACTCACCTACGATCGCAAGCGTCTCACCTTGATATAAATCAAAACTTACATCACGCACCGCTTGAACCAATCCACCGTGCGTCTTAAAGGAGACTGTTAAGTTTTTGACACTTAGTACTTTTTCTTTCATGTCCGTACCTCCTAGTTATTACGCATACGTGGATCTAAAGCATCACGTAAGCCGTTACCCAATAAATTAATAGACAACATCAATGTCGACAAGACCAAGCTTGGAAGAACCAGCTGGTAGACATATGTCATCGCACCTTGCGTAGAAGAAATCGCATCATTGATCAAAACACCGAGCGATGGCTTGCTGAGATCCAAACCAATACCAATGAAAGCCAAGAAAGCTTCATAGAAAATGGCTGAAGGAATCGAGAAGGAAACCATGACAATGATTTGAGCAACAACGTTTGGAATCAAATGTTTCATGATGATACGAGCATCTGATGCACCCAAGGTACGCGCCGCAAGAACGAACTCTTGATCACGTAATTTGAGGAACTGAGCACGAATCATACGCGCAACACCAATCCACCCCGTTAAGGCGATGGCAATCGCAATCGGAACGATACCAGGTGTTAAGAACATAAATAATACGAATAGAATAACAATGGATGGAATACCGTAAAGGACTTCAAGGATACGCATCATGACATCATCGATCTTAGTACCACCAAAGAAACCAGCAATACCACCATAGACAACACCAATCAACACATCAATGATGGCTGCATATACACCAATCAATAATGAGATACTGGTTCCATACCAAACACGTGTCCAAATATCACGTGACAAGATATCTGTACCAAAGATAAAGTAACGATCTTCGATATCTAAATACTTGTAAGTATATTCTTTAACTTTGAGATATTCGATACGATTACGCGTAAACGTACCTACAATTTTATATTCGTCTGGCGCATAGCCAACTTCATTCAATGAACCTTGAGTGAATTCTTTAATCAAAGTCCCATCAAACAAACCGAAATTCTCCAAGACTGGAACACGCGGTGGCAATTGAGCAAACTTATAATAATCATCATTAACACGACCCGTAAGCGTATAATTCGACATTACTGGCGCAATGATTGCTGTTAAAAACAATACAACAATGATAAGTAGAGACACGACAGCTACGTAGTTCTTAAACAAACGACGCATTGAGTCTTGCCAGAACGAGATTGGCTTTGTTGTCAAACCCTCAGCATCTTCTTGTGCCTTCTCAAAAGTGAAAAGTTCTTTAGGAAGTTCTTGCATTTCGAATGTTTGATTCAGATCTTTTTCTTGATTAGTCATTCTTTGAACCTCCCAGTAAACGGATACGTGGATCGACAAGTCCGTACGCGATATCTACCAACAACATCATAGAAACGAAGAGTGCGCTATAGAGCAACTCTGCGCCTAAAGTAACAAAGGTATCTTTGACATTAATCGACTTAATCGTCAATAATGCTAAACCTGGAACCCCAAAGAAGCGCTCGACAACCGTACTACCGGTAATCAAGGCCACCAACATGGGTCCCATGACTGTAATAATTGGAATCAGAGCATTACGGAATGCATGTTTTGTAAAGACTTGACGACGATTCAGTCCCTTAGCACGTGCAAGTAGGATAAAGTCAGAGTTATAGACTTCAACCAACTCAGTACGCATATAACGAGAAATCGTAGCGATTACACCAAAGGAAAGTGACAAGATGGGTAAGGTCATAGACCGAATTTCATCCAAAATCGTGATTCCTTTCGCTGGATCCGCTTTATTGAATATAATCGGAACAATAGGAAATTGTTTGCGCAACAATAACAAAATAGTTGCAATAACAAAAGACGGTACAGATACACCGATGACCGCGATAATGGTATTGAAGTGATCCCAGAACTTATTTCGATTCAAAGCGGCTAGTGCCCCTAGAAAAATCCCAACAAGCGAACCAAACGTCAAGGCGATCAAGCCAAGTCGAACTGTAATTGCTAAAGGTTCAAAAATCATCTTGGTAACAGGATAGTTCTTGATAATGATGATTGATTCACCAAAGTCAAAACGCAGTAAACCACCTAAATAAATTGCATACTGAACTAGGACTGGTTTATCCAATCCATATTTTGCTTCAAGTATTGCACGTGTTTCTGCAGAGATTCTGGGATTGGTAAATGGAGAACCCGGTGTTACCTTTAACAGAATAAACAGAATTGTCATAATTAAGAAAAGTGTCATCAACATTTGAAGAACTCTTCTACTAATATAACGTGTCATTTCTATACCTCCTTTGGGACAAAAAAACCGCTTGTTACAAACTAGACAGTGCTATTATTATATCCTAATTTTCATTAAAGTGAATATTTTTTTGCAAATTAATAGAATAAAAATCGAGTTTTTCAAGCCGTCTGAAAATTTACATAAATTCAAGTCGTTCTATGATATTTAATTGCCTTTACGTTATCAAATATTATACAACGTTGAAGCATTGTAAATCAAAAAGCGATAGAAAAGGGTGCATTAAAGCACCCTTTTTTTTAAGACTTTAAGCGAACAAATTACTCAGCAACTTCTTTGAACGCCCATTTCAAGCTCGTGTCGTAACCACTTAAGTGATAAACGATACCGGAGACCATTGGGTTTCTCAAGGAGATACCAGCTCTTTGGTAGATTGGAACCATGACAGCGTCATTCAAGAAGACGCCTTCAGCTGCTTGGAGATCTGCCCAAACTTGAGCATCATCTTTGCCAGCTGGGCTCAACAATGCATCGTATTCAGCACTGGAGTAACCAACTTCATTATAAGCGTTGTCAGTCAACCACATATCCAAGTAAGTTGTTGGCCAATCATAGTCAGGACCCCAACCAGCAAATGTGATATCGTAACGGCCAGCTTCAGCTTCCGTTAATTTTTGAGCGAATGGAAGTGTTGAGATGTTGATGGTGACACCATAACCTGCAAACAATTCATCCAATTCTTGTTTAACGAATTCAATGATCAAACCAGCAGTTGCAGATTCGTAGTTCAAGATGTTAACGGATAAGCCGTTTTCACCAGCAGCATAGCCCAATTCAGCCATACCAGCTTCGAACAAGGCACGAGCTTCAGCTTTGTCGGTCAACATGTAACCTTCGCCACGTGCATCTTCAAAACCAACGCCATTGGATGACAAGTAGTTAGAAGGGATAAAGTGGTAAGCAGGAACAGAACCGTTCTTCAAGATATTTTCAGTGATGTAAGATTTGTCAATGGATTTAGCAATCGCTTGACGAACTTTTAGGTTGTCAAACAATGGGTTACCAGCGCCAGCTTGATCATCGGGTGCAGTCGCATCAGGACCTGCATTACCAACGTTGATCATCAAGTAGAATACAGCTGTATCAGGAACTGTAACTGCATCTGGATCGTTCTTACGTTGAGTAACGAATTCACCGGACAAACCAACAGCGTCGATTTGGCCTTCATCATACAATGCAACACCAGTCGCTACATCATATTGTTCGATGACGCGGAAAGTGACTGCAGGAGTACGAACAACTTCAGCTTCCCAATATTCTGGGTTACGAGTCCATACGAATTCAACTGAATGATCCCATTTGGACATATAGAATGGTCCATTGTACCAAAGGTCTTCAGCAGTTGTACCATAACCTTCACCTAATGCTTCTACTCTTTCGCTAGGAATTGGGTAGAAAGAAGGGAATGCCATATTACTTAGGAAATAAGGAACTTTTTCAGCCAATGTGACGGTTAAAGTCGCATCGTCTACAGCCTCATAACTAACGATCTTAGCGACATCCGCTAACATAAAGGTGTATTGATAATCTCCAGCAGCCAAGCGGTCCCACGAATAAACGAAGTCGCCTGCAACAACATTACGTTGTTTTTCGCCAGTAGCGTTAACCCATACAGCATCTTTATTTAGTTTAAATGTCCAAGTCAAGCTCGCTTCATCAAATGTCCATGATTCTGCAACCCCAGGAACGAGATCAGCATCTTGGCCTAAACGAACGAGACCTTCCATAACGTTTCCTAATGAATCAAAGGAAACAGCATCGGTAGCTAAGTTTGCATCTAATGTAGGGATGTCTTCACCTTGGAATAAATTGATGTTAGCACCAAGTTCAACCTTTTTAGCACATCCAACTAAATTAGTAGCAATTAAGACAGCAACTACCAACAATAATAATAGTCTTTTCATTACTAATAATCCTTTCCACACCTTACGTGTATAGAATTTATTATAGGGAATTATTGAAAACTGTCAATAGCATTGTGAAATATATGTGAAAAAACCAAGGCATATTTATGAAAATATTTTCATAAAATTATTATTCAACTTATGCTATAATGCAAGCGATATGTTAAAAAATCTACGACTATTTGCCATTTTATATGGTATTTCCTTGGTATATGCCTTCTTTCAAAACAACTTCTTGTTGTCTTTTCTGAATTCGATTGGTTACATTAGCATTTTCATGTTGGTTATTACCCTGTATTTGTATCTAGAACGTTTTGGATATTTCGATGTATTTGGGTATTCTTTCAAAAAGACATACTATATATTCAGCCGTAAACAAGAAACGCTCGACGAAGAACAGAAGGAAAAGTACAGTTCATTTTATAATTATGTACAAAGTGCAAACCAAAACAGGATACTCGTCAAGCTTGATTTTCTTATCCTAAGTAGCTTGTTCATAATTCTCAACTTCACACTCAGCTTCTTATTCGCACTCATCAATCAATAAAAAAACTGTAACGTTTGTTGATCATAAACACCGTTACAGTTTTTATTTTACTTCATGTAATAAGGTTTGACGTAAGCTGGAACACCATCTTTATAGGTCACGACTGGTGAGCCTTGAATCAATGGTTTCATGTATGCAATGGCTTCTTCCGTAACACCACGGTAGTTTGGCAAGGCCCATTCAACTGGGAAGTTCTTGACATGATTTGCCACATTACTTGCGGCAGTCGCAAAATACTCGACATCATAAACTTCGCCCGCTTTGCGCTTCACACCCACCATTTGACCAGTGAATTTAGGATCGGCACTACGCATATGACCACTCATACCGAGTTTGAATGACTCTTCCACATCGACTAATGATTGTTCAGAGGCATGGCAACGTTGGGCCGTACTTAAATCCTGAACCTTACAACGATTCGCAGCACCAGAACTTAAAATCAAGTCTTTAACTGCATTGGCAGCTCCACCTAAAACCGCATGTCCAAAACCATCATTCTTCGCTTCGCCAGCGGCTAAGTACGTCCCATCCGCATAACGAGCACCTTCAGACACAACGACATAACACTTGTTCTTTTCAGCGATGCATTTGCGTACTTCGCCTAAGAACACTTCTTTATCAAATGGAATTTCAGGCAAGACAACTAAATCCACGATACCACTCAAGCATGCGGAAGCAGCCAACCAACCTGCATCACGACCCATTGTTTCCAAAATGAAAACTTCTTGGCGTGTGTAAACATTGACATCCAACCATGTTTGCAATGCTGTCGTCGCAATGAACTTCGCAGCACTTGCATAACCTGGACAATGATCGGTAACCATCAAATCATTATCAACGGTCTTTGGACAACCAACAAAACGACGATTGGTGATGTTGTGTGCAGCAGCGTATTCACTCAAGGCATAAACCGTATCCATCGAGTCATTACCACCGATGTAGAACATCGTATCGATATCGTATTTTTCTAAAATTGCGAATAGTTTTTCGAAATCCGCCACATTGCTTCTTTTTAATTTATAACGACATG
This sequence comes from Erysipelotrichaceae bacterium, assembly GCA_003543215.1. Lineage (GTDB taxonomy): Bacteria > Bacillota_I > Bacilli_A > Erysipelotrichales > Erysipelotrichaceae > UBA2212. The sequence continues at coordinate 8,035 of DPJD01000001.1, read as the reverse complement.
AACCTAAAGCACTTGAAGGTGTCTGACGCAGAATATAGTTATCTTCTTCACTCATGTTCGTTAAATCAACGAAACGTTCTTCCAAAATACCTTCGATACCATTCAAACCACCATAAACCGTCTTATAGATCGGATTCAATTGGTTGCCTTTGACAACACCAGCTAAGGTTGCGTTAATGACGGAAGTAGGCCCACCGCTCTGTGCAACAATACAATTTCCCATAGTTGTTTCTCCTTTTTTAATCGATGATATTATACCTTAATATTGGTTTGTTTACTACTCTTCTCAAGCTCTTCATGCAAGCTTTCCCAGTCTTTCATCAACTTGTCCAAGTCCACATGAATTCCATCAATCGACTCATCCAGTTCACGCATATTTTGATAATCATGGTAATAAAAGGGGTCAAAGCGTTTTTCGCGTGCAATGGCGAGTTCTTCTTCTTTAAGTGCGATGGCTTCCTCAAGTTTTTGAATCTGCTTAAGCAAGCGTGAAGCATTTGCCTTCGGTTTGACTTCGGTCTTCTCTTCGAGCTTCTGCTCTTCTTTGATTTCAGTGCGCAACACTTGATCTTCAATCTGATAGAAATCCGCATGCCCATTCTCGATGCTCAAGACCGTCTTTGCAATCTTTTGAATGAAATAACGGTCATGGGATACAAATAGAATCGTGCCTTCATAATCCTTTAATGCATTCTCCAAGGCTTCTTTTCCTAGAATGTCCAAGTGATTCGTAGGTTCATCCAGAACCAAGAAGTTGGATCCTTTAAGCATCAACTTCGCAAGTGCCAAGCGCACTTTTTCTCCACCCGATAGGACATTGACTTCCTTAAAAACTTCATCGGCTGTAAATAGAAACGATCCAAGAATGGTACGCACTTCTGTCTGTGTCAAATCCGGATAGGCATCCCATAAATCTTCTAACGCTGTTTTCGTACTTCGATACTCGAGTTGTTCCTGGTCGAAGTAACCAATATCAATTTGATGACCCAACAAGAATTCACCACTAAGATAAGGGATGTGCTCAATGATGGTCTTCAAAAACGTGGATTTCCCATGCCCATTGGGACCGATGACGGCACAGTGTTGGCCATGTAGAATTTCAAGATTGATCTTGGCTAAACTTTGGTGATAACCTATTTCTAAATCTTTGACACTTAGGACACTTTTTCCACCACGATGTTTGGCGTAGAAACGTGCTTTGAAATTGCGCTTATCCGCATCCGGTGCTTCAATACGCTCCAAACGATCCAGATATTTGATTTTAGATTGCGCGAATTTTGCTTTATTCTTTTTGTATCTGAATTTTTCAATGAGTTGCTCCAAGCGTTGAATATCTTTTTGTTGGCGCTTGAATGAGGATAATTGCTTTTCTTGGTTGAGTGCCTTCTGAGCGAGAAAATTGGCATAGTTGCCCACATAGCTTGTGAGTTCACCAAATTCCATCTCAACAATCGTCTTTGCCACATGATCGATGAACATACGGTCATGAGATACAAAAACCAAAGCTTTATCATAATGGGCGAGATAAGTCTCCAACCACTCAATCGTACTCATGTCCAAGTGGTTGGTCGGTTCATCCAGCAATAACACATCGGGTTTACTGATCAAGAGATACACAAAAGCGATGCGTGTCTTCTGTCCACCCGACAAGGTCATAACCGGTCGTTGAAGGTCCTCATTTCGAAAGCCAAATTGTGTGAAAATGGTCATCCATTCTTGACGATAGGTATAACCTCCTAAACGTTCGAAATTTTCCATCTTCGTCGCATAGTTCTGCAAATCTTCTTCACTCGAGTGTTCATTCAGCTTGCTTGCCAAACTCCCCAGTTCTGTTTCAAGCGCAAAGATTTCACGAAATAAAGGTTCAAAATAAGCTTCGATGGTCAATTCTTCAGAGGTCGCATTAGCTTGTGCCAAGTAGCCAACCTTTAAATCACGCGGCTTAAAAATATCACCTTTATCCAGTGACAATTGATCCGCAAGAATCTTTAATAAGGTGGTTTTCCCACAACCATTGCGTCCGATAATGGCAATCTTATCATTAGGTTTGATTTCGAAATTCAGTTGTGTGAAAATCTCATCGGCTCCATATGATTTAGATGCGTTCGATAATTGTAAAGTCATGTCATTCCATTCCTAACGCTTTCAAATAACCTTTGGCGATATTGTCTACCATCGCATCAAATTGTGTTCGATAAACCGTTGTGTCTAAACCATTTGAGATAAAAAACAATTCCAAGCTTAGAGACTGTATCCCTTTGCGTTCTTCTTTATTGAATGAACTGTTTTGTTCGACGGCGAGATCGGAGATCGTACCTGCGACTAAAATTCTTCCACCCGCTTCACGAATCGATGGGTAGGCATCCAAACCTGAGAAACGACTTGCGGCGACGACTCCCGCGATATTTGAGGCCGTGTTGCGTCCATAAGGTACGACACCCGTGGTATTCATAAACGATTTGAAAATCGAGGTTGCGAAGCGATTGCTTGAATACGAAGAATAGATGACGCGGCTTCCACGTGTATCTTTGTTGGTCGTAAAATTAAGATTTAGTTCAAGATAATGCTTCGCCTTGGACTGATACGCTTTGTACAAACGTCCATCCACACCATATTGATTAATCGTCGCATCAATGGTTTCTCTTGAAAGCATCACTTTCAAACCTTGAGCTTCTAGTTTCACTTTAAGTGCTTCTGCTATCTTAAACAACACATCTGCTTCTACCAAATCATCGTCAGTACGACCACGATCTGTCACATTCCAACTGGTGGTATTATGGGCAGGATCGATATACACATCATAGATTTCCGCTGTTTCGACTTCATCCGCATCCGTTACTTGAATAAAGAAATAGTGATCATCTAAAATTGATACATTGTCATCGATCCCCTGGACAAGATCTTTATCTCCAATCAAGTCAATCCGTTTACTAACACCATTCCGTCGTACCGTATAAAAAACATCATACAGCTCATCATCACTAATGAGTCGTTTCTCAATGAGATTATCCACAATGAATACTTCATAAAACCCATTGGGAAGATTCTCTAAGGGAATTTGTTCATCCGCGTTTCGTCCCAACATATAAACCCATTCATTACTATCACAGATGTTTCGCAACTTTAAAGTTTTACCGATAAAATAATCGGGTGTGTTATTGTCATAAGTCGCATTAAAAAGATTTAAAGTTTCTCCGTAATAGAGATAATCTCTAATCTCTAAGACATCGGTATATTGTTTGTCATTCAAAGCGGTTTGAGTTTGGGTATAGCTGTAATCACAGATTGTCAAACCTGTCCCCATCACCTCTAATTGCTTGGGAAATAATGCATTGAAAAGAATGTATCCCAGTAAAGCTAGCAGAATAAAAGACGGGATAAGCACCCGCCATTTCAATCGTCTTCTTCCTTTAGGCACCAATCTTGGTTGATATTCCATTGAACCTCGCTTCTAATATTCTAAGTTGCGTGGTGTCCTTGCGAATGGCAAGACATCACGTATGTTTTGCATGCCAGTGATATACATTAAGAATCGTTCAAAACCTAAACCGAATCCAGCGTGTTGACAACCGCCATAACGACGTAGATCCAAATACCACTTCAAGCTTTCCGCATGAATGTTCATATCATCCATTCGTTGCTTAAGCATGTCATAACGTTCTTCACGTTGCGATCCACCGACCAGTTCACCAATCGCTGGAACCAAGAGGTCACATGCCGCAACCGTCTTACCATCATCGTTCATACGCATGTAAAAGGCTTTGATATCTTTTGGATAATCCGTTAAGAATACAGGTCCTTGAACGACTTGCTCACAAATGTAGCGTTCGTGCTCAGATTGAAGATCCGTTCCCCAATCCACTGGGAATTCAAATTTGACAGGGGCTTCTTTCAAGTGTTCGATTGCTTCGGTATAAGTCATACGAGCAAAAGGCATGTTTAAGACTTTATCCAAGCGTTCCATCAATGTCTTATCAATCCGCTCATTTAAGAATTTCATTTCTTCTTCCGCATTGTCCAAGACATATTGAATACAACTCTTGACCATATCTTCGATCAAATCCATGTCATCCGCTAAATCCGCAAACGCAATCTCAGGTTCAATCATCCAGAATTCACTGGCATGTCGGGCTGTATTGCTGTTTTCAGCTCTGAATGTAGGACCAAAAGTATAAACATCTCTAAACGCTAAAGCGAACGCTTCAGCTTGAAGTTGACCCGAAACGGTCAAACTTGCTTTTTTACCAAAGAAATCTTCCTCATAGTTCGCATCACTGCGTGTTGTGACGGTAAAGACTTCACCGGCACCTTCCGCATCATTACCCGTAATGATCGGCGCATGTAAGTAGACAAAGCCTTGGTCCTGGAAGAACTCATGGATCGCCATACTTAAGACGGAACGTACTCTGAAGACTGCACTAAAGGTATTCGTACGTGGACGCAAATGTGCGATCTCACGTAGATATTCAAATGAATGTTGCTTCTTTTGAAGCGGATAATCCGGATCGCATGCACCTTCGAGATTGAATGATTTAACTTCAATTTCAAAAGGTTGTTTCATACCGGGCGTCAACTTGAAGGATCCAATGACCGTCAAAGCAGTCCCTGTCAAATAGCGGGTCGCTTCTTCGAATTGTTCCAAGTCGCTGGCATACACCAACTGGATGCTGCGGAAATAAGTCCCATCATTCAACTCGATGAAACCAACATTTTTATTGTTACGGTTGGTTCTAACCCAGCCTTGCACTTGGACCAAATCCATGGTATCCAACTCAAGCATCGAACCTTCCTTGACTAATTCATAACATTCTCTCACTGTCATTAATGCTTCCATATTTTCTCCTAAGAAATGGAATTGGTCTCAAAAACCAACTCTTGTATCATTGAAACGACATCGACTGCTTTAACTTTCACACCTTTAGGAACTTGAATGTGTTCATGTGTAAAATCCACAATTCCCTTAATGCCCGCATCCACTAAAAGATTCACAGTCTCTTGGACATCTTTTGAAACCGTTAGAATCGCGATGCGACAACCTTCAGGAATATGCTCTTTCAAATCACTGATTGGATAAACTGGTATTTCATACATCGATCCAATCTTATTTGGCTCGATATCAAAGGCACATACGATTTCACCAACGACATGATTCCAACGATTATAATTCATTAAAGCCCGGCCAAGATTTCCTGCCCCAACGATAATGAGTTTTTCTTCAAATTGACCACCAAGATGTTGATCAAAAACTTTGATCAGTGCAGATACATCATATCCATAGCCTTGTTTACCCAGGGAACCAAGGAATGAGAAATCGCGACGAATCGTTGTGGGTTCGATATCCACAAATTCCGAGAGTTCACGAGACATGATGCGTTGAACACCTAGATTATCCAGTTTACGCAATGCCTTGAGATAGACAGGAAAGCGTTGTAATGTAGCCTTTGGGACTGTTTGTTTTAAGTTGTTCATATTTTCACCTTATCTTAGTTTAACATAGCTTGTTAAGATTGTGAATATTTTAATAAACTTCACGCATAATCCAAGCCAGGATTCGCGCTTAAGCTTAGATCTGCTTGTACTCCATGTTTGTACGCAATGTATGCGACCGCCCCTATCATTGCCGCATTGTCTGTACAACACCATAGTGGTGGAATCGTTATTTGCACATCCGGATAGGTTTCACTTAAGCCTAAGACCAATTCGCGTAGTCGTGAGTTTGCCGCAACCCCACCTGCTAATACAAAGTGTTTCACGGGATAAGTGTCTAAAGCCAAACGTGTTTTATGCATCAATTCACCCACAGCTGCTTCTTGAAAAGCAAAGGCAAGATCTTCATGACGCAAGTCTTCGGTTTGTTTATGAACCAACTGTAAAACAGCAGACTTCAATCCGCTGAAAGAAAAATCAAATGGATTCTGTGTCTTGATTTTAGGCAGTTTGTAATGAGGCTTCCCAGATTTCGCAAGTTTATCGATCATCGGACCACCTGGATAACTTAAGCCCATTACGCGTGCGACTTTATCGTAGGCTTCACCAATCGCATCATCTTGTGTCGATCCGAGGATCTCGAAATCAAATTCTTCTTTCAAATAGACAAGTTCTGTATGTCCACCGGAAACGACCAAAGCCAACATCGGATACGTTAGTTCACTCACAAAGTTATTTGCATAAATGTGCCCTGTGATGTGATGAACTGGAATCAAAGGTTTTTGAGTATACCAAGCCAATGTTTTCGCTGCGATTAATCCAACATGTAACGAACCCACAAGACCAGGTCCGTGTGTGATTGCGAACGCATCCACTTCATCCAGTGACATCTTTGCTTCACTCAACGCTTCTTTCAAAACGAGGCTGATGTTTTCCACATGAATACGTGACGCAACTTCAGGAATGACGCCACCAAAGGCTTGATGGACATTGATTTGTGAGGAAACAATATTGCTGAGAACGGTTTTGCCATCTTCGATGATCGCGACTGCTGTCTCATCACACGATGTTTCTATTGCACAGATACGCATTCGTTTTCCTCACTTTCTTTTATCATGAGATAAGCATCCTCATGATTGTCTTGATAATAAGCCTTACGTATACCAACTTGTATGAACCCAAAGCGTTTATACAATGAAATGGCAGATCGATTGCTGACGCGCACTTCTAAGCTATACATCTTGACGCCTCTTGAAGAACACACTTCCAACATGTGTTCCATCAAAGCTTTCGCATAGCCCTTGCCTCGATGAGCAGGATCGACGCCGATGGTCGTAATTTGAGCACGCTCTTCATCCATCCAAAGACCGAGGTATGCAAGAATCCTATTCTCTACTTTCAAAACCACATAATAACCAAATGGGTTTTCATTCAGCTCATATAAGAAATCATCTTTCGACCATGGACTTGAAAAACACAATCGTTCTAAATCTACGATACGATCAAGATCGCCTACTTCCATTCTCTGAATCATGGATGATAATCCTCATTTGCTTTTAAATAACGAGGGATTAAGGCGTCGATGTCCTCAACAATTATCCACTTATCCTTAAGTTGAATGAAGTGTTGTGTATATTCAGGATAATACGTCTCGCGACTGATCAGAGCCCCATCCCCGATGATTCGATCACTTGGGCTAATTTGATTGGAAAGTGTTTCGATCGGCAAGATCTTCTCTTCCCCTACCAAGCTACCCTTTTGATAATGTGCATAATATACACGTTTCGCACGTGCATCGAGAAGAACATGGATGTCTTCTTCCATGCCAGCTAGAACTTGTAGGGAAGAGAGCGTATATACCTTGACCTTCGCTAAGGATCCAAGTACTTTAGCGATGGTCAATCCAATCCTTAAACCTGTATAACTGCCAGGTCCATCCGTTACCACGATTGCTTCCAATGCGCTCGGTTTAAGACCGCAAGACAAAAACAACTGTTCAATTTCTACTAAAACAAGTTCTGATTGTTTCTTAAATGCTTCTTTTTGAATGGATGCCAAAACATGTTCATTGTCAAAAAGAACTAAGGTTAAATAATGAAATGATGTATCAATACCAAGTGTGATCATATTAAATCCCTTATCAATGCCTCGTGGACATCCCCATTCGCAATAAACTCAAAAACCCGAGAATCACCAATACCGATTTCAATATTCACCTTTAGACATGATTCTGGCAATTCATCCATGAGATAAAGTGGCCATTCAATGACTGTAACGCTATCTTCATCAAACAACTCTTCGAAACCAAGATCTTGAGGGTGACCTTCTAGACGATAGGCATCGATATGATTGAGTGGCAGACGCCCAAAGTAATTCTTCATCAAGGTAAACGTTGGACTCGATACATGTTTGCTAATTTCCAAGCCTAAAGCCAAGCCTTGTGTAAAGCTAGTTTTGCCTGCGCCTAATTCACCATTTAATAAGATCAGGGTCTTTCCCTGGATTTTTGAACCGATTTTTTGTGCGAGTTGTTTCGTCTCTTCGAGACTGTTTGTTTGTATCTTTTTAATCATATCGCCTCTAGATGCCTATTATACCATAGGGAAAG